>PBJS01000025.1 GCA_002721165.1 Legionellales bacterium | reverse complement strand
TTTCTAGGCATTTTCGCTTCTTTAACACAAAGTTTCATAATCTCCCTTTCTGTGCGACGTATATGTTCTACATCATTACTGAGATTATCTGTCAGGACATCGATGAATTTTGGTGTTAAGCGAAGTTCCAGAAACCATTGAGCTAAATTATTTTCTGCTGTTTTGGTTTTGGCATGGCTTTTTCCATTTCGCTTGATTGATTTTATAAATGTAATATGAAGCTTTTTAATTTTATTAATATGTTCTTTAACATCCTCTGGGGTGAGAGGAACCTCCTCAATTTCTTCATCTTCAGGAACATCATCCGATGCTGAAATTTCAGTCGGATTAATTACTGTGATACCTTCATCTGGGTATTCTTCAGTATCATTAAATCCTATGATTACATCACTTAATTTTACTTCTTCTTTTAAGATTAAGTCATATGCTTCGAGTAATGTTAATACAGTGCGTGGGTAGCTAGATAATGAAGCTAAAACCTGATGGCTTCCTTCTTCAATACGCTTAGCAATTTTAATTTCCCCTTCTCGTGTCAATAAATCGACAGTACCCATTTCCCTCATATACATTCTCACGGGGTCTGTTGTCCTACCAAATTCATTTTCCATGTTAGCAAGAGCCGCAGCAGCTTCTGCAGCAGCATCTTCATCAAGCACATTTGTGGCGTCGGTTATTTGGTTGTCGGTATCTGGGGGAGATTCGTAAACGGTGATACCCATGTCATTGATCATATTGACTATATCTTCAATTTGTTCAGGCTCAATTATTTCATTAGGTAGATGGTCGTTAACCTCGGCATAGGTGAGAAATCCTTGTTCTTTCCCTTTTGCTATAAGTGACTTAAGTTGTGATTTTTCAGGACTGTTAATATTTTTTTCTGGCTTGCTCATTGGTGTTTGACTCGTGATTTGCTGGCGATATAAAAGTTATTTTGATTATAACGACTTGATTTACAATAGATATTTATAAAAGAGTTAACAGACAATCCTAACATACAGAATCAGTTTTCGCTAGTGGGTACTTGCTGTGGATTCTAAGAATCTTTGGATGATTTCTGCATTTCTCGGTATTTTAATTTTTCTTCATCGGTCAATTCTAATGGACTACTTTTCTTTTTGAATGTTTCAAATTCTTTTTGGTGCGTTTCGATTAGACCACTAATAGCGTCAGTAAAAACTTCATTTGTGACACCAATTTCGTTAAATTCATCTTCTTCTGAGGCAAGCTCACATAAACGTTTTTCAAATTTTGAATCGCGCCAGTTCTCAAGAATTCCACCTAAAGTAATATTTGGATTTTTCTTTATTAGCTGTATCAGCTCGCATAAAAAATCAATCCCGGAAGATTCCAATGCCAATAACGATTCCGTGGATTCAACGTTAAGTGCTAGACTGGGCTGATGTAGTAAGCAGCGTATTAGCCAGCGTATTTTTTCGATACCTCTATTATTTTCAACTTTTTTGTTGCTATTTTTTAATTTTTTTAAGTCGGATTTTTCAGGTATAGATAATTGCTTTTGTATATCATTAACTTCATAACCCGTGATTTTACTTAATTCCTTAACAATAATATCTTTATATGGATCGAGCGGTAATTTAGCTAAGTAAGGTAGTGTTTTATTAATCATTTCTGATCTACCCTCGAGTATCTCTAGGTTTATATTATGACTTATTGAATTGAACAAAAAATCCGATAAGGGCGTAAGCATCTCAGTATTGATAAATGCATTTTTACCATTCTTATTAACGAAGGTATCAGGGTCTTCATTGTTAGGTAAAAATATAAAATAGACTTGCCTCCCATTTTTTAATAACGATAGTGAATTTTCTAGTGCTCGCCAAGCGGCTTTTTTCCCAGCTTTATCACCGTCAAAACAGAATATTAGTTTGTTTGTGATACGAAACAATTTTCCAATATGTTCGAATGTTGCTGCTGTTCCCAAAGTGGCAACAACATTTTTTATGCCAAACTGAGCTAAAGCAATGACATCCATGTAACCTTCAACTATATATATATCTTTCAAATCCCTTGATGCTTTCCTAGCCTGGAACAAGCCATATAATTCTCTACCTTTTTGAAAGATTTGTGTCTCAGGAGAGTTTAGGTATTTCGGTGTTTCATCTCCTAGTACTCTGCCACCGAAGCCAATAACACGGCCACGTTGATCCCGAATTGGGAATATTAAGCGATTTCTAAAGCGATCATAGTAGCTACCACGGTCATTTTTAATAATAACCCCAGCATCAACTAATAGTTTTATCGTCTCTTTTGATTTTCCAAAATTTGAAACTAAATTATCCCAACCCGGTGGTGCGAAACCTAATTCGAATTCAACCCTTGTTTCATTATTAATATTACGTTTTTTTATATAATTAATAATATTGTTTGTATTTTTATTATTTTTTAGTTCATTAGTATAGTATTCGGTGATTGATTCCAATAATTCATAGAGCTTATTAGACACACTGGATGAGTCTCCGGAGTTATATGCTTCACGAGGTATTTCCATCCCTGCACGAGATGCAAGATCTTCGATTGCCTCCACGAACCCGATGCGTAAATGTTCCATTAAAAAGGTAATCGCGGTTCCACTTGCAGTACACCCAAAACAGTAATAAAACTGTTTATCTTGGTTTACATTAAACGATGGTGTTTTCTCTTCATGAAATGGGCAGCATGCTTTATGATTTTTCCCGGCCTTTTTTAAGGGCACATAAGCGTCTATGACATCGATGATATCTGTACGAGTGAGTAACTCGTCAATGAAATTTTGCGGAATCTTGCCGGCCATAATATAAAATAGTATAAACAGCACTTAACAAATCTGCGACCGTAAAAAGAAATGAACGTTTTTCTGCTTTAACTACCTAATTTACCTCTGATTAATCTACTTACTTCACCCATATCAGCTTGGCCTTGAAGTTTCCCCTTAAGCAAGCCGATGACCTTGCCCATGTCTTTTACTGAATTTGCCCCTGTTTCGGATATAGCTTCATCAATTAGTAAGTTGACCTCTTCTTCTGATAATTTCTCAGGCAAATAAGATTCGATAATGTCTAGCTCTAACTGTTCTTTTTTAATTAAATCATCTCGATTTGCTTGACCAAATTGCTCTATAGAATCACGGTGTTGCTTTGCCATTTTGTTTAATATAGAAATACTTTGCTCATCAGATAATTCAATACGTTCATCAACTTCTTTTTGTTTAAATGCAGCCAGTATAAGCCTTAAAGCAGCGAGACGATCTTTATCTTTGCTGCGCATGGCATCTTTTACATCGTTACTAATTTGAGTTTTAATGCCAGACACTTCTGAGTGAGCTATATTTAGCGGGTTAGTTAATATGGGCGGATGCGATGTAGGATATTTCTAGAAGCTTGTTTCTGAGATCGTTTGACAGCTGCGGCAGCTTTACGTTTTCTTACTTGTGTTGGTTTCTCGTAAAACTCACGTCGATGAACATCAGCCAGAGTACCTGCTTTTTCGCAAGCACGCTTGAATCGGCGCATTGCGATATCAAATGGCTCATTGTCTCTTACCTTAACTGAAGGCATAGTATTTGTTTTCCTGATTAAGTTTAGTAAAAAAAAGCGGACATTTTAGTGAGAATATGTGAAATTGCAATGCAAAAATTACCATTTTTCAATGAAATAGGCATTTAAATGCAAGTTCTAGGAATAGAAACCTCGTGTGATGAAACAGCGATAGCAGTTTATGACTCTGAATTCGGGATATTGGGTCATTGTTTGTATAGTCAGATAGGTTTACATAATAGGTTCGGTGGCGTTGTGCCGGAATTAGCTTCGCGCGAACATGTCTTAAAAGTTTTACCCTTAGTAAAAAAAACGCTTTCTGAGGCTAAGACAGAATTTAGTTTGTTGAATGGCGTTGCCTATACCATAGGCCCGGGACTTATGGGGTCATTACTAGTTGGAAGCACAGTTGGAAGAAGTTTAGCTTACGCTCTTTCTCTACCAGCAATCGGAGTGCATCATATGGAGGCACACTTATTGGCGCTTATGCTTGAAAAAAATACCCCACAATATCCATTTTTGGCATTATTAGTGTCGGGCGGACACACACAAATTGTTAACGTAAAAGCCCCTGGAACTTTCAAAATACTTGGTGAATCTGTAGACGATGCTGCTGGAGAGGCTTTTGATAAAACGGCAAAAATATTGGGATTACCCTATCCCGGAGGACCGGCGCTGTCAGCTTTAGCAGAACAAGGCGTTAGTAGCCGGTTTAAGTTTCCAAGACCGATGACAGATCGCCCAGGCCTTGATTTTAGTTTTAGCGGATTGAAAACTTATGCATTAAATACTATAAATGCAGAGAATATTAACGAACAAACAAAAGCAGATATTGCCAGAGCATTTGTAGACGCAATTGTCGATACTTTTGTAATAAAATGTAAACGTGCAATTAATGATACTGGGATTAAACAATTGGTCGTCGCAGGCGGAGTTAGTGCAAATAAACAATTACAACAAGGCCTGACAGATATGTTTAATAAAGAGGGCGGGGAGGTTTTTTTTCCACGCGATGAATATTGTACTGATAATGGCGCCATGGTCGCATACGCTGGCTACCTCAGAATTAAAAATGGTCAACATGATCCGTTGTGTTTTAAAGCAAAACCGAGATGGCCAATAGATGATATTTAATTTATTTACTTATGTTCGTGTTGCCCGATTTTATTTTCTTTTCCATAAAACAATTTATATATATTAGATTTGTGTCTCCAGAAAAGAATCACTGTTATTATCGAAAAACTAATAGCGTACTGTAAATTTTGCTCCAAAAAATAGGCGTAAACTGGTATTGAAAATGTCGCGATTAATGCGGCTAGAGAAGAGTATCGAAATATTGCTGCAGTCAACAGCCATATCGCCACATAAATCGCACCAAACAACCAATGTGTTGCGAAAAGAACACCGATTAAAGTTGCTACACCTTTACCTCCTTTAAACTTGAAATAGATCGGAAAAATATGACCTAAAAATGCGGCTAAACCGGATAGAGCGATAATAAATTCGGAACTAACAATGACTTTAGCAATTAATACGGGGATAATTCCCTTAATGATGTCACCTGTTAAAGTTAGTAGCGCTGCTTTTTTCCCGTGTAATCGCATTACGTTTGTTGTTCCTGGGTTACCAGAACCTCCAGCACGAGGATCAGATAAGCCGAGGATTTTACAAACTAAAATAGCCGCTGATAACGAACCTAATAAGTACGCTGAAAAAATTAAAAGAGTATTAATTAGCATTATTACATTAAAATCTTTATAAAGAAGCAAGATTAACCTATAGCTTAATATATATATATATAAATGGTATTTAAATCTATGGATATTATTTTTCTCAGAGACTTAAAAATAGAAACAATAGTTGGTATATATGATTGGGAGCGGAAAATTAAGCAGACTGTAATTCTCGATCTAGAAATGGCAACAGATGTAAAAAAGGCGGCATCTAGCGATAAAATTGAAGATGCCCTAGACTATAAAGCAGTGTCAAAACGTTTAATTAGTTTTGTTGGTGATAGCGAGTTTGGGTTGGTTGAGACTCTTGCAGAGAGGATAGCTGAAATTGTACTGACGGAGTTTGATGTTCCATGGTTACGATTATCATTAAATAAAATAGGTGCTATACGCGGCGCAAGAGATGTGGGAGTAATCATAGAGCGCGGCAAAAAAAAATGAAGATGATAAGTGTCTATATTGGGATTGGTAGCAATATTGATAAAAGAAAAAATATACAAGGCTCTTTAAATGATCTTAAATCTTCTTTTAGCGAAATTAAAATTTCGCCGATATATCAGAGTAAACCCATTGGTATGATAGGAGATGATTTTTATAATTTAGTTGTAAAGATTAAGACAAGTCTTGGTATCGAAGATTTAGAACTCAAATTGAGGGAAATTGAGTATCGTTTTGGAAGAAAGAGAAATCAGCCGCCACATACTTCAAGAACTCTCGATATCGATTTGTTGTTATTTGGTGACATTATTAGCAGTGAACATAATATACCAAGAGATGATATAACGAATTATAGTTTTGTATTGAAACCACTATGTGATATTGAGCCAGATTTAATTCATCCTGTCATTGGTGAAAAAATCAGTACTTTGTGGGAAAAGTTTGATATATCTACGCAACCCATAAAGTCCATAGAGGCCGATACTTTTCAAAACATTTAATTTTTCGTATAGAATTTTAGTGAGGAGAGTGACTAATATGAAAAAATCTATGATTTTTCCAATATCGTTTCTGTTGATGGTATTGCTGCAATCATGTAACTCTTTTAAGGTTCGTGAAACAGTCGATAGTCTTGAAAATACAGTGACTTATTATAATGTCGCTTTGAGGTGGGGAATGTACAAAGAAGCGTACAGCTATCACTATTCTCCGGACGGTAAACAACCACCTGCGAAACTAGATGGATTGGAAGAAATTAGTGTAACCGGAATAGAGGTGACAGAAAAAACGATCAATAAAGAACATGATGAGGCGTACGTTGAGACTACGATTACTTACTTTCTTAAAACACAAGGAACAATTAAAAAATTGAAGTTAAAGCAAAACTGGTGGTTTAATAAAGAAAATAAGCAGTGGTTTGTTGACTATCCCTTTCCTGAATTTGATTGAAGTCTTATAAAAATAGTGTTTTCCCGCCGTCAACATTCAATATTTGACCAGTTATGTAGCTAGCATCTTCAATAAGAAAAATTACAGTTTTAGCAATATCCTTAGCATCCCCCATTTTTTTGAGAACAGTTTGATTTATTATGTTTTCCTTTGTTTCACCATCCATGCCATCTGGCCAAGTGATTGCACCTGGTGAAATTGCATTGACGCGAATATTAGGCGCTAGTTCTTTTGCTAGAGATTTTGTAAGAATGATCAGGCCTGCTTTTGATATGCAATAAATGGCATGATTTATTAACGGGTTAGATGCATGAATGTCTGTAATATTAATAATACATCCATTATTTTCTTTTAATGATTCAGCAGCAAGCTTTGAAATAAATAATGGAGCCTTTAAATTTATATTAATTAATTCATTCCATTTTTTTTCATTTATATCATTAAGTGGAGTCGGGTAGAAGGCAGAGGCATTATTTATTAAAACATCAATTTTTCCTGTAAAGTCAAGAGCCGCATTAATCAGCATCGAGTAACATTCCTTTTTTTTAAGGTCGGCCTGTATTTTTATAGCAGAATTTTCACGAAGGTCATTAAGCTCATCAACCAGTTTGGTCGCTTCTTTTTGCGAACGATTATAGTGAATAATAATTTTCATCCCGGAACTATGAAGCTCTTTTGCTATTGTTGCTCCGATATTTTTAGCTGCGCCTGTTATTAATACGGTTCTATTTTTCATTTCAACACTGAATTTTTAATATAATCGAAAATTTAGAGATTCTGGGTATCAAAAAAAGTTTTCTTGAATCATTTTTTAAACAGAATAACATGGAATTGGTATGAGACAATCCAAACTAACAAAAAATAACTCATTGTTACCTAGGCCGGATCCTGAGGCGCGGACGCAAAGTGAAAAATTGTCTGTATATATTAGAGATATAATTGACAGACAGGAAGGCGCTATAGGCTTTGATGAATATATGGATTTAGTTTTGTACCACCCAAGTTTGGGTTATTACAGTTCTGATATTCAAAAGTTTGGCCCCAAAGGAGATTTTGTAACAGCTCCTCAAATATCACCTTTTTTCTCAAAATGTTTAGCCTCTCAATGCAGGCAAATATTAGGAGATTTCAAAGAGCCATCTATTTTAGAAATAGGCGCTGGAGATGGCATTATGGCAAGAGATCTATTGTTAAATTTAGAAAAACATAATTCACTCCCTGATAAATATTACATACTTGAAGTAAGTACTCATTTAAAACTTAGACAAAAACAATTATTAAAACAATCAATTCCTCAATATATGGACAGTATTATATGGTTGAATAGTATTTCTGAGGTAAATTTTGAAGGTTTAGTGCTAGCAAATGAGGTTTTAGATGCCTTACCTGTTAAACGTTTTAAAAAAGAATCCAATTCATTCAAAGAAGAAAAAGTAACCTTTTATAAAAATAATTTTTGTTGGATTGATGTTGATGCTGATGATCAGTTGATTGATAATTTAACAAGACTCGAAAAAAAATTACTTACACCGTTCCCCGAAAGTTATTATTCGGAGATAAACATTAATCTTAAAGTATGGCTGAATTCAATCCAATCTATTATTAAAAAAGGTGTAATTTTACTTATTGATTATGGGTATTCGATGTCGGATTACTATCATAATGAAAAAAGTGATGGTAATTTATTATGCCACTATCGACACTATGTTCATAATGATCCATTTTTTTATCCAGGATTGCAGGATATAACAACATGCGTTAATTTTACCGCAGTTGCAGAATATGCAGAAGAAATTGGGATGAATATTAGTGGCTATACGAACCAAACATATTTTCTTTTTGGATGTGGACTTGAAAATTTGGTACCAGATATGAATTTGTTAGATATAAAATCACAAACAAAGGTTTCACAAGAGTTACGTACCTTAACAATGCCAGATGAAATGGGGGAACGCTTTAAATTTATTGCGTTAACAAAAAAATATAACAAAGAATTATTAGGTTTTTCTAAAATGAATCAAAGAAGCCAACTTTAACTTCTAATGTTATTGTTAAAATATCTTATAATTTTTCTATGCATCTCTTTAAATTATGGTTGTAATAGGGAGGTTGTGAGAGAAAATCAACCAATAAAAAAAGATTCAGGTATTTCACAACTAGCAAAGTCAGATATTGATAATGTAATAGAAATACACATAAACGAGTCACATAGATTATTAAAAGAACTAATGTCTAAGCTATATAAACGCAACCCTCGAGAATTGAAAAAGTCGCCTTATAAAATTGCTGATGAAAATATAGTTAGATTGTTCGACTTAAAACATACATGGGATTTTCCTGAGCTTGAGGGTACACATGATATAGAATCAATACGATTAGTTTTTAATGATGAATATGAAGGAGATCGTGTTTTTGCATTTGTTTCTGGTTTAATGTCAATGATAATGAAGTCTTATAATTACAAATCGAAATTTTATATAATTGATTCGGTTGATCCTCAGAAATTATATAATTGTGCGAGAAATATCGAGATAGCTATGTGGAAGCTTAGTAATGATTATGATTCAACAGGAAAATTATTTTTGATCAGCAATTCTTTATCTGATGATAAAATCAGAAATTTAAGTTATGAAAGACTTTTCGGTAAGTTGATAGCAACTCAAGATAATATGGCTATAATTTTGGCTAACAAAAAACAAAGAGGCATCAAGAAGATAATTCAGAATATGGCAACAGCTGTGTTTTTACCTATTTAATTATTTATTGGATTTATCATGGACTTAATGCAAATTATAATTTTATCTGTAATTCAGGGGATTACAGAATTTTTACCTATTTCTAGTTCTGCGCATTTAATACTTTTGCCACAATTAATGAACTGGAAAGATCAGGGTTTGGCAATTGATGTGGCCGCACATTTGGGGAGTTTATTTGCAGTTATTTTTTATTTTAGAAAAGACTTTAGGAGTATCTTAGTTAGCGGGTTTGCCCCCGTATTTAAATTGAACTACGTTGAGGAGAATTTTAGGTTATTTTGGTTTATTGTACTCGCTAGTTTACCAGTTCTTATAGCAGGGTTTCTTTTTCGAGACATTATTTCATACTACTTTCGTAACCCCTTATTAATCTCATTTTCAACTATCTTTTTTGGTTTATTATTATGGTTATCAGATGTGATTGGAAAACGACAAAGATCAATAAATTCCATTAATAAAAAAGATGCATTAATTATAGGATCACTACAAATATTGGCATTTATTCCTGGTGCATCACGTTCGGGTATTACTATGACGACTGGACTTATGTTAGGTCTTGATCGCAATACTGCTGTAAAATTTTCGTTTTTTATATCTGTACCTATAATATTAGCAGCAGCGCTATATGAAGCTTCAAATTTGATACAAGTTGGTAACGATATTGATATCTTTAATTTTATTATTACTGTTATCTTATCGGCTCTGAGCTCTTTTTTTACGATTCATCTTTTTCTGAAATTTTTAGATAGAATCGGAATGTTGCCATTTGTCATATATCGATTGATACTAGGCACTA
This sequence comes from Legionellales bacterium, assembly GCA_002721165.1. Lineage (GTDB taxonomy): Bacteria > Pseudomonadota > Gammaproteobacteria > Eutrophobiales > Eutrophobiaceae > UBA11869. The sequence goes on along the minus strand of PBJS01000025.1, from coordinate 58,600 downwards.
TATTATTATTTATGTTTGTTTAATAACTAAATAAAGATTTTAGTTTGACAGTAATTTTTCCTTTAGAGTCTCAATGCGCTCTTTTTTCAATGCATCACCAAGTTTTTTCCCTTCAAGCCCTTTATTTTTTAATAAATCTAGATCAATATTTTTTGAAAGTTCTAACGCATTAAGAAAATATTTAGCTTGAGGAAATTCTTTATCTTCATAACCAGCACGACCCCTCGAATCAGATTCACATGCAATTAAAAATTGTTTAAATCTTTCTGTTCTTCTGAATGCGTCGAGTTTTTCTAGTTTTTCTAATACCTCTTCCGCCCCCATCTCTTGTATTCGATGGCAGTCTAGATGAAACTCCGATACACACACAGCAAGATCCTGATACTTATTTGGAATTTTATATCGTTTACAAAAAGAATTTATTATGCTGACTCCACGTTCCTCATGTCCGTCATGGTTTGGTAATTGTTCTTTTGGCGTAGTTGCTTTTCCAAGATCATGTACAAGTACAGCAAAACGTATTAAGGGGTCTGGCGATAATCTTACTGACTGATTTAGAGACATCAATGTATGTCTTCCCACATCAATCTCAGGATGATATTTTTTATCTTGAGGAACACCAAATAATGATTCTATTTCAGGAAAAAGTTTTTCTAAAGCATTACACGATCTAAGTGCAAGAATGAAACGTGATGGATATTTTCCAGTTAACGCTTTTTTCATTTCTGTCCAAACACGTTCCGGTATCAGTTCATTTAATTCCCCAGATTTGGAAATTATTTTTAGTAATTCCATTGTTTCATCAGCTATTTTGAAACCAAAACAAGCAGCAAAACGAGCAACACGTAACACACGGAGAGGGTCTTCTACAAATGCAGAGGAAACATGGCGTAAAATACCATTTTTTAAATCAGTTTTACCATCGTATGGGTCTATTAAATTTCCATTTTCATCTTCAGCAATCGCGTTTATGGTTATGTCTCTACGTTTTAAGTCCTCTTCAAGCATAATTTCAGGAGAGGAGTAAAATGTAAAACCTTTATAACCTTTCCCAGACTTACGTTCTGTACGGGCAAGCGCATATTCCTCTTTTGTTTGTGGATGTAGAAATACCGGGAAATCTTCACCAACAGCTTTAAAACCTTCATTGATCATTTCTTCTGGTGTCGCACCTGTGACTACCCAATCTCTATCTTTAATAGGGATACCTAATAATTTGTCACGAACTGCGCCACCAACCAAATATGTTTTCATAAATTTTTAATTAAAACCTATTAATCTTTTATGAGTTGTTACGAAACTTAGAATAAAATGAACGATATTCATAGCCTGACAGATATTGGGGCACAACATCTTCAATAGCAGTGGCTTTAATATTGTATCTAAATAAATCATTACACTCGCAAATACTATCAGTTTGAGCTGATAAGTAATTATCTGTTGAAAAAGGTTTACCTGGTAAGAAATCAAATATCTTTGCCTGTATACGCGATAAAACATTATTTAGGGGGATTATTAAGCAGTTGAAACCTAAAGTTTTTGAAGTATAGCTAACTAGGTCTTTTAGTGTATAAGTCTTTGGCCCACATAATTGGTAACTTTTATTATAACTATCTGGGTCCTTGATCGAATTTGTCATCATTTCTACTAAATCAAGCACATATATGGGTGAAAATTTTGTTTTATAACACGCAAGAGGAAAAAACAAAGGGCTGATTTTTAATAATTTTGCAAATCTATTAAAAAAACTATCTTTTTTCCCGAAAATAACAGATGGTCTAAATATAGTAATTTCTATTCCAGCCGAATTTGAACGTAGTAGTTCCTCAGCTTCTCCTTTTGTTTTTAGGTAAAAGCTTTTCCCATTTTTTGCATCTGCATTTAGTGCGCTCAACTGTAAGATTCTGCGTATTCCATTTATTTCACAAGCAGAAATTAAATTTTTAATTAGTTTAACATGTACTTTTTTAAAACCTTTCCCATTGTTTTCTTTCTCATTCAGGATCCCAATCAAGTTGATTACCGCATCACAGTCAATGAGTAGATTTTTTAAATTTTTAGGATTATGGATGTCTGTTTCTATTAATTCCAGATTAGGTAAAAGAATCAAGTCCTCTCGATTATATTCTCTATTTCGAGTAGGCACCTTTAACTCATAACCATCTTCTGACAGGCGATTGCAGAGGGATTGACCTACAAAGCCTGTCCCTCCAAGTATTGCGATTTTTTTAATTAACATTATTCTTTTATATTAATTTCTAGTATTTGACCGGGTTTTATGGGCCTATTTCTTTTTAAATTATTCCATCTAAGAAGATCATTAACGCTGATACCAAATCTGTTTGCTATTAACCATAATGAGTCACCTTTTTTTACGCTATATTTAGTTATTTTTCCATTATGAATTGTCGTTTTTGTTGTCTTCTTTTCTTTTATATATTTTTTATTTAACGCTTCAATAATAGAATAACATGATAGCTTAGCTATCAACTTTTTATTTTTTGGTGTTATTAAACTCATACGATCTTTCATAGGTTTTATAGGCATTTTGAAACGCCAGTCATAGACAATAGAAAAATAAAGCACTCGACGTACATATTTTCTAGTTTCGTTAAAAGGGATCAATTCTATCCAAATATCAGGATTTTCAGTGCATGCTTTTTTTGGAAGCCATTTTAAAACGCGATGCGGACCAGCATTATACGCAGCGGTAGCTAAAACAACATTACCCTCAAATTTATCTAACATCATTTTCATGTAAGCACTACCGATTGGCACATTTGTCTCTGCTTTTCTGAGTTTACTTTTTTTGAAATTTTTGATCCCAATTTGCTTTGCTACGCTCCTGCCAGTCCTAGGCATAACTTGCATTAGACCTAATGCGCCTACTGGTGAACTTATATCCTCAATAAATGCACTTTCTGCTCTAACTATTCCAAAAACCCAGCTACGATCGATATTGTTTCTCTTTGCATACTTTGTTAATAAATCATCAAATAATATTGGAAAACGAAGAACCAAATTATCAAGTGCTTTGGCTCTACTCATTGTTATTATAGCTCTGTTGTGCCACCCCCATTTTACTGCTAGCGCAGCAGCCATTTGCATTTGATAGGTAGTCATTTTATTTAGAGCATGATGCCATTCTCGCCTTGCATTGGTATTCATATCAAGCTGGTAAAATTCATATGCGCGTTTCATTGCTGGCAATGAAGAAATACGTTCAAATTCTTCTTTATCATTTGTTACAGGGTAGTGATTCATACTGTATGGTTTGTTAATTTTGTCTGCTGCAAGGAACCCATAATAGTCGCGTTCCTTTGCTAATTTTATATAGATTTGTTTTGCTTTTTCAGTTTCTCCTGTTTCCTCAAGAGAACGTGCATGCCAGTATGACCAGCGGAGATTAATTTCTGAGTCATTGGGTTCTCCCGTTGTCCATTTTTTTAGCAGACCCCAGTCTTTTTTTAGTAGGGCTGTACGTAATCGATAATGAAATATTTCGTCATTAACATGGTAGTTATCGATTTGATCGAGTAATTTTGAAGCTATTTTACTTTTCTTTTTTGCCGCATAGATAGCTAACATGCGTTCGATTTCTGCGATTTCGCTGGAGGCGAATGAATATTTTATTTTTAATGTTTCAAGTCGTTTAACCGCCCTCTCCGGATTTTTTTTCGCTAGCCTTAATATGCCATGCGCAATTATCTCTCTTGATGTTTCGTTATCAGTAAGATTTGGTTTTCTTGTATGTTTATATGGATTTTTATGTATTTGTATCCATTTTCTTGCGAGTACTTTTGATTCAGTATTAAGACGCCGAGATAAATATGTTGCAAGACCAATCTCATTATTTTGCATTGATAAACGAAATCTTTTCCATACCAATTCATTTGTTACTAAGCCACTTTTATATAACATTTCAAATGGTTGGTCACATTGTGAGGGTAATGATTTTCCAGTTAGCCAGATAGAACGAATATCTTCTAATAAGAATTCTTTTTTATTTAATTTCATCCTTGCGTATAGCTGGTAGCATTGCATCATAGGATCTGAGTGTTTGATGTAATTATCAAGAAACGTTTGCCAATGACCTCTTCTTATTAATACTTTTAACCATGAATTTCTGAGTCTATTGGTAACCGGTAGATCACTATAGCGGTCTAGGAAATAAATTATGTCCGAGTTTTTTTCTTTCCAAACGCGTTTCCTTAGATAGTTGTACCGTAAATAGGGGTATAGCGGGTAATCCTTAAGGGTGTTAGCGATTCTTCCAAATTTTTTATATTGTTTTAATTCAAACGCTTTTTTTGCTTCAAGATAATCTTGTCGCTGCGTATTTATCGTATTTGCATGACTTGGGGTTATTATAAAAATAAACAATAGCGGTATAAATGCCCGCAATAGCTCATCTTTTGTAAAACAATTTTCTTTTACTTTTTTATAAGAAGAGGTTGATTTCATTTGAAAATGTCATGTTCAAAAAAAATTCTAGGGATTGTCCTTATTTGGCTTCGAATTAGCAACATTTTTTCACTGTTCACGGTAATATATCTGGCTTAATTACAAATCTGCTTAATTACAAACCATAGATGACTTAACAATGTTTGCGGAAATGACTATACAGATAATATTAATCTACGCACTAACAGGTGTTTTTGCTGGACTAATGGGCGGAATGTTAGGTTTGGGTGGGGGGATCATCATAGTCCCTGTTTTGCATTATATTTTTATCCAACAAGGATTTGCATCTTCATTGACAATGCATCAGGCGGTAACAACATCATTGGCTACGATAATATTTACCTCATTATTTGCAACTTATGAGCACCATCAAAAACAAGCGGTATCTTGGTCTATTGTATATCGTATTGCCCCAGGAATTTTGTTAGGAGCCTGTCTTGGCGTATTTATAGCTGATTCTCTGTCAAGTAATGTATTACGCATCATTTTTGGAATTTTTGAAATGCTGGTTGCTATACAGATATGGTTCGAGGTTAGGCCTACTAAAATTGTTACATTACCTAATACTAACGGTTTTATTTTTTCTGGAATTTTTATAGGTATATTTTCTACTTTGTTGGGTATTGGCGGAGGAACATTAACAGTCCCTTTTTTATTATGGTGTAATTTAAATATACGAAATGCAGTTGCGATATCTTCAGCATGTAGTTTTCCAATTGCAGTAGCCGCCACTACAACATTCATTATTGCAAGCTGGAATAATCCGAATGTCTTTATGCATTCGATAGGTTATTTATATTGGCCTGCCGCACTTATCATTGTGATGATGACAATCATTTTTGCTCCAATAGGCGCACGTTTAGCCCATTATTTGCAAACTGAAATTTTGAAACGTATCTTTGCTATTTTACTTATGATTGTTGGAATAAATATGCTTATTTAATTTTTGTTATATATAGATTTTTCTGCGCGTTCTTTACTTTTAGATAATTCCGTTTCGATTTTTTCTTGATCCCAATTTTTTGAAAATTCTGGCCATCCATTTGTATGTTTTAAAATAATATTAGAGAGCAATTCAATATGATCACCGTCATCATTTAGCGCAGGAATATAATTAAATTTTTCGCCTCCCGCTTTTATGAAGAATTCACGGTTTTGTATATCGATTTCTTCTAATGTTTCTAAACAATCAGCAGAAAATCCAGGACAAATGATATTGATATTTTTTACGCCACTTTCAGCAAGCGATATTAGCGTCTCGTCAGTATAGGGTTTTAACCACTCTCGTGGGCCAAAACGGGACTGAAATGTAACTAACCACTCATCTTGATCTAATTTTAATTTTTCAGCTACTAAACGTGCTGTTTTGTGACACTCACAGTGATATGGGTCGCCTGCAAGAAAATAATGTTTAGGTAAGCCATGAAATGAAAATATTAACTTCTGAGGACGACCATTATGTTTCCAGTATTCTTCAATACTATTTTTTAGTGCATCAATATAATCGGGATAATCATGGTAATGATTTACCATTCTTATTTCCGGTAACCATCGCCATTTCTTAAGTTCATTAGTAACAGCGTCAAACGTCGAGCCAGTAGTAGCAGCTGAATATTGTGGATACAACGGCAATATCAGAATTCTGTTTGCATTTGATTCTTGCAATTTTTTAAGTCCCGATTTGATTGAGGGGTTTCCATATCTCATTGATAATTCAATTCTAATAGGCCCTTGAATTTTTTTAGTTAATATTTTTTGTAATCCCAAAACCTGTTTTTTTGATATTGATAACAAAGGCGAACCACTTTCTGTCCAAATTTTTCTATATGCTTTCGCCGAACGAGATGGACGTGTTCTCAAAATTATTCCATGCAGCACTAACCACCATAGGTATCTAGGCAGCTCAATCACACGAGGGTCAGATAGAAATTCAGATAAATATTTTCTAACCGATGATGCGGTTGGTTCATCTGGCGTACCCAGATTCGTTATGAGAATACCCGTACAAGAAGGACTATCGTGCTTATATTCTGGATTAGCTTTATAGTTCATAATTAGTATTTATATAGGAGCAGCGTTTATTTGTAAAAAATATTAATATAGCAACTCATTTTTATACCTATCTTTCAATAAGAACAATTAAATTAAAAGGAGCAAGTGATGATTAAGCCACATGGTGGAGATATATTAAAGCCATTATTTGTAGAAGATTCCGAGGAACGTAATAGACTAATAGAAGAATCTGCATCTCTACCGGATTTACTTCTTAATTCTGCAGCAGCAGCCAATGCAGTGATGTTGGGCGCAGGGTATTTTTCGCCGCTGGATGGTTATATGAATCTTGCAGACACGTTATCAGTCGCTGAGAACATGAAAACTAATAATGGTTTGTTTTGGCCAGTCCCATGCGTCAACCGCACAGATGATATTTCAAGGATTGAAGGGTCTTCAGTAATCGCATTGCGCGATCCAAATGTTACGGGTAATCCTGTTCTTGCAATACAAAATATAGAAGCTATAGAAACTTTAGACGTTGAAAAAATTAATCATATAACCAAACAAATTTTTGGAACCTTGGATATTGATCACCCAGGGGTTAAAACATTTAAAAACTCTGGTAAATATCTAATTTCAGGACCAATCAGGGTGCTTAATTATAGTTACTTTAAATCTGAATTTTCAGATACATTTCGTACAGCAATGGAAATTCGAAATCAGATTCAGAAGAATAACTGGAAAACAGTCGTGGCTTTTCAAACAAGAAATCCAATGCATAGAGCACATGAGGAGTTATGTAAAATCGCAAAAGACTCGGTAAATGCTGATGGTATATTAATTCATATGCTATTAGGTAAGCTTAAACCAGGTGATATTCCTGCCGACATTCGTAATGCAGCTATTAGAAAAATGGTTGAGCTCTATTTTCCTAAAAACACAGTAATGGTAACAGGCTATGGTTTTGACATGCTTTATGCTGGACCGAGAGAGGCTGTATTGCACGCTGTATTTCGTCAAAATGCGGGTTGTACACATTTGATAGTTGGGCGCGATCATGCAGGGGTGGGTGATTACTACGGCCCTTTTGAGGCACAAACAATTTTTGATAGCAATGATGTTTTAGATGCATTGGATATTGAAATTTTCAAAGCCGACCATACAGCCTATTCAAAAAAATTAAATAAAGTCGTTATGTTTCGTGATGTCCCAGATCATACAAAAGAGGATTTTGTAATGCTGTCGGGAACTCGTGTTCGTGAAATATTATCAGCTGGGAAAGATTTACCTGTTGAATTTGCACGTCCGGAAGTGGCAAAAATATTAATGTCTTATTATCAGCAGGAAGGAAGCCAATAACCAAAAATTTTCATCAAATATTTTTCATATCGCATATGTTTTTTTCTATGTAGCTGTTGACAAGTTTATTATTTCGACTATATTTAGCACTCTCTAATAAGGAGTGCTAATAAATATATTAGCCCATTATAAATCAATAGGTTAGGAATTAAGGAGGACTACTTTAATGAATATCCGGCCATTACACGATCGTGTGATCGTGAAGCGCGTGGAAGAGGAAAAAACTTCTCCGGGCGGGATTGTTATCCCAGATTCAGCTACAGAAAAACCCATTCAGGGTGAAGTTATTGCTGTAGGCAATGGTAAATTACTGGACAGTGGCGAGCTTTCTAAGCTTGAACTTAAAAAAGGCGACAAGGTGTTGTTTGGCAAGTACTCAGGTACAGAGGTTAAAGTCGGTGGCGATGAATACCTTGTAATGCGCGAAGACGACATCATGGGTGTCATCGAATAAAGTAATTTTAATATATATAAAACATAAAATAGTCAGATCGCTTTTAGGAGAAAATAATCATGGCTGCTAAAGAAGTTAAATTTTCAGACGATGCTCGTTCCCGTATGGCGAACGGTGTTAATATTTTGGCGAATGCAGTTAAGCAAACGCTCGGCCCAAAAGGGCGTAATGTAATTTTAGATAAAAGTTTCGGTGCTCCAACAGTTACCAAAGATGGTGTTTCTGTTGCAAAAGAAATCGAATTGGAAGATAAGTTCGAAAACATGGGAGCACAGATGGTTAAGGAAGTTGCGTCGAAAACATCTGATGTTGCAGGTGATGGCACAACAACAGCAACTGTACTCGCACAAGCTATTGTACGTGAGGGATTAAAAGCAGTAACTGCGGGTACAAACCCTATGGATATTAAACGTGGTATCGATAAGGCAGTAGGCGCCGCAGTTGAGGAATTGAAATCAATGTCAAAACCTTGTGAAGACAGTAAGGCAATTGCTCAGGTAGGAACAATTTCTGCAAATTCAGACGAAGATATAGGTAATATAATTGCAGAATCAATGGAAAAAGTTGGTAAAGAAGGTGTCATTACCGTTGAAGAGGGATCAGGTCTTGAGAATGAGCTTGACGTTGTCGAAGGTATGCAATTTGATAGAGGCTATCTTTCTCCTTATTTTATCAATGACCAGCAAACCATGAGCGTAGAACTGGAATCACCTTACATTCTATTGCATGATAAAAAGATATCTAATGTACGTGATTTGCTGCCATTACTTGAAGGGGTTGCGAAAGCAAGTAAACCTTTATTAATTATTGCAGAAGATATTGAAGGCGAAGCCTTAGCGACTCTAGTTGTCAATAATATGCGTGGAATCGTTAAAGTGGCAGCTGTTAAAGCGCCGGGTTTTGGCGATCGTCGTAAAGCAATGCTTGAAGATATTGCAATTTTAACATCTGGCACAGTAATATCTGAAGAGGTTGGCCTAAGTTTAGAAAAAACGGGCTTGGATGATTTAGGTAGTGCGAAGCGTGTACAAATCTCAAAAGAAAATACCACAATTATTGATGGTGCAGGAAAAACTGCCGAAATTGAAGGTCGTGTTACACAAATTCGTCAACAAATTGAAGATACAACATCAGATTATGATCGCGAAAAGCTTCAAGAACGTGTCGCTAAATTAGCTGGCGGTGTTGCAGTTATTAAAGTTGGGGCCGCGACAGAGATTGAGATGAAGGAAAAGAAGGCGAGAGTTGAGGATGCTTTGCATTCAACACGTGCCGCTGTTGAAGAGGGTGTTGTTCCTGGCGGTGGTGTTGCACTAATTCGTGCTAAGTCTGTTGTTGATAAGGTAAAAGGTGCCAATGAAGATCAAAAGATCGGAGTCGGTATACTAAGACGAGCTCTTGAAGAACCTTTACGCCAGATTGTAAGTAATGCAGGGGAAGAAGCATCTGTCATTTTGAACTCGGTTGCTGATGGCGAGGGTAATTATGGTTACAACGCTGCTAGTGGCGAGTTTGGGGATATGATAGAAATGGGTATTCTCGATCCTACAAAAGTATCTCGCTCAGCATTACAAAATGCTGCATCTGTTGCAGGCCTATTACTTACGACTGAAGCTATGGTTGCTGAGTTACCAAAAGAAGAAGCTCATGCTCACCCTCCGATGCCTGATATGGGTGGTATGGGTGGTATGGGTGGTATGATGTAATTTCTGTAAATTGTTCATTGTAAAAACCCGTCTTATGACGGGTTTTTTTTGGTAAAAAATTATCTTTTCATCGCATCAAAGAACTCAGCATTATTTTTAGTTGCTTTTAAACGCTCAAGTAAGAATTCCATTGCAGCAAGTTCTTCCATTGGATGAAGTAATTTACGCAAAATCCAAATTTTTTGTAGATCTTGATCGCCAGTTAGTTTTTCTTCTCGTCGTGTACCTGAACGATTGATATTAATTGCTGGATAAATTCTTTTTTCAGCGATAATTCTATCTAAGTGTAATTCCATATTACCCGTTCCCTTAAATTCTTCATAAATTACATCGTCCATTCTTGATCCTGTATCAACTAAAGCAGTCGCAATAATTGTTAAGCTACCACCTTCTTCAATATTACGTGCCGCACCAAAGAAACGTTTTGGTCTTTGCAATGCATTTGCGTCTACTCCTCCAGTCAGCACCTTACCTGAGGCTGGAATAACAGTATTGTACGCACGAGCTAAACGTGTAATTGAGTCAAGCAGAATTACAACATCTTTTTTGTGTTCGGTTAAACGTTTAGCACGCTCGATTACCATCTCAGCAACTTGTACATGCCTGCTGGCTGGTTCGTCAAATGTACTCGATATTACTTCCCCACCAACTGATCTTTCCATTTCTGTTACTTCTTCAGGGCGTTCATCAATCAACAGAACGATCAAATGTACTTCAGGATGATTATGTGTAATGGATTGAGCAATACTTTGCAAGATCATAGTTTTGCCCGCCTTTGGCGGAGACACTATTAATCCTCGTTGTCCTTTCCCTATTGGTGCAGCGAGATCAATAATACGCGGGGTTAAATCTTCCGTACTTCCGTTCCCTTGTTCAAGCGTTAATCTTTCTTCTGCAAAGAGCGGGGTTAAGTTTTCAAATAAGATTTTTCCTTTTGCTTTATCAGGCGTTTCAAAATTAATTTCATTAATTTTAAGTAATGCAAAATAACGTTCTCCATCTTTTGGAGGTCTAATTTTCCCGGAAATATTATCGCCCGTTCTGAGGTTGAAGCGTCTAATTTGGCTTGGCGAAACATAAATATCATCGGGACCAGCAAGATATGAGCTTCCAGCCGAACGTAAAAAGCCGAAACCATCTTGCAATATTTCAAGCACTCCATCTCCATGGATATCTTCACCTTTTTTAGCGTGGGCTTTTAATATTTCAAAGATAACATCTTGTTTACGGGAGCGGGCTAGATTATCGAGACCAAGATCTGAGGAAAGTGAAACGAGTTCTGAAGCAGGTTTTTGTTTTAGTTCTGTTAGGTTCATAAGTGTTAAAATTTCATAAGTATTGATTTACAAACTTGGTTTGTTTTTTTATTGAAACGAGTTCTTTACTAGTTTTAATTTTTTTTGGGGGATTATAGGTGTTTTGTTGAAAAGTTTTTACAGATTCCATGGTCAAGTTAACATGCGTTTTGTTATTCGTCCAGTTAATTTTTTAAAAATTTACTAAATATTTGCATCAAAAAAGGCCTCTAATTGCGATTTTGTAGCTTGCCCAACATTTGTGGCGACAACTTCTCCTCCTTTGAAGAGAATGAGTGTAGGTATACCTCTTACTCCATAAGTTGCCGGCGTTTTCTGATTTTCGTCAATATTTATTTTTGCAATGGTTAATTTATTTTTATATTCATTAGCTAATTCATTAAGAATTGGTGCGATATTTTTACAAGGCCCACACCATTCTGCCCAGAAATCTAAAACTATAGGTTGCTCTGATCTCAAAACTTCATCTTCAAAGGTTGAGTCTGTAACATTTAATATATCAGTACTCATTTATTTTGAGTTCCTCCGTGACATGTGTGAGTATGTAATTTGAACTAAATTAAAGATTAATTGCAAGTTTGATATTTATATATATGAAAATAATACTATAAACTATTTAAAGATTTATTTATGAATACTATTAAATTCCAGCAATTTGAACTTGACAGCCGTCTGCTTCATATTTTAGATGAAATAGGGTTTGAATATTGTACGCCAGTTCAGGCCGAGTGTTTACCCTTAATATTAGAGGGACATGATATAGCAGGTCAAGCACAAACTGGTACTGGTAAAACAGCAGCATTTTTATTGTCGACATTTCATTTTTTACTAACAAGAAGACACGAAAATTATAAAAATTTACGCGCCATCGTTATTGCTCCAACTCGGGAGCTTGCAATACAAATACATAAGGATGCTGAGGTATTTAATCGTTATTGTGGTCTTAAATTAGGCCTTGTTTACGGAGGCGTTGATTATGAGAAACAGCAAAAAAAATTGGCAAAAGGTGTTGATATATTAATTGGTACCCCTGGCCGCTTAATTGACTATTTTAAACAAGGTGTATTCAATTTTAAATGTATCGAGGTTGTAGTTTTAGATGAGGCCGATCGAATGTTTGATCTTGGCTTCATTAGTGATATTCGTTATATCTTAAGACGAATGCCAAAACCTGAAAAGCGTTTAAATATGCTATTTTCGGCAACTTTATCTTTTCGTGTTATGGAGTTGGCGTATGAGCATATGAATAATCCCGCACTAATCAAAATAAATCCAGAAAAAATTACAGCAGACAATGTAAACCAAACGTTATATCACGTGGCTAATAATGAAAAAATTCCATTATTAATTAATTTACTAAAATGTACGAAAACTAGAAGGGCCATTGTGTTTGTCAACACTAAAAGAGTTGCTGAAAAAGTGTGGTCATATCTTAAGGGTAACGGAATACACGCTGCTGTTTTATCTGGCGATGTTCCGCAAAAAAAGAGACAACGTTTGTTTAGTGAGTTTTCAACTGGCGATCTAAAAGTACTTGTTGCTACGGATCTTGCGGCTCGCGGCTTGCATATACCCGATGTGAGCCATGTTTTTAATTATGATTTACCTCAGAACGCTGAGGATTACGTTCATAGAATTGGTAGGACAGCTCGAGCGGGTGCTTCTGGCGATGCAGTAAGTTTTGCCTGTGAAGATTATGTATATTCACTTACAGAAATAGAATCGTTTATAGGGTACCAAATCCCAGTAACTAAGATTAGCGAAGAAAAGCTATCAGAAATATTACCACCTACCAAAACAAAGCATCATAAAAAGCTATCTTATTCTTCAAAAAATAAAAAAAATTCCAAAAATAAAAATAGGTCATCACAAGGTAATTTAAGATAATCGATCTTTAATCCAATTGTCTATCATTGAAATTTCTTCAATACAAATCGTGTGTTGCATTGGGTATACATTCCACTCAACCATGTAACCATTCTCAATAAGAGTTTGGTATGATGAATGGCCCTGTTCAGCTGGAATAATATTGTCTTCAATTCCATGCATCATCATAATAGGTGTTTTTTTATGATTAGAGGATTCTTTTTCAAGATTTTTAGGTGCTGGTAGATACGCTGATAATGCTAGTATGCCAGCCAGTTTTTTTTGGTATCTTAAACCTGAATGTAGAGCAATAGCACCGCCCTGGGAAAAGCCCGCAAGTATGATTTTGTTTGAGCTAATACCCTTTTTAATTTCAGCATCAATATACTTATGAATTAAATATGAAGACTCAGCGATTGATTCCAGATCTTCCATTTCACGAAGATTGGTAGATTTTATATCATACCAGCCACGCATTTCTCTATTATCGTTAATTGTTATTCGTCGAATGGGCGCGTTTGGGAAAATATAGCGAATTCCTAATCGTGAAGACAAACGTAGTTCAGGAACCACGGATTCGAAATCATGCCCATCAGCACCAAGTCCATGCAACCAGATTATACTAGCTTCATGCGTTTCTCGAGGTTCGATAATCACCGAATTATCTTGTTTAAATGCCATAATTAAATTCTCATATTAGGAGCAAACTTAGGATTAAAGTCTACTAATTTATCAAATGAAATGAACTACAGTCATTTTTTACTAACAAATAATTTGTTATGCTGAACATTAAAGCAGATTAGGTATCATAGGACAGTTAAAATGGACAAAGTTTATAAAGATGGTTTTTTGAAAATTGGGATAATTTTTATCGTTTTATCCTGTGTCTCAAGCTGTGGGCAGAAGGGCCCTCTTTATTATCCAGATAAAAACAATGTGTCTTCGTCGGATTTTCAATATATTCATTAAAACACATGTCTGACTTTACATATAGAGACGGTCAGTTATATGCCGAGGATATTTCTTTATCGGAAATAGCAAAACGATACGCTACTCCTTGCTACGTATATTCGAATAAATCAATTCAGTCTAAGTATCTAGAGTTTGATTCTGCTTTTGGTTCAGAAAAGCATTTAATTTGTTATGCAGTGAAAGCAAACTCAAATACCTCCATTCTTAGCATATTAGCGAAATTAGGTTCTGGTTTCGATATCGTATCATCCGGAGAACTATTTCGTGTTCTAAAGGCTGGCGGCAGTCCTGATAGGATTGTTTTTTCTGGTGTAGGGAAACGCGAAGATGAAATGAAATTTGCCCTAGAACAAAATATAAAATGTTTCAATGTAGAATCGAGAAGTGAATTAACAACATTAAGCAAAGTTGCTAAGAATATGAAGCTAGTTGCACCAGTTTCATTAAGGGTTAATCCTGATGTCGACGCTAAGACACATCCTTATATTGCAACTGGTTTAAAGGAGAATAAATTTGGTATAGCTTTTGAGTCTGCAAAGGATATTTTTAAGCAGGCGGAAAATGATAATAGTATCAAATTAATTGGAATTGATTGTCATATTGGATCGCAAATTTCGGAATTAAGTCCTTTTCAAGATGCATTGCGGAAAATTTTTGATCTAATAGGCGAACTTGGAGAACTGGGGATTATACTAAAACACGTTGATATTGGCGGCGGTTTGGGCATTAGTTATAAAGATGAAGTACCACCAACTCCACATGAATATGTAAATGCTATTACTGATATTACTCGGGAATGTGATCTTGAGATAATTATTGAGCCTGGCAGATCTATTATAGGTAATGCAGGTGTTTTACTTACAAAAGTTGAATATCTTAATAAAACACCTCTTAAAAATTTTGCTGTCGTTGATGCAGCAATGAACGATTTGATTCGTCCATCTCTTTATGATAGTTGGCATGAAATTAAAAGGGTAACAGAAGAGTCGAGTGAAGGAGTTAAGGCATATGATGTTGTTGGCCCTATTTGTGAAACTGGTGATTTTCTTGGTAGAAACCGAAAACTATCGTTAAACGAAGGCGATTTACTTGCTATTCAATCAGCAGGCGCATACGGTTTTAGCATGTCATCTAACTATAATTCAAGACCACGTGCATCCGAAGTACTGGTTGATGGTACTAAAGTTCATGAGATTCGTAGAAGGGAAACATTTGAAGATTTAATTAATGGTGAATACTTAGTTTAGACTCATTTGGTCATATGGTTTTAAATAATGGAGCGTGTTAAAGAACCCGAATTAATGAATGATGAAGAGCAAGCAATTGCTTATGCCAATGCAAATTTCGATGAACCACATAATCATTTTTTAAAACTTCTAAATCTTGCAATAGGAAAAAATTTTCCACCATCCGGCAATGTCATCGATCTTGGTGCAGGAGCAGCAGACATTGCGATTAAATTCGCGCTAACTTACCCATCTTTTAAAATTGATGCTGTTGATGGTTCAAAAGCAATGCTTATTCAAGCTGAAAAAGCTATTGATAAGTTCGATCTTAATCACAGAATTAATCTTGTTCATTCGTCAATACAAAACGTATCATTAATAGAAAAAGAATATGAAATTATATTGAGTAATAGTTTATTACACCACTTACATGACCCGACGGTTTTGTGGCAATTAGTTAAAAGAGCAAAAGGCGATCCAATAATTTTTATTATGGATCTAATGCGACCTAAAAATGTGCATGTAGTTAATGAATTAGTGCATAAGTACGCAAAAGAAGAACCAGAAATCTTACAAAGAGATTTTAGAAACTCATTAAAAGCTGCTTTTACTCCTGAGGAAGTCATATTGCAGTTAGAGGATGCCAAACTCGAATCACTAAAAGTTTCTATTGCTTCAGATCGACATATTATTATTAGCAACTATTAGATAGTCGTTCTAATATGGTGCAAAAATTATTTTTCTGCACTAAAATAGTGCATTTCCTATTTTACTATATCAGTTAACTTATTGATTATTATCATAATAGTGTTTATTTCAAGATGGCATATTTATTGCGAGTAATAGTTAGGATAATGAATAGATAAATTAATAAAAAATAGACCGAGGAGAGTTAAAAATGTCATCCGACAATGTACTGAAACTAATTAAGGAACAGGATGTAAAATTTGTTGATCTTCGTTTCTGCGATACTATTGGAAAGGAGCAGCATGTCACAGTTCCTGCAAGCGTGGTTGATAAGGAGATGTTAAAAGAGGGAAAAATGTTTGACGGATCATCTATCGCAGGCTGGAAGAGTATTAACGAATCAGACATGATATTAATGCCGGAAACAGAAAGTGCAATTATTGATCCTTTCTTTGATGAAGCCACATTAAATATTCGTTGTGATATTCTCGAGCCATCAACAATGAAAGGATACGAACGCGACCCACGATCAATCTCTAAGCGTGCAGAAGACTATTTAAAATCTACCGGTATCGCGGACGAGGCATATTTCGGTCCTGAACCAGAATTTTTTATCTTTGATGAGGTACGTTGGGGAGATGCATTACACTCAGGATTTTATGAAGTTGATTCTGAAGAAGGATGTTGGAACAGCGATCGTCTCGATGAAGATAAAAATATTGGTCACAGACCCGGTGTTAAAGGCGGATATTTTCCAGTTCCGCCTGTAGATTCATGTCAAGATATTCGTTCAGCGATGTGTACAGTACTCGAAGAAATGGGATTAACGGTGGAAGTACACCATCACGAGGTTGCAACAGCCGGACAAGCTGAAATCGGAACATCATGCAAGACCCTAACAAGAAAAGCTGATGAGTTACTGATTCTCAAATATGTTGTTCAAAATGTCGCACATAGTTTTGGTAAGACAGCTACATTTATGCCAAAACCATTAGTAGGCGATAATGGTAGTGGTATGCATGTTCATCAATCGTTAGTCAAAGCCGGTAAAAATCTTTTTGCAGGAGATAAATACGGCAATCTATCCGACACAGCATTACATTACATAGCTGGTGTTTTTAAACATGCACGCGCAATAAATGCATTTTCAAATTCCAGCACTAACAGTTATAAACGTTTGGTACCAGGTTTTGAGGCACCGACATTATTAGCATATTCAGCACGTAATCGTTCTGCCTCATGCCGTATTCCTTGGGTTTCTAGCGATAAGGCCAGACGTATTGAGGTTCGTTTCCCTGATTCTTGTGGCAATCCATATTTTACTTTTGCCGCATTAATGATGGCTGGTCTTGATGGAGTACAAAATAAACTTGACCCAGGCTCTCCGATGGAAAAGGACCTATACGACATAAGTGCTGAGGAAGAAAAGGGAATTGCAACTGTGTCTTCGTCATTAGACATGTCTCTTGAGGCACTTAATAGTGACCGAAGTTTTTTAACCGCGGGCGGTGTTTTTACTGATGATATGATTGATGGTTATATAGAACTTAAGATGGAAGAAGTAAATCGTTTTCGTATGACCACACATCCAATCGAGTTTGATATGTATTACAGCCTATAAGTTAAGATTAGTATCTCTGTATGTCTAAAAAAATCCTCCTTTTATGGGGGATTTTTTTTGAACTACAATGGGATAATGGTAATCTAAAATATATTGAAATATAAGTTTTTGGTTAATTTATGAAATTAAAACTAATATTTATAACATCCATAATTTTTTATTTACCTATCATTCAAGGTGAAGTTTATAAATCTGTAGATGAAGATGGGAACATCATTTTTACGGATAGACCAACTACCAATTCTGAAGAAATAAAGTTAAAAGAATTAAAAACAACAGAAACTGTCAAGCCATCCAGCTCTTCTTCAAGTAGAAATAATCGCGGCGAAAATAATGAAGATCATTCCTACGAAAAAATAGTCGTTTCAAATCCCGAAAATGGTTCGTCAGTAAGAAGCAATAGCGGGAATGTTACTATATCAGTTCTTGTTAAACCTTCACTGAGATCCGGACACAAGATTCTTATAACAATGGATGGAAAAGAGCTTTCAAAGGGTACGGGCACTAATATTTCTCTGACAAATATTGATAGAGGCTCACATACTGTAGGCGTAAGTGTTATTGACAGTTCATCAAAGCCAATAATTTCAGGCACAAGTACGTTCACAATCCTTCGCGCGTCACAATAATCACCAAATCAACAGAATCTAATATCTCAAAAAGTTTGCTTTATTTAGGGTCGATGGTCTGTTTCTTGCATCATATATTGTAAGAAAATGAGTTTTTTTTTAAGAAAGTTAAGCCATTGTAATCATTAAAAAAAATTTAAGATTAGATATAAAAATGAGGAATATTAGGTGAAACATGCACTAAAAGAGTGCAATAATAAGTATACTATGACCCAGCTAGAAGAAAGAGCTGTACGCATTTTTGATCATTTAGCAACCGCAGTTTTGTTATTTGACGAGAAACTGCATTTGGTTTCAATCAATAGTGCGGGGGAGAACTTATTATCTCTAAGTAGTAAACGATTACTAGGCAAAACACCTGGAGAAGTATGGCCAAATACTCCATTTTTTACAGATGCGATCAAAAATTCTTTTCAGTTTGCAACTACGCGAATAGAGCGCGGCATCGAAATGCAGCTTATTAATCAAAACACAATTAAAGTGGATTGTATATTTACCCCACTTCTTATCGATGAGGTGACAAAAGAAATTCTCGTTGAGCTAGTTAGTGCAGATGCTTTTGTTCGTGTAATGCAAGAATTTAATCAAGAGACTGTACAAAAAGCAGCAAAAGAATCTGTACAAGGAATGGCTCATGAAATTAAGAATCCATTGGGTGGTATACGTGGTGCAGCACAATTAATGGAAAAAGAACTGGATGATAAAAGTTTACTTGAGTATACGAATATTATAATCAATGAATCAGATCGGTTAAGAAATTTTGTTGACCGTATGATGGCTGCTAATACTCACCCCGTAAAATCTGAGACAAATATCCATGAAATTGTTGAGTATGTAGTCTCTATTATTAGTGCTGAGAGTTCTCGAAACCTAAATATTCAGAAAGATTATGACCCAAGTATACCCAGTATTTTTGCTGATAGAGAACAACTTATTCAAGCAGTTTTAAATTTATTAAGAAATGCAGTTCAAGCAACAAAAGAAGATGAAAGTATTTTGATAAGAACACGTATTCAACGTCAGATAACAATTCAAAATAAACTTAATCGACTAGCTGTTCAGATCGATATTATTGACAACGGACCTGGCATACCAGCGGAAATAGAATCTGGAGTATTTTATCCTATGGTTACAGGCCATGCCGGAGGAACCGGACTTGGGCTGTCTATTGCCCAACAATTAATTCAGTCACATGGCGGGAAAATCAATTATGAAAGAAAAGAAAATTGTACCTATTTCTCAATACTATTCCCAATCGAGCATGGTAATGCAAAATAATAAGAAAGTATGGATTGTTGATGATGATAAATCTATTCGTTGGGTTCTAGAAAAGGCTTTGAAATCGTCTGATATTGATATCGAAAGTTTTTCTCATCCTGATGAAGTGCTAGTAAAGATTAATGCTGAAGAACCAGATGTTATTATCACCGATATTCGTATGCCTGGTATGGATGGAATTTCATTATTAGATCGTATTAAAAGACATTCTCCAAATATTCCAGTAATCATAATGACTGCATACTCCGATCTTGATAGGGCTGTTTCAGCGTTTCAAGGAGGAGCATATGAATATCTTTCTAAGCCGTTTGATGTGGATGAGGTTGTAAGTTTGGTTAGGCGTGCGATAACAAATAAGCAATCGGATGATTCATTACTTACTACCGAGTCAGATACTCAAGACACTCCAATTATTGGATCAGCTCCAGCAATGCAGGAGATATTTAAGGCAATTGGCCGATTATCAAATTCTAATTTTACAGTTCTAATTACTGGTGAATCTGGCACAGGGAAGGAATTAATAGCTGCGGCGTTGCATGCACATAGCCCTAGGTCAAAGAGCCGATTTGTTGCAATAAATACTGCTGCTATCCCAAAGGATTTGCTTGAATCAGAACTATTTGGGCATGAGAAAGGTGCTTTTACAGGCGCAACTTCAAAAAGAGAGGGTCACTTTGAGCAAGCTAATGGCGGCACCCTCTTTCTAGATGAAATTGGTGATATGCCAGCAGATTTGCAAACACGATTACTTCGAATTTTAGCAGAAGGTGAGTTTTACCGTGTGGGTGGTCATACGCCGATAAAGGTAGATGTTCGTGTAATTGCTGCTACACACCAGAATCTTGAGAGCTTAGTGCAAGAAGGTAGATTTCGTGAGGATTTATTACACCGACTGAATGTTATAAGAGTACACGTACCATCGTTACGAGATAGAAAAACTGATATCAGCGAGCTTTCAAAATATTTTCTTGATTCTGCAGCAAAAGAATTAGGCGAAGAAAGAAAGCAGTTATTACCAGATACGGAGAATTATTTAATGACATTACCATGGCCTGGTAATGTTAGACAGCTTGAGAATTTTTGTCGTTGGATAACAGTAATGGCGTCAGATACAGAAATACATATTGATGACCTGCCACCCGAATTGAAAAAAGATACCGTTATAAATGATGAAAATGATTCTTGGGAATTAAATTTTAGAAAATGGGTTGCGTCTAGTCTAGTAAGCGGAGATATAAAATTATTAAAAAATTCAGTACCCTTATTTGAAACTATTTTGATCGAGGAGGCTTTGAAAAAGACAGGTGGACGTAGACAGGATGCTGCAAAATTACTTGGTTGGGGGAGAAATACCCTGACTAGAAAAATAAAACAATTGAATATTAGTTTGTAATTCTATTTTTTTATTTTTAACCATTCTGCAATTTGTTTTGCGTAATAAGTTAAAATTCCATCGGCACCCGCCCGTTTAAATGCTAATACTGACTCCATAACAACATCTTTTTCATCTAACCAGCCATTAGTCGTCGCTGCTTTGATCATCGCGTATTCACCGCTTACATGATATACAAAAGTTGGGCGACCAAAAGTTTCTTTAACTCGATATACAATATCAAGATAAGGTAGCCCTGGTTTTATCATTACCATATCTGCCCCTTCATTTAGATCGAGTTCGACCTCAGTTATAGCTTCATCGCTATTTGCTGGATTCATTTGGTAGGTGTATTTATTTCCACTACCTAAGTTTTCACCGGAACCAATCGCATCACGAAAGGGGCCATAAAAACTTGATGCATATTTAGCTGAGTAGGCAAGAATCTTAGTATTAATATGATTAGCTGACTCAAGCGCTTTTCTAATATGTCCGATACGTCCATCCATCATATCAGATGGGGCAATCACATCAGCTCCTGCTTCTGCATGAGATAATGCCTGTTTCACTAATACCTCAACAGTTTCATCATTCAGGACCTCATTATTTTTATCAGTTAAGCCATCCTGCCCTGATAATGTATAAGGGTCTAGAGCAACATCTGTTATTACACCCAATTCAGGAAAATATTGTTTTAGTTCCATAACAGTTTTTTGTATTAGTCCATCTGGGTTCCATGCCTCAGATGCATCTTCACTTTTTTTCTCTTTAGTAGTAACAGGAAAGATCGCGATAGCCGGAATTTTTAATTCAACTAATTTTTTGGCCTCCTTCAATAACTGATCGATGCTTAATCTTTCTATATCTGGCATTGACTTGATTGGAATTCGCTGGTTGTTACCATCAACTACAAACATGGGATAAATAAGGTCATCTGTAGTTAAAATAGATTCACGCATCAGTCGGCGAGAAAAATCATTACTTCGCATTCTTCTTGGTCTTGTAAATGGAAATTTATTTTTTTGAGAGTTATTTTTCATTTAACTAGGCAGTTCCCCGACTGTTTTTTCGATCCAGTTTTCCACATTATTTGTTATCTCTTTAGCAGTTTTATTTTTAGATTCCATTACTGGTCCAATCTTTATTGTAATTAATCCAGGTTTTTTAATCATGCTATTTCGTGGCCATAGACGCCCAGCATTGTGTGCCACCGGAACAATTCGGGCACCTGATTTTTCTGCAAGCATTCCTCCTCCTGGTAGATATTTTTTCTTTTTATTTGGGGCAACACGAGTACCTTCCGGAAAAATAATAACCCAGTACCCTTTTTCTAAACGCTCACAGCCTTGGTCAGCGATTTGTTTAAATGATTTGATCGATGAATCACGATTTATAGCAATAGGTTGCATGGAGGCGAGTCCCCAACCATAAATTGGGATTTGTAGTAACTCTTTTTTTAGTATCCAGACCTGTGGGATAAAAATTCTTTGTAATGCTAATGTCTCGAATGCTGATTGATGTTTGCACATAACAATACAAGGTTTTTTTGGGATATTCTCTTTGCCTAAAATTTCATATGTAACATTGCAACATATTTTAAGCCACCATAAATTAAAGACTGCCCAGCGTGTAATAAGGTAGTAGCGTTTTTTAAAATCTAAAGGAAAGGCGATCACACCTACTGGGGCAATTAATATTGTGCTGATGATTTGACCTATATAAAAGAGAAGTGATCTTAAAAATAGCATTATATTTTTTCTGTAATTATCTTATTAACAAAAGATAAAAGATCATCATAAATTGGAATATTTTTAGGGATATTACCGCTATCATCATTTTCATTTCCGGTTTTGACAAGTATGGGCTTAGCTCGCGCATTTTGTGCTGCTTGTATATCGGTAATTTTGTCGCCCACACAAAAGACGTTTTCTAACGATATTTGCAATCTATCAGATACTTCGTTGTATAAACCCGATTTTGGTTTTCTACAATTGCAATTTTCTTCGGGGGCACAGGGACAAAAGAAAATCCCATCAATTACACCTCCATATTGTGCAAGATTAATGCTCATTTTCTTATGTATTGCGTTAAGCATTTCGATAGAGAAAATTTTTCTCCCTATACCAGATTGATTAGTAATAATGATTACTTTGAAACCATTTTGTGAAAGCTTGCCGAGTGCTTCTAAACTACCGGCGATTGGAATCCATTCATCTGGAGATTTTATATAATCATCAGAGTCTTCATTGATTACTCCATCTCTATCTAAAATTATAAGTTTCACCTATCAATCCTGTAACTTTGAGATATCAGCAGTCTGTAAAAATAGAGAATTTAGATTGTTCAATATTGCCAGTCTATTTTTTTTAAGTTCAGCTTCATCACACATGACCATCACATTGTCAAAAAAATTGTCGATATCCTTTTTTAATCCAGCTAGTTCTGTAAGTGCAGATTTATAATTACGATTATCAATCAAGGGAGTAATTATTTTTTTATAATCGACAAGCTTACTTGCTAATTTTATTTCTGATTTTTCTACTAACAGGCTATCTTTTATTTTTACCGAAGTACTTTTTTCAGACTTTTTCAATAGATTGATAATTCGTTTATTTGCAGCTGCCAAACTTTTGGCTTCATCGAGTTTTTTAAACTCAGCAACAGCAACAATACGATGATGAAAATCCAAAGGCTTATTCGTATTAACAGCGAGTACAGATTCAAATACATCGGCACCAAACCCTTCATCACGATAATAATAACGTAATCGTTCCATTAGGAATGTATAGACATCATTAATACAATTTGATGTTTGATTTTTATTGGTGAAATTTGATGCTGCTGTTGATAGTAAATCTTTCAAATCAATATCAATTTTGCACTCAATGATAATACGCAAAAGCCCTATTGCTGAACGTCGTAATGCAAAAGGATCTTTATCTCCAGTTGGTGCTTTTCCAATCGAGAATATACCGATGAGACTATCAATTTTTTCGCTTATTGATAAACATTGACCAAGCAAAGTTTTTGGTAGTTTATCCCCAGCAAAACGCGGTTGATAAAGTTCTTCTAATGCTAGTGCTAAATCGTCATTTTCACCATCAGCTTTTGCATAATAGTATCCCATCGTTCCTTGTAAGTTGGGAAATTCAGAAACCATTTTCGTAAGTAAATCACAGAAACAGAGCTTGGCAACAGTTTTTGCTGAGCCAGTATCGATATTCATTTTCTTTGCTATTGATATAAGAGTTTCTGATATGCGTTCTGATTTATCATGCAGTGTCCCCAGATCTTTTTGATAAACTACATCACTTAGTGACTTATGATGATTTTTTAAGCCATACTTCAAATCCCATTCCCAGAAAAAAACAGCATCGTTTAGTCTTGGTCTTATAACTCTTTCATTTCCCCTTTTCACTGATTCAAGATCGCTACTTTCAATATTTGATACACAAATGAATAGCGGCATTAGCTCACCTTTATCATTTGCAACTGGGAAATATTTTTGATTATCTTGCATTGTCGCAATGAGCACTTCTTTCGGCAATTTAAGAAATTCTTGTTCGAAATTTCCTAAAAAACTGACTGGCCATTCAACTAGAGATGTAACTTCATCAAGTAATTCTGAATCAATAATTACATTTCCCTTATTACTTTTTGCAATTTTCGATATTTGAGTTTTAATTAATGAAAGACGTTCATCATAGTCAACAATAACATATCCTTTGTTCTTTAATGTATCTATGTATTCACTTGGTTTTTTTATTTCCAGTGCGTCAGGATAGTGGTAACGATGCCCATAGCTACATGTTCCTGATTCTATACCAAGAATTTTGCAATTGAGCGGCTTATTTCCTAATAAAATAAGAGTCCATTTAATTGGTCTAACAAACTCAATATTATGATTTCCCCAACGCATCCGTTTTGCGATAGGCAAGCGCTCTAAAATAGTTTCTACCAATTTAGGAATAAGTTTATCAGTCTTTTTACCTTTTAAAATCGTATTGAATACTAACCAGGCTCCCTTCTCATTTTCGAATTTTTCTAATTTTTCAACCCCAACATTACAAGATCTAGCGAATCCTAATGTCGCTTGTGTAGGTTTTTTATTTTTATCGAATGCAGCAGATAAAGATGGCCCCTTGCGTTGGCTCTTTTTATCTTTTTGAGTTGTATCAACATCTTTTATTATTAGTGAAAGCCTTCGTGGAGTTGCATACCAATTAGCATCACTAAAATCTAATTCTTCATCTTTTAAAGCAAGACACATTTGTTCTCTAAAAATTGCCGCAAGATTTTTTAAAGACTTTGGTGGTAATTCCTCTGTGCCAATTTCGATTAATAAATCTTGTTTTTTTACCATTTTTGAATTGTTTAACTTTTTACTAGTGGGAATCCTAGTTTTTCACGACTTTCTAAATAGGATTGGGCTACTGCATTTGAAAGCGATCTAACACGTAAAATATAACGTTGCCGCTCCGTTACTGAAATGGCCCCGCGTGCATCGAGCAAATTAAATGAATGTGAAGCCTTCATTGCCATTTCATATGCAGGGATTGGCAGTCCTTCCTTGATGAGTTTTTGTGATTCTTTTTCACATGTATCAAACCAATTAAATAGCGCTTTTGTATTCGCCAAATCGAAATTATAGCGAGACATTTCAACTTCATTTTGGTGGTAGATGTCGCCATAAGTTACTTCACCTTTTTTTGTTCGTGTCCATGCAATTTCAAATAAGTCAGCGCAATTTTGTAAACACATGGCAATTCGTTCGAGCCCATAAGTAATTTCACCAGTGACGGGCCTACAATCTAGCCCCCCTACTTGTTGAAAGTAGGTGAATTGACTGATTTCCATTCCATCCAACCAAACTTCCCAGCCAAGCCCCCATGCACCGAGTGTCGGGGATTCCCAGTTATCTTCAACGAAACGTATATCATGTTTTTTTACATCAATACCAATAGCGCCGAGTGAGGTTAGATAGAGTTCTTGAATATTGTCAGGCGATGGTTTGAGAATAACCTGGAATTGATAGTAATGTTGTAGTCTATTAGGATTCTCACCAAAGCGACCATCAGTCGGCCTTCTGGATGCTTGTGCGTATGCCGTGCGCCATGGCTCTGGTCCAATAGCACGGAGAAATGTGGCAGGATGGAATGTCCCTGCGCCCATTTCAATATCATAGGGTTGTATAATGACACACTCTTGAGTTGACCAGTATTTTTGAAGTTCGAAGATTAGTTCCTGAAAGCTCAGTTCAGAATTACCAGCCGGATTTTGTTTTTTCTTTTGCGTCATTTTTTTTGCCGTCTTTGCTGGCTGAAATTATACCGCATCGGCAGAAGAATAATATCCAAGTTCTTTAAGTTAAAATAGAGAAAATATGGATATCCAAGAATATAACTAAACACATAACAGGGATTTGGCCGCTTAAAATTTATTCTGTTACTTCTTCGGGACTAGTACTTTGAATATCTCGTGTGATTGTGTTTAATCGTCTTTTAATAATATCATATTTGAACTCGGGTATTTCAAACCACCAATTTTTAGTGTCTGAATTAAGATTAGCGATAAATTTTTTAATATCTTCATCTTTTACTTCTTCTTCATTATTAATGCTCCCGATTTCTTCCTCGTATGAAAATTCGAAAGACGCATAGGCAATGTCATCGTGTTTGAAGGCAATAACATTACCAACAATACCCTCAAAAGTTTTAATCTTAATGTGTGTATTTTTGCTTTGCTTACTAAGTACTTTTTTTGATTTGGCCCCACTTATTTGCACATCTTGGAGAATTGTGCCAAACCTATTAATAATTAATTCGGATGCCAGTTCTTGACCAATAGGCATGTTTTCCAGATCGAATTTTTCCTGACCCTGCTCATCTTTATATAAAGTATAAGAGTCACCATCAGAATGACTAATGTTGACTGATTTAACTGACTCTGCTGGTACATCAAAGAGGTTTCGATTTATCCAGTCTGTTTTTATTGAGGATATATCAAGGACTCCATCTACAAGATAAGATTTTTCTTCTTTAGGTTTTCTAACATAAAGACCAGAAATATTTTTTGCTGAACTGCTAAGCCTTGATTTGCCAACAATCACTTCAATGATCTTGTCTTTGTTGGAGCCATATAGAGTAAGTAATAAGGAATTCGTATCTTCAACATCCGGTCCCTCAACACCCAGTCGGTGATATAGTCTAGGTAAAGCTGTTTTCGGGGCATTAATTTTCAGATCTGCAGCTCCAAGCACAGTACTTTTTACCTTATCTAGCAATGCAGGATAGCCATCAAATTCATCGATTCCCCAAATATTATTTTCACGGGTAAGATTAATGGATTCACTATATCCTTTAATTGATATTGCACTGATAGATTCAATCTGATTTGCTAATTCCGGGAAAAAAGGTATTTTTTCTTTTTGTGATTGCGGAGCACGCAAATTCGCAAATATTGAGGCAGCAACAATAACAATAATCGTGATAAAAGATAGAATGACAAGTTTATTTTTAATCATAAGTAGTAATTTATATTCGTTTGTTTGCTCGATAGATACCAATCATTAAAGCTAGTAGCGTTATTAACAGTGGGATTAATCCAATATTAATAAACCGTAATTGCGAACCAAGTTTTTCTATATTCTTTCTTAGATCGTGTTGAACACTACGTAATTCTTTTCTTGTTGCTAGCCGCTCATTTCTAAATTTTTCAATTTCAGCGGTTAATTTGTTATTAAGAAGATATGATTTTTCATTACCCTGTTCTTGCTGAAGTTTTCGTATTTCATTTTCAGTTTCTTCAAGAGCTACTTGTAATTCTTTTTCACGTTCACGAAACTCTGATTCAGCCTGCTTGCGTATAGCTTCAACTTTTTCGAATGGTCTCGAGTATTTGCCACGACCACGTAAACTTATTAGATCAGTACTACCAGAAAGATTCTCAATGCTATTTATTACAAAATCGCCGTTATTTGAAATTGGTTGTGGGACAGATACTCCAAGCATATCTTGTTTTCGAATCCAAAAATGATCAGCGAGGATATCTGTGTCTGATACTAAAATGACATTAATATCTCCTTCACTAATAAAGTCATCGTCGGGCAATTGTTCTATATCTATATCAACAGGGAACCCATCTGGAAATACTGTTTGAACCTTCCCTTTTATACGTCCCGCAATAAGTATATTTTTATCATCTGACTTAAAATTATTCAAAATGACAGTGGGGTCACGTTGAAAAAGTATTAAATCACGTTCTAATTTTGATGATTGTTTTGAAGTTTGAATAAGTGGCGTTATTTCCACTTTTATTTCCTTTTCATCAATACTTTCAATTGCTCCAACAGTACCCATATGTAATATATTCAATTCGCTGGTTGAGAAATCTTCACTATTAAAGTTCTTTTCTGTAAGTCTTAGCCATGGAAGGTAATCAATTTCCTGTGGGCCACGTGGACCGCTCGCTTGAACACGCATTGCCGCATTTATGTCGGCAACAATTTTTTCCTTGCTTATTTGAAGCCCCCATTTTTCAAGTATTTCATCTAAATATGAATAAAGTACAGGCATAACATTGGGGCTAGCAGCGTCAGGTTGTGTTCTATCTTGTTCTGCGAGAGGATCGAGAAAAATAATAGCCTTACCCCCTCTCAATAAATATTGATCGATCGCGTATAAAGTTTTTGTATCTAATTTTTTTGGATGGACTAACATCAAAACATCAAGTTTTTGATTAAGTGCATCAAGATTTTCATTAAGATCTATAATTTCAAAGAATTCTTTTAATGCATTAACGATAGTCCAAGTCGGCGCAGTTTGGTCTCCTTTTTTACCAATGATCGGTAGTTGTGAATAAATACCAACAATGCGTTTATCAGGGTAAGCAAGATTGTAAATTAATTTAGTTAAGTCATATTCAAGCGCAGATTCACGATTAGTTTGGAAGAAAGGAATAACCTTTTCATCATCAGTCGAATTTGTACCGACTAACCCAAAATAAACTCTATCACTATTAGCATTAACCGAAACAGTTCTTAAACCGCTAGCTACAGCCTGATCCTCTGACTCTGAGAATGTCTCTGGTTCAATTATATTTAGTATTAATTTATTATGTGCATGGGTTGCAAGTTCTTCCAACATATCTCTTACACGAATTCCGTAATTAGCTAATAGCGGGAAGTCATTCATTGCTTTTTGTGAAAAATAAAAATCAAGCTGAATTGGTTCTTCTAAGTTATTAAGGATATTTATGGTTCCTTTCGAAAGCGTAAATAGTTTATTTTGTGTCAAGTCAACACGCCAGGTTGTTAGTGCAGTATTTGCAAGAACTATAGTGGCAATGAACAAACACACTGCAAGCACAAGACCAGTTCCTGAAATTACGCTACTTCTAACTGAATGTTTCATTAATTAATTCGCCTTCTTGTTTTCAATAATTACGACGTTGACGTATAGCCAGAAGGTTATTAATGCAGCAAAGTAAATAACATCACGTATATCAATCACACCTTTTTTGATCGATGTGAAGTGGGTAAGAAAACTGAAAGAAGCGATTGCATCAATAACAGCCTGTGGAGCCCAATCTTCAAATAAATCCAACACCATTGGAAACCCGCTTAATATAAACATGAAACAGATGACTACACTTATCACGAAAGCAATAACCTGGCTTTTAGTTAGGGCAGAGATACAAGAGCCAATCGCAAGAAAACCACCCGCCATAATTAAACTACCAATATAGCTTGCCAAGACTACAGTATTATCAGGATTTCCAAGGTAATTAACCGTAATCCACATTGGAAAAGTTAAACTAAGCGCGATAGCAGTAAAACTCCAAGCAGCTAAATACTTAGCAACTACCGTATCCGTAATTGATACCGGTAAAGTCATCAATAATTCAATGGTTCCACTTTTTCGTTCATCTGACCAAAGACGCATTGATATTGCCGGGATTAAAAATAAATATAACCAAGGGTGGAATCGGAAAAAGGGCTCTAAGTCAGCTTGATTACTTTCATAGAAAGCACCCAGATAAAATGTAAAAACACCAGTCATAAATAGAAATATCACTATAAAAACATATGCAACAGGTGTTACAAAGTAACTAGTAAATTCACGTTTATATATTGAAAGTATTCCGTTCATAATTATTTTGATGGCACTGTTATGTTTCGAAAAGCATGATCAATATTACCTTGATCTGATTTAGATATAAGTTGTTCTGGAGTTCCGTCAAAAAGTAATTTACCAGAAGAGATAATAATGGCACGTGAACAAACTGCATCAACTTCTTCAAGAATATGAGTTGATATAATGATTGCTTTTTTCTCAGCCATTTTCTTTATCAAATTTCTAACTTCGTGTTTTTGATTAGGATCTAATCCATCAGTAGGTTCATCCATAATTAATATATCTGGGTCATGAAGTATTGCCTGTGCTAATCCTACTCGGCGTTTATATCCTTTAGATAAAGTTTCTATGCTTTGATCAATAACTGTCCCGATGTTAATTGTTTCGATAACCTCATCAAGACGATTTTTACGTAAAGAGCCGCTTAATTCACGAATGTCAGCAATAAAATTAAGAAAGCTTTTGACTGTCATTTCTCCATACGCTGGTGCACCTTCAGGGAGATACCCAATTGAACGTTTTACGGATAAAGGATCTTCCAGAACATCATGACCATTAACTTCTACTGTGCCACTTGTAGGCTCAAGAAACCCAGTTATCATTTTCATTGTTGTTGATTTCCCCGCACCATTTGGACCGAGAAAACCAAGAACTTCACCGTACCCAACATCAAATGAAATATTGCACACAGCATCAATTGCACCAAAAGATTTTGACAACGATTTTATTTTTATAGCTTGTGACATCAGTTTTTATTAATTTATAGGTTTAAAAATTTGTTACATACTGTATTCAATTATTCTTATAATTTTACCTAGTTCAAGCAAACTCTAGATTTACGACGGCACTATTTTGCACAAAAAAAACAGATCGTCAATTTTTGATATAGACCTAAAACATGTGTTTCGGTTCAAATTTAGCGTTAAGATGATTTAACTAGTTTAGATTTTTCCGTTTCAAACGAAATAAAGCTGAAATATCCTCGTTTCCATGACCTTCATCCATTAATTGCTGGTAATCAATTAATGTCATTTCAATAAGCGGAAATGCATTTTTTTTCAGGGTGCTAGCCATAGATTGACAAATTGAGAGGTCTTTATGGTGTAAGCTCATCTTGAATCCTGGCTCAAATTCACCTGATAGCATCGTTTTACCTCGATGATCAAGAAACCAATTACCAGCAGCACCTGTGGAGACAATCTCTATAACCTTGTCCATTGGCAAACCCATCGCTTCGCCAAATGCCAAGGCCTCGGTCACTGCCTGATTAATTCCTGCTGCCATGATTTGATTGACCGCTTTGGTTGCTTGACCGGTACCATTTGGCCCAATATAGACAATGTTTTTTGCAATTGAATTTAAAATAGGACGCACTTTATCCAGTACCTCCTCAGCCCCGCCTACCATCATTGCCAATGTTGCATTTTTTGCGCCTTCAACGCCACCGGATACAGGGCAATCTAGAAAATTAGAGTTTACTTGACTTAATATGCTTGCTGCTTTTTTTGCTGTCTCCGAACTTACAGTTGATGTATCAATAACAATGCTATTGGCTTTTATCCCGGGCTTTATCTCATTTATTATTTCAAGAACATCGACATCACGCGATACACTAATAATTATGACTTCACATTGCTTTGCTAATTCAAGAGGCGAGTTTGATACCGAACATGCAAATTCTTTTTTTAGCAATTTTGTTTTAGATGTCGTTCGATTAAAAACTATCTGTAATAAATTATTTTTAGCAAGATTTATTGCCATATACCCACCCATTGCTCCTAGCCCGATAAAACCAATTTTCATATTTTTAACCTCATAATTTTTTATATGCTTGATAATGTTTAGCAATAATTTCAGCAACACAGCATGTAATTTTTTTTGCAGCTGGTATATGTAAAAATTCATTTGGCCCATGCGCATTAGAACCTGGTCCGAGTACACCCGTAATCAAAAATTGAGCTTCAGGAAATTTTTCGCCTAGCATTCCCATGAAAGGGATTGACCAACCTTCCCCTATATGGACAGAGGGTTTATTGAAATAATTCTCTGATGCTTCATCTAACGCCTTTTCTAACCAGGGTGATATCTCAGGTGCCATCCAACCGTCAACGGACCAATCGATTTCAAAAGAAATTTTTGCACCGTTTGGTGGATCATTTAATAAAAGTTCTTTAAGTTTTTTACTGACAATCTTTGAGCTACATGTTGGAGGAAGACGCATTGATAATTTAATCGATGTAAAAGGACGAAGCACATTTCCTGCGTCATTAATTTCGGGCAAACCACTTGCCCCAAGATAAGATAGGGTTGGTCGCCAACTCCGATTGAGAATCAGTTCTACTAAGTCATCACTAACTGGCCGTACATTTCCTTTTATCGGAAAGCGCCTAAATACATTTTCATTTAATACACTAGCAGCATGTTTTGCTTGTTCAATGCGTTTATTCGGGATGTCTACATAACATTCCTTTAAAAGTATTTGTCCTGAAACTGGATCTTCAATTCGATCGAGTAATTGTCTCAATATTCTAAAACTGGAAGGAATAATGCCGCTGATATCCCCGGAATGAATACCCTCATCTAGTACCTCAACTTTTAGCTCACCTCCAACTAGTCCGCGCAATGATGTTGTGGACCAGAGTTGTTCATAATTACCACATCCAGAGTCTAAACAAATTACTAATTCTGGTTTGCCGAGACGGTCTTTCAAATGATCAATGTAGAAAGGCAGATCATAACTGCCGCTTTCTTCGCATGCCTCTATAATTACAACACAACGTGCATGCGGAATTTTCTGTTTATGTAATATTTTAATTGCTAGTAAGGAGGCAAATAGCGCATAACCGTCATCGGCACCACCGCGACCATAAAGTTTATTTTCTTTAAGCACTGGTTTCCAAGGACCAAACCCTTCATTCCAACCCATCATTTCAGGTTGTTTATCTAGATGGCCATAAAGAAGCACTGTATTCTCTGTATCACCGGGAATGTCTATAAAGATAAGTGGTGTGCGTTTAGGCAATCGAATTACATCGAGTTCCATTCCCTCGATATTTTGATGTTGACTCCATGCTACAAATTGATCGACAACTTGCTCCATAAAACCATTAGATTGCCAATCAGGATCGAATGCAGGAGACTTGTTCGGAACACGAATATATTCTACTAATTCGGGGATTATTGATTTTTCCCATTCCTCATCAGTTAATGAGATTGCTAAATCTTTATCCATAATTCATATTTTACCTTACATTCTTATGAGTAATAGCTAGAATATGCCGCGTTATGAAAAAACAACCCAAAAAATTTGACGTTATTGTAGTAGGTGGAGGCCATGCTGGGACAGAGGCAGCGCTAGCAGCATCACGTATGGGCGTAAGAACACTACTCTTAACACATAGTGTTGACACTTTGGGGCAGATGTCTTGTAACCCTGCAATTGGTGGAATTGGAAAAGGCCATTTGGTAAAGGAAATAGATGCTATGGGTGGACTAATGGCCCATGCCGCGGATTTAAGTGGTATACAGTTTCGTATTCTTAATTCTCGTAAGGGCCCTGCTGTTCGTGCAACACGAGCACAAATTGACCGTTCGCTTTATAAGGAAGCCGTTCGTCCTGCATTAGAAAAACAAAATAATTTATTTATATTCCAGCAAGCTGTTGATGATTTATTGGTTGAGGGTGAGGAAGTTAAAGGCGTAGTTACTAAAATCGGAATAAAATTTTTAGCCCCTTCTGTTATTTTGACCGTGGGGACATTTCTTGGAGGTAAAATTTTTATTGGTAATGAGCAACATCATGGTGGCAGAGCGGGTGAAAAACCTTCAATTGCACTAGCCAATCGTTTAAGAGAGTTACCGTTCAACGTTGGTCGATTAAAAACGGGAACTCCTCCAAGAATTGACGGTACAACTGTCGATTATAAAAAATGTGGTGTTCAATTCGGAGATAAACCTGTTCCTGTATTTTCTTTTATTGGTAATGTAAACGAACATCCAAAACAGATGCCTTGTCATATAACATATACCAACGAGTTAACTCATGAAATCATTCGTGATTCATTAGAACAATCACCAATGTTTAATGGTGATATTGAAAGTAATGGGCCACGCTATTGTCCTTCTATAGAGGATAAGGTTGTTCGTTTTGCCGACAAAAATTCACATCAAATTTTTATAGAGCCTGAGGGATTAAATACGGGGGAAATTTATCCAAATGGTATTTCTACCTCGTTGCCTTATGATGTACAGCTTAAATTAGTGCGTTCAATTAAAGGATTTGAAAATGCTCACATAACGCGTCCTGGATACGCAATCGAGTATGACTTTTTTGACCCTAGAGATTTGTATCCGTGGCTTGAAACTAAATTCATTAAAGGTTTATTTTTCGCTGGTCAAATTAATGGCACGACGGGTTATGAAGAAGCTGCATCACAGGGGTTGTTGGCTGGATTAAACGCAGGACTTAAAAATAATGAACAAGAACCATGGTATCCACGTCGAGACGAAGCTTATCTGGGTGTATTAGTTGATGATTTAATTACAACCGGAGCAACTGAGCCTTATAGAATGTTTACTAGCCGAGCTGAGTATCGTTTGATGTTGCGCGAGGATAATGCTGACCTTAGATTAACTGAATATGCCAATCAGTTTGGTTTAATTAGCCAAGAGCGCTGGAGATTGTTTAATGAAAAACGTGATGCTATTGAAAATGAATCGAGTCGTTTAGCAAATATTTGGTTAGGATCAAAATCTTTTCCTAATCAAGCTGTCGAAAAATTGCTTGGACAAAAAATAAGAAAAGATATTAATCTTTTGGATTTATTGAAGCGTCCTGATTTTACTCATCATGATATTTTAAAATTACCTAATGTTGGCGGTGAAGAAATTGATCCGAAAGTAGCCGAGCAAGTTGAAGTATGCGCTAAATATTCGGGTTATATCAAACGTCAAGAAGAAGAAGTAGAGCGAAACCGCCAACACGAAGAGACTGTATTACCAGAGGACCTGGATTATAAAGAGGTTCGAGGTTTATCGAGCGAGGTAATTGAAAAACTATCCAAACATCGTCCGGTTAATCTGGGGCAGGCGTCTCGTATACAAGGGATAACACCTGCAGCAATATCTTTATTACGTATTTATCTCAAGAAGCATTCACTGTTTTTTAAGCAAAGCGCTTAACTTATAGAGATATTTATGCAAGACATTCTAGAGGACGAGCTCAGAAAACAAGGGCTTATTCCTGAACAATATCCTTGTAAAGAATATTTAATGTACATTGAGTTATTAAGCGAGTGGAACAAAACCTATAACTTAACTGGAATTACAAAATCTGAGCAAATGATTACACGCCATATTATTAATTCCTTGTCGGCATTCCCATATATTAAAGGGACGCATTGTTTAGATGTTGGAACTGGGGCAGGTTTACCAGGCATAATTTTAGCGTTGGCCCAACCGGAAAAGAAATGGACATTACTCGATAGTGCACAGAAAAAAATTAAATTTCTTCGGCATATAAAATATGAGTTCGGGATGGATAACATTGAAATTATTCAGTCGCGTGTAGAACAATATAAGCCGATAATGGAATTTGACACGGTGATTTGTCGAGCTTTTGCACCATTAAGTCGATTATTGAGTCAGTTGGAGCATCTAATTACATCAAATAATCAGTTATTGGCGATAAAAGGGGAAAATGTTGAAAATGAGTATCAAGAGTTATCAGGGTGTAATTTTCAAATCGAATTATTCGACTTACCCTCATCAGATTTGAAAGCAAAGTCAAAACTAGCGAAAATCCAAAGGCAGAATTAATGTTGTATACAAATGGCAGTAGGGTTTGAGTATGGTAAAGTGTGTCTTACAATTTTGGTATTAAATTCATGGTAACTAAATGGGCAGAATCATCGCGGTCGCTAACCAAAAAGGTGGCGTAGGAAAGACAACAACAAGCGTCAATCTTGCTGCATCATTAGCGGCAACAAAAAGAGCTGTTTTATTGGTGGATCTTGACCCACAAGGTAATGCAACTATGGGTAGCGGCATTGATAAACAGCAACTTGAGATTTCAAGTTATGATTTGTTGATGAATGATAAACCTGCGGATCAGGTTATTGTTGACTCTACGGAAGGGAAATATGCTTTAATCCCGAGTAATTCTGATTTAACGGGTGCAGAAGTTGCGCTTTTAAAGGAAATAGCAAGAGAGGTTAGGCTGAGAAGTGCGCTTGAAACAATTCAGGATATTTACGATTTTATTCTTATAGACTGCCCGCCTTCCTTAAATATGTTAACCGTGAATGCTCTAGTTGCCGCAAATTCAGTTATGATTCCGATGCAGTGTGAATATTATGCTTTAGAAGGTCTAACGGGATTACTAGAGACAATTGAAAAAATACGTAAACATTTAAATCCAAATCTTAAAATTGAAGGTTTGTTGAGAACAATGTATGACCCTCGAAATAATCTTGCAACCCAAGTATCTGCCCAACTAATTGATCATTTTGGAGAAAAAGTTTATCGAACCATCATTCCCAGAAATGTTAGATTGGCCGAAGCACCAAGCCATGGACTAACCGCTTTGAAATATGATAAATCATCCAGTGGTGCTGTTGCCTATTTAGCTTTGGCTGGAGAAATATTAAGACGGGAAGGTATAGCTGCATAGATCAAATAATTAAGACAACAACGATTATGAATGCAAAAAAACGTGGATTAGGTAAAGGTCTTGATGCTCTTTTAGGGGAAGTATCTGGCGCAAACCTCGCATCTTCGCCGGAAAATAGCTCGTTAACAATGCTATCAATCGATCTTATCGAGCGTGGATCCTTTCAACCACGGCGTGATTTTGATCAAGACGCTCTTCAAAGCCTTGCTGGTACAATTAAATCACAGGGGTTAGTACAACCAATTTTAGTGCGTTCACTAGCAAATAAAGATTCATACGAAATAGTCGCTGGCGAACGTCGATGGCGCGCAGCACAAATAGCTGGTCTACATGATATTCCTGTGATTATTAAAGATGTTTCGGATAATGAGGCGATGTGTTTAGCCTTGATTGAGAATATTCAGCGTGAAGATCTAAATCCACTGGAAGAAGCAGGGGCACTTGAGCGTTTAATTAATGAACTTGAAATGACTCACGATGCTGTCGCAGATGCAGTCGGACGTTCAAGGCCAGCGGTATCAAATTTATTAAGATTATTGGAGCTAGATGACGGCGTAAAAAAAATGCTGGAAACGGGTAAACTTGATATGGGACACGCAAGAACGTTGCTCTCATTAAGCCCAGACAAACAATTAGAATCGGCTACAAAAATAGTAAAACAGGGCCTCTCGGTACGAGCGACGGAGAATTTGGTTAAACAACTTTTAGATGGTAATCAGCATAGTAGACCCAAAAATGACGTTAAAGATTCGAATATTACCAAGCTGGAGAATGACTTATCAGAACGTTTAGCTGCTAAAGTTTTAATTACACATCAATCAAGTGGCCGTGGAAAATTACAGATTAGTTACAATTCATTAGCCGAGCTTGAAGGAATACTTAAACGACTAGATTAAATAAATTGACGTCTCAGTCATTGATCATTACAGGGTAGATATTTATACTTTCCTTCCCTTTTGAGAGATGTAAAAGGTGGTGTGGCAACCCATTGGTTTGTTAGCACCGAAGGGTCGACAATATTTAAAGTTAGTGCGAAACATAAGAAATGGAAGAAATAATAAGAAATCGCGCTATTGTTAGTAAGGTGTTGTTATTCGAGGCGTTCATAGTCGTTTTGGCTGGGTTTGTTTTTTTTATATTTGCAAGTCTTGAATTTACATACTCTGTAATTTTAGGTGGTTTTGCTTACATTTTACCAAATGGGATGTTTGCCAAATTTTCACTCAAAAAATCGGCAACAAATTCAAGCAGCATCTTAGTTTGGTTTTATCTTGGTGAGGCAATTAAGGTCATCGCGACAATAGTGATTTTTGCGCTGTCTTTTTTGTTTATTGAAACTTTAAATGTTGGGTTGGTGATTCTTAGTTATAGCGTAATGTTACTAGGCAATTTAATTGGATTATCAATTTTGATAAAAAACTAATAATAATATTAAGTGATAAATTAATGGCGGACGAAGCAGTAATTACATCAAAATCATATATTACGCACCATTTACAAAATTTGGTTTATGGAAAGCTACCTGCAGGTTATGAAAGGGACGGGCAAATTTTGAATGAGGCTACCTGGACTTTTGCTCATAGCTCAAAGGAAGCTGTAGATATGGGGTTTTGGTCACTTAATGTTGATACATTAGGTTGGGCAATTTTTCTTGGAGTAGTATTTAGCTTTTTCTTCTATCGTGTTGCAAAGAATGTAAGCGAGGGAGCCCCATCTGGTTTTTCTAACTTGGTTGAAATGATAGTTGAATTTGTTGATAACAGTGTTAAAGATATTTTTCATAATGAAAATAAACTTATTGCGCCAATGGCGCTTACCGTTTTTATTTGGGTTTTTTTGATGAATACGATGGATTTAGTTCCAGTCGATTGGTTACCTGTTTTAGCACAAAAATTGGCCGGAGACCCGCATTTTTATTTTAAGGTTGTCCCTACAACTGATCCAAACATTACATTTGGGTTATCGCTAACAGTTTTTGCGCTAATACTCTATTATAGTATTAAAATGAAAGGTGTTGGTGGATTTCTATCCGAACTAACATTACATCCGTTCTCTTCAAAAAATATAGTAGTTCAAATATTATTCATTCCAGCAAATTTCCTATTAGAATTTGTTGGTTTAATTGCAAAACCAGTTTCTTTAGCATTACGTTTATTCGGTAACCTATATGCTGGTGAGATGATATTTATTTTAATTGCCTTATTGCCTTTTTGGATTCAATGGACATTGCATCTTCCATGGGCAATATTTCATATATTGATTGTGTTATTACAGGCTTTTATTTTTATGATTTTGGTAATTGTTTATATGGATATGGCCCACCAAAAGGACCATTAATAAAACTTAGGAGTGGTAGAAAATGAGTGAAGCAAGCGCAATGTTATATTTAGCAGGATCTGTTTTAATGGGATTAGGCGCACTCGGTGCAGCTGTTGGTATCGGAATTCTTGGAGGACGTTTTTTAGAAGGTGCTGCAAGACAACCCGAACTCATCCCAATGTTAAGGACGCAAATGTTCATCGTAATGGGTCTTGTAGACGCCGTCCCGATGATTGCAGTCGGTATTTCAATGTATATTTTATTCGCTGTCGCATAATTTTGTAGATTAGAATTAATATAAGGTACTTACAATTATGAATATTAATGCAACCTTGATTGGTCAGAGTATAGCTTTCGTCATGTTTATTTGGTTCACGATGAAATTTGTTTGGCCGCTTTTGTTGAAAGGGATGGAGGAACGCCAGGCCCGTATTGCTGATGGTTTAGCAGCGGCAGAACAGGGTCAAAAAGATTTTGCTGATGCACAGGAAAAATCAGTAACCGAAATAAATAAAGGCAAAGAGCAGGCAGCCACAATTATTTCGCAAGCACAAAAACGCGGAGATGAAATTGTTGAGGAAGCAAGGGAAATTGCCAAGAAAGAAGGAGATCGAATAAAAGAGAGTGCATTAAGTGAAATTGAACAAGAAAAAGAAAAGACAAGGCAAGAACTGAGAAATCAAGTTGCAGCTCTAGCAATTACTGGTGCTGAGCAAATATTAATGCGGGAAGTTGATCAACAAGCAC
Organism: Legionellales bacterium; assembly: GCA_002721165.1. Taxonomy (GTDB): domain Bacteria; phylum Pseudomonadota; class Gammaproteobacteria; order Eutrophobiales; family Eutrophobiaceae; genus UBA11869. Next base: position 18,785 of record PBJS01000025.1, on the reverse strand, counting down.
ACGATGAAGTTTTGGCTAAAATTAGCAAAAAACTATAATCATAAATTTAGAAGAGAAGAGACTCAATGTTAGAAAAAACAACGATTGTAAGACCCTACGCAGAAGCAGCTTTTTCGCAGGCTTTGGAGGAGGGTAAATTAAGTGAGTGGTCAACAATGCTAAATTTGCTAAGCGTGATTGTTCGCGACAGTGATATGCAGAGAGTTATTGCTAGTCCAAAAATAAGTGCTGACGAACTTTATCAATTTATTGTTGATATATGCGAAAACAAACTAACTCAATCAGGTAAAAACTTTGTCAAGATTTGTGTTGATGCGGGACGTATTGGTTTGGCTTCGGAAATATCTGTTTTGTTCGAGCAGAAACGTTCAGCAGCGGAAGATATTAGTGAGGTTGATGTAATAACAGCCTATCCATTAAATGAAAATCAGATAAAAAAAATAAGTGAATCCCTGAGTAAGCGTACTGGCAATAAAATTGATATTAATATCGAAGAAAATAAAGATTTGATCGGTGGTGTAATAATTAGAGTTGGTGATTCCGTAGTTGATGCATCATTACGTGGACGCCTAGAAGAATTAAATAATGTAATTGCCCAATAGTTTTTTTAAAGAGGAAAGGCATATGTCTATTAGTGCAACTGAAATTAGTGATTTAATTAAAAAGAAGATTAAAGAACTTGATCTAGATACCGAAGCACGTACTGAGGGCACGGTTGTTAGTCTTGCCGACGGTGTTGCTAGAATACATGGTTTAAGCGATGTAATGCAGGGGGAGATGATCGAGTTTCCTAGCAATACGTATGGTTTAGCGTTGAATTTGGAACGTGATTCCGTTGGCGCAGTTATCATGGGTAGTTATGAACATATTTCTGAAGGCGATGTTGTAAAATGTACAAAGCGTATTCTTGAAGTTCCTGTCGGAGATGGTTTGTTAGGGCGCGTTGTTGATGCGCTAGGTAATCCAATTGATGGCAAGGGTGAAATTAATACAAAGGAAACTTCGCCGATTGAAAAAATTGCACCAGGAGTCATCGCGAGAAAATCTGTAGGCCAGCCTGTCCAAACAGGCCTTAAATCGATTGATTCTATGGTGCCTATTGGCCGCGGCCAAAGGGAGTTAATTATTGGTGATCGTCAAACAGGTAAAACTGCTGTTGCAATCGATGCAATTATTAATCAAAAAGGCACCGGCGTTAAGTGTATCTATGTTGCAGTTGGTCAAAAAGCATCATCCATTAATGTTGTTATAAAGAAACTCGAAGAACACGGCGCAATGGAACACACAATTGTTGTTGCAGCAACTGCATCAGAATCTGCAGCGATGCAATACATTGCTCCATACGGTGGTTGCGCTATGGGTGAATATTTTCGTGATCGTGGCGAAGATGCATTAATCATTTATGATGATTTAACAAAACAAGCATGGGCATACCGTCAGGTTTCATTGTTGTTGAAACGTCCTCCAGGACGTGAGGCATATCCCGGCGATGTATTTTATTTACATTCCCGTTTGTTAGAACGTGCTTCGCGAATTAATGAAGATTATGTAGAAAAGATTACAAACGGGGAAGTCAAAGGTAAAACAGGTTCATTAACTGCATTACCAATTATCGAAACACAAGCAGGAGACGTTTCTGCTTTCGTTCCGACCAATGTGATTTCAATAACCGATGGTCAGATATTTTTAGAATCAGACCTTTTTAACTCAGGTTTTAGACCAGCTATTAACGCAGGGCTGTCGGTATCGCGAGTAGGCGGTGCTGCACAAACCAAGATTATTAAAAAACTAGGCGGCGGCGTTCGGTTGGCGCTTGCTCAATATCGTGAACTAGCAGCTTTTGCCCAGTTTGCGTCTGATTTAGATGAGGCAACAAGAAAACAGCTAGAACGAGGCCAACGCGTTATGGAGTTAATGAAGCAAAAACAATATACCCCTTTAAATGTGGCTGAAATGGGCGTCAGTTTGTTTGCTGTAGAAAATGGTTTTATCGACGATATCGAGCTGGAAAAAATTGGCGCTTTTGAATCAGCATTACATGATTATATGAAAAGTGAACAATCGGCTTTAATGGATAAAATTGGTGTCGAGGGTAATTACGATGATGATATTGAAACTGAAATGAATAGCGCGATTGATAAGTTTAAAAAAAATAATACTTGGTAATAATTAGAAATAGGCAAGAAAAAATATGGCGGGCGGAAAGGAAGTAAGAACAAAGATTGCAAGTGTAAAAAATACACAAAAGATCACAAAAGCTATGGAAATGGTAGCAGCTAGTAAAATGCGTAAAGCCCAAGATCGCATGCTTGCCGCTCGTCCTTATTCAGAAAAGATTCGTAATGTGATATCACACCTTGCTCATGCGAATCCAGAGTATAAGCATCCTTATCTTGTAACACGCGAAGAGGTTAAAAGAATTGGTTTGATTGTTGTTTCAACGGACCGAGGATTATGTGGCGGTCTAAATGCAAATATGTTTCGTATGCTTTTAAAAAAGATTCAAAATTGGGAAATAGAAGGAAAAGAAATTGATCTTTGTGTTATTGGGACAAAGGCAGCTGGTTTTTTTGGATCAATTGGCGTAAATATTATTGGCCAAGTTACTCATATAGGCGACGAACCAAATCCTGAAGAATTAATTGGAACTATAATGATCATGCTAAATGCTTATAGAGATGGAGATATTGATGAAGTGCATTTAGTTTCAAATCAATTTGTGAACTCAATGGTTCAAACACCGGTTATTCAACAGTTAGTGCCTGGCGAGCCGGATGAAAAAGAAAACTATGCAAGTTATTGGGATTATATTTATGAGCCTGATGCCGAAGAAGTACTAGACGGTTTCTTGTCGCGTTATATTGAGTCACAAGTTTACGCTGGTGTCATTGAAAATATATCATGTGAAATGGCAGCACGAATGGTTGCTATGAAAAGTGCAACAGAAAATGCCGGCGCACTTATTGATGAGCTACAACTTATATATAACAAGGCAAGACAAGCGGCAATTACTCAAGAATTATCTGAGATTGTTGCGGGCGCAGCCGCTGTTTAGTCGAATTGATTTTTATTAAATAATAAAAACTGAGGAAGGAAAAAGATGAGTTCTGGAAAAATCGTACAAATTATAGGAGCCGTATTGGATGTCGAGTTTCCAAGCGATGCAATACCGAACATCTATGATGCATTGATTGTAGAAGGCGAGGGCGTTAGTACCACGCTTGAAGTACAACAACAATTGGGAGACGGTATTGTTAGAACAATTGCCTTAGGCTCAACTGATGGTCTACAGCGTGGGTTGTCTGTGCGAAATACAGGTGAGGCGATTTCAATTCCAGTCGGCGGCAAGACTCTTGGGCGCATTATGAATGTACTAGGTGAATCTATTGACGAAAAAGGCCCAATCGACACGGATGAGCATATGGTTATACACCGCGAGGCACCGAAATTTACAGAACTCAGTCCCTCTACTGAATTGCTTGAAACAGGTGTTAAGGTCATTGACCTTATTATTCCCTTTGCAAAGGGCGGTAAAGTTGGCTTATTCGGCGGAGCCGGTGTTGGTAAAACTGTCAACATGATGGAACTGATTAATAATATTGCAACACAGCATTCGGGCTTGTCAGTTTTTGCTGGTGTTGGTGAACGTACTCGAGAGGGGAATGACTTCTACTATGAAATGCAAGAATCTGGCGTTGTTAATGTAGATGATTTCGAAAAATCAAAAGTTTCTATGGTTTATGGACAAATGAACGAACCACCTGGCAACCGTTTACGTGTTGCATTAACAGGACTGACTCTTGCTGAAAAATTTCGTGATGAAGGACGCGATGTATTATTGTTTATCGATAACATTTATCGCTTTACTCTCGCTGGTGTTGAGTGTTCAGCATTGTTGGGACGTATGCCATCAGCTGTTGGTTATCAACCAACACTCGCAGAAGAAATGGGCAGACTGCAAGAAAGAATAACATCAACTAAAACAGGTTCAATTACTTCAATTCAAGCTGTTTATGTTCCAGCTGATGATTTAACAGATCCATCACCAGCCACAACTTTTTCACACCTAGATTCGACTGTTGTTTTATCACGTCAGATAGCAGAGCTCGGTTTATATCCGGCTATCGATCCTTTGGACTCAACGAGCCGTCAACTAGATCCTTTGGTTGTCGGACAAGAACATTATGATGTCGCTCGCGGCGTGCAAAATACATTACAGCGATATAAAGAATTAAGAGATATTATTGCGATTTTAGGTATGGATGAATTATCTGAAGAGGATAAATTGGTTGTATCACGTGCTCGAAAAATTCAACGTTTCTTAACTCAGCCGTATTTTGTTGCAAAAGTTTTCACTGGTCTGGATGGTGAGTTTGTACCATTGAAAGAAACTTTACGTGGTTTTAAGGAGATTATAGAAGGTCAGCATGATGATATTCCAGAGCAAGCTTTTTATAATGTTGGCACAATCGATCAGGTGCTTGAAAAAGCAAAAGGCCTATAGTTAATAAAGATATTTTATGAATACAATTCAAGTTGATATTGTAAGCGCTGAAAAAGAAATATTTTCAGGGGAAGCTCAAATGGTTTTTGCGCCAGCTATTATGGGGGAAGTTGGAATTGCTCCAGGCCATACGCCTTTGGTAACCAAAATGACCCCGGGAGAAGTCAGGGTGATGGATGTTGATGGTAACGAATCAGCTTTTTATGTTTCAGGCGGGCTTCTGGAAGTACAACCAAGTATAATTACCGTTTTATCTGACACAGCTGAGCGTGCGGAGGATTTAGACGAGGCAGCTGTAGTGAAAGCAAAAGAAGAAGCTGAAAAGGCATTGCACGAGAAAGATTCTAAAATTGATTATGCCAAGGCTCAGGTAGCGCTCGCAGAAGCTGCGGCTCAATTACAGACATTACAGCGTTTAAGAAAACGTTCCGGACGATAATTAGACGAATTTCCAATAGCTTTATATATCTTTCATACGAAATCAATCATATATCTCTGCTACTAGCGCAGATATAATCCTGTAAAAATTTTTAAACTAATCACAGAGAGGTATTTTTTAAATTGAGTCTCAGCATTATTATTTTAGCCGCTGGCCAAGGAAAGCGAATGCACTCTAGTAGACCAAAGGTCTTAAATCTTTTGGCAGGCAAGCCATTGCTTACACATGTTTATGAAGCGGCAATGAAAATAGAGCATCGGGAGATTTATATTGTTTATGGCTTTGGCGGAGAGGAAGTTCAAAATACATTAAAAGATTCTCAAATTTCTTGGGTTGAGCAAGAAGAACAGCTAGGGACAGGACACGCAGTGCAACAAGTTCTGCCTAATATACCAAAGTCTGATGATATTTTAGTACTTTACGGGGATGTTCCATTAATTAGCGAAACATCACTTATAAAATTAGTTGAGGCCGCAGCCGATACTGGGTTTTCCCTTTTGACAGCGTATTTCGACGAACCTTATGGGTATGGACGAATAATACGCGATAGCAATGATGACATTATTGCCATTATCGAAGAAAAGGATGCAACAGAAGAACAACAAAAAATCTGCGAAGTTAATGCTGGATTTTTGGTTGTTAGAGCAGAAATTTTGAATCATTGGGTAAATTCTCTCAATAATAAAAATAAGCAGAATGAATATTATTTAACTAATATTGTTGAGATGGCAGTAAATGATAATGTTAAGGTTTTCCCAGTTTTAGCGGAATCAATGATAGAGGTTCAGGGAATTAATACACGCTCACAGCTTTCTGAGGCAGAACGTTATTATCAAATAGTGCAAGCACACCGTTTAATGGATGAGGGTGTTGGTATTGCTGATCCTTCAAGGTTTGATTTACGAGGAGAGTTGGAAATTGGGCACGATAATGAAATTGATGTAAATGTTGTGATGGAAGGTAAATTAAAATTAGGAAATAACATTAGTATTGCCCCAAATTGCGTAATCAAAGATGCAGTTATTGGCAATAACGTAAAAATTTTTGCAAATTCTGTAATTGAAAATTCGGTTATTGGTAATGATTGTCATATTGGCCCATTTGCACGTATTCGCCCTGATTCTGTGCTAGATGATCAGGTTCATGTGGGAAATTTTGTTGAAATTAAAAAAAGTTTGCTTGGTAAAAAAACTAAAGCAAATCATTTGAGTTATATTGGCGATGCTGAGATTGGTTGTGATACAAATATAGGTGCTGGAGTGATTACCTGTAATTATGATGGTGCTAAGAAAAATAAAACAACAATTGGCGACAATGTTTTTGTAGGTTCTGACGTCCAATTAATTGCACCAGTAAAAATTAAAGATGGCTCAACAATAGCCGCAGGTACGACAATAACAAAAGACGTAGATAGCAACAGTTTGGCGATTAGCAGGACTGAACAAAAATCGATCCCATCCTGGGAAAGACCAAAGAAAAAGTAATATTTAATAGAAATGAAAGTTGGCTTTTATCAATTTCGCCCAAAGTTCGGAAAAGTAGCTGCGAATGTAAAAAAGATAGTCAATGCTCTTGATATGGTTGATGCAGATTTAATCGTATTGCCAGAGTTAGCGTTGTCTGGATATTATTTTAAAGATGCTAAGGAGGCACTTTCATTAGCAGAAGATCCAAACCATTCGATACATATAGATAGTATTGTAAATTTATGTCATAAAAATAACATGCATATAGTCATTGGCTTTGCAGAAAAAGATAAAGACAAATGTTTTAATAGTTCGGCACTAGTTGGTCCTCAAGGCATTATTCACATTTATAGAAAATTACATTTATTCAACGAAGAAAAATTTTGTATGAGCCCCGGCGATATACCTTTGGAGGTCAATGAAGTAAATGGCGTGAAGTTGGGCATGATGATCTGCTTCGACTGGGCATTCCCAGAAGTGACGCGAACACTTGCAATGAACAAGGCGGAGATTATTTGCCATCCTTCAAATTTAGTGCTTAATTTTTGTCAGAAAACAATGTTAACTCGATGCCTTGAGAATAAGGTATTTGCTATCACAGCAAATCGTTTTGGAGCGGATAATAGGCCTAACGGTATTTTGCGTTTCACCGGAAAAAGCCAGATCGTTTCACCAAAGGGAGAAATTATTTTTAGGGCTGCATCACAAAGAGAAGCTTGTTACATTACTGATATTAATCCAACTGAGAGTCACGATAAATTTATAACTAAAAACAATAATTTGTTTTCTGATAGGCGTCCTGAATTTTATGAGCGATGAATAAAGAAAGGTTTTAAGATGATTTTTAAAACAGCAGATCTATATGACGAGTACGGCGAAGACCTTAAGGTTGCTTTACCTATTTTTAAGGATTATGGCGGAAAAAAAATATTTCATGGCGCAATATCTACAATAAAAGCGTTCGAAGATAATAGTTTAGTAAGAAAAGCTTTGGAAGAACCAGGTGATGGTCGTGTGCTTATTGTTGATGGAGAAGAGTCTCTGCGTTGTGCAATGGTTGGTGATATGCTCGCAAAGTTAGGTATGGAAAATGGTTGGTCTGGAATAATAGTCTTTGGTTGTGTCCGTGATGCCAATATTCTTTCAACGATTAATATTGGCATTAAAGCATTAAATACTAACCCAAGGAAAAGTCAAAAACAGGGATTAGGGAACAGGGATATTCCTATTTCTTTTGCGGGTATTACATTCAATGTTGGCGAATATATTTATGCTGACACCGATGGCATAATAGTTTCAGAAAAGAAAATAAATATCAGTTAATAGTAATTTTTTTCAATATTTGATCTTCTTGACTCGAATTTATATTGACATATTTCTAATCAATTTTTTTAAAAATCTTTTTAGTTGCATTTATTGTTGAACTTATATCATCATCAGAGTGTGAAGATGAGACAAAGCCAGCTTCAAAGGGGGATGGCGCTAAATATATTCCTTCCTCTAACATACCGTGGAAAAAAATATTGTAATAATCCTTATTACAAGCAATAACTTTTTCAAAAGAGTCGATGATTGTTTCTTCACTGAAAAATAGCCCAAACATACCGCAAACATAATTTATTGTTAATGATACATTCATTTTTTCAGCAGATTCACTGATTCCATTAACTATCATTTCTGTTTTTTGTTTAAGAGATTTATGGAATCCTTTTGTTGAAATTAGATCTAAAGTAGCGAGTCCCGCACTCATGGCAATCGGATTTCCAGACAGTGTACCGGCTTGGTATATAGGTCCATCTGGGGAAATATGACTCATAATATTTTCTTTTCCGCCAAAGGCCCCAACAGGCATCCCGCCCCCAATAATTTTACCGAGTATAGTTAAATCGGGGGTAATATTATATATTGATTGAGCACCACCCAATGCAACTCGAAACCCTGTCATTACTTCATCAAAAATTAATATAGTCTCATTTTCACTACAGAGCTTTCTAAGTATTTCTAAGAATTTTTTATTTGCGGGTACTAAACTCATATTTCCTGCTATGGGTTCAATAATAACCGCTGCAATTTTTTCGCCAATACTTTTAAATGTATCTTTGAGTTGATCAATATCATTATAGGTAAGCGTTACTGTTTGTTTGGCAAGATCTTCAGGGACTCCGGGTGAGCTTGGTACACCGAATGTTAGAGCTCCTGATCCAGCTTTAACGAGTAATGAATCAGTATGACCATGATAACAACCTTCAAATTTAATAATCATATCTCTTTTGGTGTAACCTCTTGCCAGTCTAATAGCGCTCATGGCTGCCTCTGTTCCTGAATTCACCATACGAATTTTTTCAATTGATGGCATGAGCTCACAAATCTTATTAGCCATCTGAGTCTCAATCTCAGTTGGTGCGCCAAAACTTAAGCCGTTATCGACTGAATCATGTACTGCTTTAATTACTTCGGGATGGCAATGTCCTACTACCATTGGCCCCCAAGATCCAACGTAGTCTATATATTTTTTATTTTCAGTGTCATACAAATAAGAACCCGAAGCCCTGTCTATAAAAAGCGGTGTACCTGATACAGCTTTGAAAGCACGAACCGGTGAGTTAACTCCACCTGGAATATACCTTTTAGCTTCATTGAATAATTTTTTTGTCATTTTAATGATGGGCAAAACAATTTTTTATATGCTAAAACATTATTTTCTACATTCGATGATCCATAAATTCCACTTATAACGGCTAAAAAATCAGCATTATTTTTAATAAGCTGCTTACCATTTTCTGGTGTTATTCCACCAATTGCAACTATTGGTATTTTTAGTTTTAATTTTGATTTAATAAGCAATTCAACCCCGACACTATTAGTGTGTGGTTTCGTCTGAGAATTAAAAAACGATCCAAATGCAATATAGCTAGCCCCTGATTTTTCTGCGGATATTGCAAATTCAAGATTGTTGTAACATGAAGCCCCAATTATTTTTTTACCGAGAATTTCTTTAGCTTCTTTAATTTTCATATCATATTTACCTAGATGAACTCCGTCAGCGGAGATTTCCTTTGCTAGTTCTACATCATCATTGATAATAAATGGAGTTTTATATTTTTTACAAAGTGCCTGTAATTTTTTTGCTAACATTCTTTTTGTTGCATATTTTGAGTTTTTATCGCGAAACTGAAAAAGTGATATGCCAGCATTAAGTATCTTTTCTGTTATTTCTAAAAATTCATCAGTCTTACGATTTCTGTAATCGCTAATTACATAAATTCCCCCTGATTTTGGCATGTTCATAACTTGTAAAAGATAACCATTAAAGATTTCATTAAATATTGTCGTTTTTATTAAAAAAACGGTTTGGATGAATCTGACCTTTTCCAAGCTTTGAACCATTTTTTAGAGTGTGCCATGTATATTTTTGGGCCTCTTCTACAGCATTATCCAGATTATTTCCAAGAGCTAAATTTGCAGCAATTCTTGATGATAATGTACAACCCGAGCCATGAAAGGAACCAGGCAATCTTTTCCATGTGTACTCTATTGGCGGGGCATCTCTTTTATAGAGCGTATTTATAACATCACTTGATTCTTCATGTGATCCAGTTATTAAAACGCTTCCCCTTCCGCGACTTAGTAATTTACTGCCAGCATTTTTTAAATCTTCAGTCTCAGCAAGTATTTTTGCTTCTATACTATTTGGCGTAATTATTGTTGTTAATGGTAATAGCAAACTTAAGATACTTTCATATGTTTTTTTAGGCGAAAGATTTTTACCAGTTCCAGAATCTATAATCGGATCTAAGATGATAGGGATTTTAATATCTGATAATTCTTTATGTATTATATTAACGAGATCAACATTACCAATCATTCCGATTTTACATGTAGAAACATTGAAATCATTAAGTATTAGTTTAATTTGTTCTTTAAAAAAAATAGGATCTTGGTAAGAAATATTTGTAACTTCACTAGTATTTTGTGCTGTTAATGATGTAATTACTGTTACCGCATGACATCCAGTATTTACTATACTTTCAATATCAGCTTGAATTCCAGCACCCCCTGACGGATCATGACCTGCAATAACTAGTACAATTGGTTTTTTATTGGCCACCATAAAATTTTATGTAGTTTAGAAGGGCTTGATTACCGCGAGAAGAATAATACCCACTAGTATTAGAACAGGTATTTCATTAAACCATCGATACCAAATATGAGTATGTTTATTTTTATCATATTTGAAATCTTGTAATAAGAAAAAACAGTAAATATGATATAAAACTAAAATGAGTATCAGGACCATTTTTAGCCAAAACCATAATTGATTATTATAACTGTCAATTCCGTTAGCTATTAATAAGCAATAGCCAAAAATAATAGTAAATATTCCCCCAGGAGTTGTTATTCCATAAAATAATTTTTTTTCCATGACTTTGAATCGATCAGTGCTTATTTTGTCATTACTCATTGCGTGGTAGACAAAAAGACGAGGCAAATAAAATAGACCGGCAAACCAAGTTACCATGAAAATAAGGTGTAAAGCTTTAAACCACAACATTATAAGATTAATATTTATTTAAGTTTGAAGTAATTTTTTTATTTTAGAGCGCAATTGTTTTATATTTAATGTACCAATGTTTCGCTGAACAATTTTTCCATCTGCATCTATCAAGAAATTAGTTGGCGTGGCCCTTATTCTACCAAATGCCATTTCAGCATCAGAATTAATATCGAGCGCAATCGAATATGGAATCTTTCTTTTTTTAGATAATTCTACCACTCTATTTGGTGGGTCATAAGACATTGCTATACCAATAATCTCGAAACCATATGGGTTTAGCTCACTGTAGAGCTCGGTAAGTTTGGGGATTTCTTCCAAACATAATGAACATGTTATTGACCAAAATGTAACTAGCAATGGTTTTCCTTGGTATGAACGTACGTTTACAGTTTGCCCATCAATAAAACTTAGATAAATACCCGGGGCCTTACTAGGAATGAAGTAAAGCATCAGACTCGATACAATAATTAGACAAATAGATATTTTTAGTATTTTTTTCACCAAGCCCCTAAACCCCTATATTTAGTAGTCATTATGTAACCTTATTCCGAATTATGCTGGAAATTAGTACGTTTCATCATGCTATCTCATTAAAAATATTTTGTGTTAAAAACTATTTTATGTTTAAAAACAGTAACTTAAATTGTAATTTTGTTTAAACCTTATTATTTTTAGTCATAAAAATATAATAATAGATTTCTTGACACATATACCAACTAGCTTTAATCTCAATGTCGAATCTGTTGTTTATACAGCAAATTCGTAAAAATAATAATTATAAAAATTTGAATTCAAAGCGGCTTCGGCCGCTTTTTTATTTGCCCATCACTAAGTATTATTAAATTATAATTTAGATAAATTTTGATGTTAAAGGATTGGTTGGATTAAAAATGATTCGTATAGGTATTGTTGGAGCTACCGGTTATACAGGGGCTGAATTACTTCGTCTGCTATCGCTTCATGATGATGTTGAAGTTACTATTGTCACTTCAAATTCAAGAAAAGGTGAATACCTCACAGATGTTTTTCCGTCATTGAAACATTACGATCTTCGTTTTGTCGATCATGATAGTGATGACCTACATACATGCGATCTTGTCTTTTTTGCCACGCCCAATGCGACTGCCATGCATTATGTACCCACGTTACTTGAACAAGGTTGTCGTATTATTGATCTATCGGCAGATTTCAGAATTCAATCTTCCGACATTTGGCAAAATTGGTATAAGGAGAAACACGTTTGTCCGGAGTTACTAAAAGACGCAATATTTGGATTACCGGAAATCAATCGGGAACGAATAATCGAAGCCAGGCTTATTGCAAATCCAGGATGTTATCCAACTGCCATTGCACTTGGTTTATTGCCTGCCATTAAGAATGGATTAATCGAAACGGAAGGTATTATCGCAAATGCAATATCGGGTGTGAGCGGCGCCGGTCGAAAAGCAGTACTTTCAGAAAAGTTTTCCGATTTTACTGAGTCGTTTAAAGCCTATGGAGTGTTTGATCACAGACACCTGCCTGAAATTACCCAAATTTTGAATGATGCTAATCCATCTGGTGAAGTTGATCTTACTTTCACTCCTCACCTGGCACCAATGCATAGGGGTATTCATGCAACCATATATACGAAGACAGTAGTTAGCAAAGATGAAATACGGGATCACTACACTAGTTTTTATTCAGAAGAAAAATTTGTTGATGTTTTATCTGAAAACTCATACCCGGAAACAAAAGCTGTAAGAATGACGAATATGTGTAACATTGCCCTTCGTTTTAATAATGCGAAGCCACAACAACTAATAATTTTAACTGTTATTGATAATTTAATTAAAGGTGCGGCGGGTCAAGCGATACAAAATATGAACATAATGTTTGGTTTTGATGAAGATAAAGGATTAACACATGTTCAGCCAGATATTTAGATCTGTATATCAATAGGATTATGCTAAAGCACATTGTAAAAAAGAATCCACGTTTTAAACCAACGCATTATCTTATTTTTTTTGGTTTAGCTATTTTTGTTGTTGTTTGGTATCTATACGACAATCCACGTTTGAATACTATTAGAGTACAACTGTCCCAAACGCATGATATAAACCAGCTTTGGAGTGCAAATTTAGATTTAAAAAATCAAAATAAAAGTTTAAGTGAAAAAATCTTAAAACTAGAACGTTTGGCTAATGTTGATAACGCAACGTCCATCAGACTACAAAATGAAATTAAATTACTCCAAGACCAAGTTTTTAATTTAAGAAGGGAGTTGACATTTTATCAGGGGATAATAACGGCAAGCTCATACTCTAGGGGTCTTAATATTCAGGGCTTACATATAGAAACTACTCGTAAAAAAGGACTCTATAAGTATAAATTAGTGTTAACCAATATAGGGAAAAGTGATAAAGTGACTGAAGTTTCTGTTGATATGACGGTTGAGGGTAATGATAAATCCGGTTTTCGAGCTCTGAACTTAAATGAGATCGGCGCTGGAGAGGAATATAATAATAAGATAAAAATAAAGAGTTTTGGACGTATTGAGGGTAGTATAAATGTACCCGATGATTTTGAACCTTTAAGAGTGATGGTGAATCTAAAGCAACACGACGGAGAAAAATTAAGACTTAATAGAGTTTTTGAATGGCAAATTGGAGAGGCTTAATTAAGTAAAATATTAAATGACAGGATTAATCTAATGTTAGATAAACTATTAAAAAAATTTAAAAACAAAAAGACTACACGAATCGATAGTTTGATTGGGCAGAATACGGAAATTCAAGGTGAAATTAAATTTTCAGGTGGTGTCCATATTGACGGAAAAATAAAAGGTAAAGTTATCGGAGAAAATGACGGTAGTTCACTTTTGTCACAGAGTGAGTATGGTGAAATCGAAGGAGAAGTAAGTTCGCCATATGTTGTGATTAATGGCGTAGTAAATGGCGATGTACACGCAAGTAGACATGTAGAATTGCTATCTAATGCGAAAATAAAGGGCAATGTTTATTATAATTTGGTAGAACTAGCAGTTGGAGCAGAAGTAAATGGTAAGCTTGTCCATACCCCAGCTAAACCAGATGAGGAAGTTGGTTTGGAATTAAATTACAATGAAGTTAGCGAATAAATAATTGGTAATTTGTTTATGAATTTAGCAGAACAGACAACACCTCCATTAAACTTTAGTTTAGCAGCAGCTAGTAAAGTGAAGGAGCTTATTGAGGATGAGGGTAATGATGCGCTAATGTTGCGGGTTTTTATTTCCGGCGGCGGGTGTTCTGGATTTCAGTATGGATTTACTTTTGATGAAGAAATTGGAGAAGGTGACACCATTATTGAAAATGAGGGTGTTAAATTACTAGTTGATCCAATGAGCTTTCAGTATCTATCAGGTGCCGAAATAGATTATTCGGAGGGTATGGAAGGCGCACAATTTGTTATACGCAACCCCAATGCGACAACTACCTGTGGTTGCGGTTCTTCGTTCTCGGTATAAATAATTCTAGGAATTTTTCTTTATTGGTGAATATATTCCACCAAGTACTACTCTTTCGGTTGCACCAGTAACTGTCGGAATATTTGATGGTTGATTTTCTAAACGTTTTTTTGCAAGCCATGCAAAAGTTACAGCTTCAATACAATCCGGAGATAGCCCATAATCTGAAGTAGTTGTAACTTTGAAATTCGTTAGTATTTGTTTAATTATTTTTATTAACATAGTGTTTTTTGTACCGCCACCGCAAATAATTACTTCACTAAACTTGTATGCATATTTCATAATATCATCAGTTATTGTGATAGCAGTTAGTTTTAATAAAGTCGCTTGAATATCTTCACTTGATAATTTTTTATTTAATTTTTTTAAATTGGCATCAAGCCAATTCAAATTAAAATATTCTTTACCTGTGCTTTTTGGTATTTGAGATGAAAAATAATTATCTGAAAGTAACTGCTTAAGTAATACTGGGTCTGCTTTACCCGAATCCGCCCATAGGCCATTTTCATCAAAATCACAGTTTTTATTTTTCTTAATCCAAGCATCGAGTAGTGTGTTCCCAGGACCTGTATCAAAGCCTATTATTCTACCTTCATCAGAGGGCAGTAAGGTAAGATTTGCAAATCCACCAATGTTTAGTATGGCAATTGATTTATCATTATTTCTAAATTGATATTCATGGAAAGAACTGGCAAGTGGTGCTCCCTGTCCGCCATAAGCCATATCCATTCTTCTAAAATCGGCTACAGTAGTAACACCAGTTTTCGCACAAATAATATTTGGATCTGAAATTTGAATTGATGTTTTTTCTGCATCTGTTGGTAAATGTAGGATTGTTTGCCCGTGACTTCCTATAGCTTTTACTTGATTAGGATTAACGTTCGCTGTTTTCATAAGATCGTTGGCTGCATCTGCAAAAAAATGCCCTAATTTGTTGTCTAGTTTTGCTAATTCGATCAAATTAGTTTCTTTATTAGTTCGGCGTATCTCATTTTTTAAAGAACTGTCTATGGGGTATTCGTTGTAGAATTTTAAGATCGTCTTTTTATCAAATTCAACTAGGGCAGCATCAACTGCATCCATACTAGTGCCTGACATTAATCCTATATAATACATATTGGGACCATATTTATGTCATGAATTAGATTATATTAACCGTCACCCACTATTGAGATTTTTCTTTCATTAGGTGGGTTCGATTGTTGTGCGGATATGACGCTTTTTCCTGTAACTCTATCTAGTTCAGCGAGTATAGGTACTATTGTCTTTTTAAATTCTTCTAAGTTTTTCTTAGCAATTGCTTTGACTTTGGGTAATTTAACTGTCAGTGGATTTCGATGAACACCGTGGATTTGAAATTCATAGTGAAGATGCGGTCCCGTGGCTAATCCACTTTGACCAACATAACCGATGATTTGTCCTTGCTTAACTTCTTTTCCTCTCCGTATATTTTTACCGATACGTTGCAGATGAGCATAAACAGTACTATATGCACCACCATGTTTTAATTTTATTTTTCTTCCAAAACCACCATCTTTACCAGCAAAGGCGACTACACCGTCACCGGTTGCTCTTACTGGTGTACCCATCGGAGCAGCATAATCTACGCCTTTATGAGCCCGTATTTTATTTAGTACTGGATGCTTTCTTCCTAAGCTAAATCTAGAGCTTATTCTTGAGAAAAAATCAACAGGTGTTCTAAGGAATGCCTTTCTCATTGCATCACCATTTACAGCATAATAATTACTACGTTCGTTATTTTCCGAGTAGCGGATAGCTCTTATAGCTTTTCCTTGGTTGATAAATTCAGCAGCAATAATCGGGCCTTCGGCAACTTTTGCTCCATTTTTATATTGTTCCTCATAAAGAATAGTAAACGAGTCACCTTTACGTATATCTAGAACAAAATCGATATCCCACCCAAAAATAGCAACGAGTTGCATAATTAGATTTGCGGAAAGACCAGCTTTTTGACCTGATAAAAATAGCGAATCATTTATAATTCCATTTGCATTTTTGGTAATACTATCTAGTTTTATATTTATTTTTTCGGTTATAAATTTATTATCTTTTTTTGAAACTTTTAAAATTTTTGTTAATTCCATTTCATACTGAAGTGCTATGAGTTGGTTGTCTTCGATATGAAATTTTAATTTATCTCCGGGGATCAGCGTCTTTAATATTGATGTTTCTTTACCAAGCGACATTATTTTATAAAGTGAGTTAGAACTTAGGCCAAGCCGAGAAAAAATTAATGCAAGACTTTCCCCTGGTTTTACGGTGATTGATTGCCAGGAAATTTTTTTGTCAATTTTTAGGCTTTTACTTAAATCATCATCACTCAGTTTAGAATTATTCTTTATAGCTAAATTTTTAGAATTATTTGGCACCAATTCAACATGTTCAGTGTCTTCTGAGAATGACTCAAACTCTCTTTCCATATCCGTTGTGACTGATTCAACCTTCGAGGGAAATTTTTTTACAGCCATGTCTGGAGTAAATAGAAAATAATACCCTGACATCAATATGGAGGCACAACAGATTGTCCAAAAAAAGAACGAGTGGATGGGGTGGTACCTAGCCAGTCGGACTTCGGGTTTATAGTTATTCTTTAAGTATATTTTGTAAGTCACGGTTTATCCAATATAAAATTTGCTACAATAACCTTTGGAATTATCATCGTCAATAAGCGAATTGCACACTGCGTATCATTTTTTGACTATGATAAGCTACCTTTATTTAACTTAAGCAAAATGGAAAAATATGACATCCACGAAAGAGGCCATCGAGTTAATCACCAGAGGGACAGAAGAAATCTTAGTTGAAGAAGAGTTAAAAAAGAAACTCGATTCAGGTAAGAAACTCAATGTAAAAGCAGGATTTGACCCAACTGCACCGGACTTACATCTTGGTCATACTGTATTGATAAATAAACTTCGTCAGTTCCAGACGCTTGGGCATAACATTATTTTCTTAATTGGTGATTATACGGGAATGATAGGGGACCCTTCTGGGAAGAGTGCGACACGACCCCCGCTTAGTGCAGAAGAAATAAAGGAAAATTCAAAAACATATGAGAAGCAGATTTTTAAGATACTCGATCCGGATTTAACCACAGTAGCATTTAATTCATCGTGGATGAATAAAATGAATGCGGCAGACTTGATTCGATTAGCTTCACATCATACCGTCGCACGAATGCTTGAACGAGATGATTTTGATAAAAGATATAAATCAAATCAGGCCATTTCAATACATGAATTTCTATACCCTTTGATACAAGGCTATGATTCGGTTGCACTAGATGCTGATGTTGAGCTTGGGGGTACAGACCAAAAATTTAATTTGCTTGTCGGGCGACAATTACAGGAGTTACATGGCAAGCCACCACAGGTGGTTATTACAATGCCGATACTCGAAGGATTAGGCGGTAGCCAGAAAATGTCAAAATCATTAAGCAACTATATTGGTATTGATGAATCTGCAAAGGAAATGTTCGGAAAGATTATGTCAATATCTGATAATTTAATGTGGCGATATTTTGAATTATTGAGTTTTAAAAATCTCGAAGAAATCGAACAATTTAAAAAGCAAGTTGAGACAGGAACAAACCCCAGAGACATAAAATTTGAACTCGCTCAAGAAATTATTACCCGATTTCATGATTTAAAATCGGCGCAAGACGCGAAAAATGATTTTGTTAAGCGCTTTAGCGATAACGCAATACCCGATGTTATTGACGATATAGAAATTAAGGTTAGCAATAAGGGAATTGTTTTTGCGAATCTTTTAAAAGAGACGCAGTTGGTTAGTAGCACATCTGATGCACACCGCATGATTAAACAGGCTGCGGTGAAGATTGATGGCAAACGAGTAGATGATGGGAAGCAGATACTAGAGGCAGGTTTTTCTGCAGTTATTCAGGTTGGTAAGCGAAAATTCATAAGAGTTAAATTAACTGCATAATTAAAAATTTTTGACACCTTTGCCGATTAAAAAATAGAGAAAAATACTGACAAAAATTTTTTAAAATATTTATGTAAATCAGAATGTTATATGTACACTAAAATGTAATAAAGATGTGTTGACCATCATTAGCCAACCTGTATAATCACGCCTCCCGGTTAGGGGTAACTAACCTTTCGTTCTTTATAAATTTCTGATCAAGTAATTTGTGTGGGCGCTTACGTTGATGGCTTGTATCACCATAAATGTTCGGTGGAAGTTTTATTAATGTAACGTCTAAACACGTCAATTAATACAGTGACTATCGAGCCAAAGATTTGCTGCCATAAGCAGCTAACATGATTGAACTGAAGAGTTTGATCCTGGCT
>PBJS01000019.1 GCA_002721165.1 Legionellales bacterium | reverse complement strand
TAAAATAGTCAGTTTAAGTAACATAGAAACTTTATCTCTATGGGTAGGTCTCTAAGCTATGGCAAATCTTGGCACTGAACAAAACCCTTTACTAGTAGCTATTGTAGGTTCTGGCCCAAGTGGATTTTATGCTGCAGAAGCACTGATAAAATCAGAATTTGAAGTAAATGTAGATATTATTGAACGTCTCCCCTCCCCTTATGGTCTTGTTCGAAGTGGTGTTGCGCCGGATCATCCAAAACTCAAAACTGCTATTAATCTCTATAAAAAAATTGCAGATGATCCGCACTTCAATCTTATTGCAAATGTAACTGTTGGTAGAGATATATCTATTGAAGATTTGCGTAAAACACATCATGCAGTAATCCTTACATATGGCGCCGAAACAGATAGAAAACTTGGTGTTCCTGGAGAAGATCTTAAAGGAAGTCATACCGCGACAGAATTTGTTGGTTGGTATAATGGTCACCCAGACTATAGAGAATTAGAATTCGACCTCTCGCAAGATACTGCCGTCATAATAGGACAGGGAAATGTTGCTGCCGATGTAAGCAGAATACTATCGAAAACCGTAGATGAACTTAAACATACCGATATAGCACAACATGCATTAGATGTTTTAGCTGAGAGTAAACTAAAAGAAATCCATGTAATTGGACGTCGCGGACCTGCTCAAGCTAAATTTACACCTAAAGAATTACGTGAGTTCGGAGAATTATCAGATTGTAACCCAATTATTCTCGAAGAAGATTTACAGTTAAATGATGAAAGTAAAAAGGAATTAGAAGAAAAAACCAATGTCACTAATAGAAAAGTCTATGACCAGTTTTGTGAATATTCAAAACGTGAGTTGGATTCCAGTAAATCAAAAAAATGTTTTTTTAGGTTTCTAATGGGTCCACAAGAGATAATTGGTAATAATCAAATAGAAAAATTAATTCTCGAAAAAAATGAGCTATCTGGTGAGCCTTTTAAACAATCCGCAAAAGGAACAAATGAAACGATTGAAATAAATACGGGTATATTATTTCGTAGCATTGGATATCACGGTATCCCAATGCCAGGCGTACCCTTTCATGAAAGCTGGGGGACAATCCCAAATGAAAAAGGACGAGTCACCGAAAATGATGGTGCTGTAGTTGAGCAACTCTATACTGGCGGCTGGATAAAACGTGGGCCTAGCGGCATCATCGGAACTAACCGTGCTTGCAGTGTTGAAACAGTTACAAATCTTCTCAATGATATAGAAAAATTAAATACCGAAACAAAAAAACACGGTGCTAAAGAAATATACTCAAAACTTGACAGTAAAAATGTACGCCATATTAATTTTGCCGAATGGTCTCAAATTGATACCAAAGAAATTGAACATGGAGAACCTAAGGGCAAACCTCGTGAAAAATATACTTCTATCGAAGAAATGCTCTCCGTAATTAAATAATTACACGTTCAATGAAACGAACTCGTGGAAAAAAAGGTCGTATTTCTGGTCGTGTCATAGACCAGAATAGTATCACTCAATTAGAAAAACTAATTGGTAGTGAGTCCACAAAAAGGGATATGCTTATAGAGCATCTCCATAAAATCCAAGATAATTTTCACCATATATCTCACCGTCATATTATGGCACTTGCAAAAATAATGAATATATCAATGGCAGCAGTTTATGAAACTGCAACTTTTTATCATCACTTCGATGTAATAAATGAAAAAGAAACTCCTCCGCCAGATATTACTATAAGAGTCTGCGAATCTGTAACTTGTGAAATGTTTGGCGCTAAAAAATTAATTAGCGAGTTAAAATTAGCTACAGATTCAAACAAGGTTCGAATTCAACCTGTTCCATGTGTCGGTAGATGCGCTTCTGCGCCAATTGCTATTGCTGGCACTAATCCAATTGAAAACGCTAAGACAGATGCTGTTATAACTGCCCTTAATAAAAATCAATTAATAGATACAATTCCCAATGACTATATTAATTATACTGCTTATAAAAAAAATGGTGGTTATAAAACATTAATTGACTGTATGAATGAAAAATATAAAAGTGATGACATTATAAAACTACTCGAAAATTCAGCTCTTAGAGGTTTAGGCGGCGCAGGTTTTCCGACAGGTCAAAAATGGCGGATTTTGAGTGAAAAAAACTCACCAAAAATGGTTGCTATAAATATAGATGAAGGTGAACCTGGAACCTTTAAAGACCGTTTTTACCTTGAAACTGATCCGCATCGTTTTATAGAAGGGACATTAATTGCTTGCTGGGCAATTAATGCAGAAGAAATTTATATTTATCTTAGAGATGAATATGCAGGTTGCAGAATGTTACTAGAGAAAGAATTAGAAAAACTAAAAAAAACTCCGCCATGTAAACTTCCAAAAATTCATTTAAGAAGAGGTGCCGGTGCATATATATGTGGTGAAGAGTCTGCAATGATTGAATCAATTGAAGGAAAACCTGGTATGCCTAGATTACGCCCACCATATGTTGCTGATATTGGGCTTTTTGGTCTACCTACGCTAGAACAAAATATGGAAACTATGCATTGGATTCGGGATATCATAGAGAAAGGACCTGATTGGTTTTCATCAAATGGTCGTCGTGACCGCAAAGGACTTCGCTCGTTTTCCGTCAGTGGACGTGTTAAAAAACCTGGTGTTCATATTGCTCCAGCAGGTATTAGCATAAATGAACTCATCGATGAATATTGTAAGGGGATGCTAAAAGGTCACAAATTTTATGGTTATTATCCAGGTGGTGCGTCGGGAGGAATTTTGCCTGCATCGCTCGGAGATGAGCCGTTAGATTTTGATACATTACAGAAACATGGCTGCTTTATTGGCTCTGCAGCCATAATTGTACTTTCTGACCAAGACAAGGTTAAAGGATTGGCTCTTAATTCAATGAGGTTTTTCGAACATGAGTCATGTGGTCAATGCACGCCATGTCGCGTTGGAACGACAAAAGCGATACAATTGATGGAAAAAGAGGAGTGGAATAAAGATTTATTAGAAGAACTATCTGTTGCGATGTGTGATGCATCGATATGTGGTTTAGGGCAGGCGGCGCCAAACCCAGTTAGATGTGCAATCAGATATTTTCCCGAGGAATTTAAAAAATGGCCGCCAACCCAAAACAAAAAAATGAAACAATAGTAAGTTTCATCCTAGACGGTAAAGAAATTCTTTCTTCTGGCGAAGAGACAATTCTCCAAGCTGCGAAACGACAAAATATAGAAATTCCCCACCTCTGTTATAAGGACGGGTACCGTTCTGATGGTAATTGTCGCGCCTGTGTTGTTGAAATTGAAGGTGAACGTGTTCTTGCGCCATCGTGTTGCCGAAAACCAACCGAGGGTATGAAAGTCAATAGTACAAATGAAAGAGCCCGTTTATCTCAAAAAATGGTGTTAGAGCTTCTATTATCAGATATGCCTCAGCAAGGAAAATCTCCTTATAAATTAAATTCCGAATTAGATTACTGGGCAGAAAAACTCTCTATCTTCAATCCTCGTTTTGAAGAACGAAATCAAGTTCATTCTGATATTTCGCATCCTGCAATAGCCGTCAATCTTGATGCATGTATTCAATGTACAAGATGTGTGCGTGCATGTCGTGAAGAACAAGTTAACGATGTTATTGGGTATGCTTTCCGTGGAAAAGACTCAAAAATTGTTTTTGATATGGATGACCCTATGGGAGAAAGTACATGTGTTGCATGTGGTGAATGTGTACAAGCCTGTCCTACAGGCGCACTAATGCCTGCAAAAAATGTTGGTTTGGTTGAGCCTGATAAAAAAATTGATTCGGTTTGTCCTTATTGTGGTGTTGGCTGTCTGCTTACATTTAATATAAAAAATAATCACATACAGTATGTAGAAGGAAGAGATGGCCCTGCAAATAAAAGCCGCCTTTGTGTGAAAGGGCGTTATGGTTTTGATTATATCCACCATCCTGATCGTCTGAAAAAACCAATGATTAGGCGTGAAAATATTAAAAAAACATCAGAGATTATCGAACCGGAAAATATGTATAAATATTTCCGAGAAGCTACATGGGGAGAGGCACTGAATTTTGCAGCAAAAGGTTTTAATAAAATAAAAAAAGATAATGGTTCGCAATCTCTTGCTGGATTTGGTTGTGCAAAGGGAAGTAATGAAGAGGCTTATTTAGTGCAAAAATTAGTAAGAACTGGATTTGAAAATAATAATATCGATCACTGCACAAGACTATGCCATGCTTCTTCGGTCGCTGCGTTATTAGAAACGATTGGTTCAGGAGCGGTATCTAATCAAGTTTCGGATGGTTCTTATGCTGATGTCATTATTGTCATTGGTTCTAGGCCTCATGAAAACCATCCTGTTGCTGCAACATTTTTAAAAAATGCATCTGAACGTGGTAGTAAGCTTATTATTATTGAACCCTATCATTCTGATATCGCTTTGCATGCAAGTCATTTCTTGCAATTAAGACCGGGTACCGATGTTTTACTCCTAAATGCAATGATGAACGTCATAATTAATGAAGGTCTACAAAATAAGAAATTTATTGATGAACACACTAATGGTTTTGAAAGCATTTTAGAAACTGTTAAAGAATACTCGCCTGAAAAAGTTTCACCAATTTGNGGGATAGACTCAGATACGATTAAAGANGTTGCGAGATTATATGCAACTTCAAAAAAATCAATTATTTTTTGGGGTATGGGCATTTCCCAGCATATTCANGGAACTGATAATGCACGTTGCCTGATTTCGCTTGCTCTTATGACCGGTCAAATAGGTCGTGAAAGTACAGGGCTTCACCCGTTACGAGGGCAAAATAATGTTCAAGGGGCTTCTGATGTTGGTTTAATTCCGATGGTCTATCCAGACTATCANCCTGTCACCGACCCCGAAGTCAGAATGAAATTTGAAAAACTTTGGGGGCAGAAGCTTAATCCAGAAAACGGAAAAACCATTGTTGAAATTATGCATGCTATTTATAACGGTGACATTAANGGACTTTATATTATGGGTGAAAATCCAGCAATGTCAGATCCTAATCTTAACCATGCTAGAGAAGCGCTCTCAAAACTAGATCATTTAGTTGTACAAGATATCTTTTTCACCGAAACGTGCGGTTATGCTGATGTAATCTTACCCGCTTCGGCATTCCCTGAGAAAAACGGAACATTCACTAACACTGATCGACGTGTTCAATTAGGCAGACAAGCAATTGAACCACCAGGCGAAGCTAAAAAAGATTTATGGATTATTCAGGAAATAGCAAATCGTATGGGCCTTAACTGGGNATATGAAAATACAAAAGATGTATTTAATGAAATTAGATTAGCCACACCAAGTATGGCTGGGATTACCTGGGAACGACTAGAATCAGTTGACTCGCTTACCTACCCTCTAATGAATGTTAATGACCCTGGCGAACCCATTATTTTTAAAGACGGTATATTCCCTACAAAAGATGGTAGAGGAAGTTTTGTAGCAGCTGAATACACTAAACCAGCAGAACTACCAACTAACGATTTTCCATTTATATTTATGACCGGTAGACAACTTGAGCATTGGCATACGGGAACAATGACACGTCACTCGCGGGTGTTAGATGCTATCGAACCTGGTCCATGCATACTAATTAACCCTGAAGATCTTAAATCGTTTTCACTAAAATCAGGAGATGTCTTAGTTGTTGAGTCACGAAGGGGAAAGATCTCTGCTACTACACGTGTTGATGAAGGTATGCAAAAAGGTGTGGTTATGATGCCATTCTCATTTAATGAGGCGGCAGCAAATCTCATTACAAATGAAGCATTAGACCCATTCGGCAAAATTCCTGAATTTAAGTATTGTGCTGTCAAACTTAGCCGAGGGCAAAGACCTGGTGACGTCATTGACGATAATCAAATGAATAAAGGCAACAGAGTTGATATTAAATATTTATATGGCTCTTAGTGAAAGTCTTAAGATTCCTGATTTTCCACACTAACCAATTTTAATGTTTCCACAACTAAAGGTTCTGCTGACTCACTACTTTTATCAGGAACGATTGTTGTGATTTGATAAAGCTTACCAGGTATATCATCTGATAAGATAATCTCATAATATTTATCTGCAAATTTTTCAAATTCACGACGATGAGGATCCTCAACGTATGGAGTAAAGAATATTTTATCCCCTTTATACTCCTGGCCATTATAAATAAAAGTTATCGTTTCTATTTTTGCAGTCTCTCTTAACGCTACTTTTATTTGTTTCAAAAAATAGCGATATCGATTTGGTTTTCCGCCAGTAATTCTTGCCATATCAAAAACATCNCCATTCATATATATACCAAGNACTGGATTACCTCTAATATTACTTGTATTGCCTTCAGGTATTTTTTGTTTTCTTTCAGCAGTAAAAAAATCTAACAAAGTATTTTTGGTGCCATCTTCATTTAGCTCTAGAACTTTAAGATATACCGAGTCACTAAAACCATCTTCATATGTGCCAGTTTTCTCGAACTCATAATATAAGCTCGTTGGCTNAGTAATATTCCCCAGATGATTATCTAACCATAACTTATTTTCAGCAGTAGCAAACTCAAAATCTTCTGGCATCTCATCTGTTTCACCATATCTACCAATATTTGATTTTACTTCGTCCTCAGTTAACGGAGACCCGCCTCTTACTATATTGGATTTTTCAGATTTTTCTTGATTTGGCTCAGCATGCCCATCAGCAAGAACATTATTTGTGAATATCATCAATAAATNAATGATAAATAGAGAATTTAATAGTAATTTCATTATTGGGTTATCTCATTATTTAATTAACGGAATATTGTAATCCACTAAAATTTTTTCAATCTCCGCTTGATTTTGTGTGATTAGCTTATCGATAGTTTCTTTCCAAGCTTTTTCTCTGTATCTGACAGCCATTGAAAAACTATAAGATAGTCGTATCTTCTTTTCTGGGTCGTCCTTTATTGGTAATACAACTAACTCAGTCTTATCTTTGTATTGTTTTGCCCAATATCCTGCACTTTGACCCATCACAACTGTCGCATCAATTTTACCTGCGACAATATCATCTATTAATGTTTTAGCTGGATTGGCTTTTGGATCGCCTGGTTGCCCCTGATAAGGTGTTATATATGACATTAATCCGTTGTAAAATACCCAAAGTTGAGCAGCGCCGACATCAGTCAACCCTATTTTAACTTTTTCTTTACTTGCTTTTGCAGCATCTAACAACATTGAGGGGTCTGTCACTGAATCCAGTTTTCCGCCTTTCGCAAAAACTAATGCATATGATGTGGTGTAGTAAGGTTCAGTTGTTGCGGCAAGTTCAAAGCTAGATGGAACATTCATTACAATATCGCACTTATATCCTTTCGCTATCTCCGATTCAGCTCTTAGAGTATTTCTGATAAACCCGATACGTTGCGGAAAAAATTCATACTTCAATTCTAAACCTAATTTTTCTGCAAAAAGTTCTGCGATTTTATTCTCATAGCCCTCGCCATTTTGGTTTGACATCGGCAACATATACGGGTCAGCACAAACCTTAAAATATTTTGNGTCAGCTAGGTGGTCATCTGCTAAAACAGAATTAACAGAAAAAATAGTCAGNAATAGTAATAATCTTGTTTTCATAATAATGAGCATAACCCGCCTTAAAAAGCGGGTTAAAATTTACCTAAAAATTAATTAGTTGGTTTTATTTTGTTGATTTTACCGATAAGACGCTTGAATGGCCCTTGTAATTCTGCCATTGCTTTTTCCTTTACTGCAGCCTTTTGATCTGCACTTACGTCACCAACAACGATTACACCAACCATTCCAAAACCAATATGAGGTTCACAGACATAACCAAAAATTCCATTTGTTTCTAGCGGTGGAGTAACCATAGTAGCGCCGGCCATCTTACCTTTTTCTCCAAAATTTATACCGCCTTCAGGTACTAGATAAGTAACCGCGTTGTGAGAAGTCATATTAGTAAATTTTACTGTATCTCCAGGTTGCACATAAATAATTGCAGGCTTAAATTCTCTTGCAGCTGCATTAACTACATGCTCCTCTGCTTTTACTATACCAGGAAGCAAGTACACTAATGTGCACAAAACCACACCTACGTATCTTGTTATTGTCATTTTATTCGCCCCTTTTTTCATCCTATTACCTCTTAAGACCAATTCGTTANTTATAAGTTCTTAATTAATTTACCCAGCACTTCTTATATATTCTCTTACATATTAATACACAATACGATTAAAAAAAATCCCTGATACCGAAGTATCAGGGATCTAACAAACTTACGTCTGTTTGCTTAAGGTAGAGCGTATACCATCAACACACCAGCATTACGTGATGAGTTTAACAATTTACGATAACCACCTACAGCACCAAGAGCAGCATCATCAGGAGCTGCAGCTAAGCCTTCAATAGACACAACCGCACCAGCCCAACCGCCGATGCCTGAAAGGACACCAACGTATTGCTTACCCTTGTGAGACCAAGAGTTGAAGTTACCAATAATTCCTGATGGAGCTTTATGCTTCCATAGTAATTTACCGGTCTTCGCATCTACAGCCTTAGCATAAGCGTCAAGAGTTCCGTAGAACACTACGTCGCCAGCTGTAGTAAGTACACCTGACCATACAGACCATTGTTCTACAATATTCCAAACAATCTTACCTTTACCAGCATCCCAGGCAATCATATTACCCATGTTGTCCTTTGCAGCATTATTATTTGGACAATCTGGGCATACAGCACCAGCAGGATACATAGTTAGAGCAGCGTTAACATAAGCTGCACCAGCAGTGTATTGGTTACCACCAGCAGCATAACTTACTGGTTCGTAAGTCATACATACATGGTTAGTTGGAACATAGAACAGATTGGTACGTGGAGAGAAAGCAGCAGGCTGCTGATCCTTGGTACCAAGCGCTGCAGGACAAATGTCCTTTGAAACTACGTCTTCACCATTNTAGTGNGTAGAGTACTNGTTNAGCGTTTGAGGATAACCCGTNTTCATGTCAATGTGAGTTGCCCAGTTGACAGCAGGGTCATACTTTTCAGCTACCAGTAAAGCACCATTTTTACGATTCATGGTATATGCGAAACCGTTACGATCGAAGTGAACTAAAGCAGGGGTCATTTTACCCTTAACTTTAATGTCAGCTAAGATCATTTCGTTTACGCCATCATAATCCCATTCATCATGTGGAGTCATTTGATATACCCAACGCGCAACACCGGTATCGATATCACGAGCGAATATAGTCATTGCCCACTTGTTGTCTCCAGGACGAACAACAGGGTTCCACGTAGATGGGTTACCATTTCCGTAGTAGACCAAGTTTTCGTCGAAGTCAGCAGGCCACCAACCCCAAACTGAACCACCACCAGACTTCCATGCATCACTTAAGCCCTTACATTTATTAGGACCAGTTGCAGGAGCTTTCCAGTCAGCATTCGAACACCAAGAATTTAGTGAAGAATTTTTGCCAACTTTCTTGCCCAATGAAGTGGTGTTAGCGTCAAAAATGATATCTTCGTCTGGACCCATGCTAAATGCACGCCATGCTAGAGAACCGTCTTTCGCATTGAAAGCAGCTATCCAACAACGAACACCAAACTCAGCACCTGAACAACCAGTAAAGACTTTGTCTTTAATTGGATGTGGTGCGTTGGTGTTGGTATCACCAGCAGCAGGACCATAACCGATTTCACGCCCGTTTTCAGCGGTCCACTTTACTTTACCGGTAGCGGCATCTAAAGCAACCAAAAGCGTGTCAGCTTGTTGAAGATAAATTTGACCCATACTGTAACCTAAGCCACGGTTTACAATATCGCAGCACATTACAGGTACGGTTTCTGCTTCGTCTTGTTGTGGCTCGAAATACCAAACGATTTCAAGTGTATCCAAGTCTATCGCAAAAACGTCATTAGGGAATGAAGAATGGATGTACAAAGTATCATTACTTCTACCTGTTGCACTACCAGGAAGGACTAATGGTCCACCTTCATGACCTTGTAGACGGCCAGTTGAAAAAGTCCATGCGTTGACCAATTTGCTAGCATTTTTCGTGTTGATTTGATTCAACTCGGTGTAACGCCAGTTATTATAGTCACCACCTGGGAAAGCCCAATAGTTAGGGTTAGCATTTAGTTTACGAACTTCATCATTCGCAACTACAGATGCAGAAATCCCTAATGCTAAAATAGCAATGAGCATTTTCTTTAATGATAATTTACTCATGACCTCCTCCTCTATAAATAGATTATTGTCATGTGTGATCTCTTCTTGTTACTAACAACCCAATAGCACCTAGAGATCATTAAGCGCTACTAAGTTTTAAAAACCGGTAAGTGTGAATAAGAAAGTTTAGATTGAACGTAGATGGGACGGGGTATTAAAAATAAGAAATATAAAACATGCACAGAGTGTGTTTTGGCAAGCCAACGTAGTTTATTTGCAATCAGTCGCATGTTTGTTTTTTTTATAATCCTAAATTTACCCATTTGTATGAAATCAGGATATTCCCTTATAGTTCAATCAATGAAGAATCAAAAAGCATACTGTTTATTTTTATCGTATGCATAGTTGAAACTACATCAAATAGTTTTTTATTGTTAAGTTATGTTACGACTAACAATTTCTATTTTTATCAGTTGTGAGTATTAGTTGTTTCATCCTGATTTTCACTATTTTCGGTCTCACAACCTTGGACTACAGGACCGAGTGTAGGAGATTTTCCTACCCCTTGCAAGAAGCTTTTTAATCTAAAAAATCAGGGTCTTAGACAGTATCTGTACAAGCATTTATGAACAATTTCATGATTTCCTATACAAATGCACCAAACAGCCGGATATCTAGCAAAACCGGCAAATAAAGGCATATTTTTGGTATATTTTCGTCTAAAATGAAAAAACCAGGAATTAATGAAAATGGCTTTTCAGTAGCAAAATGAGGAAATTTATAGATGCTGAATATACAAAATATTGGATTCGTTTTTGGATTGCTAATTGCGTCAATTGCGCAAGCCGATACAACAGAGAATCTTCGGCCAACTGGAGATACAGCTGAATGGAGACAGAATTTATCAGATAAGGCTTGGGAAAAAAATATCAGGCAACAGTTCTTTCAAGATAGAAAAATCATTGAAGGCGTAGAACAAAATATTCTTGAGCTGAAAGTACCTATTTTGGCTGAAGACGCAACAGTTGTTCCAATATCAGTTCACACCAAAATTCCACAAACAAATGAACTCTACATTAAGAAGATTCATATTTTCGTTGATAAGAATCCAATTCCATTAGTCGGAGCCTTTGAATTCACCCCAGACAGTGGCAAGGCTGATTTAGCGATGCGTATACGTGTTGATGCTCATAATTACGTACGTGCAATTGCTGAACTAAATACGGGTGAACTTTACATGGAAAAATCTTTTATTAAAGCGAAAGGAGCTTGTTCTGCTCCTCCGCCACCTGGCAGTGAAGAATCAATAAAACTACTTGGAAAAATGAGAATGAGAGTAATGGGTGATTTAATTCTCGGCAAACCAAACTTAATGCAATTAAAAATACGTCATCCTAATATTACAGGAATGGCACCATTAAAAATTGGTTCGAGAGTTCGGCCTCCGGCTCACTTTGTTAACGCTATCGAAATTACTTACAACGATAAACTGATTGTAAAGGCTTCACTGACATTCTCTGTTAGTATGGACCCTGCCTTACGTTTTTACTTTGTGCCCGAAAAAGAAGGTACTATGTTAGTAAATGGGACTGATACAAAGAGGAACGAATTCAGCGGATCTCATCAAGTATCACTAGACTCTTAGCAATTTAAAAAAGACCAAAAAAAAAGAAAGCCTGTTGGTTTTCTTTTTTTTTATTACAAATTTAAAAGAGTTTATCTAATTTTTACTTGTAGGCTTTATTCGCTTTACTTGTTTGACAACAATACAGGAAGAATCAGCTTTCTCTCTTACTTTAAGGAGTACGTTGTAAAATTCCTCGCCACGTTCGTTATCCCTAAAGAATCCACCTTTTTCACCAGGCATAGCTCTATTTCTCTCATAGGTAATACCATCTTCATAATGTTCAAACGTCATACCTGTTCTAATTGCATCGTAACGACATGCGCAAGTATATAAATTTTGTTCATTTTGCCCACCTAAAGTCGTCATACAATCAAGTACGTAACGTACAGTTACTTCAGTTGGAAATTCATTTTTTTTATCAACTTCAATGACATCAATAGCGATAGCCGGCGTTATATTTAAAAGAAAAATAGCCAGACAAATTGTTGCTTTTCTCATTCTGTATTACTCCTTAAGTATGTCTTAATTCTTTACTATTCTTTAAATTTACTTAGGTTTTAGAAAATGAACTAGGTCAATAAGTTCATATTTAAGTTAAAAAATTTTCAGTTGTTCAAATATTTCTCTATTAATTTAAACGTTTTTTTAGATGATCCTCTATTAGCTTCAATAACAGCTTCTCCACGTTCGCCCATATTATTCCTAAGATTAGCATCACTCAACAAACCTATCACCTTATCTGACAATTCTTTTTCATTTTGAGCTATCAATAATGCGCCCTTTTGTAATAAAAGCTCTCTAATTTCACTAAAATTATGTGTATAAGGACCTGTAATCAAGGGTAGGTTCAAAGCAGCGGGCTCAAGCATGTTTTGTCCTCCGGTGTTGACAAGGCTTCCTCCTACAAAAGCAATTTCTGATGCTGCATAATATAATTGAAGCTCTCCTAATGTATCCAGCAAAAAAACGTTATGCTGGTCATTGAATATTTTTTCTTCTGATCGTCTTGTAGTATGAAAACCATTTTTTTTACACAACGCAAAAACTTTATCTGCTCTTTCTGGATGTCTTGGCGCTAGTATTAAGATTGCTTTAGGGTAATCAGATAGAATTCTTCTGTGAGCTTTTAGAATAAATTCTTCTTCTCCTTCATGAGTGCTACCTGCCATCCATATTGGGCGATTAACTGAAAAATTATGTCTGATTGGCTCAGCTTCCTCCTTGAGACTTTGGGGAATATCAACATCAAACTTTAAATTTCCAGCTACAGAAACAGTCTTATTTATTGCCCCTAAAGAAATAAAACGATCTGCATCTGCTTGGGTCTGTGCTGCAATTACATCAACTGACTTAAGCGTATTAGCAATTAATCTCGAGAAAATTTGGTAACCCCGCATCGACTTCTGACTCAATCTTGCATTCACTATAAATATTGGAATCTTAGATAGTTGGCAAGCTTGATATAAATTTGGCCATATCTCTGTTTCCATCGTTATTAAAATACTTGGGTTGATTGTCCTTATAAACTTCTTTACACAAAAAGGTATGTCATAGGGTAGATAAAAATTAGAAACATTATCACCATACTGTTGTATAACAGTCTCTGCTCCTGTCGGAGTAACCGTTGTTATGATAATTTTATAATGTTTATATTTCTTTAAAAGAAGTTTAACTATCGGTTTTGAAGCATTTACCTCGCCAACTGAAACAGCATGCAGCCAAATGATCGGATGATTTGTTTTTTTCCAACTTATAAAACCAAATCTCTCATACCACTTTTTTCTATATGACGGATATTTGAAACTTACCAATAATAGCCTTATCAGGATAAATGGTACTAAAAAATATATAGTGGCTGTGTAAAAATATAGCAATTAAATTTAAATAATATAGTTATTAAATACAAATTGATTCAACAAATTTCATCAAGATAAGCGTTGACCCCTTTACTTAATGAAGTAAATTCTTTTTTATAGCCAACTGAACGTAAGTTTTTGAGATTTGCTTGGGTAAAACTTTGATAACATTCTTCTAGTTCCTTTGGGAATGGTATATATTTAATTTTTCCCTTTTTACGGCTTTTTATTACAGTATTCGCAATCTCATTAAAACTATGAGCTACCCCTGTACCTGCATTATAAATTCCAGAAATGTTAGGATTGTTCATCATCCATAAATTCATATCAATAATATCATCAACAAATATAAAGTCTCTGCATTGTTCCCCATCATCATAGCCATGACTTCCTGAGAATAACTGCACCTGATCTGTTTCATTTATTTGGTTATTAAAATGATAAACAACACTTGCCATATTATTTTTGTGAGCCTCTCTGGGCCCAAAAACATTAAAATATCGAAGACCTACTACTTGTGATTTAATTTTCTTCTCTAGACTTCGAACATATTGATCAAACAACCATTTCGAGTATCCATATATATTGAGAGGCCCTTCATTTTTTCTTCTCTCACTAAAATTTGTGCATGTACCATAAACAGATGCGCTAGAGGCATAGACAAAAGGAATTGATCGTTCAAGACAAAAATTAAGTAAAGTCTTTGAATATCTAAAATTATTAGCCATCATATATNGAGCATCCCACTCGGTAGTCACAGTACATGCGCCCTGATGAAATATAAAATCGATTTCTTCGCAGAGTGGTTTTCTTTTTTCAATCAACTCTAAAAAATCAATTTTATCAATAATTTCAGTTACTTCATTTTCAATTAAATTCCTATTTTTTTCATTATTTTTTAGATTATCAACAACCAATATTTTATCAACGCCTTTAATCTTTAGTTGCGAAACCAGATGACTCCCTATAAAACCTGCGCCGCCAGTAACAACAATCATAACAATCCTACTTTTTATCTTTCAATTTTTTCAAAATAAGAGAAGTGGAATAGCCTTCATCGAAAGGCACAATTACCACTTCTCCGCCTGATTTTCTAACTGATTCTGCTCCAGCAATGTTCTCTTCTTTATAATCCCCGCCTTTAACGAGCACATCAGGATTAACAGATGAGATGATTTCTTCTGGGGTATCCTGACTAAATGGAATAACTAAATTAACACTGGCAAGAGAATTTAAGACTAGCATTCTATCTTCTAGTGTATTAATTGGGCGACCATTTCCTTTTAGACGTTTTACGGATTCATCATCGTTGACAGCAATAACTAAGTAATCACCCAATGATTTTGCTTTTGATAAATAACGTACATGTCCTGTATGAATTATATCAAAACACCCGTTCGTCATTATTATTTTTTTACCAGATTTTTTTGCTTCATTAATCAACTCCAATGCATATTTTTTATTCGGGATTGATAATGAAGTAGCTTCATCGTATAGATTTTTATTAATTTCATCGATAGTAACGGTAGCAGTGCCGAGTTTCTTTACAACAAGACTAGCGGCTGTATTTGCTAGCATAGTAGCAACTTCAACAGATTGATTACTTGCTATTGCAGCAGCTAGTACGGCTATCACAGTATCGCCCGCCCCAGTTACATCAAACACTTCATGAGTCATGGCGTTAAGATGTATCGCTGACTTATTTTTTTGTATTAGAGTCATTCCTTTTTTGCCGCGCGTTATTAACAATGCCTCTAAATTAAGATTTTTAAGGAGCGCTTCCCCTTTTGCTGTTAATACAGAATCTGTTTCACAAATTCCGACAACCTCTTCAAACTCTTTCTCATTTGGAGTAAGAATAGTTGCGTTTTTATAACAATCAAAATCNTTTGATTTTGGATCTACAAGTATAGGAATATTTTTATCATTCGCATATTTAATAAGTGCCTCTACCTCAATCAAGCCTCCTTTTGCATAATCGGAAAGAATAATAATATCTACCGAATTAAGTAACTTGATATATTTCTTTACAAGTTCAGTTGAATTTTCTGTTTTCTTGTCACTTTCATAATCAAGTCTTATTAATTGCTGATGCTGACTCAGAACTCTTCGTTTTGTTATTGTTGGGCAGTTGTCTTGCTGAATAAAATGACATTTGACATTTTTCTGAGCGAGAATACTCTCAAGACGCTCAGATGCCTCGTCATTACCGGTTATGCCCAATAATTGAGTATTTATGCCAAGTGATGCGACATTTACAGCGACATTAGCTGCCCCACCCGGTCTCTCCTCAGAATTATTTACTTTGACTATAGGTACTGGAGCTTCGGGAGAGATTCTATTGGTTTCACCATAGATGTATTGATCAAGTATAATATCTCCAACGACAAATACTTTGGCTGATTTTATGGTTTTTAATACTACGTCTTCCATCATAAAAATTAATCAAATTGGTGTGTATATTCTAAGGATTCTAACACACGATAATTATCATAGTATTCAATATGTTGATTAAAAAGCATCTATTTTTACTTTACCTGTTCATCTTTGCGCATGCTGCTATAGCTGAGAACAATATTCCGTCCTTTTTTACGGTAAATTACAAGTTATATAGTAATGATACAAAAATTGGTCTTATGGAGAGAAAATTCTATAAAAATACTAATAATGACTACGTTTTTAGTTCTGAGAGTAAAACAACTGGATTAATTTCATTATTCAGAAAAGATCATATTATCGAAATTAGCAATTGGTATTTTATCAATTCAACTATAGCGCCGCTCAATTATACCTATCAACATACCGGTGGTAAAAAAAATAGAGACGTTGAAATTAAATTTAATTGGAATGAAAGGCAGATTATTAATCGTGTGAATGATTCAGTATGGCACATGAAAACTCAAACTGGAATTTTAGATAAGTTACTGTACCAACTAGTCATTATGGTTGATTTNAAAGCCGGTTATATACCGGAAAAATATANAATAGCTGATGGAGGAAAAATAAAAGAGTATACCTTTGAATACATAGAAGATGAAATAATTAAAACACCTATCGGTGATTTAAATACAATGAAACTTTCAAGATATAAAAAAAATAAACAAGAAACTTTTCTGTGGTGCGCATATGACTTAGATTTTTTACCNGTTAAAGTCATAACTAAAGAAAATGANGGTCGTTTGTCTAAAGCAATTATTAAATCTATTGAAGGGTTAAAGGTTAAAATACAATCAAGATAAATTAAACTAAAAAATATAATTTAATAATTTAATTNTNAATTTGTTCGTATAATTCATCGGGAGGTATGTAACCTGGTAGCTTTCTTCCGTTTTCTAAAAATATTGCAGGGGTTCCAGTCACGCCAAGTTCTCGTCCAAGTGCATGATGCCTAGCAATAGGTGCATCACATATTTTTACTTCAATTGGTTGACGATTTTTTGAAGTTGTTAATGCTTTTTGCCTATTTTCTGCACACCAAACATTTCTCATTTCTTCGCCAATTATAGAATCAACNCCAGCACGTGGATATGCTAAGTAACGAACTGCNATACCCATTGAATTTAACTCAGGAACATCTCTATGGAGTTTTCTACAGTAACCACAATCTACATCGGTAAAAACATAAATATGGTTTTTANTCTTTGTAGAGGAAAATTCGATATATTCACTATCAGCAATTGTATTCAACAAATTTATTCTTTTTTGAGCATGAAAGTCTTCAGTAAGATTTCTACGATTACCTATATCTAAAATTTCACCCTTCAATACATAATTACCATCACGAGACATATAAATGACATCTGGGCCTATTGTGACTTGGTATATACCTTTTATTGGGGTTTCTTTGACATCTGATATCTCAAAATCAGATGATAGTCTTGATAATGATTTTTGGAATTCTTTTTTTAGAGCATCATTAGCAATAGCAGATGTCNCAAAAAAAATTAATATGAGAAAAAATAATCTAAAATTCATGCTTGGCAATCCTTAAAAAATTCAGAATGGGTTATATCCATTTTTGTTTATAGCATTATACATCACTATCTTAGCCATGATATAAAACTAATTTTTAGTCGAATTTAGCCTCTCGGGTGNTGCTGTGAATGCAAATCTTTGAGGCGCTCTCTAGCAACATGCGTATAAATTTGAGTCGTTGATATATCGCTATGGCCAAGTAGCATCTGTACAACTCTAAGATCAGCGCCATGGTTAATTAAATGTGTTGCGAATGCATGTCTTAAAATATGTGGTGAAATACTTTTCTCTATACCAGCAATAACTGCGTAGCGCTTTACCATATGCCAAAAATTTTGTCTGGCCATGATTTTACCTCTTTTACTAGGAAATAAAATATCTGTTATATTGCCTTTTAATATTTCATCGCGAGCTGATGACAAATATTCATCTAACCACTGAGTTGAAACTTCGCCAAGCGGAACTAATCTTTCTTTATTGCCCTTACCTATTATTCTTATAATGCCTTGACGTAAATTTATTTGATGTAATGTTAGTCCTATAAGTTCAGAAACACGTAAACCTGTCGCATATAGAATTTCTAACATACTTTTATCTCTCAAACCTAAAGCATGCTCAACATTTGGTGCTTTTAAAAGTAATTCAACTTCACTTTCAGTCAAAGATTTTGGTAAGTTTCGTCCAAGCCTAGGTGCTTCAATATTATCAACTGGATTAAATGCTATTTTTTCTTGTCTACAAAGATACTCATAAAGACGACGTATACTTGATAAATTCCTTGCTACTGTTCGTGCTGATTGTTTCCTTTGTATTGCTAGGTAAGCGAGAATATTATTTGATTGTGCCTGTATAATCNCAATATTTTGACTCTCGAGCCAAATCAAAAATTTATTTAAATCACTACGATAAGCAGATAAAGTATTTTTACTAAGGCCGCGCTCCATCCACAGACTATCTAAGAATAAATCAATAATCTCACTTGATTTTTTTGAAAGTTTTTTATCGTTAACATCCATGATTGACTCAGTCATGAATATTTAAGACGACCGATGAAATATTAACGAAGATATAAAATTTAGCTGTTCTCTTATTTTCAAACGTATAGCACCGATACCATCTATGTTATGCTGATTTTACAGCGGCATAATCAAACTAGCCACAGTATTCTATCGTTGTTATTTGCTTGCCTTTATTCTTTCTTTAATACGTGCAGCCTTACCGCGTAGATCTCTCATGTAATATAACTTTGCACGCCGTACATTACCATGTCGTTTAACCTGTATTTCTGCAACACTAGGGCTAAACGTCTGAAAAACTCTCTCTACACCTTCGCCATATGAAATCTTACGTACCGTGAAAGATGAGTTAAGCCCTCTATTTTTAACGGCAATAACAATACCCTCAAATGCTTGTAANCGCTCTCNTTGNCCTTCTTTAACTTTAACCTGAACAATTACAGTATCACCAGGACCAAATGTTGGTATTTTTTGCGTCATCTGCTCAGATTCAAGTTGTTTAATTATGTCTGTCATTTTTATGCTCCAACCACTTTTTCTGCCTCATTTCACNCAAGATTATCAAGTTCATCGATATACTCACGTAATAATATTCTTTGCTCATCGTCAAGCCCAATAGAATCAATCAAATCAGGTCTAACTCTCCAAGTTTTTCCAAGAGCTTGTTTGAGTCTCCAACGTCTTATTTCCTCAT
This sequence comes from Legionellales bacterium, assembly GCA_002721165.1. GTDB lineage: Bacteria > Pseudomonadota > Gammaproteobacteria > Eutrophobiales > Eutrophobiaceae > UBA11869. The sequence continues at coordinate 12,263 of PBJS01000019.1, read as the reverse complement.
GATTACCGCTTTGCAAGACATCTGGGACAGTTTGCCCATTAATATCCTCAGGTCGCGTATAATGCGGATAGTCTAGCAAACCGTCAACAAATGAATCCTGATTTGCTGAATTTTCTCCTCCTAAAACCCCTGGAAGTAANCGACATATACTGTCAATTAGTACTAANGCNGGNAATTCTCCNCCGCTAAGNACNTAATCNCCGATTGAGCATTCTTCNTCTATTTCGGACTGAATAANNCGTTCATCAATACCCTCGTATCTTCCGCATAATAATATCATGCCATCAAGTTTAGAAAATTCAATTACGCCGGCTTGTTCTAATTTTTTTCCTTGGGGAGAAAGAAAAATTACTTTCGCATTCTTCTGCTTTTCTTTAGCTTTGTTTATGGCAGCACAAACTGGTTCATACATCATAACCATTCCAGGTCCGCCGCCATAAGGACGAGCATCAACAGTCTTATGTTTATCCTTAGTAAAATCCCGAGGATTCCAACTTCTAAACTTGACCAAATTATTTTTTATCGCTCTACCTATTACACCTTTATCCAGTGATGAATGAAATATTTCTGGAAATAGCGTAACTACATCTAACTGAAACATTAATCACCTATCGCCCAATTTACATATATAGCTTGCTCAATTAAATCAATTTTATTTATATATATTCCCATTACAGATGGAATTAGTATTTTTTGTTCACTGTTATCGTTATCGATTATGACAAATACATCGTTAGCACCAGTTTCTATTATCTCACTAACTTCACCCAATAAAATCCCATCCTGGTTTATAACTTTCAAATTGATTAGATCTCGCCAATAATACTCGCCTTTCTTTAAGCTAGGCAACTGTTCTGAAGTTATTGCTACATCGCAGTTTATATATTGTCTTGCATCTTCGGGACTATCTATACCCAAAATTTTTACAAAAAATCTCTCACCACGTTTCTGAAATTCTTCAAGGCTAATTTCTTTCCAAGAACCATTAAGTTCCAGTAACCAAGGTGAATAAGAAAAGATATTATCGCTTGGCCTAGTAAATGAAGAAATTCTTAACCAGCCTTTAATGCCATATACACCGCCAAATCGACCAACAATTAAATGGGTATTATTTTGCTGCATTAAATCCGATATAAATAGTATTACTTTTTTTGAAAAATTTGACTATCTTTGAAGTTTAAAGATTTAAGCTGCTTCCGAAGCATTATCCTTAATTATTTTTTTGACTCTATCTGATGTCTGTGCACCCTGAGATATCCAATATTTTATTCGTTCCAAATCAAGTTTCATTGGTATATCTTGACCTGTTGCCATTGGGTTATAAAAACCAAGACGTTCAATCAAACGCCCGTCACGTTTATTACGGCTATCTGTGACCACTACATGATAAAATGGCTTTTTCTTCGTTCCTACTCTTGATAATCTTATTGTAACCACTGTTATACTAAACCTCTCATTTCAATTAGCTTATAATACACTCGGCTGAAAAAAGGCGCTATTGTACGTAAAAACACCAAAAAAGAAAGTAAGTTAGGAAATTTTTATACTAATAACAAAAAAACCTTTTCTCTACCTTTTGAATCCATAGAATTATACAAATTTATTCTTGATAATTATTTTTAAAAACAATTTTATCATCTTGATTATAATGGTATTTATCTCATGTATTTTCTAAAAGATAAAGAAAACTTACGCTCGTCACTTAAAAAAAAACGTGATGCTTTGGGTAAGGAACTTCGATTTAAAAAAAGTGAAAAAATTGCTGATTTTCTATGCGAAATTAATGAATTTAAGCAGTCAAAGACTATATTTTGTTACATTTCATACAAAAGCGAGGTCGAAACACTTTCATTAATTAACCTCATTCTAGAATCAGACATGAATCTATACGTACCTAAAATTATTAGCGGTACAGAAATGATAGCAGTTAAACTCAATGACATAGCAAATTTAGAGCTTGATGACATAGGTATTTTAACTCCCAAATCCAATGAAATTTTGTCTGAAAAAGTTGATATTACAATAACCCCTGGTATTGGTTTTACCAAGAAAGGCGGGAGGCTTGGCTATGGTCGCGGTTATTATGATCGTTGGTTTTCAACAAATGAAGTTAAAACAAAAATCGGTATCTCTTTTGAAGCACAGATAGTTATGAATTTACCATTGGAAAAAACTGATATTAATATGGATCTTATTATTACTGAAAAAGAGATAATTAGACCAAAAAAATAAACTATGAAATATTTATCCCGACTCAAAATTTACCAACTCAATTGATAACGTACCTTTATCTAATGCATCACTCTGTGTTGTTTCAAGCCTCTCCATTTTAACAAGGCCAACACCAGGCGAATACCAATTAGTTTGCACTACATTAACTAATGTTAGTCCTACATAATTTCCAGCTTCTTTATATGCTGATCCTGTCATTTTAATTCTCATACACTTATTAAATTTTCCTGCTGGAACAATTACAGTATCTTCTAATGATTCAATTTTTAATTCCAGGGGAACTTCTGCGATAATTTTATATTCTGTCCTTTGTGGTGGACCTGTTTTTTTTAATAATTTTGTATACGTAATTTGTTCCCATTTCGTATCAATTGTGAAAGGCTTAGGAATAACAAGTCTTTTGTCTGCGTAAAATTTTGAGCTGATTGCTCTACTATCTAAACTACCCAAATAATAGATACCATCATCAGAAATTGAATAGTATAAAACTTTACCATCGAGTGATTTACGTAAAAAAACAGTTTCTCCATTTAATTCATCAGTTCCGATATTATGGAGAATATATTTTTGTCTTTCTAATCCATCTCTTGTGGTTAAGGAAACATTGTAGTGCCATTTTAAGCCACTATTAAGGGGAAAATATGAATACTCTTTTTTTGAACAACTAATGCATATAACTGTACAAAGTAATACTGAAAAGTAATTTAATATACTAATATTTTTGTTTTTATATTTTTTATACATAAGTTGTACGGAAAATTTAGAAATAGAAAATTGAGAAATTTCCGTATCAAAAAAACAGGCATATTATGAAATTTAAATACTTATTCGTTTGCAGCTTTCATGCTAAGCCTAACACGTCCTTGTTTATCAACTTCTAAAACTTTAACCTTTACAATTTCTCCTTCACTAAGTTTATCACTTACATTTTCAACGCGTTCATCTGAAATTTGTGATATATGTACTAACCCATCCTTACCTGGAAGTATATTAACAAAGGCCCCAAAATCCATTAGTTTTGCTACGCGTCCCTCATAAATCTTACCGACTTCTATATCTGCTGTAATTTCCTCTACGCGTTTCAACGCTTCATCACCAGCCGCTTTATCAGTTGCAGCGATATTTACAGTTCCATCATCAGTTATGTCGATTGTTGCCCCAGTTTCTTCGGTTATTGCACGTATTGTCGCTCCACCTTTACCAATCACATCCCTAATTTTATCCGGATGAATTTTTATAGTCGTGATTCGCGGAGCGAATTCAGACATTTCAGTTTTATGAACGGATAAAACTTCATTCATTTTACTTAATATGTGTAATCGTCCATCTTTTGCCTGAGATAGCGCTGTCTCCATAATTTCTTTTGTAATACCATCAATCTTTATATCCATCTGCAATGCAGTAATCCCTTTTTCTGAGCCTGCAACCTTAAAATCCATATCACCCAAATGATCTTCATCACCCAAAATGTCAGACAAAACGACGAATTTTTTGCCATCTTTAATGAGGCCCATTGCGATTCCTGCAACAGGGCCATCGAGCTCTATACCTGCATCCATTAATGCTAAGCTGCTACCACACACCGATGCCATTGAGCTTGAACCATTTGATTCGGTAATTTCAGAAACAACACGGATAGAATATGGAAATTCTTCCATATTCGGCATTACACCTAAAATACCTCGTTTAGCTAAACGTCCGTGACCTATTTCTCGTCGCTTTGGTGTTCCGACGCGACCAGTTTCATTTACAGAAAATGGAGGAAAGTTATAATGAAAGATAAAAGGTTCTTTACGTTCTCCCTCAATAGCGTCAATAATTTGAGCATCTCGTTGAGTTCCTAATGTTGTGACTACCAACGCCTGTGTTTCGCCACGAGTAAATAAAGCTGAACCGTGTGTACGTGGCAGTACTCCCGTTTCTATGTTAATTGGGCGAATTGTCTTAGCATCACGACCATCAATACGATTCTCCCCAGATAAAACACTACCTCTAACAATATCACTTTCTAATTTTTCAATTGATCCCGCAATCTCAGCTGATGACCATTTAGGATCTTCCTCATTAATAATTGTCTCAATTATTTCATTTTTAATTTCACTTATTCTCTCTTTGCGTTCAAGTTTGTCATTAATCGTATAGGCTTCACGTAACAAATCAGTAGCATTTTTCTTTATTTCATTTTCAAGAGATTCATCTTTATCTGGCGCAACCCAATCCCAGGATTTAACACCGGCTTCTTCAGTCAGAGCTTTGATATTATCAATAACTATTTGTAATTGCTGATGACCAAACATAACTGCGCCAAGCATTACATTCTCTGATAGCTGTTTTGCTTCTGATTCGACCATGAGAACGGAAGAGCTTGTACCAGCAACAACTAAATCTAATTCTGATTTGGCAAGTTCATCAAAAGATGGATTTAAAACATATTCATTATCTTTGTATCCAACGCGAGCTGCTCCAATCGGCCCATCAAATGGTGCGCCAGTCAAACAGAGAGATGCTGATGCCCCAATAATTGCTGGTATATCAGGATCTACAGATGGATCTAGCGACATTACACTTGCAATAATTTGGATTTCATTTTTAAATTCTTTTGGAAAAAGCGGCCTTATTGGCCTATCAATTAATCTTGATGTTAAAGTTTCTTTTTCTGAAGGCCTGCCTTCTCGTTTGAAAAAACCACCTGGTATTTTACCTGCAGCGTATGTTTTTTCTTGATAATCGACTGTTAATGGAAAAAAATCTTGTCCTTCTTTTGCAACTCTTTTTGCAACACAACTAACAAGTACGGCAGTATCACCCATGTAGACCATAACTGCGCCACTTGCTTGTCTGGCAATTCTACCTGTTTCAATGATTACCTTATTATTACCAAATTGAAATTCTTTTTTAACGACACTCATGAATAATTCCTAATTAATAAATTTTATTTAAACAAATCAAAACCCGCGTCTGCGGGCTTGTAAATATTATTTTATCGTCGACTACTATATGGAAGAGTACTATTTTCGTAAACCAAGACGTGTTATCAAGTCACGATAACGGCCAATATCTTTATTTTTTAAATAATCTAGTAATTTACGTCTCTGATTAACCATACGTAACAAGCCTTGTCTTGAATGATGGTCTTTAATATGCTCTTTGAAATGATCTGAAAGATCTGTGATGCGGGACGTTAATAAAGCAACTTGTACTTCAGGAGAACCAGTATCACTTGTGCTAAGCTGATAATCTTTAACTATATTTAATTTCTCGTCATGACTTAATGCCATATTCCTAAAACTCCTACATTTTTTTACTCATATTTAATTCGCGCGTATTTTACCTGCGCATAATACACCTAACAAGCGAAAGATTTTAAAATAAGTATAATTTTATATACTATTATTAAGCTATATTAATCAATCGTTTAGGTCTAATTTGACCATCTTCTGTTATATCCCCTACTCCAATAAATTCATATGAACTATTATAAATTCTCAAAGGCCCGGACTCAGGAATGTCTGAAATTTCCACAAATTGTCCTCTTGAAAGACAATATGCTTCTTCTTTATCTAATCGTATTTCAGGAATATCTTTCAATGCTGTGTCCATTGGTAATAATAAATCGTATAAAGACTTTTGCCCTTGATTAGCAATAGACTCAATTTCTTCTAATGTTGAAGAATGTGATAGATGAAATGGTCCAGTTTCTAATCTACGTAATGATGAAACATGCGCCCCACAGCCTATTTTTTCACCAATATCCTCAACTAATGTTCTTATATAAGTCCCTTTTGAGCAAGATACCTCTATTTCAAAATAATCATGAGAGCTTCGTATAAATTCAATATTGTATATCGTAATATTTCTGGCTGTACGTTCTACTTCGATATCCTTATATGCAAATTTATACAAGCGCTTTCCATTGTATTTAAGCGCTGAAAACATAGGGGGTATTTGTTGAATATTTCCGATAAAATTTTTAAAAGTATCAATAAGTATTTTTTTTGATATTGTAGGTATCTTTCTTTGAAGAAGTACAGCCCCAGTTGCATCACCTGTTTTTGTTGTTTCGCCTAATTTACATTTGACATAATATTTTTTGTTTGAATTTAAAAGATAACCACATATTTTCGTTGCTTCTCCAAAGCATATAGGTAATAAACCCGAAGCAGGTACGTCTAAATTTCCAGTATGCCCAGCTTTTTTTGCATTGTAGATATTTTTTATGCGCTGCAATGATTTATTTGAGCTTATGCCAACAGGCTTATCTAGTAAAAGAATGCCTGTTACATTATTTCTAATATTTTTTTTATGTTTTTCTATTTTTTTCACTTTGTGTATTAACTAATTCAAAGATAGTATTAAGACGTTGAACTCGTTCCATTGACTGGTCATATTTAAAACATAATGACGGTACTGTTTTTGATGTCAATATTTTTGAAACCTCATAGCGAAAGTGTCCAGCATTTTGATTAAGTTCTATCGTGATCTCTGAATTAGCTTTTTTATTATTTAAACTAGTAAAATAAATTGTAGAATTTTTTAAATCAGGAGACACATCTACATTAGTCAAGGTTACTAAACCGTATTGCTTTAATGGAAATTTTTCTTGAATTAAAGTAGCCAACTCTTCTTTAATAAGCTTTGCTACTCTAAGATTGCGTCCGAACTCTTTTGGCATTGTTATCAACAATCAGATCTTTCGTGCAACACTCACCCGTTCAAACACTTCAATCTGATCGCCCGCTCTAACATCATTATAATTTTTAACGCCTATACCGCAATCCATGCCAGATTTAACCTCACTTACATCATCCTTAAATCTTCTTAGTGACTCAAGCTCGCCTTCATATATAACTACATTCTCACGTAAAACACGTATTGGGTTATTACGTTTAATAAAACCCGTCGTGACCATACAGCCCGCAATATCACCAAATTTTGGAGACCTAAATATCTCTCTAACTTCCGCCACACCGATAATCTGTTCTCTAACGTCAGGTGTAAGCAAGCCACTCAATGCCGCTTTAACGTCATCTATGACGTCATAAATTATACTGTAATATCGAATATCAATACCTTCGGAATCTGCAAGTTTACGAGCAGTCGCGTCAGCCCTAACATTAAACCCAATTACAATACCTTTGGAAGCCATTGCAAGATTAATGTCTGATTCTGTAATTCCACCAACACCACTGCTTATTATACTTACTTTAACTTCTTCATTGCTTAGTCTTAATACTGCATCGGCTAATGCTTCTGCTGAGCCTTGAACATCCGCCTTAATAAGAATATTTAGCGAAGCAATTTCGCCTTCTTCCATTTGGCTCATAACGTTCTCAAGTTTTAAAGCTTGTTGTTCTGCTATTTTTGACTCACGAAATTTTCCTTGCCTAAAAAGAGTTACCTCGCGTGCCTTTTTTTCGTCTGGCACAACTATCATTTCATCACCTGCATTTGGGGTACCCGAAAGTCCTAATACTTCCAAAGGTGTTGATGGTCCGGCAGATGTTATATTTTTTCCATTATCAGTAATCAAAGCTCTAACACGACCAAATTCTTGCCCACTAACAATAATATCTCCTTTATTAATTGTCCCGCTTTGAATAAGTATGGTTGCGATTGGCCCGCGCCCCTTATCTAGCCGTGATTCGATCACTACTCCCGATGCAGGACCAGTTTCAATTGCTTTTAACTCGAGCATTTCAGCTTGTAATAAAATACTATCTAACAAAGCATCAATACCTTCTCCCGTTAAAGCAGACACGTGTGCGAAAATAGTATCGCCACCCCAGTCTTCCGGTATCACTTCATGCTTAGCTAATTCTTGCTTAACACGTTCTGGATCTGCATTTTCTTTATCTATTTTGTTAATAGCAATTATAATTGGTACTTTAGCGGCCTTTGCATGTGTTATCGCCTCTTCTGTCTGAGGCATTACACCATCCTCTGCTGCCACCACGATGATAACAATATCAGTTGCCTTGGTCCCTCTTGCACGCATAGCTGTAAATGCTTCGTGCCCAGGTGTATCTAAAAAAGTAATATCGCCATTATCTGTTTTAACACGATATGCCCCGATATGTTGTGTAATTCCACCGGCTTCGCCCGCAGCAACTTTTGTTCTTCGTATAAAGTCAAGTAATGACGTTTTTCCGTGATCAACATGCCCCATTATCGTAACAACAGGTGCTCTGGCAATTTCTTCGCCACCTTCCTGATTAGCTAAAATAATTTTCTCTTCTAAAGCATTTTCATTTTGTAGTTTTACTGTATGCCCCATTTCTTCGACAACAATGGCTGCTGTTTCCTGATCAATAATTTGATTAATTGTGGTCATTGTTCCTAAACCCATGAGTATTTTCACCACCTCTGAACCTTTTACTGACATGCGTTGCCCTAATTCTGAAACTGAAATATTCTCAGGAATCTCTACTTCTCTTACGATAGGGGCAGTTGGTTTTTCGAATCCATGCTGCTTATTTTTTTGTTGTGGTATGACTGGCTTGATATATGTTTTTTTTCTTCTTTTACCTGAAGTTTTAGATGTAACATGTAATTCTTCACGTTTATGGTGAACTTGTTCTTTTTTCTTTTTTTTATCTTTGGTAGTTTCCTTTTTTACTTCAGACTCAGGTAAATTTTCAATAGGTATGCTTTTTACTTCGTTCTTTCCTTGCAAAAGATTTTCCTGATTAATAGTTTCATTTTCCTCAGGCTTTTGCACAATATCTACAACACGTTCAGGTTTATTATCAGCAACCTCTTTCTTAATTGGTAATTCGTCATTTTTAGCCTCGCTACTTTCTATTTCAGGCTCCTGAATTTTCTCTTCAGATGCCTTAACTTTCTTTTCTTCTTTAGCAGTGTCAGTGAGATCGCTACGTTTTGCATATGTACGTCTTTTTCGAAATTCGATGCTAACTGTCTTTGAGCGCGGTTTAGCTCTACCTTGGCTTGCTACAGGTACTTTAAGTTCACTGATAGTCTTTCGACGTAGCGTAATTTTTCGAGGCCCATCACTACCATCTTTTCCATGCTTTTTTCTTAAAAAAGACAATAATTTTGATTTCTCAACATCAGAAATTACGTCTTCTGCATTCTTATTTGATAATCCAGCTTCAACAAGTTGCTCTTGAATCCGTTTGACAGATACACCAACATCCTGCGCAAATTCTTCAACTGTAATATCGGGCATTAGTCTGGGCTCTCACTTACTGTTTCTTCATTCTCAAACCATGGAATTCTAGCAGTCATAATTAATTCTCCTGCACGATCTTTGTCCATACCTGAAATCACTAATAATTCATCAACAGATTGTTCAGCAAGATTTTCCATTGTGATAATTCCCATGCTAGCTAATTCATAGGCTAACGGTCTTTCCATTCCTTCCATATTTAGAAGATCATCAGCAGGTGTTGCGTCTCCTAATTTTTCTTCCTTAGCAATAGCTGTTGTTAACATAATATCTTTAGCGCGTTCTCTTAATGCATTCACTAATTCATTATCAAATTCTTCAATTCCTAACATTTCATTTTCAGGAACATAAGCGATTTCCTCTATACTTGAAAAACCTTCTTGTGCCAAAATAATTGCAACTTCTTCATCTACATCAAGCTTTTCCATAAACATTGCTTGTAGTACTTCTGACTCTTGCTCGCTTTTTTCATTGGCCTGCTCAACTGACATAACATTTAATTCCCAGCCAGTTAATTCACACGCCAACTTAACATTTTGTCCGCCACGGCCAATTGCCTGTGACAGATTTTCATCCGTAACAGCTATATCTATCACACGCTCATCTTCATCGACCATTATTGATGAAACTTCTGCCGGTGCCATAGCGTTAATTACATACTGAGCAGGGTTGTCATCCCAAAGAATGATATCAACCCGCTCACCGCCCAATTCGTTTGAAACCGCTTGGACTCTTGAGCCGCGCATACCTACGCATGCTCCAATAGGATCTATTCTTGGATCATTTGCTTTGACTGAAATCTTAGCTCTGGCACCAGGATCTCTTGCACCATTAATAATTTCAATCATACCTTCGTTTATTTCTGGTACTTCTATTTTAAATAACTCGATTAAAAGCTCTGGTGCTGTTCTGCTTAAATATAATTGCGGTCCTCGTGTAACCTCAGATTTTATTTCTTTCAAATAGGCGCGAATACGATCACCTGAACGCATAGACTCACGTGGAATAATTTCTTCTCTCGGAATAAATGCTTCGGCGTTCTTTCCAAGATCAATAATAACGCCATTTCGCTCTGTTCGTTTTACAATACCACTAACCATTTCCCCAACACGGTCGCCATAAGTGTCAATCGCGCGTGCTCTTTCTGCCTCACGAACCTTTTGAACAATAACTTGTTTAGCTGCTTGTGCTGCAATCCTACCGAATTCGACAGAATCCATCGGCTCTTCAATAAATCCACCTATATCAATATTTACTGAATTTTCATTTTGGTTAGTTTTTTGGAGTGCATCTTCTAGTGAGATCTGTCGTGTTGGCGCTTCGATAGATTCGGGGTCATTATCCATAATTTCCCAACAACGAAATGTTTCATAATCGCCAGTCTCTCGGTCAATAGAGACTCGTACTTCTATATCTTCTCGATTACGTTTTTTTGTTGCGCTTGCTAATGCCGCCTCAATTGCCTCAAAAATAACGCTCTTAGGAACCTCTTTCTCAGCACTTACTGCATCAACAACCATTAATATTTCTTTATTCATTAGCTTTATAAATTACCCCATTAAAACTTAAAATTGCGACACCAAATTCGCTTTATAAATCAAATCAAGTGGTATTTCTTCGTCATTTTCTTTGCATTTAATTATAATGCTAGAATCATTCACCACTTTAATTAATCCAGTAATCTTTCTTTTCCCTTTATATTTTTCATTCAATACAATCCTAACAATATGACCAACATGTTCTTTTAGCTGCTCATCGGTAAATAATGGCCTGTCTAGACCGGGAGATGAGACCTCTAAATTGTATTTGCCCTTAATTGGATCTTTAACATCCAGTAAACCTGTAAGTTGTTGGCTTACCAAAACACAGTCATCAATATTTACACCCTCAGATTTGTCTATATATACCCTTAAAAGCGACATATGCTGATTTTTAACCAACTCAAGGCCCAGTAGCTTATAGCCCATGGAAGCGACTTCAGGCTTTAACAAATCGAGTAATATTTGATTACGTATATACATCTTCCAAAAACAAAAAATGGGCGCAAGGCCCACTTTACAAAAAACTTTAAAATAAATCGCCGACAAGTATAACTAGTTAATATTAGCTATGCCAATATTTAAACTAAAAAAAAACTGCCTAATTTAACTAGTTATTGTAATAGCTATTTCGAAAAAAATAATAAAATTTAAGGTTGGTAGCGGGGGCAGGATTTGAACCTGCGACCTTCGGGTTATGAGCCCGACGAGCTGCCAGACTGCTCCACCCCGCATCAAAGTTGGCGAATACTACAATGGCGTATGATGATTTACAAGATAACTCTAGTTAATCAACTGTCGAAACTTATTAATTTGATAGCGTTATAGCCAAAATTTTCGTCTCTAATGATTGAATTTTTAAAGTTAAGGGTAATTCAACTAATAATATTTTCGGTATAAAAAAGGCCCCTACTCGGGGCCTAATTCTAACATTGCTTGTTAAGATCTTTTTAACAAGTTCTGAACCAAGGCTTTACGCCTTTTTCTTCTAGCTTCAATAATCACTCTGGCTTTTTTTCTGAGATTTTCATCTCTTTTGCCAAGTGTTATTTTGGCCCTATCTGCGTCTCCTGGTTCTTCTTTTAGCTTTTTTTTTGGTAGCTGCTTTACGCTTAGCTTTACGTTTAGCCTTTTTCTTGGCTACCTTACGTTTAGCTTTACGTTTAGCCTTTTTCTTGGCTACCTTACGCTTAGCTTTACGTTTAGCTTTACGTTTAGCCTTTTTCTTGGCTACCTTACGTTTAGCTTTACGTTTAGCTTTACGTTTAGCCTTTTTCTTGGCTACCTTACGCTTAGCTTTACGT
>PBJS01000018.1 GCA_002721165.1 Legionellales bacterium | reverse complement strand
CGAAACGTATTTTATATCTGATTCATCTAAATTTATTTTTACATCTACAAAAGGAGAGTCTTCGGTAAGTATAATTTTCCCATTTGCAGTAAGTGAAATTTCATCAGAAGACATTTTAAATTTATTAATTAATAATTCATCATAACTACTACGATTTAATTTGACGACAGTACTAAGGTTTGGTAATACTATTTTTTCAGAATAGAGTGTGTTGGATTTAAATTCTGGAGATTTGCTATCTATTTTGATATTGAAAAAAGAATCATCAGTAATAAATGTTCCTTCCAATCCCGTGATGTAACTAGATTTATCATAGGATGTAAGATTTAGTTTACTAAAAGCAGCGTCTATTTTTATAGAACTTTCTTTATTTGATTCCACTTCTATGTTTACATCTTTTATATCGCCTGAAATAGAATTTAAATCTAATTTTTGCAATATATTATTAGGTAAAATCCTAGTCTCTACAATCAGAGGAAAGATATCTTCTAGTTTTAAAAAAGTAAAAAATCCCTTATATTGGTATTTATTGCTTGTGTCGTCTTTGGTAAATTCAAATTGATACTCTGATGGAGACCATACTCCATTTACAGTTTTCAGATGATGCAGATCAACTTTTAGTGACCAATTTTTATCTAATTTTCTTGCTGCAGCAAAACTAAGATTAATATTTTTAACAGGAACACTATATTCGTTAGTGGTTAATGAAAAATCAGTGTATTCTAAATCACCATTAGCAGTTATCAATTTTGCGTTTTGCCAATAGGTCGATATTTTTCCGTTAGCAGCGCCATCATTACTCAATAAATTCAATCTACTAAAATTTTTTACAGGATCAATGTTGCTTATTTCTATATCTATATTGGCATCCCAGTCCGGCATTAATATATTTCCAGTAATATTCGCATTTATTCTTAATAATTGTTTTTCACTTTTAGATAGAGCTGTATTTAATTCAATCTTCGTATTTCCCCTTTTTGTTTTTAAATCTAGACGGATATTATTAAATTCTTTTTTTTCAATATTTATATTTTCATCTTTCCAAATTAAATTGACATCTTCGAGTATTAAATGTTTTTGAGAAATCAACCACTCTGATAATCCAGTTTGTTTATTCGTATTAGTACCATCAATATTTTCATTTCTTATTGAGATTACACCATTTTTAGTTCTATAAATTTCAAGATTAAGTCCAGATATAAGAATATAGCCTGGTATTATATTTTGTTTGTAAATTGATTCTATAAGATTAATTCCAATTCGGGCAGACTTGAACTTGATAATTTCAGTATTATTATTTTGGCTGAGTATTTTAATATCTTCTAGATATAAATTTGGTGTCCAACCTTTCCATTCTGCTTGTATTGCATGAATATTTACAGAGTAGCCCACATAATCAGTTATGATAGATTGAATTTCATTTTTGTAAGTACTAATTTTAGGTAATGAAAGTCGAATACCTATGATAAATATAAGAACCAGTAAAATTAAGAATATTAAAGGATAATAAAAGTAAGGATATGTTTTGATATTTCTTAACATAGATCAATTAGAGTAGGACAACATCAAATTGTTCCTCTATACGGGATTGTCTAACTAGTATAAAGTTCTATTCGATTTTTAATAAACCACTTCCATCATCAGCATCATCTGCACTAAAAACATCATCATAACCACTGACTGGAGGACTGCCATCATGGATGAGATATTCACGTTGTTGCAAGTACGCCTCTCGAGTGAATGAATATGGATCAACAGCCGCTTCATCTCGTATATTTGATGCTTCAAGTAAGTTGGCACGTTTATTTACTGCTTTAATTGCTGTGACAGGAAATAGAATAGCGCTAGAAATATAGTAAAATGGATTAAGTAGTGTACTTGGCACAAAATCTGTAGAGTCACGTACACTGTTTGGACCGAAGAGTGGCAAGTATAAGTAAGATCCCTCATCAACACCCCAAACTGCGAGTGTTTGCCCAAAGTCTTCATCATGTTCTTCTAGCCCCATAGATGTGGCAACATCAAATAGACCACCAATTCCTATCGTTGAGTTTGTTACGAAGCGCGCAATATCTGATACACCTTGGTTTAGCTTTCCTTGTAGTAAATCATTGAGAATGACGTTTAAATAAGCAAGATTATTGAAAAAATTTGTTATACCAGTTCTTATAAAATTAGGAGCAACATCAACATAAACTTCTGCAATTGGTTTTATTAGAGCTTGGTCAAGAGTTTCATTAACATCAAAGAAAACACGGTTTGCAGGTTCAAGCGTATCCTTATTTGCGTAATTATCCGATGTCTGTGTTGTAGCACACCCAGCCATAATACAAAGCATGGCAAGAAAGGCTATTTGCTTTAGCATTTTATAACATTGGAAAGAAGTCATTGTTGCCTCGTATTAAAAAAACTAACTACCCCAGATCAAATATTGACATACCTTTAGGCAGGTGACAATTTTTTTAGTGGTTTATGGGTTAATTTGTTTGTGAATCACGTATTTTTTGTTCTAGTTTTGTTACTAGGACGTCAAACCCATCTTTTTTAATTATCGCTGCATATTCGGCTCTTTTGAGGGAAAGATCATTAATTCCATTAGCAATTACACTGATAATTCTCCATTTTTGGTTATTTTTCTGAACTATGTAATTAAATGTAATTGGACTTCCCTCTAATTTNCTAAATTCTGTCTTTACTAGAAATCTATTTTCTTTCAATCTTTCAACAGATATTTTTTTAAAAATTTGATTGTTATATGAGTTAAATCGACTAACGTAGGTACTAATGGTCAGCTTTTTGAATAAGTCAGTAAATTTGATTTTATCTTTTTCCTCAATTGTCTTCCAATATCTACTAAGAACAACCCTTGAAATTAAATTTATATCAAAGTATTCACTAATAATAGGCTCTAAATATTTATAGCGCTCTTCAAAATTTGTTGAATCTGAAATCACCATGATATTAATTAGTGTTTCATGTAACTGATTTATAGGTTCTTGTAGTCTTTGTTTTTGACTTTGATCTGCATGCANAGGAAAAGCAAAGAATATTAGGNAAAGACATAATATATTCTTTGTTAAAAAACTATAATATTTTTTTTCTAATAGCATTTTCAATTTACTTGTAATATCTCTCTTTCCAAGCCGCGCCTTTATTAAAATAATAAAAATAAGCTGAGCTCAATGTAAAAAATAAATAAATCATACCAACGAATGGNAAAGAAAACACGTACATTGAATTTATCGAATAGTATCTCAATATAGGGTAATANCATATAGATTGTATACAGAGAGTAGTTATTCCTACCATCACAATTATTAGTTGGGATTGTAAGATTGCTATTAGAGGCATTAGAAATGCAATACTCATTAAAATTACACATATTGAAAGTAATAAAAGAGAATGATGTAGTTGCGTGTATGCAGTTCTTGCAATCATTTTCCATATCCCCTTAGGGCTATTGTAGCTACGAATACTAATTNCTGAATGAGTTAGGCCAACCCATGTTTTGTAACCATTCCGCTTAAATTTTTTTGCGAGCGAACAATCGTCAATCAGTTTATTTTTTATACATTCAAATCCTCCTAGTTCTTCAAGTACATCTGTTTGAAGAAGTATGCATCCACCTGCAGCTGCAGCTATTTTTTTATTAGGTAGATTCGAAAGATAAAATGGATAAAGTAATTTAAAAAAGAAGATAAAAGCAGGTATCAATAATTTCTCCCAAAATGATACCATTCTGAGGTGGGCCATTAAGGAGAGTAACTNGATATTATTTTTTTTTGCTCTTGATAACATTGTTTCTATTAGGCCGGGTTCTAGAATAATATCTGCATCAAGTAGTAAAATATGACTAGTATTAATGAACCTGCGCCCTTGTTCTAGTGCCCATAATTTACCACTCCATCCTGGTTGTAATTGAGCTCCGGGCAATACCGTTAAATTATTCATGCGAATGGAATACGCAAGTTCTACTGTATTATCGGTAGATTGATCATCTACTAAAATTATTTTTAAACTTGGATCTTGTTTTTGTAAAGCTAAAAGAGACTCGATTATTATTGTTGCTTCATTTCTAGCCGGGATGAGTACCGTTACTTCAGATAGATCAGTTTGTTCTATTGGCTGCGCTTCTAGTGATTCTCGAGTGCTATACGGACGTGATGGTAATAGAAGAATTGTAATCCATAATAGAAGCCCCAGCACAGTTGCTAGGAAAAGTGACTCCATTAGGCAACTTGTTTATTTTTACCATTATTTTTAGACATTTTATTTTCTACAACTAGTTTTGGTTCGAATACCTCGCTATCGTTATATAACACCGGAAGTTCCGGAGCCATTTCTCCGTGTGTTTTTGGCCCTTTTAAAAATACACCTAATGCTCTCAATGGATGTCTGAAAGTGTCATTAACAGCCGTTGCTTCATATCCACAATGGACCATGCAATTTGCACACTTTGGATTTTTCCCAGACCCATAGTTTTCCCAGTTTGTTTCATTTAATAGCGCAGAAAATGTAGGAGCATAGCCTTCACCGACAAGCAAATAGCAGGGTTTTTGCCAACCAAAAACATTTCGAGTTGGGTTACCCCATGGTGTGCACTGATAAGTTTGGTTACCCGCTAGAAAGTCAAGATAAAGTGAAGACTGATTAAATCGCCAAGACTTGTTTATATTCAATTTGAATATATTTCGAAACAATTGTTTACTTTCTCGTTTTTTTAGAAAGACGTCTTGCTTTGGTGCTCTCTCATAACTATAGCCGGGGGATATAGTTACTCCTTCAATTCCTAATTGCATTGCCATATCCAAAAATTCAGCTACTTCATCAGCACTTTCTCCTTGAAATAAAGTGCAGTTAAGTGTGACGCGAAAACCTCTTTCACGAGCAATCTTAACGGCCTCAATACATTTATCAAAAACACCTCCTTGACAAACAGAGGCATCATGACGTTCTTTGTTTCCATCAAGATGAATTGAGAAAGTTAGATATGGCGACGGCTCATATTTATTTATATATTTTTTTAAAAGTACTGCATTTGTACATAAATAAATAAATTTTTTACGTTCTATATAACCATTTACGATTTGGTGCATTTCTTTATGAATGAGAGGCTCACCACCTGCTATAGACACAACAGGCGCGCCGCATTCATCAATGGCTTGCATGCACTCATCAAAACTAAGACGTTTATCGAGAATCTCTTTAGGGTAATCGATTTTACCGCATCCAGCACAGGCTAGATTGCAACGAAAAAGAGGTTCGAGCATCAATACCAGCGGGTATTTTTCAATACCTCTTAGTTTTTTACCTATAACATACTTCCCGACCTTATATTGCTGGAGTAGTGGGACGCCCATTTCGTAACACCTCAAACGATTAATTTTACTAAAAAATAAACTAACATTTTTTGCTTATTATCAAGATTATAGTGATGTAGTGATGAATGTACAATATTGATTCATATAAAGATTTAATATTTATTGGGAAAATTTCATAGTCGAATTTTCATCAATTTTCTTGCATGGTCTTTGGAGGCTATACATAATGGGTTTTTTACCTATGTAATTTCAATGAATAAAAAAATCAATACACCCTTATTAGATAAGATAAATTCACCTGCAGATCTACGGAAGCTCCCCGAGTCTCAATTAGAGGCATTTGTTGACGAGATAAGATTATTTCTCCTGCATTCAGTAAGTGAAAGTGGAGGGCATTTTGCTGCGAGCTTGGGTGCCGCAGAATTAACAGTTGCCTTGCACTACTTATATGATACGCCTGAAGATCGTTTAGTTTGGGATGTAGGCCATCAAGCATATATACATAAAATATTAACCGGTAGAAAAGATCGCCTTAGGACAATACGCCAATGGGAAGGGTTATCTCCATTTCCGAAACGAGATGAAAGCGAATACGATACTTTTGGTGTGGGCCACTCTAGTACATCAATTAGCGCAGCATTAGGTATGGCAATAGCAGCAGCAAGACAGGGGTTAGAAAGAAGATGCGTAGCAATCATTGGTGACGGTGGATTAACCGCTGGAATGGCATTTGAAGCCTTAAATCATGCAGGAGCTCAGCGTAGCAACTTATTAGTTATTTTAAATGATAACAATATGTCAATATCTCCAAATGTCGGAGCACTTTCAAATCGTTTTGCTCAATTATTATCTGGAGAATTTTATTCGAGTGTTAGAAAGAGTGGTAAAAAAGTATTATCCAATATGCCCGCCGCACTAGAGATGGCAAAACGTGCAGAAGAGCATGTCAAGGGTTTAATCGTGCCAGGAACCTTATTCGAAGAACTTGGTTTTAATTATATTGGTCCNGTTGANGGACATGACTTACCTGTATTACTTAGTACATTAAAAAATATTAAAAAACTTGAAGGGCCTCAGTTTTTGCATGTCATTACAAAGAAAGGTAAGGGTTATGCTCCAGCTGAAGATGATCCTATTAAATATCATGGCGTGACACCATTTGATCCTACAAAAGGAATTGTTTCTTCAAAAACATTATCAATGCCAACTTATAGTAAAATATTTGGTGATTGGGCATGTGATATGGCCAAGCTTGACCAACGTTTTATTGCAATAACGCCAGCAATGCGTGAAGGATCGGGTTTAGTGAGGTTTGAGAAAGAACATCCTGATAAATATTTTGATGTTGCGATAGCAGAACAGCATAGTGTCACCGTTGCAGCAGGGATGGCTTGTGATGGTTTGAAACCAGTCGTTGCAATTTATTCGACATTTCTACAGCGCGCTTATGATCAATTAATACATGATGTCGCCATACAAAACCTACCTGTATTATTTGCTATAGATAGAGCAGGATGTGTTGGTGCAGATGGCCCGACACATAATGGAGCGTATGATTTGAGTTTTATGCGCTGCTTACCGAATATTGTTTTGATGACTCCGTCTAATGAAAATGAATGTCGTCAGATGTTATATACAGGATTCAAACTTGATCAGCCAACAGCTGTTCGTTACCCCCGCGGTACAGGATGTGGTGTTAAAGTAATAAGAAAAATGACATCAATACCAATTGGTAAATCTGAAATTAGATGTAAAGGTAAAAATATTGCCATACTGGCTTTTGGTACTATGGTTGATACATGTGTACGCATCGGCGAGGAAATCGAAGCAACGGTTGTTAATATGCGCTTTGTTAAACCGATTGACGAGTCAGTTATTTTAAATATGTGTGATCAACATGATTTAATTATTACTGTAGAAGAAAACGTTGTCCATGGTGGTGCGGGATCAGCTGTGAATGAGGTTATTGCGGCATATGGNATTAAAAAGAAGATTATAAATCATGGTCTACCAGATAGGCTTATCCANCATGGCACAAGAGATGACATGCTTAGAGATGCACGTTTAGATTACCAGGGTATACTTGATTTCATTATGGAGCAAATTAGTGAGCCCGCACAAAAAAAGAAAGAATTAACTAGTTTTTAATTCTTTACAATTTTTTTTATTGCCGAGATGAATCTTTTGATATCGTCTTCTGAAATATCACCCATACAAGATATTCTAAAAAATGATTTTTTTAGACCACCTTGTCCTGCATAAATAATAAAACCATCCTTTTTTAATTCATCATGTAATTTTTGATAACTAACTCCCTCAGGGAGGTAGAATGAATTCAGTACACAGGATGATTTACCTTGGTCGAGACATGGTTTAATTTTTAAATTTTCGAATTCTAAGCGAACCAAATTCATTAGAGACTGATATTTTTTTTGACGATTTTCCCACCCACCAAGTTCAGTTAATTCTTCTAAAGCTTCATCAAGACCATAAAAAGTTTGAATTGATTGTGTGAATGGTGTTTTGTCATTGTCTTGAGCGTTCAGATAGNCAATAAGGTTAAGATAAAGTGTTCTCGCNGGCGTTGCTGCCATCGGTGATATAGCATTTCTACTGGTAATTACGAAGGATACTCCCGGTACACCATGAAGACATTTATTGGCAGTTGATGCACATGCCGCTATATTCCATTCATCGAATTTTAATTCTTCTGCACCAAAACTACTTACTGCATCCACTAATAGAGATACATTTTTATGTTTTTTACATATGTTAGCTATTTCTGCAATATCATTTAGCCGACCAGTAGTTGTTTCATGATGAACAACAGCAACATGTGAAATTTCTTTATGGTACTGTAGTTCATTATTTAGATTACTAAGATTAATTTCTTCTTCCCATTCGTGATGCAAAACTACATGATCAATATTATGAATTTTTGCGATTTTTGTTAGACGTTCACCGTATACACCATTTTCAATAACCAATAATTTTCCATGTATAGGTACAAGACTTGTTATCATTGACTCCATTGCAGATGTGCCGGACCCAGTGAAAATAACCGAAGCCCATTTCTCAGATGAAAGTTTATATACGCCAAGAAGATTATTNCGAATATTGTTTTGAAGTTCGACGAATTCTATTTCACGATGACATAGGTCAGGCTTAAGTAATGCCTCTCTGACACGTTTACTTAGTACAACTGGCCCTGGATTAAGTAGAATATTCATTTTAAAAATTAGTATTGATATGTTGCATCATTCGTCTTAGTACTTGATCTGGTTTGATACTAGGCCTTGGTAGATTTTTTATTGTACCAGAACAAATTTTTAGATGGCCAAATATAGGCCCTTCATTTTCATTCACTGAAAATAATTTATCAATTAAATCAATTTTATTGCCACTAAAAATTATATTATAACCACATGCTTTGGCAATCATGGAGAAATCAATATTTTTTGAGACAGTGGCTTGTGCCCCAGTTGAGTCATGAACCTCGTTATCAAGAAGTATATGGATAAAATTATTACCTGCGTAAGTTCCAATCGTTGAAAAATTTCCCATTCGCATTAACCCCGCCCCATCACCGTCAATCACAATTATTTTTAAATCTGGTCTGGCTAACGCTAACCCTAGCGCAAAAGAAGAGGCGCATCCCATTGAACCCACCATATAAATGTGATTATCTCGATCTTCAATAGAGAATAATTCACGTCCGGTATACCCGGTTGTTGCAATTAGAACAGTTTTATCTTTAGATGAATTTTTAATGATACGACGCAATACTGTATTTCTATCTAGACTCGTTGTTTTTCCACTAAATAGTAAATGAATTTCATTTTTACGTTTTGTTACATTATCAAGTCTCTGCTCATCTAATTTTTGCGGAGCTACAGTTCCTTTACTCATAATAAATGCATAGGGACGTTGTTCCTTTAACATGTGTACCTCGGCACGTTTTAGTGCAGGGGCTATTGCTTCCTTTTCATTTGGAAATACTTCATAGGGTATTTTCATGATATCGAGCATGTCTTTCGTTATTTCACCCATCAATTCATGTTGGGGTTCATCTTTGACACCCGGTTGCCCACGGTGAGTTAGTAGAATAAGTAACGGAATTTTAAAAACATAGGATAATGATGTTATCGGACTTACAGCATTACCTAACCCCGAGTTTTGCATCATTACAATTGAACGTTCTCCTCCAATTACAGACCCCGATGCTGTTGCCAACGCATCACCCTCGTTTGGAGAGGATATATATTCTAAAGAATCGTCGTTAATTACATAATTAATAAAAGGTGTAAGAAACGAGCAGGGCACACCAGCATATCGAACAAAACCTAATTCTCTAGCAGTCTCTACAAAATCTTTTGCTTCTATCAATTTTCCTCCTTTTATTTTTTACTGGGTAAAATCACCAGCGCGATCAATATCATCAATTGAATTTACATCGAGCCAATGGCCATTTATGTAGTGGACATTAATAGTTTTACCTGTCTCTATTATATGATTTAGTAGATTAGGGAGAGTTAACTGAGCAAAGTTCTCGGATGATTGAAGATTTTGAATTGCCTGCTCAATCCAACCCCGACCTTCTTTTTTAACACGCATCATTCCAATCCAGTGCCCCGAGGGTTTCTCATTTACTGTGGTTATATCAGAGGATAGTTTTTTTAGTATTATATTTTGCATAAAAGGTGAACGATCATCATTTTGACTGCAATAGGCGAAATCAGGTAAACCAGTTATATTAGGATTGTCTAATGCAGAGTCTACGATAATCACAATTTCTCCGTCCACTTCCAANAAGTCTCTGAGGATATGCTCTCTAAAAAGTAAATCACCATAGACGATTACCATATCATTATCGAAGTCCTTTTGAGCGCATGCTAANGACATTAGTTCATTACCAGTTTCATAATTTTCATTAATACGAATTTCTACTCCGGGCACGTCTATTGATTGAGCTTTATAACCGGCTACAACTATTGATTTATTTATACCGATTTTTTTGAATTGATTGACAGTACGTGCCAACAATGGCTCACCACTAATTTTTATCATCGTTTTTGGTTTGTCTTGAGTTAATTCGTGTAGCTCACTTCCTCTTGTTGCCGCTAATATAATGGCGCGTACATCTAATTTTTTTGTAAGATACAATTGTTGTGCTTGACTTAGCTCATCCACACCTTGCAGATTGAAAATTTTTTCAACGGTCGCAATCCTATCTTCAATATCTGTGACTGATTTAGACTTAAATATTTTTTTACTGTTCTTTATCATTTCTTTTGTCGATGATCTAATCATATGATTTGCCCATATCACTAGACTAATATTTGCTTTACGAAATGCATCAGTTGGTGTGCTGTAGTATTTTGTTGGTACGATTGCGAGCGGTAGACGGTCCCCCCATTCTTTTGCAAACGCCAATATTTCATCTGGTTTATTTGATTTACTGTGTATTAATATGGCATCAGCACCAGCATTACGATATGACTCTGCACGACTTAAAGCTTCTTTCAATCCCCATCCTGCAATAAGGGCTTCGACTCTTGCTACAATACAAAAATCATCATCAGCCTGACAATCTTTACCCGCTTTTATTTTTCCGCAGAATTCGTCAGCATCTGCTAGCGGTTGTTTGTCACTATCAATAAAACTATTTATTTTTGGAAATTGTTTATCCTCAATACATACACCAGCAATATCACGTTGCTCGAGTTTTGTGACGAGCCTTCTCATATTATTGAAGTTACCGTACCCGGTATCACCATCAAGTAGTATAGGGATGGATGTTGCNTCCGACATNAANTCCAGCATGTCGACCACTTGCGTCCAACTCGCTTCATTACTATCGCGAACCCCAAATTGTGCAGACATGGCAAACCCGCTCCCCCAAATAGCTTTAAAACCTGTACGCTCAACAATGGTGGCAGAAATACCATTGTGAGCCTCGAGGATGAATTCGAGTTCTTTNGATTGAATAAGATTTCGAAGTTCTTTACATTTTCCAGGCATAGTTTTTATTAAGTAAGTTTTAGTTAATTATGAAGTTTTAGATAATTTAGGTAATATTTTTTTAATTGCGTGCTCTATATCTTCGGGAAAATCTATTTCTATCCAAGGAATACCGGAAATATCCTCAAAACCAAATTTATCAGGGTCCCGAAGCAATAAATCTCTTATTGCCTCTTCATAAGGCNCATCATTTTTATCTCCTGCGATATAGTCATCAATCAGTGAAACTAAATTTTTCCCAGTTGAATTGTCAAATTTAAAAAAACCAACAGATTCACCCTTGAAGTCGTATTCATGTTCGTCTGGTATTTTTTTTCTAAATTCATTGATATTTCCATTTTTATTAACGCAAATTTTAACNGGCTCATCTCCATCGATAAAATTACGATCAAGTAGGAGACAATTTTTAAATTTACTATTAATAAGGCGTGAAATTATCTCGTCGTCATATAAGACATCTGCATCCATAAGTATAATTTCCGATTCATTCAAAAGTATTTCTCGTGCGCATCCTAAACTAAGCATGCTGCCTTCAGTATAACGTTCATTAATTATGTAATGTATAGATACTGGTAAATCACCAAGGTGTTCTACAATCATTTGCGACTTAAATCCGGTAACAATAATTATATCGTTAATGTTTTTTGCTTTCAGTATTTCAATGTGACGCTGTAGTAGACTTTTCTTATTAAATTCCAGCAATCCTTTAGGTTTATTATTTGAATATTTTCCTAAACGATTACCTATCCCTGCAGCAAGAATAATTGCCTTCATAGTTTAGTTTTCACTATTTTTTTCTTTTGATTTTATATAAATATCTATTANATTTTGTGTAGATGAATCNGTATTAATATTTTTTTCTTTATTTGCTAATTTTTTAGAAATATCCAGAG
Source organism: Legionellales bacterium (assembly GCA_002721165.1). Taxonomy (GTDB): domain Bacteria; phylum Pseudomonadota; class Gammaproteobacteria; order Eutrophobiales; family Eutrophobiaceae; genus UBA11869. The sequence goes on along the minus strand of PBJS01000018.1, from coordinate 29,518 downwards.
CTACTTTTTTTCCTAATTCAACTCCATATTGATCAAATGAATTAATTTCCAATAGTAATCCCTGAACAAAGACCCGATGTTCATATATTGCAAGCAATGAACCTAGTGTTTCCGGCGTGAGTTCATTATATAAAATTGTGGTGCTTGGCTTATTACCATCAAAATTCAGAAACGATTTTTTATTATTTTCACCTTGCATTAATGCGCGACTTTGAGCTAAACAATTTGCTAATAACAATTCATGATGATTTTGGTCTCCTTTTTTCATAAGAGGCGCTAAAAAATCAATCGGCACTACATGCTTTCCTTGATGAAGTAGTTGACTAACACTATGCTGTGAATTAGTACCAATAGCACCCCAAACTATCGCTCCTGTTTTATGACTAACTATATTTCCTGATCGATCTGTTGATTTTCCATTACTCTCCATAAAGAGTTGCGATAGATAAGAAGGGAAGTAATGGAGTGATTCATCATACGGGATAATTGCATGTGTTGGGGCGCCATAAAAATTAATATACCAATAATCAATTAAGGCAAGAATAATGGGTATATTTTTTTCGAGCGGTTCACTTAAAAAATGCTCATCTAGTTTGTATGCACCCAACAGCATTTTTTCAAAATTTTCAAAACCAATAGCAAGCGCGACAGGAAGACCAACCGCAGACCACAATGAGAACCGACCACCAACCCAGTTCCATGTTTTAAATATATTCTCTTTCCCAATCCCAAAGTCTTTTGCAGTTTCAAAATTAGAAGTTACAGCTACGAAATGTTTGCTGATGTCGTCGCAACCCGATTTAAGTAGCCATGATTTTATTACATCTGCATTTGTAGTTGTCTCTATGGTTTTAAAAGATTTGGAAGAGATAATAAAAAGCGTTGTTTCTGGATTAATCGTTTTTTTTAGTAGTTCTATTTGCTCACCATCAATATTGGAGATGAAAAATGAACGAGTTTTTTCTTCACGATACTGATTTAATGCATTAACGACCATTTTTGTCCCTAAATCAGAACCCCCAATTCCAATATTCACATAAGTATCAAATGGTTTATTAGTCCAACCTGTTAATTTTTTATCATGAACTAATGATACAAATCTTTTTATATTTTTAAGCTCATCTTTTATTTCTTTTATAATTTCATCATCTTTCAATACTAATACTTTTTCTGGTTTTGCTCTTAATGCATGATGCAGTACAGCACACCCTTCAGTTACATTAATTTCCTTCCCGCTGAACATCGCATTAATTGATTTTTTAATATCCAGTTCTTTTGCATAATTCAATAATAGTTCTAATGTTTCATCTGTAATATGATTTTTTGAGTAATCAATAAGTAGGTTATGAAATTTACTCGTAAAATGTTTACCTCTATTTTTATCATTAGAAAACAAATCACTTAAATGAGAATTTTTTAGTATCTCATAGTGTTCGTGAAGTTGTTTTTTAATTATTTTTTTGTTATTTGACATTGGCTTATTTACAGAAAGATAAATTAGGTAATAATTTTTTTTGAATAGCAGTAATTAATGGAATCAAAATTAACACTAAAATTCTGACAATAAATAAATGCAAAACTTCTAGTGATGATTGCTAAAATTTATTGAGCGGTATCTGTTATATAGTGTTGTAATTGCTCAATTGTAAATTCTTGCTCAGAAATAATATTTTTAACAACATCCATAATAGATAATATCCCAATTGCTTGGCCGTCTTTAACAATTGGTAAATGTCTAATATGGCTATGCGACATAATAACCATGCACTCTTCTAGTGATTGGGAGGGGTCGGCCGTTTTGAGGTCAGATGTCATTATTTCACTTACTTTTGTTTTCGCCGAGCTGCGGTCTTTCAGTATCACTTTTCTGGTGTAATCTCTCTCTGAGACAATCCCCACCAATTTGTTGTTTTTTTCTGTCACCAGCAATGCCCCGACTTTCTTTGCGTCCATCATTTTGATTGCATCGATGACAAGTGCGTCCGGGGTGACGGAGAATATCTCGTCATCTTTGGTGTTAAGTAATTGATTTACCGTTGTTGTCATTTTCCACCTCCATTTTTCAGCTGATCCTACTGAAAAATCCAACTGCTCTAAATCTGCCTATATTTGAGTATAGAGACCTTCTCCTTGTGGTCAATATTAAGCATCAAATATAGGGCAATCGCTATCTTTTCATGGTGCCCTGAAGAGGATTCGAACCTCTGGCCTTCCCCTTAGGAGGGGGACGCTCTATCCAGCTGAGCTATCAGGGCGTGTTTATCAACTGTTTTGAGTTTATCTGATAAGATTCATGCTTAAAAGCATATACAAGTCATAATATTAATCCTAACTAATTGATAAATAATACAATTAATAGTTTATAGATGAAATTAACTCCTATTCTCATGGCAGGCGGCGGCGGGACACGTTTATGGCCGTTATCCAGAGAGCATTATCCGAAACAGTTTTTAGAGCTATTTGAAAAAACACTTTTTCAAAATACACTCTTGCGTCTTGATGGTTTGGAGACTGCAGTTGAAATCCTACCTCCCATAATTATCTGCAATGAGGCGCACCGCTTTCTTGTGATTGATCAAGGCTCACAAATTTCAAAAACGCTCGAAACGATTATTCTTGAACCTGAAGGTAGAAATACCGCACCTGCTTTAACTGTTGCCGCACTACACCAAAATCAGAATGACAATGATTCTATTATTATTATGATGCCGGCTGATCACATCATTACAGAAATAGAGTCATTTCATATGGCAGTGAAAGCTGGGGTTGAAATGGCAAAAAATGATTATCTGGTTACCTTCGGAATCAAACCATCACAACCAGAAACCGGGTATGGTTATATCCAGGCTGCTGACAAAATAGAGACCTGTCATGAGCAAGATGTTTTTGCAATTGGTGGATTTACAGAAAAACCAAATATAGCTTTAGCAAAAAAATATTTAGATTCCGGTAATTATTTTTGGAATAGCGGGATATATATGATGAAGGCATCTGTCTGGTTAGAAAAAGTCAAGCAATGTGAAAAATCAATTTATGATGCTTGTGAAAAGGCTTTCAAAAACGGAGAAACTGATGGGATATTTTTTAGATTAGATGAGAAGTCTTTTTGTCAAAGCCCAAATAATTCTATTGATTATGCTGTGATGGAAAAGCTAGCGACCGACAGTAATGAAAAACTTGCAGTCTTACCCGTTAATATTGGTTGGTCTGACGTTGGTGCTTGGTCATCTGTTTGGAAAATTAAAGATAAAGATAATAATAATAACTATACAGAAGGAGATGTTATTACTGAGGAAACGAATGATTGTTTCATTAGAAGTGAGCGCGGGCTGATTGCTACGATTGGATGTGAAGATATGATAATAATCGATAGCGATGATGCGATTTTAGTTGCCAATAAAAATAAAACACAAGATATCAAAAAAATTGTAGATAAACTGAAAAAGAATAATCGAAATGAACGTATAACACATAGAAAAAATTTTAGACCATGGGGTTATTATGATTCAATTGATGCAGGTAAAAATTTTCAGGTCAAAAGGTTGACCGTTTACCCCGGAAAAAGATTATCACTACAACTTCATCGTAAACGTTCTGAGCATTGGGTAGTTGTGAAGGGAGTAGCTACCGTAACAAAGGGTGAAGACGAATTTTTACTGCACGAGAATGAATCCACTTACATTCCTCCCGAAACAAAACATCGTCTCGAAAATGCGGGGGATAATGTTTTAGAAATTATTGAAGTTCAATCTGGCTCATATTTAGGTGAGGATGATATCGTTAGATATGATGATGATTTCGGAAGGTAACGGTAAATATTATTCGGAGAGGTGTCCGAGTGGTTTAAGGAGCACGCTTGGAAAGCGTGTATACGTTAATAGCGTATCGAGGGTTCGAATCCCTCTCTCTCCGCCACTATAAATATGCCTACTATAGAAAACTTTGAACATTTGTTAAGTATCGACCAAGACTCAATTTGGCATCCCTACAGCGCGATGCATTCGGGTCTACCGATTTATCATGTTGTCTCAGCTAAAGGCGTGCGCTTAAAGTTATCGGACGGAAAACAGTTGGTCGATGGCATGTCATCCTGGTGGTGTGCAATACACGGCTATAATCATCCTGAGATAAACAAGACGCTTGAACTTCAACTAAAGCAAACTGCACATGTTATGTTCGGTGGGCTTACTCATACTCCTGCGATTAAACTCACAGAAAAATTACTTTCTATTGTTCCAGATAAGTTCGACGCTATATTTTATTCAGACTCGGGTTCGGTTGCTGTTGAGGTTGCAATGAAAATGGCAATTCAATACTGGCATGCAAAAGGCAAACCTGAACGTCAAAATTTTATTTCGTTGAGGTCCGGCTATCATGGCGATACATTTGGTGCGATGTCTGTTTGCGATCCAGTTACTGGTATGCATAGTTTATTTTCTAAATCTCTTACTAAACAATTTTTTATTGAACAACCCAAGTGTCGATTCGGCGAATCATGTAGTTCAACAGATATTGCAGAACTTAAAGTAACTCTAGAAAAAAATTCCCAACGTATCGCAGCGCTAATTATAGAACCAATTGTACAAGGTGCGGGCGGTATGTGGTTTTATTCTGCTGATTATTTAAAGGACGTTTATCGACTATGTAAAGAGTTCGATGTACTTTTAATTTTTGATGAAATCGCAACCGGTTTTGGCAGAACAGGAAAACTATTTGCTTGCGAGCACGCAAAAGTTACTCCTGATATTATGTGCATTGGTAAAGCACTAACCGGAGGTTATTTATCGTTAGCGGCAACGCTTACCACAAATGATATTCATAAGGTGATTGATGAGGGTGAACCCGGAGTCTTTATGCATGGGCCCACATTTATGGCAAACCCATTGGCATGTAGCGCCGCTTTGGCTAGTATAAATTTATTACTTCAATCTCCCTGGCAGCAAGCTATTTCAAGAATTGAAAAGGGGTTAGAAAATGGATTAATGGCCTGTAAAGAGATGAGTCATGTTGATGATGTTCGTGTGTTAGGTGGAATCGGTGTTGTTGAATTAAAAAATGAAGTAGATATGCAAAAAGTAATTCCAGAATTTGTTAAGAGAGGTGTTTGGGTCAGGCCTTTTGGAAAATTAGTTTACTTAATGCCACCCTATATTATTAATGATGATGATCTGAGCTTATTAACAGCAGCTTTAGTTGAGGTTGTTAGCAGTATTCAGTAATTAATTAGATAAAAGTTTATCAAGTACCTTTTCATAGATATCCGATATAGTATCTAAGTCTTCAACTTTAACGCATTCATTGATTTTATGTATTGTTTCATTAACAACCCCGAGTTCAATTGTTTGCGCGCCGGTTGGTGCAATGAATCTTCCATCTGAAGTACCCCCTCCTGTTGAGCAAACTGTATCAATACCAACAATTTCTTTTATTGCAGTAGTTGCGGCATCTATTAGTGACCCGGAATTCGTTAGGAAGGGCGCGCCCGATAATTTCCACTCAAGATTGTAATCTAAATTATATTTCTTTAGTGTGCTTTCAACTTTTTCTTCTAATTCATTTTGAGATGTTTCAGTTGAGAAGCGAAAATTGAAAAGCAAATTAAGTGTATCAGGAATGACATTATCTGCACCGGTACCCGCATTAATATTTGAAATCTGAAATGACGTTGGCGGAAAAGAATCGTTACCTTGGTCCCACTCAATCGATGTTAATTCATTTAGAAACTGAGTTGCCTCATGAATAGGATTTTTTGCTTTCTCAGGATAAGCAACATGCCCCTGAATACCATTTATTTTTAGTATCCCATTTAAAGAACCTCGACGACCAATCCGAATAACATCAGTCAGTTGTTTATCGCTTGATGGTTCTCCTAAAACACAGTAATCAATTTTTATTTTTTTCTCGTTCAGATAATCAATTACCTTACGTGTTCCATTAACAGACGGACCTTCCTCATCGCTTGTGATTAAAAGTGCGATAGTGCCATTATGATTTGGGTTTTTTTGCACATAGCGTTCTGCAGCTGTTACCATTGCTGCGATACCGCTTTTCATATCCGCAGCACCGCGACCGTAAAGATATCCCTCTTTAATTTCCGCTTTGAATGGATCCGTATTCCATTTTTCTATGGGGCCAACAGGTACCGTATCAGTATGACCTGCAAAAACGAATAGCGGTCCTGAATTGCCATGTGTTATCCAGAGATTATCGACATCATCAAAACGTAGATGTTCGGCACTAAAACCATTTTCACTAAGTCGCTTTGCGATGAGTTTCTGGCATCCATTATCATCCGGCGTCAGCGTTTTTCTATTTATCAGTTCTGTTGTTAATTTAAGTGTATCTGACATTTGGATTGCCTTTATGCAGTTTCATCTGATGATTGCGCTTTGATACTTAGCGCATGTATTTCTGTCTGCATCATATTTTCCAAAGCAGAATAAACCAAGCGATGTCTCGCCAAGGTTGCAAGCCCATTAAATTTTTCGGAAACAATATGGACTTGAAAATGTCCGGCACCACCGTGACCCGAATGACCGGCATGTAAATGTGAGTCATCAACAATTTCAAGTTGAGTTGGATTGAGTGTTTCTTCCAGGCGTTCGCGAATCAATTCAACGCGGTTTAGTTCAGACACTAGGGAAGACCCGCTTAAATGGCTTAACAGCAACTTCTTTATAAACACCTGCTGCAATATAGGGGTCTGCATCTGCCCATGTTTGTGCTTCTTCTAATGATTTAAATTCCGCCACTATGAGACTACCACTAAAACCAGCCGGTCCGGGGTCTTCACCATCGATGTTGGGATGAGGTCCTGCGATTAATAATCGTCCCTCATCCTCTAAGGTCTTGAGTCTTGCGATATGCTCAGCTCTGACACTTAATCTTTTTTCAAGACTGTTTTCATTGTCTTGACTTATGATTGCATAGAACATAGTTACTTTTTTTCCTCATTAATATCTTTGATATGTTGTGACATGTACATTGCTTGTGCAATGGCAAATATAAATGTTAAACCCAAAAGACCATAGACCTTAAAATTGACCCAAAATTCCGTACTAAAATTATAAGCAACATAGAGATTGGCAATTCCAGAAAAAATAAAAAAAACAACCCAACCTATATTTAATTTAGTCCATATTTCATTCGGGACGGAAATTGCATGGTCCATCATTCTACGAATGATTGGTTTCTTACCGATAAATTGACTACCAAAAAAAACTAGCGCAAAAATCCAGTTAACCACAGTCGGTTTCCATTTAATAAAGCGCACATCTTTTAATAGTAGTGTAGCCCCACCCAATATCACTGTTAAAATTAAGGTTATTACATGCATTTTTTCGAATTTGCGTGTTATTAACCAATAAACAATGATTTGTATTGCGGACGCAATAATTAATACCTGTATAGCCAGATAGATGCCTTGCTCCCTATCTTCTGGATAGTAAAAGGCGATTAAAAACGCAACCAACGGAAAAAAATCAAACAGAAATTTCATGAATTTTTACTTAATGTTCAGGTGTGTTTGCTATCATAGCGTAAATTTATCTTATCGACATTTCACAGTTATATTACTTGAAAACCATGCGTGTTTATAATCCTTATTTTCCGTGTATTTCTTAGCAATATTCATAATAAGAAAGTTCTTTTACGACGTAGGAGTCAGGGTATAATACGGATGATAATTGCTCTCCAAATTCATAACGACCACGGGAGGTTGTTGATTGTCTATAGGCGGTAAACAGCGGGTATTGTCAGGTATGCGCCCGACAGGCCAGCTTCATTTGGGCCATTATCACGGCGTACTCAAAAATTGGCTTAAACTTCAGCAGGAATATGAATGCTTCTTTTTTGTGGCTGACTGGCATGCACTAACAACAGAATACGAAGATCCCGCAATCATTGAAAAAAGCGTTTGGGATATGGTGATTGACTGGCTTGCAGTCGGTGTTAACCCAGGCACCGCTAAATTATTTATTCAGTCTCGGGTACCCGAGCATGCAGAATTACATTTATTACTGTCTATGTGCACACCACTGAGTTGGTTAGAAAGAGTGCCGAGTTACAAAGATCAACAAGAAAAATTATCTGATAAGGATCTCACTACATATGGTTTTTTAGGTTACCCATTATTACAAACCGCCGATATTATTATCTATAAAGCTGGGTTTGTTCCGGTAGGCGAAGATCAGGTTTCACATGTCGAATTAGCGCGCGAGGTTGTCAGACGATTTAATCATATTTACGGGCAGGAACGTGATTTTGAGAAAAATATAGAAGCAGCTTTAAAAAAGATGGGGAAAAAGACCGCGAGGTTATACGATGAAATGCGTCGTAATTATCAGGAACAGGGCGATTTATCATCGTTGGAGAAAGCGAGAGAATTACTCGCCTCGCAACAGAATATTAGTATTGGTGATAGAGAAAGATTAGCAGGTTATCTTGATGGTTCAGGTAAAGCGATATTCCCAGAACCACAGGCACTGCTAACTCCGGCCTCAAAAATGATGGGGCTTGATGGTCAAAAAATGTCGAAATCTTATGGCAATACTATTTCTCTTAGAGAAAATCCCACTGTTGTCGAGGATAAAATTAAAACCATGCCAACAGATCCTGCCCGAATTAGATTAACTGACCCCGGAGACCCGGAAAAATGTCCCGTTTGGAATCTACATCAGGTTTATTCAGAAGATTCTCTTAAAAAGTGGGTGGTTGAAGGCTGTACAAATGCTAAAATTGGGTGTCTTGATTGTAAGAAACCACTGATAGATGCCATTTTAAAAGAGCAAGAACCGATTCGAGAGCGCGCCAATGAATATCTTAATGATCCAGAAACGGTGCAAGGTATTATTACTGAAGGATCTGACGCAGCTAGGGATATTGCAAGAGAAACATTGGATGATGTGCGTGAGGCAATCGGATTAAGTTATTCCTAAAATTATATGACGATGAGCGACGAAATCGAGAAAGCAGATACCCAACAACGTGAGATGCCTTTTGCATTAGTACAAGGCGCACCATTAACAGACCTACCGAAAGATTTATATATTCCACCGGATGCACTGGAGGTATTTCTTGAGGCATTTGAAGGCCCGCTTGATTTATTGCTTTACCTAATTAAGAAACAAAATATTGATATTCTCGATATTCCAATAGCAAAAATCACAGAGCAATATATGAGCTACATTGAATTGATGGAAATTCTGGAGCTCGAACTCGCCGGTGAGTACTTATTAATGGCTGCTATGTTAGCTGAAATTAAATCAAGAATGTTATTACCAAGACAAACAGAAGATGAGGAAGAGGAAGATCCAAGAGCAGAATTAATTCGACGTCTACAAGAGTATGAGCGTTATAAAGATGCCGCAGAAAAATTAGATGACTTGCCGCGTTATGAACGAGATATTTTTTCTACTACTGCAGAATTTACGGGGCGTAAGATTAACCATAAGCCACCCGAGGTAGCCATGGAAACAATCCTCCAGGTTTTTTCAGAAGTTATCGCACGTGCAGAGATGTTTTCTCATCATATGATACAGCGGGAAGCACTTTCGGTTCGCGAGCGCATGGGGATAATCTTAGAAAAAATTAATACCGAATCATTTGTTGATTTTATTGATTTGTTTACTGTTGAAGAAGGTCGTGCAGGTGCGATTGTTTCGTTATTAGCCATACTTCAGTTGATGAAGGATTCGCTTATTCAACTAGTACAGAATGAGCCTAATGGTAAAATTTATGTTAAGGCGGCATCGTGAGTCAAAATAAAATTAAAAATATAATCGAGGCGGCTTTAATGGTTTCAAGTCAACCATTAAGCGTTAAACAATTATTGGCTTTATTTGAAGAAGACAAATCACTACAACCAGAACGCGATAACATTAGAAAAGCAATTATTAGTTTACAAAAGGATTTTGAAGGTCGTGGTGTCAATTTAGTTGAGGTGGCTAGCGGATTTAGATTTCAGGCGGATAGTGAATATGCCGATTGGGTAAACCACTTATTTGATGAACGCCCCCCACGTTACTCGAGGGCATTATTAGAAACACTTTCAATTATTGCCTACCGTCAACCCATTACTCGCGGTGAAATCGAAGATATACGCGGTGTCAGTGTAAGTGGAACGATAACGAAAACACTTTTAGAGCGCGAATGGATTAAAGTCGTCGGTCACCGTGATGTACCTGGCAGACCTGAGCTATTAGCCACAACTAAATCATTTCTAGATTATTTTAATCTCAAAAAATTATCGGATTTACCCCCACTTGAAGATATAAAAGATTTTGATTCAATCAACCCAGATTTATTTGAAGCACTAGAAAAAGAGTTAGGCAAGGACGTAAAGCAAAAAGATGATGAACATGTATCAGTATCTGATTCAGCTGATGCTACCAACATTGAAGGTGCCGATAGTGATACAGCTGGAAGTGCGAAAGTAATACCTTTCTCAAATTAACCACTTTAGTATTTTATTATGGCTGATCGTATTCAAAAGGTTCTCGCCAACGCTGGTTATGGCTCAAGGCGTGAGATCGAAAAATTAATAAATAATGGCAAGATTAAAGTTAATGGTAAGTTAGCAACTATTGGCCAATGCATCGAAGAAAAGGATCAGGTTGCTATTAATTCACGTCCAATCCGATTACATCAACAACGCAAAAAAAAACCAAAGGTCCTTGCTTATTACAAACAGGCGGGAGAGGTATGTACGCGTCGCGATGAAAAAGGGCGTGAAACTGTTTTTAAAAATCTACCACGACTTAGAAATAGTCGTTGGATAAGTATTGGCCGGCTAGATTTAAATACAACAGGGTTATTGTTATTTACTACCGATGGTGAATTGGCAAATAAACTTATGCATCCATCAAGTGAAATTGAGCGTGAATATGCTGTGCGAGTTTTTGGTCGGGTTACAAATGAAAATATTAATACATTGTTGGATGGGGTCGAATTAGAAGACGGTTTCGCTAAATTTACTGATATTGTCGACTCGGGTGGAAAAGGGACTAACCATTGGTATCATGTTGTCGTAATGGAAGGGCGTAATAAGGAAGTGCGTCGATTATGGGAATCTCAGGGTGTTCAAGTGACACGATTAATCAGAACACGTTTCGGTTCTTATATTTTACCGAGAAAGAAAAGGGTAGGGCAATTTTGGCGCCTCGATGAAAAAGAAATCAAATCACTAGAAAATAGCATTCGATCTTGAATGAGTAATCGTTCAATTTTACTAAAAATTTATCGTCGACTTAGTAAGTGTTACGGTCTGCAACATTGGTGGCCGGCGGACACACCATTTGAAGTGATGGTTGGGGCTATACTGACTCAGAATACATCCTGGGTTAATGTCGAAAAAGCTATTAATAATCTTAAAGAAGCAAACGCCCTTAATGTTCATGCGTTAATAGAGTTGTCAGATGAAAATTTAGCAAAATTAATTAGACCATCGGGCTACTTCAATTTAAAAACAAAACGTCTTAAGCACTTTGTTAAATGGTTTAAAACAGAAGGTCGATTTAATGGATTAAAAAGCGCAGATGATGAATCACTGCGAAAACGGCTGCTTGAAGTTAACGGTATCGGACCTGAGACTGCGGATGATATCTTGTTATACGCCTTTGAAAGACCTGTTTTTGTTATTGATACCTACACACGTCGTTTGCTTATGACGCTGAATTTGATTAGCGGGGATGAATCCTATGAGACACTCCGTCAGTTTTTCCAGTCAGCACTTAAACCCGATGTCGGTCTTTTCAAGGAATATCATGCCCTGATAGTGAGGCATGCAAAAGAAAAATGCACCCAGCAAAAAAGCTGCCTGCACTGCAAGGTTGAATCACCTTTATAATTTTGAGGCCAAAATTAATGAATGTATTGATTTCACGGTTACCTCTCTGTAACCTTTGGCGCCCTTGAATATGATGCAAGTAAATTATGACTAATCGGCAAATATTGGTCGCGGCAAACTGGAAGATGAATGGCTCTCTCAAGAGCATTCGTGAGTTGGGTGATGCTTTTACTGAGGGTGTTTCAGATAAAACACCGACAGAAGTAGTGGTTTGTCCCTCATTTGTTCATCTATCTCAGTTGTCGGAAAAATTAAACGAGTCTGACATCAAACTCGGCGCACAGAATGTGTCACATTTAGACGAAGGGGCATATACCGGTGAGGTTTGTGCTTCAATGCTTGTTGATTTTGGTTGTGAGTATGTAATTGTTGGTCATTCTGAACGGAGAATGCTCTACCACGAGACGGATATGCGTGTTGCTGAGAAATTTTATACCGTGCAAGCTAGTGGTATGATTCCAATTTTATGTGTGGGTGAATTACCTGAGGAACGGGAATCGAACAGTACAGAAGAGGTGATTGCCCGACAACTTGATGCGGTAATTAACCAGGGTAATATTGATGCATTTAGTAACGCGGTTATTGCCTACGAACCGGTCTGGGCGATTGGTACAGGTAAAACTGCAACACCAGAGCAGGCTCAGGATGTGCATCAATTTATTAGATTACGTTTGGCGAGACATAATAAAAAGATTGCTGATGGTATTAGAATACTTTATGGCGGAAGTGTTAAGGCGGATAATGCGCATGAACTTTTTGAAATGGCAGATATTGATGGTGGATTAATTGGCGGCGCATCACTTGTCGCAAAAGATTTTCTTAGTATCTGTCATGCAGTGAGGAAATAAAAAATGGATTCAATTTATACAATACTATTTGTTATACAAGTCATCGTTGCTATTGCATTAATTGGCTTTGTGTTAATTCAACATGGCAAGGGCGCTGATGCGGGGGCTGCATTCGGCAGTGGTTCATCCTCGACTGTTTTTGGTAGTCAGGGCTCAGGAAGTTTTTTAACGAAGGTAACGACAGTGCTAGCAATTTTATTTTTAGCTAACAGTTTGTTGCTTGCCTACCTAGCTAGTGAGAGGATGCAACAAGAACCTACGAGTCTGTTAGATACATCTACCGCTGTTGAGCAGAGTGAGGTAACAACAGAAATTGCAACACCTGAGAACGATGATGGTGATGAGTATGAAGGGCAGGATCAGGGCATTCCAGACCTACCCGTTGAATAATGCTATAGCAAATCAATTTCCTCAATTCAAAGATACTGAACTTGCCGATGTGGTGGAATTGGTAGACACGCTATCTTGAGGGGGTAGTGCCTTCGGGCGTGCCGGTTCGACTCCGGCCATCGGCACCAAATCTAATAATACTATAAGTTACTGATTTAATTGGATTAAATAAATTAAGCGTTTTTAATTTAAGCCAATTAATAAGGTTTTTTATGTATAATCATCCAAAGGCTAAGATTAATTGATTAAAAGAATTTTTAATCAAAAGCCAGCCTAAAAAATAATAACAAATATAACTTCAAGGACAGCGACTAACTTGATTTCATACAAAAAAATAATATTGTTTTGTATCAGTAGTGCAATGATTATTGCTAGTAATCTCGGGCACGCCGATGATACTGAAATTTTTTTTAGTACAGGAACCTCATCTGAGGTACTGCGACCCAATGTTCTTTTTATTCTCGATACATCGGGAAGTATGGGTGTTCGTGGATCATCGGGCCAGATTCGTATGGATGAATTAAAGAGTGCAATGACAACAGTATTGAGTACTATGCAAAATGTAAATGTTGGTTTGATGCGCTTTAACGATGCCAGCGCTCAAGATGGCGGACCAGTTCTTTTCCCTGTTAGTTTTATTGATGGCAATGTTAATAATGTTGTCGGTGATAGTGGCCAAAATACAGTTACCGAGATTGTAAACACTGCCTTTTTGCAAAGTGGCACCGATGATGGTGAGGAAAATAAAAGTAATCAAGATATTTCGCTTACTGATATAACTTTAGATGCCTTTGATTTTGGCGGTACACAATCCGTAATTGGCGGTACGCTTAATTTTCCGGTAACCATTGGTACAGATGATTCAGTTCAGGATGTGGGAGGTTGTTTGTTCGGTCGTAATGGAATGGTTGCGACGATAACTCCAAATTTCATTCGTTCATGTGCTGTTGTAGGGTTGCGTTTCACAGGGGTTACAATCCCTCAAGGAGCAAACATTGGGGATGCCTTTCTCAATTTAGTAATTGATCGAAGACAAACACAACGAACCACAACAACTATCGTCGGTCAGGATGTTGGCGATGCATCCGCTATTCTTTCGCCAAGTAATTTAGGTTTTGGAGATATTAATTCCGATATTACAAATCGGCAGGCAACAAGCGCATCAGTACCATGGACAATACCCGCTCAAAGAACGGGCCGTACAGTTCAAAGCCCAGATATTAGAACAATCATACAGGAGATTGTTGACCGTGCCGATTGGGCTACTGGTCAGAATATATTTTTGAGATTGGAAAACAGTAGTGGGTTGAGGCGTATCAGAGTTCATGAGATCAATGCATCACAAGCTCCGTCACTCTCCATAACAATTCCTGGTAGCGGAACTGCCGTTGAAGGTGATGATCAGATGATTGCGCTTCGATTTGATGAACTCAACATTCCGCAAGGGGCTACACTTAATGAAGCAACGCTAACGGTTACCCCAATCGCTACCTCAGCTGGAGCTGAGAGTGTATGGGTTGTCAGTGCAGAACAAACGGATCATTCTCAGCCTTTACAAAATAGTTCTGCCAATATAAGTAATCGTTTAACAAGCGGTACATCAGTTAATTGGACCGTTGGTAGTACTGATTTAATTACAGCAGATAACTCGGAGCAAAGTATTGATATTAAAGACGTGCTACAGACAGTAGTTAATCGTCCGGGTTGGTGTGGGGGTAATGCACTAACTCTTATACTTGATACGGCAACCGCGACAGCAAATAATGCACGTTTTTTACATAGTCGCGATAGTGATTCTGAAAAAGCACCAAGACTTAATTACAAGTTTGACGTTGGTCAAACTGGATGTGTAAGGGCCTTAGAATTAGGACAAACTGCAACAAGCGGAGATGATGCAGAGCAGTTTGGTGGTAATGTTGATGTGGTTGATGACGATCTTGATATTGGTTTTGATAGTGAGCGAAATAGCAATCAAACTGTTGGCTTACGTTTTACGAGTATTGATGTACCTAAAGATGCCACAATTTTGTCTGCAGAAATCGAATTTCATGCAAAAGGTATCTCAGACGGACCAGCTACATTTACAATTAAAGGTATTGATGAAGATAATGTTGTTCAATTTTCAAATATCTTTAATGATCTAACTAGCCGTACAACAACCTCTAGTTCAGTACAGTGGCTGCCGGAAGATTGGGATGTGCCCGCTGCGCGTTTTGCAACCAGTGATATTACATCAATTGTACAAGAGATTGTCAGTCGTAGCGGTTGGACAAGTTCAAATTCGATGGGATTTCTGATTGAGGCTACTGGCGGTACACGTGTCGCAGAAACAGCAGATAGTGAAAAATCAAAAAGTCCACGCCTAGAAATATCTTACCGAACAACTCTCGAGACACCGTTTAAGACAAATCGTCAGCGTTTAGTCGAGTTAGTTAATGAATTACCAGCTTCTGGTTTTACTCCAATTGGCAGCACAATGTTAGAGGCAGCTAACTATTGGCGAGGGGATGCTGTTGATTTTGGCAAGAGGAGAAATGGTAATAGAAGGAACCGTTTAAGTCACCCAGGTAGTTACTGCACGGCACCAGGTAGTTGTAATGGTGCAACGATTAATTCATCTACCGACTCATTCGGTGTAGTAAGTCCTGCTAATTGCAATATTACCAATAACCCAAATAGTTTCAGATGTAGAAATCGACGGATTCAGGGTAACCCAAATTATATTTCACCGTTTCAAACAGACCTAACTTGTGCCACTAATCACCAAGTGCTTTTAACTGATGGTGCCGCATTTCGCGGTAATAGCGGTAACGTGCAATCAAAAACAAGAAATAAGATAGGTAAAAGTGGATGCTATGGAAACAATAATAGTTTTAGGAAGCAAACCGATGAGACTAATACTTATAATGGTAACGAGCGGTGCATTGTCGATTTAGTTGAATTTATGAGAAATGAAGATCAATCAACCACTTTACTTAATAAGCAAATTGTGAAAACACACACCATTGGTTTTGACCTGAGCAGGAATTCTGCTAATGGCAGAAATGCAAGACGATTTATTACTGATGTGGCAAATGTTGGCGGTGGCGATGTCTATAATGCTGCAAGTGCTGGTGATTTGGTTAGTGTTTTTGAAAGTATTTTAACGGAGGTACAAAATGACCCGACTTCATTTGTTGCACCTGCCATATCAGCAAATGCATTTAACAAAATTAAGAGTCGCGATGTACTTTATTTTGGGCTTTTTACACCGAACCTAGCAAAATCATGGCATGGTAATGTGAAAAAATACGGAGTATGTGTTGATTCAGGCCCAGGTAATAATATATGTAACGTGGGCGATATTATTGATGGAAATGGTCTAGTGGCAGTCGATAGTACTACCAATCTGTTTAAGGATACGGCAAAGGATTTTTGGGCTAACAGTCCAGGGACGATAACGACCGATGGAAGAATAACGACATTGGGTGGGACCGGACATGAAATCGTTAATTTTGCAGATCAAAGGCTTTATACAGATAGAAGAAGTGCTGGTAGGGCGTCATTAGGTCAGCTTTTAAATGAATCTGGTTTTGAATTAACTAGTAATAATTGGGATGCCCCCGAATTTGATGCATTAAGATCATCGGTCTGCCCATCGCCAAGTATAGCAGGCGGGAGTGATTGCGAAACGCGCATGCTTTGGTTGTTGGGTAAGTTAAGTGTATCCGCTTCCGATGACACTGATATTAATGCAAATCAACGGTGGTCTGTAAATGACGTTTTACATAGTTCAGCAGTTTCAATTACCTATGGTGGTTCGGGAAATACTTTTATAGACAAGATTATATATAGTAGCAATGATGGCACACTTCATTTTGTTAATGGTCTAACTGGTGTTGAAGAATGGCGTTTTATGCCAAGTGATTTTTGGACTCAACAACAAACTTTGTTTGTTGGCGGAGAAGGCAGCAAAATTTATGGGCTTGATGTCACACCAACGGTACAGAAAATAGATAAAAATAATAATGACATTGTTGAGCCAGGAGTTGGCGATAAGGTGTTGGTATATCTTGCTTCAAGACGCGGCGGTAATAATATCTACGCACTGGATATAACCGGCGTTAGGAATGTTACTAGCGATAGTGAAACGGTAATTCCAAGATTCTTATGGCGAATTGATGGTGGTACGGGAGACTTTACACGCCTTGGGCAGACATGGTCTAGGCCTGTTGTTTCCAAAATACTAGTTGATGACGGCAGCGGCGTTAAAGAAAAAGGCGTCTTAATTTTTGGTGGCGGATATGATCCCGCGCTTGATAACCCCGGGGTCTACTCTCCAGCCGATAATAATAATAGCGATTTTTTAGGTAATGCAATCTATATCGTTGATCAGCAAGACGGCAGTCTTATTCTATCAATAAGCGGTCCGGGTTCAGGTGCGCATATTCAAGTGGCGGATATGCAATATTCGATACCATCAGATATCCGAGCTATTGATTCTGACGGTGATCTTATAACTGATAGACTATATGTCGGTGATACTGGCGGTCAAATGTGGCGTGTTGATCTCGCTACATTACTAACCGGGACCGGTAATCCCGAAAATACAACAATCGTTGGAAAACTTGCTGACATTTCTGATAGTAGTAGCAACATTAATCAAAGACGCATCTTCTATCCCCCATCAGTCATCCAAGTTAATGACACAGAATTTGCTAACGAAAATACGTATGATTATATTTTATTTGGCACAGGTTATCGTTCTCATCCGTTGAGTATTGAAGAGCGTGATCGGTTTTATGCTCTCCGTGATTTTGTTGTTGGCACGAGTGAAATGCAAGATGCAGATGGTGATAATGTTGCAGGATCTAATGATGGTTATCCGCAGATTAGCGGTTCTCCGTATCGCGAAAATGATTTAATCGATCTTACTACAACGATTCTTGATAGTTCTGAGCCATCACATAAAGGTGCTGGTGGTTGGTTTTTTGATTTTTTTGCTCAAGGCACACAAGGAGAGAAAGTTTTATCGACTCCATTAACAGGAAACAACATTACCACCTTTACAACATTTACACCTGAGTCAGCATCATCAACAACTGCCGATCCATGTGGTGCATCGTTAGGTCAGGGTAGAGGGTATTCTTTTAATATTCTGTCAGGTGCGGCAGCGATAGATTTTGATGGGGATGGTAATATCGATATTAATGACCGGTCAATTCTATTGGGTGCTGGTATTCCTTCATCAGTTGTGCCTTTATTTACCAATGAGGGTATTGTTGCCATTGTCGGCCTTGGTGGTGGTATAACAACATTAGGTTTATTGGCTACATCAGACCCAACACGGTCTCATTGGATTGAAGGGACGGATTTCTAATGCAGCAATTTTCTGTGAAACTAATAACAATAAGTGTATTTTTTTTGGCAATGAATTTTTCTGTTGCGGGCGATAATGATGGCGTTAAGGTTTTTGATAGAGGCACAGATGGAGGTATGCGACTCTACAATGTTACTTGCCCTAATAAGAAAACGACAGTAATTGGCCAGATAATCGAAACATCGAGCGAACAAAGCCTACAACAGGAGGTTACTATACTCCCAGACGCAGGTAGCACTAGTATCGGAACAACTGTACAAAATTTAAAGGATAAAGCACTTGAATTAGTTGGTCAGCAGAATCGATCCAAAATATGTATTTATTATGCTAATACTGAGGAGTGCAAGAACTATAAAGATGTTGATAGTGCAGCACAGGCCGCCTGTGATTTAATCCGTTAACGTTAGAGTGGTTAAACTTTTGATGCAATGCAAGATTCAATAACCCAAAGAATTTGTTTTTTAATTACGAGTTTCTTGCTTGTATTTTCAAGTGGCGCAGTTCGTGCCGATGATACTGAAATCTATTTTAGCTCAGGTAGCGCTACTGATAGCGTGCTTCGCCCAAATATACTCTTCATTCTTGATACCTCAGGCAGTATGGAAATAACTGCTTCCGGCGGCAGTGGTGAAAAACGAATAGATGAACTTAAAGATGCAATGGAGTCTGTCCTTAATTCAATAAATGATGTCAATGTTGGCCTGATGCGCTTTAATGATGCTCAACCTCAAGACGGTGGCCCCGTTATTTATCCGCTTAGTTCCATTGATGGCAATTCAGCTGATGTGGTGGGCGAGAGCGCAGCTACCGAGATTGTGACCACCGCCTTTTTAGATAGTGATTCGGATGATGGTGAGGAAGTAAAAACAACCGGGGAGGTTTCCTTAACAGATGCAACACTAGATGCTTTTGATTTTGGTGGAACGCAATCAGTTGTCGGTAGCAGCCAAACATTTCCGATTACAAGTGGTACCGATGATTCTGTAGAGGAACTGAGTACCTGTTTTGGTTTCGCCGGTGTTGTTGGTAATGTGGTTACTAATAGTGAAAACTATATTATTAGTTGCCTCGATTATGGTCTGCGGTTTACCGGCATTACCATACCCCAAGGTACCAGTATTGCTTCTGCTTTTATCGATCTGACAATTGATAGAAGCCAAGGTTTTTTCACAACCACCACAATCGTTGGTCAAGATACCGACGATGCAGCCCCTATTGCCGCCCCAACCTTCTGTTGTACTTTTAGTGCAACCAATAGTTTTGATATTACAAGTCGTGTCTCAACCACTGCTTCGGTTAATTGGCCTACTGGCGGCGGATCGATTCCGGTGGGGAACGTACCTGGTAGCATAATTACCAGTCCTGATATCAGTACTATCGTGCAGGAAATTGTCGACCGTCCTGGTTGGGCGCCTGGTCAGGATATGTTTTTTAGACTCCAAAATAGTACAGGTTTTGGAGTGTTTGAAGTATTTGAGGATGACCCCAGTGCGGCACCACAACTTCGTATCACAACTGCTGGTTCTGGTACTGCTAGCGAGGGCGACCAGCAGATGATCGCACTTCGATTTGCCAATTTAAATATTCCACAAGGGGCAACACTTACCGATGCCACCTTAACACTGACTCCAAATGCTGCACCGGCATCCAATTTAGAAAGTACCTGGGAAATTACAGCGGAGCAAACTGATGATTCAGAATCTTTAAATGACGGTACAGGTAACATCACTAGTCGTTCAACTGGCGGTAGCTCAGTTTCCTGGACACTTGGCACATCAGATTTAGTTACACAAGATGTGCCTGGAGAGAGTGTTGATATTAAAACTGTTCTTCAGGATGTTATTGATCGTTCCGGTTGGTGCGGTGGAAACGCATTAACATTATTACTGGAAAGTAGTGGTGGAACTGTAAATGAAAAACGTTTTCTTCATAGTCGTGATAGCGATTCATCGTTTGCACCCAAACTTAATTATACCTTTGGAGCTAGTGAGACGGGTTGTGTCAAAGCAACAGAGACAGCACAAACTGGATTAAGCGGAGATGATGCTGAGCAGTTTGGAACATCCGTTGATGTTATTGATAACGATCTTGATATTGGTTTTGATAGTGAGCAAGGTAGTGATCAGACAGTTGGTTTACGTTTTCAAGGAATTGATTTGCCTAATGCAGCTAATATTCTTTCTGCTGAAATTATATTTACATCAAGAGGAACATCAACTGATACAGCAGAATTTACTATTAAAGGAATAGATGAAGATGAAGTAACTCAATTTTCAAGTACCCCAGATGATATTACTGATCGCACGACAACAACTTCTTCAGTAGCTTGGAGTGCGGATGTTTGGAATGTGGCCGCTGCAGAATTTCCAACCGATGACATCAAAGATATTGTACAGGAAATTGTTGATCGTCCTGGTTGGGTCAGTGGTAACTCAATGGGCTTTATTATCGAAACAACAACAGGAACCCGTATTGCGGAGACGGCAGATGGGGATGCATCTAAGAGCCCACAATTAAGTGTCGTTTATCAAAGCACAGTAGATGTGCCGATTAAAACAAATCGTGAACGTTTAATTGAATTAGTAAATGGATTATCAACATGTCCGACTTGCCTAACACCTATTGGCAGCACAATGTTAGAAGCAGCAAATTATTGGCGTGGAGAGGATGTTGACTTTGGATTATCCCGAGGTGGAAACAGAGTTACTCGTGTTAGCCACCCTGGTACATACTGTGAAGCGGAAGGCAGTTGTGGCGGGGCGACAATTAATGGGAGTACGGATTCCTTTGGTGTTCAAAACCCAACCGGATGTGATATTACTGTGAATCCAGATAGCAGTGATTGTGCAGACAGACAGATTTTAGGTGCTCCTACTTACATATCTCCTTTCAACACAGAACTAACTTGCGCCACTAATCACCAAGTACTTTTAACCGATGGTGCCGCATTTCATGGTAATGGTTCAAGCGTTCAATCAAAAACAAGAAGCATGATTAGTAAGAGCTCTTGTTATACCAACAACAGTAGTTTTTTAACTTCAGATGATATTGCCCATACCTATACGGATTTTGAATCTTGTACAGTTGATTTGGTTGAATTTATGCACGAAGAAGACCAATCAACCACACTAGCAAATGACCAGATTGTGAAAACACATACAATTGGTTTTGATTTAGATGATGTCGATGCCACACAATTTATTACCGATATGGCAAATGTTGGTGGCGGCGATGTTTATGCCGCTGCATCTGCGGGTGAATTGGTGAGTGTTTTTGAAAGCATCTTAACAGAGGTTAAAAATGATCCCACTTCGTTTGTTTCTCCGGCGTTAGCAACTAATGCGTTTAATCGTTTGCTTAGTCGAGATGAAGTTTACTTTGGACTTTTTACGCCAGAACTTTCAAAAGCATGGTTAGGAAATGTAAAAAAATACAATATCTGTATTGATGTAGACGAGTGTACTCCTGGCACTATTCTTGATGCTAATGGTCTTGAAGCGATAGATACAAGCGATGACAAATTTAAGGATAGTTCGCAAAGTATCTGGTCTGCAGCTCCAGGGACAGTGGTAGTTGATGGTAAGGCAACCACCCAAGGTGGCGCGGGTCATGAGATTACTGATTTCACAAGTCAGATTCTCTACACCGATACGGATAACTCCGGGATAGCATCGAGCAGTACACTTTTAAGCGCGTCGGGTTTTAAGCTTACCAGTAGTAATTGGGATAGCTCAGATTTCACTTCATTAAGAGCGTCGGTTTGTCCAACCCCAAGTACCGTAGGTGGCAGCGATTGTGAAACAAGAATGCTTTGGTTGCTCGGTAAGAGAAATGTGAGTGACCCCGATAATGATATTAGTAGTAATCAGCGTTGGTCGGTGAATGATGTTCTTCATAGTTCACCTGCGATAATTACTTACGGTGGTTCTGATAGTGATGGTGATGGGGTATTCGAAACATTTTTTGATAAGATTCTTTATGGTACAAATGATGGTGCTTTACATATGGTGAATGGCGAAACAGGAGTCGAGGAGTGGCGTTATATGCCAGGTGATTTTTGGAGCCAACAACAGGAAATGTTCGCCAATGGACAAGGCGATCATGTTTATGGTTTAGATGTTACACCGACCATTCAAGTAATTGATTTAGATATTGATGGTAATATCGAAACCGCAGATGGTGATCAAGTGATTGCTTATGTAGCGGCAAGGCGTGGCGGAGATAATATTTATGCACTCGATTTAAGCTCTGATGTTGTATCGGTTAGCGACACATTTGCTCCTAGATTCTTATGGCGCATTGAGGGTGGTACAGGAGATTTCTCTCGCCTTGGCCAGACCTGGTCACAACCAGTCATTGCTAAAATTAATGTAGACCCTGGTAGTGGTGTTGAACCTAAGAAAGTATTAATTTTTGGCGGTGGTTATGATGCTGTGCTTGATAACCCGGAGATTTATTCGCCAACGGATAATGGCGGAAATGATTTTATGGGTAATGCAATCTATATCGTTGACCCAGAAGATGGCGGTCTTATCTTATCAATTAGCGGTTCAGGTTCTGGCGCAGATATTGAAGTTTCGAGTATGAGTTACTCAATTACTGCCAGTATTTCATTATTAGATAGCGATGCAGATGGCATTATCGACAGACTCTATGCAGTCGATACCGGCGGACAGGTTTGGCGTGTTGATTTGGCAGCACTTGAGACTGCGACTGCTAATCCGGAGAGCACAACAGTTGTTGGTAAACTCGCTGAAATTGGTAGTGATGTTACCGACTCAATAAAACGACGTTTTTTTGATGCACCTTCGGTTGTTCAAGTTACCGATACATTATTCTCTAATGAAAGTGATTATGATTATGTCTTAGTAGGTAGTGGTTATCGAGCCCATCCGTTAGATACGGAAGTTGAAGACCGGTTTTATGCGTTCCGTGATTTTTTTATAGGCGCAAATGAAATGGAAGATATAGACGGCGATAATGTCTCTGAGTCAACAGATGGTTATCCTCAAATAAGTGGCTCTGCTTATAGTAACGGCGATCTTATTGATGTGACTTCTACACTACTCGACAGTTCTGATTCAACACATAAAGGAGCGGGCGGTTGGTTTTATGATTTTACCGATGCCGGCACAACTGCTGAGAAGGTCTTGTCATCTCCGCGTACAACAGATGGCATCGTTACCTTTACGACCTTTGCTCCTGAAGCAACATCATCAAGCGACCCGTGTAATGCATCACTTGGACTAGGTACAGCCTATAATTTTGATATTCTTTCAGCTGGCGCAGGACTTGATTGGAATGCAGATGGTGTTGTTGATATTAATGATCGGACATTTGAATTAAGTGGCGGTATTCCATCATCAGTTGTACCGGTTTTTACAAATGATGGTGTCTATGGTGTTGTTGGGGTTGAAGGAGGGTCAAAACAACTAGGAAGATTAACAACAAATGACCCATCAAGGACCCATTGGCTTGAGCGGACGGAATTTTAATGTATCACCATCTAACAAAAATATTCACGATGTTATTTTTACTAACAGCTGTAAGTTTTTCAGCTAATGCTAAAAAAGATGTTATGAAGGTGTATGACAAGGGTCAGGATGGTGGAAATCGTATCTATAGTGTTGCTTGCCCAAATGGTAAAAAAACAACGGTTACTCAACCGATTAATATATCTTATGAATATATCGATACACAGGAATTAAATCCATCAGCTTTAAATGCAGAAGCAGACGCATCAGTTAAATTAACAGCGCAGACTTTAAAGGATAAAGCACTTAGATTAATTGGTCAGCAAAACCGGGCTGAAAGATGCATATACCCGACTAATTCTAAAAAGCAATGTAAAAGCTATAAAGACGTTGATACCGCCGCAAAAGCTGCCTGTGATTTGTTACGTTAATATACCCAGCTATTACCAGTTAATTTTCAGATAATACTTTTACCATTGCTTCACCCATTGATTTTGCCGAAGGTGGATTTTGCGCTGTCACCAATCGACCATCAATTTCAACATGAGGNTTAAAGTTTTCAGCCTTAGTATGAATTGCCCCACGTTCTTCTAATGTTGATGCAAGTAGAAACGGCACGACATTTTCTAATTTAACGTGACGCTCCTCATCATCAGTAAATGCCGAGACACGTTTACCTGCGACTAAAAATGACCCGTCTGATAATCTCATATTAACGAGACCNGCCGGCCCATGACAAATTGCGCCTAATACACCACCACGCTCATAAATATTAACCGCGATTTTAGATAGCGCCTCACAGTCAGGGAAATCCCATACGGTTCCATGACCGCCGGCATACATAATCGCGGCATAATCATCCGGATTAATTTCATTTGGCGACATCGTATTTTGNAATCTATTCATTATTGATTTGTCATCTGTGAATGCTTTATTAACCTCATCNTCCATGTCGTTACTATTTGGATCCATTGGGGCGGGACCGCCTTTCGGGCTGACAAAATCGATACTATAGCCAGCTTCACTGATAGCTTTATAGGGATAACTTACTTCTCTTAAAAAGTATCCCGTTTTTTTTCCGGTATCACCTAATTCTTCATGATTTGTTACAACAAATAGTACTTTNCTTTTATCACTCACTNATTNTCTCCTTNCACTTCTTATTATTAATAATACTGGTTCACTTCTTGATTATATTTACATTGNTCACAGTTTTNATTGGCTTCTGGTATNTTGTCTTGATTTANACAAGNAACTATTTTTTCGATTGTATTTTCTACCCAGTCATCNCTACCATCATATGGGAGTAAATCTACATCAAATTCTACTCTNCCATTGAATGTATCAAGGTCACGTCTGCCATTACAGTATACAAAATAACCGGTGTTTGAAACCTTAAATCCATTTTGTCTTAAAAGCCATTGATAAAATTCAATTTGTCTCTTGTATCCTCTTTGCCATGGTGCATTTATATTTACTTTGTCATTTTTACTGGTTGCCTTGTAGTCAACTACAATGAGTTCACCATTTTCTAATTTCCATACATCGTCAACTGCACCATGAAGCAGAAGATTAGATGACTGATGATGATACTGAACGCCGGTAAAATTTTCCCGCCACTTATCTAAGTTCTCATGTTGATAAGGAATTGCATTGATCCCAGCCTTCACCATATAAGGGTGAGGTTCTGCGCGNNCTCTATACTGATCAAACTCACGTTTTAATAATTCGTCAACTGCTGAATTAATATTGAAAGGAAAACNNGNTACNTCNTTAATNCCAAGGCGTCTATCAAGATAAAAGCAGCNTTCACACTTTATGAANGCCTCAACTTTTGTNCGNGATAATTTGAATGGTTTGTCTTGGCCTGGCGTGTAGAGGTTTCTAGTTCGTCTCGGCTTATATTCAGGCACGCCGNTTTATTNCCCTTTCTTGTTCAGANGGATATCTGTTTGAGGCAAACCTGATTATGAAATTTGAAATCGCCAAAAGCAAAATAGCTNNTGAGGCATAGAGAATAGNNATGTTAGGTTCNTCATTTACCTGAATTTCGCCAACAATCATTCNCGTTAATGCAGTAATAGCNACATANAATAGNAAGCGTATNGGCATATGATTAGTTTTGAAGTAAATGCCGACCATGACACCTAACTCCAGATAAATAAAGAGAAGCAGAATNTCCTCAATTGAGATAGCTNGATTTGCAATCATCTCAGAGAAGGCAAGNACTGCAGATATAATGATAGTGACGACAATTGCAAATAACGCAATGAAGTGGAACCCATCGACTATTAGGTTTCCAAAAGCATCAGCAATGGAGTGCATTTTTTTATTTGTTGATTTCACGCCACTCAGCTTCATTATATGATTTCTCCTCGGAGAATTGATACTATTTGAAACTAACCATAACATATTATGGTCAAAAATATAAAATAACTAAATAACTATTATTTTATGAATAAAATTATCAACGGAATTATTCTTTTATGTGTCATTTCTGTTTCAATTTCTACAAAGGCTAAAATGGAAGCGACTGAACATATTGAAAAAATTATATTCGGGGCCGGTTGTTTTTGGGGTGTCGAAAAGGAGTACGCATCAATTTCCGGTGTTATTGATGCTGTTTCGGGTTATGCCGATGGTAGCGGCGTTGCGCCGAATTATAAGGCAATTACAGAACCTACTAATAAGAATAATCCAAATAATCATGCAGAGGTCGTTGAAGTCACGTTCAATAAAAATGAGGTTTCGGCTAGCGAACTGATACGACACTTCTTTGAAAATCATGACCCAACGCAACTAAACCGACAGGGGAACGATGTTGGGACACAGTACCGCTCTATTATTTTAACTACAAACGAAAAGCAGCAAGAAAAAGCCAAACAATTAATTGCCGACTATCAATTATTATTAAGTGACGCAGGTTACGGACCGATTACCACTGAAGTTAAGGTGTTGGAGGAATTTTATCCCGCAGAAGAATATCATCAGGATTATTTAGTCAAAAATCCTAATGGTTATTGTCCGATTCATGCAACGGGAATTAAATTTAATCAGCAGGAAAGGATAGCTGTTGATAATTCATCTCTATTGACGGGTAAAAATATTATTGTTATTGAAGCGGAGAGTCATTGCCCTTACTGTGAAAAATTTAAAGAAGATGTGGTTAATACTTATCAGGGAACAATCCCACTTACTTTTAAGTTAGCAACAGAGCTCAAGGGACTGGATATCAAAACGCCTACCTGGGCGACACCCACGATTTTATTTCTTGAAGATGGTAGAGAAGTTTTTGGCAATCAAGGTTATATGACATCAGAGGTTTTTTATCAGGCATTAGGTGCTTTTAAACTTGGAAAATCTGAAGCCTACAATGTTGCCTTTAACGAGGGAACCGATGCCAGGTTTTGTAAGCAGTATGAAATTTTCAAAGATACACCTGATGGAGTTTTTATTGATAAATTAAGCGGCGCACCATTGTTCGATACAGACGATCGTTTTGATTCAAAAAGTGGATGGTTGTCTTTTACCAAATCAGTTGATGGCGCAGTCTATGAGCTGGAGGACAATAGTTACGGTATGCAGCGGATTGAAATTCGTTCATCATCATCAGGAATACATTTAGGGCATGTTTTTAACGATGGGCCTAATGGTCAGCCCAGGTATTGTATTAATGCTACAGTACTTGAGTTTAAGCAAAGAGAAAATCTTTAAAATAATTAAAAAATAGGGAGAAATGAAGTATGAGTGAACGTATTGTGATGCGCGTTGGTGAGGCTTTAGTTGCAGGTGGTCCGGCAGGAACGGCTGCTGAACCTGAAGTAGTGATCGGTGAGCTTGATGGTCCGTTTGGTACTGCCTTTGCCAATCTAATTGGTGATCAAGCAAAAGGACATTCAAAAGTTTTAGCGATTATGAATACCGATATCATGGTGAGACCTGCCACCGTAATGGTCAGCAAAGTTACTGTTAATAAGGAACGCTATACCAATATTTTAATGGGAACTGTACAAGGCGCAATTGCAAATGGTGTGCTGGATTCGGTTAGAAATGGTGATATCCCAAAAGAAAAAGCTAATGATTTAGGTATTATTGTTTCAGTCTGGTTAAATCCGTTGGTAGCAACCAGCGATGATTTAGATCACAAGATACTGTTTGATATTCATCGCAAAGCAACTGCTTCTGCAATCCATAAGGCAATGAATAACGAGCCCAATATTGATTGGTTGTTAGAAAATCAAGATGACATCATACATAAGTACTATCAAATGGGGTTAGATGGGAAGATCTAACTTATATCTGTAAGGTTCTGCTTTTTTTATGAAAGTTGAGTAATGTCTTTAATTGTATAAGGTTCCCCTTGTATTTAGTGATCAACCTATTCCAAATAATGTAAGTTTTAGTGTTAAATAGTGGTGAGTTGGAATAAGCTTGAAAATCTCAAATAAGATTTAAATCAATGAATTAATGTTTGGTGTTAAGAGGTGTGCATTATGAATAATGAAAATGATAAGCTGATGATTGAAAAAACAGTCCAGTTTTACATTGACGGGGCAAAGTCTGGAAAAGGTGATGATATGAAACCTGCCTTTCATGAGGATGCAACAATCTTTGGCTATATTGGCCCTGATTTATTTGCAGGACCTATTCAAAAACTTTTTGATTGGAATGATGAAAATGGTCCGGCAGTTGATATCAAAACAGAAATCTCTAGCTTAGATATTATGGGTACAATCGCAACTGTTCGTCTTGAGAGCGATAACTGGACGGGACATAAATTTACAGATTTTTTCACATTACTTAAAGTTGACGGTGTATGGAAGATAATGAATAAAGTGTTTCATCTCCATGCTTAATAATTGCTAAATAATTTAATATGAGCCGTGCTTTTGTAAAAGAACCCGAAGGTGACCAGGCCGAAACTGACCTACCAGTCCGCCCACAAAGTAAACATCCAAATTACATCACCATGAAAGGTTTAGAGAAACAAAAAAAGCATCTGCATGAGTTGGTATTAGAATGCTCAGCATTAAAAACATCAAATACGCTCGCTGATAAAAATAGAATTAAATTATTAAATGCGGATATTACTTATCTTAAACAACGTGTTGAATCAGCGATACCTGTTAAGGTTGAAGAACAAGAAGGAGAGAATATCCGTTTTGGTGCTACCATTAATTTAGTTGAGAAGAATAACACACAATATAAATTCACTATTGTTGGTGAGGATGAGGCCGACGCTGAGAATGGATTAATTAGTTGGGTGTCTCCGCTTGCAACAGCATTAATTGGTAAACAGGCGGGTGATGTGATTGTCTGGGCAAGGCCACTCGGGGCTTTGGAACTCGAGATAGAAGAGTTTAACTACAACAGTTAATCTAACTCTAAGAAATTTGTTAGGTCTTAAAGAACAAGCTATTCAGTGTCCCTATTGTGGCGAGGGGATAAGTATTCTGGTTGATTGTAGTGTTGAAGACCAATCTTACATTGAAGACTGCGAGGTTTGTTGTCGACCCATTAATTTATGGATTCATATTGATTTAAATCAGGACATACAAATTACCGTACAACATGAGAACGAATAATCATAGTTAATACATTT
>PBJS01000017.1 GCA_002721165.1 Legionellales bacterium | reverse complement strand
TTTTATTTTTAGTTTTTATATTATATCCATATGTTATTCCTGGATGGTGAGCACTATAGTATGTGACTTGCATCGGACCATATTGTAATTTTTTTTCTTTTGGATCGATATAAGCTATATTCGCCATCCATTCTTCCGTACCCACGGGGAAATAAGGCGCTTTCATTTGATCATCAATATATTTTTTTATAATTTCTTTTGACTCACCAGGGCCAAAAAAATTGATATTGTATTTGGGAATAAATGCAGGGGTAAAAAAGGGTAATCCAGAGATATGGTCCCAGTGAAAATGTGACAATAAAATTAGTAGATTTTCGTGTTTATCCTCAGCTACTAGTTTATTTCCAAGCGGTATGATGCCTGTACCGGCGTCACAAATAAGTAAGTGATCATCGATATTAATCTCAACACATGGTGTGTTGCCTCCCACATCCAGATGATTTTTAAATGGTGCGGTATACGAACCTCTCACACCCCAAAAGCGAAGATAAGACTTTCCCATATGCACTGTCCGCCGTGAATGAAAATTATTATTATTTTATATAGTCGAGCATTATACTAGTAATAGAACGCATTGACATTGGTTTAACAATAAAATCAAGCGCTCCTAATTCAGAGGCAATCGTTCTATCTTGCGAATAATCCTTTGATGTAATCATAATCACACGTGTATCACTATGGAGAGGTAGCTTTCTCAACTCCTCAAGAAAAGTTAGGCCATTTTTATCTGGCATTATAATATTTAAAAAAAGCAAACTTGGCTTATTGTCTTTGAGATATTCTATTGCATCATCTGTATTTCCGTAAGTTTTCAAGTCAACTGATAAATTTTCAATAGCCCGTAAAAAAAATTTACGTGAAGTTTGGTTATCATCGACAAGAACTACGGTTCTTTTATATTCGCTCATTGATAAATATTATCCACTAACATTAAAATGATGTACGAAAGCTAATATAGCCATTTATCTTTATACACAGACAAAATATCAGAATTTAAAGGCTTGTTGTTAAGTGGTTGTAAGATTTAGTGACGCAGTTCAACTTATTTACTAAGTTAGCTTAATATTTAGTGGCACAATCAAGCTTTTTTGTTTTATTTAGCTAAAATATTACATCGACTTACTTTCAATTTTTTGCTCAATACTTATCACAGAATTTATATCATTAGCAGCTAATATTGTTTTTATTTCATTTAGTTTTTCTTTATCATTAAATGGCCCAACAAAAACACGAAAACTTACACCCATACCAATAATGTCCTTTTTTTGTATGTATGCGGACAAGCCTGAAAAAGCCAGTCTTGCTTTTAGTGCATCAGCTGATTTAAATTTTTTGAAAGATCCAACTTGTAGAATGTATATAGTATGAGATTTATCTTTGTTAGTTTCTATAGTTTCTATTATTTCATCTTTGTATTTTTTTTCAGGTATCTTTGCTACTTGCCTTTCTTCTAACATAGTTGGAAAATCGAATGTTATTTCAGTGTTGATATTTTTTTCATTATTCTCTTTATCTTCTGTATTATTTTTATCAATAAAAATCGCAGATGATTCCACATCCACTATCTGCTTATGTTGGTTTAAAAAAATACTACCAGTAATGAATGCACCTAGAGTTAATCCAACCAAGAATGAAAATAAGTTACTTTTATTTTTTTCTTGCGAGCCAGCCTTGTTTTTATTTCTTATATTTTTATAGTCTCTAGACATTACATTTCCTCTGGCGAGCTAACACCTAATAGAGATAAACCATCTTTTATTACTTGTTTTGTTGAGAGTATAAGTGAAAGACGTGCATTTCTAATTAAATTATCGTCAACTAAAAATTTGCTGGCGTTATAGTAGGTATGAAAATCATTAGCTAGTTCTTTTAAATAATATGCAAGTTGATGTGGCTCAAAAGAGATTGCAGAATTTTCAATCACATCCGGGTATCTAGCAAGAGAAGTAAGCAATTTAATTTCATGTGGGTCAGATAGCACAGATAAATCTGATAGTTCTTCTGATTTTATAAAAGAATACCCTTTTTCATTCATTTGTCTAAAGACACTACAAATCCTTGCGTGCGCATACTGAATATAATATACCGGATTATCATTTGACTCTGATTTAGCGAGTTCTAAATCAAAATCTAAATGTTGTTCATTCTTTCTTTGTATGTAAAAAAAGCGCGCAGCATCTTTACCCACTTCTTTTACTAATTCTTTTAAAGTTATAAATTCACCCGAGCGTGTCGACATTTGTAATTTTTCTTTACCTCTAAAAAGAGCTGCAAATTGTACAAGTAATACCTTTATTGCTTCTGGAGGATAATCAAGAGCTTTGACAGAAGCCACAATTCTTGCAATATATCCATGATGGTCAGCGCCCCAAATATTAATTATTTTTTTGTAACCACGTTCAAATTTTGACATATGATATGCAATATCGGAGGCAAAATAAGTAGTCTGCCCATTCTCTTTTACTAAAACTCTGTCTTTCTCGTCTCCTAATTTACTTGAGCGAAACCATTTAGCCCCATTTTTTTCATAAACCCAAGAATTTTTATCAAGTTTTGAAATACACTTTTCAACCATGTTATTTTTTATTAAAGAATACTCTGAAAACCAATTATTAAATTCAATTCCAAAATTACATAAGTCTTCTTCGATAGAGGATTGGATAGAAGCTAACGACATTTCAAAAATTGTATGATATTTTTTTTCACCGAGTACATTTTTACAATGATTTATTAATTTATCTATTTTTGCATCCTCATCTTCTTTTTTAGTTATGATATTTAGAATATCTACATTTGGCGCTATAAATTTATCTCCATATTTTTTCTTTAAGCTGACTGCAATGTCAGTTATATAATTACCTTGATAAGCATTGTCTGGGAAAATAATTTTCTCTTCAAATTGTTGTAAATACCGTAACCAGACACTAACGGTTAAGATATTTACCTGTCTTCCTGAATCATTTACATAGTATTCACAGTAAACATCAAATCCAGTTTTTCTTAGCAAATTACAAATAGCTGCACCACAAGCGGCTCCTCTTCCATGCCCAATATGCAAAGGTCCAGTGGGGTTTGCTGAGACAAATTCGACTAAGGTTGGTTTGTTTTCTCCNATTTCAGAATTTCCGTACANGTCACCNNGTTTTAAAATATCTAAAACNACTGATTGATATGAATTTTGACTGAGAAAAAAATTAATAAATCCGGGNCCAGCGATCTCTACATTTTTTACTAAATTTATTTTAGGTATATTTTTAGTGATTTTATTTGCTAATTCACGCGGATTACAGTTCAAGGTTTTTGCTANTACCATCGCTATATTCGTAGCAAAATCACCATGCGATGCATCACGACTATATTCGATTTTAATGTCGTCTTTTTGAATTGTAATTTCAAGCCCCTCNGATTTTAACGTTTGTAGGGATTGATTAATTAATTCTTGAAGTTGTTTTTTCAATTAAACCATCTCAAAAAAAAGTGGCATTATTGTATTAGTTTTAATAAAACAAGAGAAGTCGATTAAATAGATCTATTTAACGACAGTTAATCCAAGGATTTCCCAATTTTGCATACCCCCGCGATACCATTTAAGTTTTCCCGCTGGGTAGCCTAACCTTAATAGAGTCTTAATATTCGATGGTGATTGACCACACCACATACCATTGCAGAATAGAACGAGTGTTTTAGCATTTGTGAAATTCCATAGACCTTCTATATTAGTTACGTTAAATTTTTTTTCTAAAATATCAGCTATTTGAAAAGGGTCAGCACCAGCTTCAGGTTTTAATGAATTCCAGGGGATATTGATTGACCCGGGTATAGTGCCTTTTTTGACCCAATCTTCAGTACGCGAATCAATGACTAGAACTGAACTATCGCCATCAGAGCTTCTTTTTAGATACTCTAATATCTCAAGTTCACCAATCGTTTCAACGCTATTTCCAAGACTACTAGGTTGAATACAGAATGGCGGGCACTTCCTAGAAGTTTTTGCGAATTCAGAATTAACTACATTATCAGTGGACTGGTTCCTCTGAATTCTTATTTTCTTCCCTTCGTGTATAACATCTACGAAACTAATTTCGTTGCTTATGTTAACTACAAGTTCATTGCTGAATACAAATGTACTGTTAATTAAAAATAGAAAAACAAAAAAAGTTTTTAGAATATTTTTTTTTATCATATTTGCATTAACTACCTAATTATTCATACGTCAATTAATTCATATCCAGTGGGTCTATGTCTAAAGACCAACGTACTTTTTTTGAGCTTTTCATTTTTTCGATTTCTTGTAACCAATTATCTATATGTTCATGTAGCACTTTTCTACTTTTTGCTTGAATAACTAATTGATAACGAAATCGCCCACTATGTTTTTCTGTTAACGCTGGTACTGGGCCAAACAATAATAATACACCTTCTGATTGTCTTTTTAATCGCATGCTAGCATTTTCAATGAAGTATTTTACATGTTTAATATTATGCGCTTCTACCCTTAATAATGCTATGTATGAATATGGCGGCAACGACGACAGTTTTCTTTCTTTTAATAATGATTTAGCAAGATAATTATATCCATGCTTAATTAGATTATGAAACAAAGGGTGTTTAGGATTATATGTTTGCACTATTACAACACCTTTTTTCTTTCCTCTTCCTGTTCTGCCACTTACTTGTATGAAGAGTTGCGCTAATCTTTCAGGCGCACGAAAATCAGTTGAAAATAATCCACGGTCTGCGTCAACAATAGCAGCCAAAGTAACATTAGGGAAATGGTGGCCTTTTGCGATCATTTGTGTCCCAACTAAAATGTCAATTTCACCAGAATGCATCTTTTTTAAATAATTATCCATAGAGTCTTTTTTTTGTGTCGTATCTCGATCAATCCTTGCAATATTCGATTTAGGAAATTTCTTTGAAAGAACTTCCTCGATTCGTTCAGTTCCATGACCAAGCCGTAGCAAATTTGATTTACACAGGGGGCAATCTTTTATATTTTCTTTAGATGAGCCACAGTTATGGCAGTGAAGTCGGTTGTTAGATTTATGGTAAGTAAGCGGTATTTCACATCTATCACATTGTGCTTTCCAGCTACATTTATGGCAGTAAAGAGTTGTTGCATAACCTCTTCTATTTAAAAATAGTAGTATCTGATTATTTAGTTTTAGATTTTTATCGATTTCATCTAGAAGAGTTTGTGATAATGGCCCATGCATTTTTTTATTTTGTATATCGAGTAATTGATATTCAGGTTTTTTTGCAGCTCCCGCCCTTGTAGGCAAGATTAAACGTGTATAGCGGTTTTTTTCAGCATTATTAATAGTCTCCAGTGAAGGAGTGGCAGATCCTAGCACGATAGGTACACCATCCCTCTTGGCTCGTACAATCAACAAGTCCCTTGCCGAGTACTGAAACCCGCTTCGTTGTTTATAAGATAAATCATGTTCTTCATCTACAATATAAATACCGGGTTTTTTAAGTGGGGTCCAAACTGCAGAACGTGTACCTAATATTATTTTTGCCTTACCTGTTTTTGCATCTTGCCAGTATTTAAATCTTTCAATATCAGAAAGACCAGAATGTTGTATTGCCATATCAACTTCAAATCGATTTTTAAAACGCTGGATAATTTGTGGGGTTAAACCAATTTCTGGCAGTAAAACCAAGCATTGTTTTTTCTGTTTAATGACTGATTCCATTACAGACATATATACTTCAGTTTTACCGCTACCAGTTAATCCATCAAGAAGAAAAATCGAATGTTTTTTCATCGAATCGGCAATCGTATTGACTGCATTTTTTTGATGTTCATTTAACTTAACAACTCTTTTAATTATTTTTGGTGATAGCTCTATATTTTTTTTATTCTCTTTTTTTATTAATCCATTTTTTTCCAGAGCATGAAGCGATTGTTTTACTCTGGGGAAAATATTAATTAAATCAAACTCACTAATTGGGATTCTATTTTTCCCTATGTAGTTAAGTATTTTAGTTTGGACTGGTGAAATTTTTTTGGATTTTATACTAAGCAAGTTATTATTTTCTAATGTTGATAAAGACCAAAAATTTTCTAAGTAATCAGGTATAGATTTGTTTTTCCTTAGTAACGCTGGTAAAGCATTGTGAATTACTTCACCAATTGGGTAATGATAGTAGTTGCTTGCCCATAGTAATAAATCTAAATGCTTCTTATGTATTACTGGACAATCATCAATAATATGATTAATTCTCTTTAATTTATGTTTAGGATGATTTGTCTTATTTTTAATCAGAACAATGATTCCAGTAATATTTTTACGCTGACCAAATGATACTGAAACTCTTAACCCTGGCTGTAATATTCCATGTTTAACATTTTTTTCAGGCAAATAATCGAATAAACATCTTATCGGTGTTGGAACTGCAACGCTTAGAAAAATATTTTTGGCCGTCATCTATAAAATAATTTTTTGTATAGGCTAACTAAAACAATTCTTCTGGAATAGACATGACCCCATCATTTTCTAATAAAAGATCAGATTGCTTTTTTTTGTTTAATGGTTTCGGTGCATTTTTTAATCTGAATATTTCGAATATAGCATCAGGATTATCAGCATTTGTAGCTTCTCCAGTCTCAGAATCTATACGAACAGTAATCAAACCTTTTGGTCTTTGTATAATGGAATCCGGCATACCTTTAAGTGCTTCTCTCATGTAGTCTATCCACATTGGTAGTGCCGCACGTCCACCAGTTTCGCGTGTTCCTAGAGGTTTAAATTTATCGAATCCTACCCAACTTACTGTAGCTATATTCGAATTGAATCCAGAAAACCAAGCATCATGCTGGTCATTGGTTGTTCCCGTTTTTCCGGAAATATCATTTCGTTGTAATTCTAATGCTCTTCTTCCTGTGCCATATTTTATAACATCCCGTGTTATTGTGTTCATAATCCAAATATTTTTATCATCTACTACACGGGGCGCATATAAAGTATTAATATCATCATTTTCGTCGATTAGTTCAGTTTTGTCTTCTTCAACAATAGAATCATTTTCTTTGATTTGTGATTTTTCTGGTTGTAAATTTATACATCGTTTACAAACAACTGGTTGGTTAGCTCGAAAAATAATTTGGTCATCATAAGTTTTAGTTTCATTTATAAAATAAGGTTCAATCTGAAACCCTCCGTTAGCAAAGACCGCATAACCTCTAACTAACTCCCAAGGTGATAATTCTGCACTTCCTAGAGCGAGAGATAAATTCTTTGGAAGTTTTTCAACATCAAATCCAAATTTTTTTATATGCTCAAGTGCATATGAAATTCCTATGGAGTGTAATAATCTTATTGATACCAAATTACGTGAATGTACTAATGCTTCACGTAATCTAGTTGGCCCATGACTTTTTTTACTATAATTTTCTGGCCTCCACTCATCTTCGATGCCAGGGTCTTCAAATACCACGGGAGCATCGTTAATGATACTTGCAGCAGATTTACCGGCCTCAAGTGCAGCTGAATATATGAATGGTTTGAATCCAGACCCCGCTTGTCTTTTTGCCTGTGTTACATGATTGAACTTATTTTTAAAGTAATTGAAGCCACCAACCAAAGCAAGAACAGAGCCATCATTAGGTGTAATGGAAATTAATCCGCCTTCAACCTCAGGAATCTGTGATAGCATCCATTCATTAGCATCATTTTTAAGTAAACGAACTATATCTCCTGATTTTAAAATTTCGTTAGCCTTTTNAGGTTTTGCCCCTCTTCTATTTTCTGAAATATATTTTCTTGCCCATTTTAAACCCTCCCAATTAATTTCTACTTCGCCCACATTTAATATATGTACATTTACAGATTTTTCATTGATAGTTTTTACTAATCCAGGATAAAGATTGCCAAGTATTGGAAAGGTTTTTAGAAGATTGATAATTTCTTCTTCCGTTTTTAATTCAGTATTATCTATGTATTGCTCGGGGCCGCGATAACCATGTCTTTTATCGTAATCAAGTAATGCATTTCTTAAAGCTTTATTAGCAGCCTTTTGATTATGATCTCTTATGGTTGTAGTAACAATTAAGCCATTTGTATAAGCATCTTCTCCATACTTTTGTATAAGTTCATTTCTTACCATTTCTGCTAAATAGTGTGCTTCAATATCTGGAGAAGGAGCATGTAACGTTGCACTAATTTTTTCTTGCATTGTTTTTTCAAATTCTTCCGTTGTAATATATGAGAGGTCTAACATTCTTTGCAAAACATAGTTTCTTCTAGTTAGGGCACGACTTGGATTTGTTATTGGGTTTGATTTGGAAGGCGCCTTCGGGAGACCTGCTATTGTTGCTATTTGTGATAGATTCAGTGAATTAACATCAACGCCGTAATAAACCTGTGCTGCAGCTTCAACGCCGTAAGCTCTTTGACCTAAATATATTTTGTTTACATACAATTCAAGTATTTCTTTTTTACTAAGTTCGCGCTCAATTTTAAACGCAAGGAATATTTCATTCAGTTTTCTTAAGTATGTTTTTTCATGACTAAGAAAAAAATTTCTGGCAACTTGCATAGTGATGGTACTCCCCCCCTGTTTTTTTGTGCCAGTTTTCATTAAGGAGTAGGNGGCTCTGAGTAAACCCTGCCAGTCAACGCCCGGGTGGATATAAAAACGGTCATCTTCGGCGGCGAGAAATGCGTTAATCAGCTCAGGGGGTAGGTTGTCTATTTTTACTGGCGTACGTCGTTTTTCCCCGAATTCAGCTATTAGAGACATTTCCGAGCTATAAATACGCAGCGGAACCTGCATTTTTACGTCTTTAAGTGTTTCTATATCCGGGAGCCCAGGCAAAATGTATAAAGAAACAATCAGTACTGCCGCCAAACCAAAAAGCACCATAGATTGTATAAAATTGATAAGAAAACGCATCATATTGTGTTTTATATACCTAAAATGTCCATAATTATTAATATTTTATATAAAAGCACTTAGATGATACTCCCTCAATTGTTTGACAAAAGTTTATATTGCAATAGTAGTCAAAATTACTTTATGTAGTATTATACATATCCCATATAACCTATGACTAAGAAAGGAAAAATTAGTGTTTCCATTTAGTAGAAAATCGGCTCCAATTTTGGGTATTGATATCAGTGAGACTGCAGTCAAACTTCTTGAACTCAGTCAACGCGGTTCCAACTATCAGGTTGAAAGCTACGCTGTAGAACCTATAGCACCAAATTCGGTGACAGAAAAGACTATAAATGATATTGACCAGGTCGGCGAGACGATTGCAAGCGTTGTTGAGAAATCAGGAACAAAAACGAAAAATGCTGCCGTTTGTGTTGCTGGCTCTTCTGTAATAACGAAAGTCATCAACATGCCATCCGGCTTATCTGATGATGATATGGAGGTTCAAATTCAAATTGAAGCTGACCAGCACATTCCATTTCCTTTGGATCAGGTTTCAATAGATTTTGAGGTAGTTGAGGAACCTGAAGAAGATTCCGAAAATGTAAAGGTTCTGTTAGCTGCTGCACGAAGCGAAATCGTAGACAATTGTGTTGCATCTCTGGACTTAGGCGGACTGAAAGCGAAAGTAGTCGATATAGAGGCATTTACAATTGAAAAT
Organism: Legionellales bacterium; assembly: GCA_002721165.1. GTDB lineage: Bacteria > Pseudomonadota > Gammaproteobacteria > Eutrophobiales > Eutrophobiaceae > UBA11869. Next base: position 31,901 of record PBJS01000017.1, on the reverse strand, counting down.
TCAATCGAATGGATATCAAAAAAATTTCCAAGTGGTGTATCAAAAGATGTAATCGCTGTTGCCGATATTGGATCAAGGTCTACGACATTCAGTGTACTTGAAGATTTGAAAGTAGTTTATTCTCGTGATGAAGCATTCGGAGGTGTTCAGTTAACTGAAGAAATCCAGCGTCGGTATGGTATGTCTTTTGAGGAAGCAGCAATTGCAAAAAAAGCAGGTTCATTACCTGANGATTATGAGCCAGAAGTTCTAGAGCCGTTTAAGGAGAATCTTATTTCAGAAATTTCAAGGGCGTTACAGTTTTTTTACTCGTCAAGTGAAACAACTGATATTGATATTCTTGTTATAGCTGGTGGTTGTGCGTCAATCTCAAATCTAGCTGGATTGATTGAGTCGAAGCTTGAAATTAAAACAATAATTGCTAATCCATTTTCGGAAATGACAATCTCTCCAAAAGTAAACAAAAAAATATTAGCAAACGATGCTCCTTCATTAATGATAGCGTGCGGTTTAGCAATGAGAGGAGGCGCCTAATGGCAAAAATTAATTTACTTCCATGGCGCGATGAAAGGCGTAAGGAATTGCTTAATGAATTTTTGGTTATGCTAGGTTTAGTTGCACTTTTCGCAGCTCTTACTGTCGGCGTAATTCATTTTTATCATACGCAATTGATAGATCGTCAAAATACTAGGATTGACTATATCGATAGAAGAATTAAAGAAGTTGATAAGAAAATTGTAGAGATTAAGGAATTGGAAAAACAGAAGGAGAGATTGCTATCACGCATGAGAGCTATCGAATCACTACAGCGCGATCGCCCGGTAATTGTTCATCTGTTTGATGAAATTGTTAGAAGTGTTCCTGAAGGTATGACAATTACTAGATTGACACAAATTGGCACAGAAATAACTATTGAGGGAGAAGCGCAATCAAATGCACGTGTATCCTCATTTATGAGAAAAATAGAAAAATCTGATTGGATCAATAAAGCAAAACTTAAAGTTATTAAAGAAAAAAAAGTGAAAGTCGAGATATCTAAACAACCGCCTATCAGTGAAGAAAAAATTGTAAAAGAGTTTACTCTTACATTTAATCAAATTTTACAGAGCAAAGATGATGAAAACGAGGATGAGGAATCATGAGTTTTGCTGATGATTTAAAAAATCTAGATCCAAATAATCCTGGGTTATGGCCTAAGCCCATACAAATAGTTTTATTCATACTTTTATTCATTGCATTACTTTTTGCAGGGTGGAAATTTGATATAACAAAAAAACGTGATCAATTGGCGGCGTTAGAGAAAAAGGAAACTGAAAAAATAGAAATTCTTAAAGTTAGACAAAGAAAAGCGGCAAATTTAAACGCATTAAAAGAACAGATGAAGGAAATGGAAATTTCTTTCGGAGATATGGTCCGCCAACTACCAAATCAGACAGAGGTAGCAGGATTACTGGTAGATATTTCTCAAACAGGTCTGGGTGCCGGGCTTGAATTCAAATTGTTTGAACCAAAAGCTGAAAATCCAAAAGAGTTTTATGCCGTTTTACCAATATCAATTAAGGTCGTTGGTAATTATCATCAATTTGGTGAATTTATTAGTGGCTTAGCTCAATTACCAAGAATTGTGACTGCACACGAAATAAAGATTAAGTCTGAACAAGCAAATGAAAAAGCGCGCATTCCTGTACTTGAAATGAATACAATTGCAAAAACATATCGTGCACTGGAAGAAGATGAAGAGGGTTCGGAATGAGTTTTTATTACAATCTAAATAATTTTATAAAATTAGTTGTAATTTTATCAGTCTTTTTAGGTGCTGCTGGTTGTGTTTCTAGTGATATGACAGATCTAGAAAAACAAGTCTCGACTATTATGTCTAAACCCGGAGGGCAACTTGAGCCATTACCACAAATAAAACCATATGAGGCATATGTATACGAGTCTTCTAAATTACAGTCAAAAGACCCTTTCAAAAGATTTTATATTCAAGAACAATCAATGGCTATTGAGGATACTGAACAAGGCCCGGTTGATGATGGGTTGACTGAAGAGATGAGAAATGAAATTCAAAATCGTAACAGAGAAGAGTTAGAAAGATTTGAATTAGATAGTTTAAAAATGGTTGGAACACTTACGGATGAAGAAAATAACTGGGGGATTTTAATAGATCCTGGCGGCATAGTACATCGAGTAAAAACAGGCAACTATGTTGGTTTAAATATCGGAAAGATTACATCTATTCAGGAAGAACAAATCGAGGTAAGAGAGATTATCAGAGATAGTAGTGGGCGATATGAAGAGCGAATAGCCAAATTGACCTTAATAGAATAATTTAACATTGGATAAACGCCATGATAATGACTAAAAGATTTGATATATTTAAGAATTACCTGAATCATATGAATGAAAAATTGCATAAGATTTTGTTTATATTGCTGCTAAGCAGTAGCGTTGGTCTTTCTGTGGCTAATGCCGTTTCTTTAGACAAAATAAGTACTTCTTCATTACCTGGAGAAAGAGTACAGATTAAATTCACTCTTTCTGAAACATTACTTAATGAACCACTAAGTTTTAGTGTTGATAATCCAGCAAGAATTGTTTTGGATCTTCCTAACACCTCGTTAAATTTAAGTGAAAAGTCTCAAACCATTGGCATCGGTATGGCGAATAGTTTGAATGCTGTTGAAGCAGGTGGGCGCTCACGTATAGTTATTAACTTAACACGGTCAGTTTCTTATTCAGTGGATGTTAGTGGTAATAGTATCTTTTTAAATTTAGGTAGCGGTGTTGCTGTGTCAAAGAGTGATTCTGGAAAGGAATCATTTTCTGGCGCGGACAGTGACATCGCATCATATTCCCCAAGCTCAGCCGCTAGTATTGAAGATATTGATTTTAGAAGAGGGGAAAAAGGTGAAGGTAAGGTAATTGTTAAATTATCAGATGCGTCGATACCTATTGATATGAGAATAGAAGGCGGTAATGTCGTAGTTGACTTCATAGGCGCACAATTACCTCCTAGTTTGGATAGAAAATTAGACGTAATTGATTTTGCAACTCCTGTAAAAGAAATTGATACTGCAGCAAGCGGTAGTAATACTAAGATGATTATTAGTTCTGTTACGGAAGATTATGATCATCTAGCATATCAATCTGATGAAAATTACACGATAGAATTTAAACCTTTAACAAAACGAGAAAAAGAAAAACAAAAGAAGGAAAAATTTGGTTACACTGGTGAACGTTTATCACTTAATTTTCAAGATATTGAAGTTAGAGCTGTTTTACAATTAATCGCGGATTTCACTGGATTAAATATGGTTACCAGTGATGCAGTTACAGGTAATGTTACATTACGTTTAAAAAATGTTCCCTGGGATCAGGCGCTTGATATTATTTTAAAATCAAGAGGTCTAGGTATGCGTCAAACTGGTAATGTTGTTATGGTCGCGCCACAGGAGGAACTTACTGCACGTGAACGCGTTGAACTTGAAGCCAACCAACAAATTGAGGAATTAGCACCATTACGTACTGAATTTGTACAAATTAATTATGCCAACGCATCTGATATATCAGCACTGATTGTGTCAGGTGAAAATAAATTAACTTCAGAACGTGGAACTGTGTCTATAGATCAGAGAACAAATACTCTTATCGTGCAAGATGTAGCAACCAGTCTGCGTGCTATAAGAGAGTTGATTACAAAACTTGATATACCGGTAAGACAGGTATTAATTGAATCCCGTATTGTTAATGCAGATGAATCTTTTGCTAAGGATGTAGGCGTGAGATTTGGTTATTCTAAAGATACCAAACAGAACGTGATCAATAGGACAGACATTGGGGCTAATCCGCAAACGCCATTTTTTGCGATTGGCGGTGGTAAACCCGGAACTACTGATTTCGGTGCTTTGACTGGTTTCGGTGCGGATACAACTGAAAATTTGATGGTTAGTTTACCTGCAACTCCAGCAGATGCGGCAGCAGTGACTATGGCTTTAGGTAAAATAAGTTCTTATTTGTTGCAGTTAGAATTATCGGCTTTGATTGCGGAAGGAAGAGGTGAGGATATAGCAAGCCCTCGTGTGATTACGGCAAATCAAACTGAGGCGGTTATTGAGTCTGGTGTACAAATTCCATTTCAGGAGGCCTCATCGAGTGGGGCGACTTCTGTGTCATTTCAGGATGCTGTTCTCAGTCTACGTGTTACTCCGCATATTACCCCTGATGATCGTATAATAATGGATCTACAAGTTAACCAAGATACCGTGAGTGGAACGACGGTGCTCGGTGTCCCCGCTATTAATACACGTAGTGTTACAACTCAAGTATTGGTTTCAAATGGAGAAACAGTTGTATTAGGGGGTGTTTACACATCATCTGATAGGAAGACAGTTGATAGAGTACCTTTTTTTAGCGCACTTCCTTACGTTGGGTTTTTATTTAAAAGAACGGATATAGATAAAAAGAAAGATGAGTTATTAATATTTATTACTCCAAAAATATTGAAAGATACTCTTAGTATCAATTAAAAAAAATTATTAATAATAGATTCTCAAGAGGGGTATATCCGGCATGGATATACCCTTTTTGTTTTGTATAATGATGAAATGTCAAATATTCTATTTAGAATTGAAAATACAATATAATCAGATCTAATGACAAATCAGTCTACTAACATTTTTTTAATTGGCCCGATGGCTACCGGTAAGACGACCATTGGTAAAAAACTAGCGAAGGAAACATCAAAAAAGTTTTATGACTCTGATCAAGAAATAAAAAAAAATACTGGTGCTGATATTCCATTGATTTTTGAGATTGAAGGAGATGCTGGATTTAGAAATCGTGAGATGAAAATAATTTCAAAGCTTGTACTACTAAGAAACATAGTCCTGTCAACAGGTGGCGGGGTTGTTCTTCTAGAAGAAAATAGAAAAATGCTTACTGACAATGGAATTATTATATATTTAAAATCATCGGCCAAAAAAATATTTGATAGAACTTATGGTGATAAAAGCCGTCCTTTATTACAGGTTGAAGATCGTTTGGGAAAAATTGAAGAAATTCTTGAAGAAAGAGAGCCTTTATACAGCTCATTAGCGAACGAAATCATAAATACTGACAGTTTTATTTCTAAAGAAATTATTCATGAGATATTAAAAAAGCTAAGAAAATATGAAAACAATTAAAGTTGATTTAGGTGAGAGAAGTTATCCAATTTATATTGGAGATTCGATATTGTCTAATAAAGAATTATTCAGTCAGCATATTACAGGCAAGCAAATTCTCATTGTGACAAATGAGAAAGTAGCGCCTCTGTACTTAAAAAATATCGAGCAAAACTTCGTTGGATCTAATTATGAATTATGCATTTTGCCTGATGGAGAATCACACAAAACTCTTGATAGCTTCGATAGAATTATTACTCACTTAATGGAAAAGAAATTTAATAGAACATGTACTTTAATTGCCTTAGGAGGTGGTGTTATTGGCGATCTAACAGGTTTTGCAGCTTCATGTTATCAACGCGGTGTTAAATTTGTACAAATACCAACAACTCTTCTTGCTCAGGTCGATTCTTCAGTTGGAGGAAAAACCGCTGTCAATCATCCACTAGGTAAAAATATGATAGGTGCTTTTTATCAACCACATGTGGTTTTTTCTGACATATCTGTTTTAGATACATTAGATGATAGAGAATTTTCTGCAGGTTTAGCCGAGGTAATAAAATATGGACTAATTAGAGATGAAGAATTTTTCTGCTGGCTTGAAAAGAATATTAAGTCTTTAATAGAACGTAACAGCCAGGCATTAGAATTTGCGATTGAACGTTCTTGTATAAATAAAGCTGAAGTCGTAAGAATGGATGAAAAAGAAACTAATTATAGAGCTATATTAAATTTAGGACATACTTTTGGCCATGCTATAGAAACATCCTTATCTTATAAGAAATGGTTACATGGTGAGGCTGTTGGTTGTGGTATGTTGATAGCATCTGAGTTATCAAAAAAAATGGGTTTCCTTGATCAAGATCAATTTAATAGAATTCAATCATTATTAGAATGTGTCGGACTTCCAAAAAAAATCCATAAAGATGTGGATTATAATCAAATGTTTGAGAATATGAAGGTAGATAAGAAATCAAGGGACGGTATTTTACACTTGGTGTTACTAAAAAATATCGGAGAGGCATTTTTGACTTCAGATTATTCAGATGAAATATTGAAGACAACAATTAAAGAGTTTTTATGTTGAGAGTTTTATGGCATCGAAAGAATTAGCACCATTTGCCGCATTACCTGATGAATCTAAGGGAAGAGTTTATAAAGAAGAAAAATCATATTATAGAAATGAGTTTCAGCGTGATCGTGATCGCATAATTCATTGTTCAGCATTTAGACGGTTAGAATATAAAACTCAAGTCTTTGTTAATCATGAAGGGGACATGTTTCGTACACGATTGACTCATTCAATGGAAGTTGCTCAAATAGGCAGAACAATTTCCCGTGCACTTAATATCAATGAAGATCTTACAGAAGCAATATGCCTAGCCCATGATCTAGGCCACACTCCATTTGGACATGCCGGACAAGATGCGCTAAACATGTGTATGAAAGACTTTGGCGGATTTGAACATAATTTACAATCTATACGAATAGTCGATTTACTAGAAGAGAGATACCCGAATTTTCAGGGATTAAATCTAACTTATGAGGCAAGAGAAGGGATTTTAAAACACTGTTCACAAAAGAATGCGCTTAAGTTAGGTAAATTAGGAGAGCGCTTTATTAACAATAATAAACCGGGCCTTGAAGCGCAAGTTGCCAATATTGCTGATGAAATTGCATATAATAACCATGATGTTGATGATGGCTTAAGAGCAGGTTTACTTAATATGAGTGTTTTGAGAAAGTCTGAGCTTGTCGATAATAATTATGCTGAAGCAATTAAAAAATGGAAAAAACTAAGTGAGAGACAAATAAGACATGAAGTTGTTAGGAGAATGATAAATTATATCGTTAGCGATTTGATTGAAAATAGTAAAAATTTAATCCAGAAGTATAAGCCTGAAAATATTGATGCGGTAAGGGAAAACACAAAATTACTCATTAAGATGAGTGAATCTGTAGAAAAAAAACATAATGCTTTAAAAAGGATTTTGCGAAAAGAACTATATGAGCATGAAAAAGTTAATGCTATGACAAGTAAAGCAAAAGAAACAATTCACTATCTTTTTAATACCTATATGAAAGGCTCGATGTTTACAACTAATGAACTTCAAGAAAAAATTGAAAGAAATCCAGAAAATAAAAATGAGACAAAAAAGGCAAGAATTATTGCAGATTATATAGCTGGTATGACGGATCGTTACGCGTTACTGGAATATAAGAGACTTAGTAGCAAATAATATATAACTCCAAATATGTCTAAACTAAATGAAAAGGATACAGAATTATATATTCATGAGAAATATATAATCAATTTGTCTGCAGAAGAAAACATTTTTACGGATGATGTTATGAAAAAAATACATCATCTATCAAATGGAATCACAGATAGGATTGATTTTTTATGTTTACAATATTTATCAGATCCAATAGGAGTCAAACAAAATAGTAAAATTTACCTGAATATAAAAATTATTCCTTTATTAATAAAATATGGATTAATTTTATTAATATCTTTTTCTTTAATAGGAGGTATATTTTTTTTCTTCAAACTAAATTCTGAAAATACGAATCATACCCTAAAAATAGAATTGCCAAAAAAATCAGAAAACAAAGTAAAACTAGATGAGAATCTTTTAATAGCTTTAAAAGAAGTTATAGAGCCACCTGTTGAAGAGGAATTATCTGAATCAGTAACCCCAGTTAGCCCCGAGATTGAAAATGATAGTCATGTTGAAATTAGTGATATACAGAACGTGGCTAAAGAAGAATTGGCGCTTAACGAAAATCCAGAAGATAATATAAATAGTGAGATAGTGAAAAACAGCAATGATGTAGTTAATCAGCAAGAAGGTATAGAAAAACAGGAAGAATTGAAAAATTCTAAAAGAGATATAAATTGGCTTATTAGCCAAGAACCAGACAAGTATGTTCTGCAATTAATCAGCGCTATTAAACCGGAAACTATAGAGAACTACTTATCGTTCTTTGAGAACAAAAATGAGCAAATTATAGAATTTACTGCATCTATAAATGGGACAAAACACCATATTTTAGTATACGGATTGTTCGATAATTCTGATTTAGCGCGTGCAGAAATTGAGAAATTACCGCTAAAAGCTAGACAAATAAAACCATGGGCGAGAACAGTCCAAAGTATTAATGACCTGATCAAATAGCCTTCATCTTACGCTAACTTATTGAAAAATAAGTTTAATTACGCTTAATATACAATTTTTTTAAGGTATTTTTGTAAATGATGTGCCGTGACATAAACAAGGCGCTTTATTATAATTTCAGCCCTTTTGCGCCTAGCATGGAAAGCTAGATCAGAAATCAGATAATTATAAAAAAATAGCAGTTTCGAGGATTTCCTTTGATATGATCTACTCGGTAGCCATGATAAAACTTTTCTTAAACAAGTGATGAAAAATAATTCTACATGACAAAAATTCAAGAACAACAAGGCTTATATGACCCGCAGACAGAAAGTGACGCTTGTGGTGTTGGTTTTGTTGTTGATATGAAGGGTCGCAAGTCACATAAAATAATAGACAATGCTCTTACTATCCTCAAAAACTTATTACATAGAGGCGCTTGTGGTTGTGAGGAAAATACAGGAGATGGCGTCGGGATTCTTATTCAGAAACCACATAAATTTTTTAAACGCGTTTGTAAAAATATCAAAATAGAACTGCCTGAAGATGAAAACTATGGAACAGGGATGGTTTTTTTACCGCTTGATGAATCTCAATCAAAACGTTGCCAGAAGATTTTTGAGCAAGTAATCCTAGAGGAAGAGCAAGAGTTTTTAGGCTGGCGTGATGTACCCACCGATGACTCACTATTGGGGCCAACAGCGAAAGATGGCGAGCCAACGTTTAAACAAATATTCATTGGTAAAAATAACTCTCTAGATTCTAAAAGTTTTGACCGAAAACTTTATATTATCCGTAAACGGGTTGAGAGCTTAGTATGGAATTCTGATATGACTGAACAAAATCTATTTTATATTCCTTCATTGTCATACCGTACTTTTTTGTACAAAGGAATGTTAACTGGAACTCAGATTGAGCCAATGTTCCCAGACCTGTCTGACCCAGATGTTGAATCTGCATTGGCACTTGTTCATCAGCGTTTTTCAACTAATACCATGCCAGAATGGAGGCTTGCTCATCCATTTAGGTATATATCACACAATGGTGAGATTAATACCGTGCGTGGTAATAGTAATTGGATGCGTGCACGTGAATCTCTATGTGAGTCTGAATTGTTTGGTGATGATATAAAAAAATTATTTCCAATCATTATTGAAGGCGGAAGTGATTCTGCAATTTTTGATAACGTAATGGAATTCCTATATATGTCAGGTCGCCCATTACCTCATGCAGTATTAATGATGATACCTGAGGCCTGGTCGGGGCACGAAACAATGGATGAAGCCCGTAAAGCTTTTTATGAATATCACGCTTGCCTTATGGAACCTTGGGACGGTCCGGCTTCAATTGCCTTTACCGATGGCGAAGTTATCGGTGCTGTGCTTGATAGAAATGGTCTGAGACCGTCACGTTATTATGTGACAAAAGACGACATGGTTGTTATGGCATCTGAGGTGGGTGTTTTGGATATAGAGCCAGAAAATGTAGAGATAAAAGAACGATTACATCCTGGCCGTATTTTTATGGTAGATACAAAGCAAGGACGTATTATCGATGATTCAGAGCTGAAAGAAGAGTTTGTTGCTGCTGAGCCATATCAAAAGTGGTTAGAAGAAAATTTATTATCAATTGAAAAATTACCACTACCAAAAGAAATTGCCAATTCTGATTCGGCAAGTTTACTTCAACGCCAGCAAGTATTTGGCTATACCTATGAAGATTTAAAAATACTCATGGCGCCAATGGCAAAAAATGCTATGGAGCCAACCGGTTCAATGGGAACAGATGCAGCTCTAGCAGTTTTATCAAATCGTTCACGCTTACTTTATGATTATTTCAAACAGTTATTTGCACAGGTAACCAATCCACCCTTAGATGGCATTAGGGAAGTACTGGTTACTCAGGTTGCAACGACAATCGGACCTGAGGGTAATTTACTAAAACCAATCGCGGAAAGTTGCAGAAGGATTAAGATTAATTCTCCTATATTAACCAATGAAGAATTGGCAAAAATAGAGAACGTAGATTTTCCTGGGTTTAAAACAAAAAAGATTTCAATCCTATATCCGGTCAAAGACGGAAAAAAAGGATTAGATAAATCATTAAAAGAAGTTTGTAAAGAAGTCGATATTGCAATTGATAAAGGTTTTTCGTTCGTTATTCTTTCAGATCGTGGTGTTAATGAGAATGAGACAGCAATACCTGCACTCTTGGCAACTGCGGGCGTACATCACCATTTAATTCGAAATGGAAAACGAACACAAATCGGATTAATCCTCGAATCTGGCGAGCCAAGAGAAACTCATCACTTCGCTGTACTTTTAGGTTACGGTATAGGTGCAATTAACCCATATCTTGCACTAGAGTCCTTAGGTGATTTAATCAAGAAAGGACATCTACCGCAGATAAAGCAAAATGAAGCAGTGGATAATTTTATCAAGGCAGTTAATAAAGGCTTAGTCAAGATAATGTCAAAGATGGGAATATCAACAGTACAGTCATATTGTGGCGCTCAGGTTTTTGAGGCCATTGGTCTTGAAAAGGAATTCGTTGATAAATATTTTACATGGACAGCATCGCGTATTGGAGGAATTGGAATTGATGTTATAGCTACAGAAATAAGCCAAAGACATAACAATGCTTATCCTAATCGTGAAGTTAAACAGCGGGAGTTGGAATGGGGTGGTGAATATCAATGGCGTCGTGATGGCGAATATCACCTCTTTAATCCCGATACTGTTTTTAAATTACAGCATGCTACTCGATCTGGGCAGTACGAGATTTTTAGAGAGTACACTTCCTTGGTTGATGAGCAAAATGAAAATTTAGCAACACTTAGAGGTCTATTCGAATTTAGATTTAACAAAAATTCAATTTCAATTGATGAAGTTGAGCCAATTGAAAANATTATGAAACGTTTTTCAACCGGAGCTATGTCTTACGGTTCGATTAGTAAACAGGCTCATGAGACATTAGCTATTGCAATGAATCGTATTGGTGGAAAATCAAATACTGGTGAGGGAGGAGAAGATCCAGATCGATATATTAGGGATAAAAATGGAGATTCGAGAAGAAGCGCAATTAAGCAAGTTGCATCAGGTCGTTTCGGTGTGACCAGTGAGTACTTAGCAAATGCAGATGATCTCCAAATCAAAATGGCCCAAGGTGCAAAGCCTGGTGAAGGAGGACAATTACCAGGCACCAAAGTTTATCCGTGGATTGCAAAGGTACGTCATTCGACTGCTGGTGTTGGTCTAATTTCACCACCACCTCACCATGACATTTATTCAATTGAAGATTTAGCTCAACTTATACATGATTTAAAAAATTCAAATCCAAATGCTCGTGTCCATGTTAAATTAGTTGCAGAAGTCGGCGTTGGGACTGTAGCCGCGGGTGTTGCAAAAGCTCACTCTGATGTTGTTCTAATTTCCGGTTATGATGGAGGCACAGGGGCATCACCAATAAGTTCGCTTAAACATGCCGGGTTACCATGGGAATTAGGGGTTGCTGAGACTCAGCAGGTTCTTGTCCAAAATGGACTAAGAGATCGTATTGTTGTACAGACTGATGGGCAACTTAAAACCGGGCGAGATGTCGTTATCGCGACTTTGTTGGGCGCAGAAGAATTTGGTTTTTCAACTGCACCGTTAGTCGTTATGGGTTGTATTATGATGCGTGTTTGTCATTTGAATACTTGTCCTGTAGGAGTTGCAACTCAAAATCCAGAACTTACAAAAAAGTTTACTGGCCAACCTGAATTTGTAGAGAACTTTTTCAAGTACATTGCGCAAGAAGTGCGTGAGTATATGGCACAACTGGGATTTAGAACAATTGATGAAATGGTTGGTCAGGTTGATAAATTAGATGTTAGGAAAGCAATTGATCATTGGAAGGCAAAGGGACTCAACTTTTCAAAAATATTATACAAACCAGAACCTCGTGTTGGTGATGAAATTTATTGTACTAAAAAGCAAGATCATGGTCTGGAAAAATCACTCGATGTTACAAAATTAGTTCCGTTATGCAAGGAAGCGTTAGACAACGGCGAGAAAATTGATATCACAACGCAAATTAGAAACATTAATAGGACAACTGGCACAATCCTTGGTTATGAGATTACAAAGCGCTTTGGTAGTGAAGGACTTGCCGAAGATACTATAAAAATTCATTTTAATGGTTCAGCGGGTATGAGTTTCGGTGCATTTATTCCAAAGGGTGTTACCCTAACGCTTGAGGGTGATGCGAACGATTATATTGGTAAGGGATTGTCTGGTGGTAAAATCATTGTTTACCCACCATTAAAATCTACTTTTGTTGCCGAGAAAAATATTCTTGTTGGTAACGTCGTTCTTTATGGTGCAACACAAGGCGAAGCATATTTTCGAGGGATTGCAGGTGAACGTTTTTGTGTGAGAAATAGTGGTGTTAATACGGTTGTCGAAGGAATTGGTGATCATGGTTGTGAATATATGACGGGTGGACGAGTTGTTGTTATAGGAAAAACCGGACGTAATTTTGCTGCGGGAATGTCTGGTGGCATAGCGTATGTTTTGGATGAGCATGGGGATTTTAAAATTAATTGTAACGAAGGAATGGTTGACTTAGATAAATTGACAGATGATGAGGATTGTCAGTGCGTAAAAACATTACTCACTAAACATATTCATTTTACGAAAAGTACCGTTGCAAAAAATATTTTAGATAACTGGGAGCGTTATCAATCGAAATTCATTAAGGTTATGCCAAAAGACTATAAACGTGTTTTAAATGCTATTAGAAAAGCACGAGAGATTGGAGCATCAGAAGATGAAGCTGTAATGGAGGCTGCGCATGGGTAAAGCAACAGGGTTCATTGAGTTTAAGAGGGAAAAACAACCCTATAGACCAGTGGAAAAACGTTTGCATGACTGGAATCAAGTTATGGAAACATGGCCTGTTGAACCTTTAAAAAAACAAGCTGCCCGTTGTATGGATTGCGGTATTCCTTTTTGCCATCAAGGCTGCCCCTTAGGAAATCTTATACCTGATTGGAATGATTTGGTCTATCGTGATCAATGGCTTGATGCAATAAATCGATTACATGAAACTAATAATTTTCCAGAATTTACTGGTACTTTATGCCCCGCTCCCTGTGAAGGTTCTTGTGTATTAGGAATTAACGACGAACCTGTAACGATAAAAGCAGTTGAACTTTCGATTATAGATAAAGCCTGGGAGAACGGATGGATAAAACCAGAGGTCTCAGAAAAGAAAACAGGTAAAAAGATTGCTATTGTTGGCTCTGGTCCTGCTGGTTTAGCAGCAGCTCAGCAGCTAGCGCGCGTCGGACACCATGTTACTGTATTTGAGCGTGACGATCGTATTGGCGGTTTACTTCGTTACGGAATTCCTGAATTTAAAATGGAAAAAAAGCGTCTTGATAGAAGATTAGTACAACTAGTTGATGAAGGCGTGGTATTTAAAACTAATTGTAATGTAGGGACAGAAATTGAAATAAATGATTTGCAAAAAAACTTCAATGCAGTGTTATTAACTGGCGGGGCATGCGAATCACGAGAACTAATTGTTGAAGGTCGAGATTTAAAAGGTATTCACCAGGCAATGGAGTTTCTTCCAATGCAGAATAAAGTTTGTGAAGGAGATGATAGACCAAATGATTTTATTAGTGCTGAAGGAAAAGATGTTGTTATTATTGGTGGAGGTGATACTGGCGCAGATTGTTTAGGCACAGTAAACCGTCAAGGTGCAAAATCAGTACACCAGTTAGAGATTTTACCAAAACCGCCGAATGTAAGAGCAGAAGATAATCCATGGCCAGAGTGGCCACGCATTTTTAGAACAGCATCTGCACACGAGGAAGGTGTTGAGAGGGTTTATTCTGTCTCAACAAAAAAGTTTGTTGATGACGGTAAAGGTAATGTTAAGGCCTTGCAAGTTACGAAAGTAGAAATGAAAAACGACAATGGTAAAATTACATTTGAAGAAGTAAAAGGAAGCTCTCAAGAATTACCTTGTGATTTAGCTTTATTAGCGATGGGATTTATTGGCCCAGAGAAACCAGGCATGTTGGAGCAGCTCGGAGTTAAGCTTGATAATCGTGGGAATGTTGTAACCGATAAAAATACATGGATGACAAATGTTGAAGGAGTATTTTCTGCTGGCGATATGCGACGCGGACAAAGCTTGATTGTATGGGCAATTGCTGAAGGAAGGTCCGCTGCAGCGGGTATCGATAAATATCTCATGGGCAATACTGATTTGCCCGCACTTGTATAAGTTTTTAGCCGAATGTCATTTTTAGATCATCGTAATCTGCCACGATTACATGAACATTGGAGTAACCCATTATTTGTAAGGTATTAGCTGAAAGAGAAGCACGTCCGCCTGTTTTGCAATGAACTAATATAGGGGCATCATGTTTATCACAAATATCCATAATTTTCATTTCTAATAATCCGCGAGGAATATTTACAGACTCTTTTAGTTTTGAGCTTTCTGCTTCTTTTGGTTCTCTAACATCGATAACAATTGTATCTTCATTTCTATCGAAAAATAGTTTCGCTTGAACATGATCTAAGCAATCACAATTCGATTTTGCAGCAGTTATGAGATCACTCGCTGGAATTATCATTTATAACCTCGTAAAAAATAAAAATCTGTAGATTAGTATATTAATTTTTATTGTCGATGTAATCGACTGTCGAATACAGTATGATTCGTTTAAAACTTTTAGTAATTTATTATACCATTTAAATGTCTACACAATTAAAAAATGATCGCTTAATTAGGGCTTTGCTTCGGAAACCCGTGGATATTACACCTGTATGGATAATGCGTCAGGCGGGGCGATATTTACCTGAATATAGGGAAAAACGTAAAAAAGCCGGAGATTTTCTTACTCTTTGCCAAACACCAGAACTGGCTTGCGAGGTTACTTTGCAGCCAATTACTCGTTATCCGCTGGATGCCGCAATTATATTTTCAGATATTTTAACAATTCCTGACGCAATGGGCTTAGGTTTAAAATTGGTTGAATCGGTTGGCCCAAAATTTGAAAACTCAATTAATTCTTTAAGCGATATTAAAAATCTGCCTCTGCCAGATCCAGAAAAAGAATTAAAATATGTTATGGACGCAATCCGTCTTGTCAAAAAAGAGTTAGATGGCAGTATTCCATTAATTGGATTTTCAGGTAGCCCATGGACCTTAGCAACTTATATGATTGAAGGAGGGTCGAGTAAAGAATTCAGTAAAGCAAAAAAAATGTTACAAGCGGAACCTGATACTTTACATGTTCTGCTTGATCATCTTGCTAAGTCAGTAATACTTTACCTAAATGCACAAATAAACGCTGGTGCACAAGTTATAATGATTTTTGATACTTGGGGCGGGATGCTAACAACACCTAATTATATGGAATTTTCACTTTTTTATATGAAAAAAATTTATGAACAATTGGAAACTAATTTTAATGGAGTAAAAATTCCGGTTATATTTTTTACAAAAGGTTCAAGCCTTTGGATTGAAGATATTGCAAAAACTGGTTGTGATGCCGTGAGTATTGATTGGAATACTGACATAAAAAAAATCCGTAGAAAAGTGGGAGATCGTGTTGCTATACAAGGCAACATGAATCCCGCAGTATTAAAAGAGAGTGAGGAAGTAATTATAAAAGAAGTTCAATCAATTTTGGATAGTTATGGTACAGGTTCAGGCCATGTATTTAATCTTGGACACGGCATAACACCAGACATTAATCCTGATAATGTTGAAGTTCTTGTTAATGCAGTTCATGATTTGAGTAAAAAATATCATAAAAACTAAAAAGATTATATTTATTATGTTGTTAAAAAAATTTAATTTGGTAATAAAGGGATTTTNTATTGGGTCCGCTGATATAATTCCAGGAGTAAGTGGTAGCACAATAGCTTTTATACTCGGCGTCTACTCAAGATTAATTGATGCAATAAAATCATTTAATAGTGAGTGGTTAGGTATGATTTTTTCATTTGACTTAAAGGGAATATTTCATAAACCACACTTTAATTTTTTAATACCATTAGCAGTTGGTATTTTTTCAGCAATATTCTTCTTCACCCGTATTATACCTTTGCCAATATTAATTCAAACACACCCTGAAATAATTTATGGTCTATTTTTCGGATTAGTTTTAGGCTCTATTTTTTTATTTTTATATCAGTTGAAAAAATATATTTGGCCTTTTTTTAATACTTCCTGGAAAAATAGTTTCATTCTTTTATGTGGGATTATTTTTGGTTCTNGCTTGATTCATGTAATCCCATCTTCAACGCCGGATGATAGTTGGTTTATTTTTATTTGTGGGNTAGTTTCAATATCAGCTATGTTATTACCAGGTGTTTCCGGTTCATTTATTTTGTTGGTGTTTAAAAAGTACGCTTATATTTTAGGTGCAATCGGCCATCTTAATTTTTCTGTCATAACACCATTTATTTTTGGGGTAATTATTGGGCTTATTTTCTTTAGTCGCTTAATTTCATACATATTAAAAAACTTTTATGAACAAACTATGCTTTTTATGGTTGGGCTATTAATAGCTTCATTGTACTTGATTTGGCCATTTCAAATTCGCACTTACGAAATAATTCGTGAAAAAGAAATATTAACCTCATCATTGCCATATATACCCGAACTGCTTAGTCAAGATATATCTTATTCAATAGCTATGATGATTATCGGGTTATTAATCGTAATAATTCTTAGTAGGTTTTCTAAAGAATCAGTTACAATCTGATTTTGGAGGCTATAACTATAAGAAATATAGGCAAATGATTATGCCATTGTCTGAAATTATGCTGGTTNTGATGGGGTTATTGACCNTCTCTATGATGGCNGCAGCANTATGTAATTATNTTCCTGTNCCATATACNGTTTTTCTTGTTATTTTAGGTATGTTCCTTGGTTCTCTGGCAAGACAGGACATTGGATTAAACTTCTTATTAGATTTTCAATTAACACCTGATTTAGTTTTATATTTATTCCTTCCAGTTTTGATTTTTGAGTCAGCAATCAATCTTGATGCCAGATCTCTAATGAAGGATATTGCACCAATATTGGTTCTTGCTATTCCGGCTTTGGTAATCTCTACTACGATTGTTGGTCTAGGACTATGGTTCATAGAAGATTTTAATATTATATATGCTTTGATCTTCGGNGCATTAATATCTGCTACGGACCCTGTTGCCGTTATTTCATTATTTAAAGAATTAGGTGCACCTCATAGACTGACAGTTCTTGTTGAAGGTGAGTCGTTATTAAATGATGCGACTGCCATTGTCTTATTTAATATCCTGCTTGGTATATCTATTTGGGGGCAGTTTGGCGTATTTGATTTTTATGTTGCTGTTGCTGAATTTCTCAAAGTATTTTTTGGAGGGTTAGGTGTTGGCATAATAATTGGGATTGTCACGAGTGAATTACTTAATCGAATACATGCAAACATTAGCGGGTATTTAATTATGTCAATTGTTGTGGCNTATAGTAGNTTTGCAATATCAGAGCATATAATGCACCTTTCTGGAGTTATGGCAGTTGTTTCNTCAGCAATAACATTAGGACTCCTTGGTGCAAACCGTATTCCTCAAAGGGAAAAAGAAACAGTTGATGAAACATGGGATATTTTAGCTCTAGTTTGTAATTCACTTTTATTTTTACTTGTCGGATTATCTGTTGATGTCTCACTTCTATTTTCACACCTTGACACTATTTTTGTTGCAATTGTACTCGTGTTAGTTGCCCGTGCTGCCGGAATATACACACTAGTCCCATCCGCTGTGAGCATATTTAAACTACCTAATATTAGTATGAGNGAGAAACATATAATGTGGTGGGGAGGCTTAAAAGGAGGTTTGGCAATTGCAATTGTTTTATCTATACCCACCACTATGCCGGGAAGAGAAACACTCATTTATGTGACACTTGGCGTAGTAATTTTCTCGCTTTTAGTGAATGCGTCAACAGTCAGACCTTTAATGCGAAAATTAGGATTTGATAAATTTACAGATCAAGAAGAAATAGAGTTGCAACATGGTTTAAAACAATCATTCTCACAAGCAGAAAATATTTTAAAAATATTTAAAAAAGCAAACATAATCCCAAGAAGTACAAAAAAAATAATACAAGAAAAAACAAAAAAAATATTTGAGGTCAGTGAAAGTACTTCAGATACGTATACGAAAACTCATTACGTTAAAGTCACTGCACTACGTATGGAAATGAAAGAGCTTAAATATCTCTACGATATTGGTTTTTTACAATACTATACTTATATGAATATGAAAATTTTATTGCAACGTGAAAGTGATAATTTAGAACTAAATGAAAAAAAGAATGCTGAGAAAAATGCAACAATAAAGCAAAGCCCATTTATTAGGTTAGAAAAGTCAATAATAAAGCAATTACGTGAACACGATTTTGCATCAAGTTTCTTGTCGAGATACCAATACTTAAGATTTTCACAGACATTACAACGAAATATTGCAGGTTTATTAATTTGCAAAAAAGTGATGGAAAAAATTGACAGTTTAGATGATGTCGAAGGTGAGATTAAAAAAAATATTATTAATCAGTATAAGCAAAGACATGACCGCCGAAAAAAACGACTCGAGGATATATCCGCGAACTTTCCTGAATTTTAT
The DNA here is from genome assembly GCA_002721165.1 of Legionellales bacterium. Lineage (GTDB taxonomy): Bacteria > Pseudomonadota > Gammaproteobacteria > Eutrophobiales > Eutrophobiaceae > UBA11869. The sequence continues at coordinate 12,899 of PBJS01000017.1, read as the reverse complement.
GAAAGATATGAAACGCGATTATTTGAAAAAGTTTCACTGAATGCTGCTGATTTTTTTATTCGTGAAGCTTATAACAATAGTGAGTTTGGCACTAAAATTTTTGTTAATATTAAAAAACGCATCGATGATGCAATTAATGAGTTGCCCAAAATAACTGACTCTATTCCAGTTCTACAACCACGTGAGATGATCGCGATGGTACCTTTATTGCAGGGGCTGTCTGATAAACTAATAGATCAATTATCTAATCGGGCAAAAGAACTTACATTTTTACAAGGAGATCTTGTCATTGAACAAGGCGAAAAAGGAGATTCTCTTTATATTATAAACCATGGGGAATTAACAATTTATAAAACAGAGCATATAGATAAACCTATTGCAGAATTAAAATCGGGAGATTTTTTTGGAGAGATGGCTCTTCTCGGAGAACAAGTTAGAACTGCCAATGTTAAAGTAAATAAGCCAACATCACTATTACGTTTAACTAGAAAAGATGTTTTACTAATGGCTGAAAATGAACCAGAACTAAAAAATCGACTAGAAAGAGCAATAGAAGAAAGAAAGTAATCCGGGATGTTTTAAAAAACTTTTCTTCTTATAATGTTTATAAATAAAACAAAAGTAAAGAATATTAATAATGGTATATTTCCGTATTTGCTAAAAGGTGTTTCCCCAGAAAACAATTCTACGTCTGAATTTAATACATTTTTTTCAAACTGGGGAGAGCGGGATATGGTTTTTCCTTTATTATTGATAATAGCTGAAATCCCATTATTAGTTGCACGTAAAAAATAACGACCATTTTCCATCGCACGCATTCTTGCAATCTGTAAATGTTGATGGGGAGCTATTGAATCACCAAACCAAGCATCATTACTAACATTAATAAGTATATTGGCATCTGGCATTGAGCGTCTTATTTCATTGCCGTAGGCACTCTCATAACAAATACTCATACCAAAATTTCCTTTGCTAGTCTTGAAATTTTTTTCAGTCTTTTTACCTGATGAGAAATTAGATATCGGTATATTTAATAAATGTAAAGGACGACTTAGAATTTTTCTAAATGGCAGATACTCACCAAAAGGAACAAGACGATGTTTATTATAGAAGCGCTGTTTATTATCAATTAATATTATACTATTGAAATAATTATCAGAAGTTACATCATCATTTACGATCCCTGACATAAAAAAAGTGTTACTAGATTGCTGTTTTTTATTTATTTCTGAAATAAAATTTTTAGTCATGTGATATTTTGAGGCAATTGCAGTTTCCGGCCAAATTATAAGATCGGATGACCAAAAAGGATCACTTAGTTGAGTATAAATATTATATGATTCTTTCAATTTATTAGGATGCCACTTAATTTCTTGTGGTATTGCGCCTTGTACCAATGCAACATTTAAGGTTCTTCCTGTATTTTCCGTCCAATTTATTTTGTTTAACAATATTGACGACATAAATATTATAATGAGTAGTGATAAACTAATTATTTTTTCTATTTTATTAGGAGAAAATATTTTTATTGCTGAAATAGCAGCAATGCAAACAATAAATGAAATACCATAATCACCGATTAATGGCGCAAAATTAGATAAATTACTATTTGTTTGGCTCGTTCCTATATTTAACCATGGGAAACCTGTTAGTACCCATCCACGAGACCATTCAGATAACACCCATAGTATTGGCAAGCTAACAAAAATGGACGACTTAAAATATTTGGTTGCTATATAACCCACGAGTGCTGGGTATAATGAAATAAAGGCAATTAGGATATATGTAAAAAAGAGAGCAAAAAATATACTTACGCCGCCAAATAAATCTATACTTATATGCAGCCAATTTACTCCGATACCATACATTGCGAACCCGAATAAGTATCCTAATATAAAAGATTCACGTGAAGTTTTTGTCTTCACCCATAAGTAAAAGATAATAGCCAATGAAAAAAAACTAAGAAAATAAAAATCAAACGGTGAAAATGAGAAAGGAACTAAGCCCCCTGAAAAAAGGGCTAATAATCTTTTTATAAATAATTTATTAGGAGAATTATTTTTCAATTTTTATAAAAAAATATTAAATATTTTTGTAATTATTATTTTTCAGTCTTGCTCTCTAATGAATTATCAGATTTGACTTGTGTAAATAATAGAAGTTTGACTCGTCTTTTATCTGCCCTAAGTACTTTTATAGCGAATTTATCAAAATTAGTAGTCTCACCACGTTTAGGTAAATAACCAAAAGCATTTATAACAAAGCCACCAACAGTTTCATATTCGTCGTCTTGAATTTTTGTATCAAAGAATTGATTAAATTCATTAATTGGAGTAAGTGCCTTAACAGTATATCGATTATTATCATGAATATTTATATTGACTTCATTATCACCATGATCATGTTCATCTTCAATTTCACCAATAATTTCCTCAATGACATCTTCAATTGTTACTAAACCAGCTATACCATTATATTCATCAACAACAATTGCCATATGGTTGCGACTCATTCGAAATTCCCGTAATAAAACATTGACACGTTTACTTTCCGGTATGAACACAGTAGATCTCATCATATCTTTTATATCAAAAACTTTTTTAGGATCAGCATAATAATTCAATAGATCTTTGGCTAGTAAAACACCAACTATTTCATCGTTTGTATCACCGATCACAGGAAACCTCGAATGCCCAGATTCTACAACGCTTGAAAGTATGTCCTTTGGTTTAGCTTTATGGTCTATTATGATCATTTGAACACGAGGAACCATAATGTCACGTACATGAGTTTCAGAAACATGTAATGCACCTTCAATCATTAGTAATGCATCAGCATCAAGTAAACTTTTGTTTTCTGCATTTCTCAAAATTTCAATCAAAGCCTCTTTGGTAGAAGGCGTATGTTTGAAAAAATTTTTCAAAAAGATTAGTCCTTTTTTATAAATATTATTTTTTATGTTATTCATCGTTCTTATTTTTTTATGATATAAGGATTATTATAACCTAAGTCACTTAGAATATTGATTTCCTTGGTTTCCATAGTATTTGCCTTATTTTTTGATTTATGATCATAGCCTTGTAGATGCAATATGCCGTGAATAACTAAATGTGCGTAATGTTCGTTTATATCTTTTTTTTGTTCCTTAGCTTCAGTGGCTGCAACATTTGTACATATGACTACATCACCTAAAAGGTTTGGTGCTTGTTCAATGGTTTCAGAGATAGGAAAAGACAATACATTTGTTGCATAATTTTTGCTGCGCCAAATTTTATTCAGTTTTTGGCTTTCATTCATATCGACAAATCTAATTACTATATCTGCTTCTTTATTTTTTTTATCTAGAGCCTTCTTTGCCCATCTGATAATCAGTTCATCTTTAGGAAGAGGGTCAATATTTGAAACTTTTTGTATTTCGATCATCAGTATACATTTAATTCTTATTATAAAATTAAATATTAATTAGAATTGGACTCATGCTTTTCATAGGCATTAAGAATTCTAGCGACCAAAGCATGACGAACAACATCCTTAGATTTAAAGAATGTGAAACTGATTCCCTTTTCATCATTCAGAATATCGATAACGTGCTTAAGCCCAGAGACTTTTCCTGTTGGAAGATCTATTTGTGTTATATCACCAGTTATAACAGCTGTTGAGTTAAAACCAATACGCGTTAGAAACATTTTCATTTGTTCAATGGTTGTGTTTTGTGCTTCGTCGAGAATAATAAATGCTTCGTTTAGAGTTCTTCCCCTCATAAAGGCTAACGGAGCAACTTCTATTACATTTTTTTCTATTAATTTTGATACTTTTTCAAAACCGAGCATTTCATACAGAGCATCGTATAGCGGACGTAAATATGGGTCGACTTTTTGTACAAGATCCCCTGGTAAGAAGCCCAATTTTTCACCTGCTTCTACAGCAGGCCTTACTAGCACCAGTCTTCTTACAACATCCTGCTCCATAGCTGCAACAGCGCAAGCTACGGCAAGATATGTTTTCCCAGTCCCAGCAGGTCCAATCCCAAAATTTACATCATTATTTTTAATATTAGAAAGATATTTTTTTTGATTATTAGTTCTACCACGAACTAACCCTCTCTTTGTTTTGATTGCAATTTCATCTACATATTCATTATTAATTTCNTTTGNTATATTCAGACTTTTTAAGTGAAGATGAATCGCCTCAGATGATAATGACTCAGTTTCTGTTACNGCATAAATTTCTTTTAAAAGATCCTCTGTAATAGCGATTAATTTTTGTGTGCCANTTACATGAAAATTATTACCACGATTATTTATTTCAACACCCAAAAAATNTTCTATTTGACGTAAATGTTTNTCAAAAGGNCCNCATAGATTAGACAGACGTTTATTATCGACNGGCTCTAATAAAAGTCCGTTTGTAGTAGTATTANTTGAAATATTAGTCAAGAAATGGAAAAAATTTTAAAGGTTAACAACTTNGTTAAGTTTATTTGTATCAGGCAGGGTTCCNCGTAAAGAATTTGGTAATGCTTCAGTAATTTTTAAGTCGACAAAATTTCCAACTAGATTTTTTGAGCCTTCAAAATTAACAATACGGTTATTTTCAGTTCTTCCATAGAGCACATCATCACTTTTTTTAGATGTACCTTCAACTAGTACTCTTTGTATTGTATCAATCATGCTGATACTAATTTTCTGAGCTATTTGATTGATTCTATTTTGCAATATTAATAAACGCTGTTTTTTGGTATCAAGCGATGTGCTGTCAGGAAGTGAAGCCGCAGGAGTACCTGGTCTAGCGCTGTATATAAAACTAAAGGAATGATCAAATCTAATATCATTAACTAAGTTCATTGTATCTTCAAAATCTTTTTCTGTTTCTCCAGGAAAACCAATTATAAAATCAGAGGATATACTTATATTCGGCCTTATATCAAGAAGCTTCTTAATTTTATTTTTATATTCGAGAATAGTATGCCCTCGTTTCATAAGAGCTAAAATACGATCAGACCCACTTTGTACCGGTAAATGCAAATGATTAACAAGTTTTGGCACATGCTCATAAGCATTTATCAAGTTATCTGAAAACTCAACNGGGTGAGAAGTCGTGTAACGAATACGTTCAATACCATTAATTTCTGCAATGATTTCGATTAGTAATGCCAGATCACAAATTTTTCCATCCTGCATAGGCCCTCTATATGCGTTGACATTTTGACCTAAAAGATTAATTTCTTTCACGCCTTGATTTTCAAGTATTTTAACTTCATCAATTATATCAATTACAGGCCTATTCACTTCTTCTCCGCGAGTATAAGGAACGACGCAAAAACTACAGTACTTGCTGCAACCTTCCATTATNGAAACAAATGCANTAGGCGCATTTGCTTTTGATACTGGTAGGCAGTCAAATTTTTCTATTTCAGGGAAAGAAATATCAACTATTGGTTTTTTATTCGATACTACATCTGAATACATTGTTGGAAGGCGATGTATAGTTTGCGGCCCAAATACTATATCGACAAAAGGAGCTCGTTCAAGAATAGCTTCCCCTTCTTGACTCGCAACACATCCTCCAACACAAATGACTAATTCAGAATTAGTTTTTTTTAAAGATTTCCATCTGCCAAGTTGTGAAAAAACTTTTTCTTGGGCTTTTTCGCGAATTGAGCAAGTATTCAATATTATTATATCGGCCTTGGATGACTGATTTGTTGGTGTCATATGTAGTGATTCAACAAGAGAATCGGCCATTCTTGCCGAATCATACTCATTCATTTGGCATCCCAATGTTTTTATGTAAAATTTTCGTTCCATAAATAATAATTTAAGCAAATAAAANAGGATGGCTAAATTACACTTTCTACACTTTTATTTCCAGCCAAAAAGTAATAATTATCTATCGAAATGGGGTTTTTATAGCAAATTCATCCATTTTTGATATGTCCCAGCGATGCTAATTTTTACTGTCTACAATGACCGTCAATTTAAGATCGAGTCAATTATAATACTAGTTGGTATCTGCTTTAATTAAAGGCTATAGTTTTATTGTGTATGAATAAATTTTTAGAATTTTGTTTTATAAAAATATGAGTAAAATGAGAATTAATAAAATATCAAAAATAATAATTTTATACCTCTTATCATTTAAAATTAATGCCAAAGAACTAGTACTTGCTCCTTATGAGGCAGTAATTGAATCTTCCGATAGTGGATTTTTTTTCGATGCTATTGTTTCTTCTTTTAATCTTATTTTTAGTTTAGATGACTCGCTCCTTAATATTGTTNTTACTTCTTTAAAAGTTTCATTGNTTGCTGTTCTCATCGCTTCTTTTATAGCCATACCATTAGGAATTATTATCGCTTTAAATAAATTTTTGGGTAAAAAAATATTAATGACTGCGCTAAACACTTTAATGGCGTTGCCTACCGTTGTTATTGGACTTTTATTGTATGGCATATTAAATCGCCGAGGTTTATTAGGGGATATGGATTTATTGTATACCGCTACTGCGATTATTATCGGGTTATGTATTTTAATAATCCCTATAGTATGTAATTTAACTATTAGTGCTGTTTATAGTACAGATCCACGTTTAGCAGACAGATGTACACTATTAGGCGCTACTCAAATACAAAAAATTTTTATTTATATTAGCGAAACTCGTTTTGCACTGATTACCGGGATCATTACAGGTTTTGGTCGGGCAATTGGGGAAGTTGGGATTGCAATGATGGTGGGGGGTAACATTGANGGATTTACAAGGACGATGACAACAGCAATAGCATTAGAGACNAGTAAAGGATCTTTTGAATTCGCACTATCATTAGGGATTGTGCTTTTATTTCTTGCACTATTCATAAATATANTAGTTCAGTTTTATCAGTTAAAAAAAATATGAAAAGTTTATATAGATTAAAAAATATTGAATTTAATTATAAAAAAGATTTTTCTTTTAATATTTCGAATTTAGAAATAAATAAATCAAAAATAACAGGGTTTATCGGGCCAAATGGTTCGGGTAAAACAACACTGCTTAATCTGCTTTCATTTTTAAATCTCCCTCATTCCGGGGATATTTTTTTTGATGATATTGAATTGAGTAAAAATAATATAAAAGAATTTAGAAAAACAGTCGGATATGTTCAACAAAATCCTTATCTTTTTAGGAGCACTGTTTTTCATAATATTGAAATTGGTTTGAAAATAAATCATGTCGATCGCAAAAAAAGAAAACAAAAAGTCAATGAGATACTTTCTCTGTTAAGAATAGAGCACNTATCAAATCGTTTTGCTCCTTCCTTATCATCAGGCGAAGCAAGAAAAGTTGCCATAGGACAGGTTATGGTTCTCGAACCCACTGNGTTAGTTATGGACGAGCCTTTTTCGAATTTAGATGAAAATTCTGTTCTTGATCTAGAAGAATTGATTGTTTTTTTGAAAGAGAAATTGGATAAAACAATCATATTTACCACTCATGATCAAATTCAAGCACAAAAATTAACAAGTTGTATTCATAGTTTAGTTAAAGGCAGATTATTTTCTACGCATCTTATAAATTTATTCAGGGGTAAATTTNATGAGTCGAAAAATGTATTTAATACCGGGAAACAAGAAATAATAACTCTTGAAACTATAGATAATGCAGAATATGTTGCTATTGACCCAAGACAAATAGTATTGTCATTGGAGAAACTAGATTCTAGTATGCAGAATAGTTTTTATGGGAAAATAACTGGAATGACAGAGAGCAATAATAGCGTTCATTTAAATGTCGATATAGGTGAAAAGATTCAAACTGTCATCACACGCAAAGCTTTCAATGAACTAAAATTATCGCTTAATATGAGTGTTTGGGTAAGTTTTAAGAGTACATCAGTAATGATATTTTAGTGGTGTATAGAAAAAATATGAGATTTCTGACAATAATAATATTCTTTNATCTATGGTTCCCTGTAAATGCTGAAAGTTTCTATACAGGAAAAGAATTACTAAANCATTGTGAAAATTGTGTTAATTCGGTAAATNNCTCAAATGTTAATGCGTGTGNTNATTGTNTTTCCAATATATCAGTAATGCATGATGTTTTTGTAGATTGGGGTTTTATGGANCCTAGATGGTGTTTAGATTCTGANGNAACATTTAGAGAGTTAACAAAAAAGACAATGAGGTTTATTTACGACAATCCAAATAGTCAAAGTCAGTATTCAACAAATTTAATTGCTAATTCCCTAGCAGAAAATTATCCATGTAACAAATAATGAATGGTGGCTATGGGTAGACTTGAACTACCGACCTCGGCGTTATGAGTGCCGCGCTCTAACCAGCTGAGCTACATAGCCATATGTTTTAAATATTTTTGAAATAACATAAAGGGGAGCAAGATTCTCTTTGTTCTTATTATTTTTGTCAAGAATCTAATTAATAATATTGAGAAAAACCCAGTTTAATTTTTACTTATCTCTTTTCCCAAAAATTACCATAGTTTTGCCAGACACTGAAATTAAGTGATCTTCTTCCAAACTTTTTAGGACGCGCCCCACCATTTCACGTGAGCAACCAACAATCCTTCCTAGTTCCTGTCTTGTTATACTAATTTGCATTCCATCTGGGTGTGTAATTGCTTCAGGACTACTACACAAATCAAGCAGTGTTTTTGCCACTCTGCCTTTGACGTCTGTAAAAGCAAGATCACTTACTTTGCGACTAGTACGCCTTAAACGAATAGCTAACTGTGATGCGATCAAAAACATCAAGTCAGGAAATATTTCAGTCAAATTTTTTAATTTATCATAAGTAATTGAAGCAATTTCAGATTTTGGTTTAGCTCTTACAGATGCGGTACGGCTATGTTCATCACCGAACATACCAATTTCACCAAAGAATTCACCAGGATTTAGATATGCTAATACGATTTCATTCCCTTTTGTATCTTCGATTACCACAGTAACCGAACCGCTAATGATATAGTACAAGTCATTAGATGGGTCACCTTCTCTTATGATTAATTGCTTCGTGGAATAAGTCTGAACATCGCAATGTTCTAGAAATCGTGATATTACTTTGCCTTTTTCGGGTGATGCTGGTGTTGCCATGTATATTCTCTTTTTAAATCATTATTCCTATTTGAATATGAACTATGTTACTCTTTTCCCAGAAAATCAACTACTTGAGATGGAAAAATTTTGAAGATTAAAGTAAGTTGGGCTGGTGAGGCCCTATTTGTTGGAGAATCAACGACTGGCCATAAAGTCCTAATGGACGGGCCTACCGAAGGCGGAGGACATGATTTAGGCCCACGCCCGATGGAAATGTTGTTACTAGGGACAGGGGCATGTAGTTCCTATGATGTTATTTCGATACTTAGAAAAGCACGTCAAGATGTTGTCAGCTGTGAGGTTGAGGTTAGCTCTGAACGCGCTAAAACCGAACCTAAAGTTTTTACTGATATCCATATCCATTTTAAAGTTACCGGCAAAGATTTAAAGGAAAAGCATGTTGAAAGAGCGGTTTCATTATCAGCTGAGAAGTATTGTTCAGCTTCAATAATGTTAGGAGAAACAGCAAAAATTAGCCACAGTTTTGAGATTTTTGATGTTTGATTTAGATTTTCTAATTAAATTTTATTCGGTTTCATTGCTCGTTTTATATAAAAATTATAAACGTTTTTAATTAAATTAAATTCTATAAGTTCATGATTTGTTCTAGCACAATATGCTTCAAAATCGACTTTTGAATGGGGATCCGTCGCCTCCACAAGTAGAATCTTTTCTGGCTTCATTTTATTTAAAATAACTTTTGTCTTAAGAATAGGTAGCGGGCAATTAAGTCCTTTTGCATCTAAGTATTCGTCAAATTCAATTTTATTAGTCATTAAAAAATAAAATCTAGTAATACCTAATTTATTTTTCTGTTTTTACTTGCTTTGGCAAATGAATCAATTAGTTTCACTGTATTTTCCCAACCAATACAAGCATCAGTAATGCTCTGTCCATAGGTCAGCTCATTGTCAGATTTAACATCCTGTCTGCCTTCAACAAGATGACTTTCAATCATGACTCCAATTATTCTGCTGTCACCATTAGTTATCTGCTCAGCTACTTCACTAGCAACATCAATCTGTAAATTATGTTCTTTACGGCTATTTGCGTGACTTAAATCAATCATTATATTTTCTGGTAGTTTAGCTGCTTTTAATTCTTCTGATACTCTGTTTATATGCGCAGCATCATAATTTGGCTCCTTACCGCCACGTAAAATAATATGAGTATCAACGTTACCCTTTGTTGAAACTATAGCTGCATTACCACCATCCTTTCTAATTGATAGAAAATGATGTGGTCGAGTTGCCGCATTAATCGCATCAACTGCAATTTTTGTAGTTCCATATGTGCCATTTTTAAATCCTACAGGACATGATAAGCCCGAAGCTAACTCTCGATGAACTTGGCTTTCTGTTGTTCTTGCACCGATTGCGCCCCAACTTATTAAATCAGTGACATATTGTGGCGTAATTAAATCAAGATATTCTGTTCCAGCCGGCACACCCATTTCATTAAGATCAAGAAGTAATTGTCTAGCTAGTCGTAGTCCTTCATTAATATTAAAACTATTATCTAAGGAAGGGTCATTAATCAAACCTTTCCATCCAACAGTCGTTCTTGGTTTTTCAAAGTAGACGCGCATTATAATTAAAAGATCATCAGAATATTTTTCTATAAGAGGTCTTAATCTAGACGCATACTCTTCAGCTGCATTAACATCATGAATTGAACATGGACCAGTTATCACAATTAAACGATTATCATTTTCATGTAATATTTGATGTATTGCATCACGTGTTAACGCTGTTGTTTTTGCAGCTTGCTCTGTAATTGGAATTTCTTTACAAACTTCCAGTGGCGTTGTAACTGCTTTTATTGATTCAATTCTTAAGTCATCAGTTTTGTAATTCATAATTTTACTTCTTTAAAAATATTTAAAAAAAATTTATGTTTTTTAGCCAGGTGGCCAGGTCAAGTTGCGTCCTGCAAGAATGTGTATATGTAAGTGAAAAACTGTCTGCCCAGCATTTTCACCATTATTTATCACTAATCTGAACGCCTCACCATAACCCTGGTCCTTTGCAATCATTCCCGCTTTAAGAAGAAGATACCCCAGTAAATCTTGATCATCTTTTTCCGCATCACTAATCTTTGCTATATGCTTTTTTGGAATAACAAGTATATGTAGCGGCGCCTGCGGATTTATATCTTTAAATGCAAGACATAAATCATCCTCATATACAATGTCAGCTGGAATTTCCCGATTAATAATTTTCGTGAATAATGTCTCTTCCATTGTGGTCCTTTTTTATAATATCCAAAAATCAATGAGCAGCGATTATAGCGCTATATTAATGAAAATAAAAAATTTTGATGATTTTAGTTGTTTTATATTTAATTTCTTTCAGATAACGCTACAACTAAGGTATATAGCAAAGAGAGTATGCTATTTTGCAAAAGATTCAAATTTATCTGGCGTATTAATTTTTCTTATACGATATCTTTGAGCTATTGATGTATTAATTGACCATTTAATTTGAGGCTTATACTTTTTATCTTTTACCATCCTGTTTAAATTGGCGAAGATATTTTGTTTTATCGGTAGTATTTGATTAAAAGAAGACATAATCGAATAGGTTACAAGGTTACTCGTGAATATTTTCGTTAATTCGTTTTTGATAATATTATTTCTGGATTTTTCTATCGCTAATAAAATTTTTTCTGTAATTAACTTTGGTTCATCTAAGTGCACAGCATGACCACTTTTATAAGCAAAAAAGTGTGTTGAGTTGCTACTAATTTTTTCTAAATCATACTGGAGTTTAGTCCATCGTTGTTCTTTTCGATTACCAAGCGCATTATTAGGCCACACACGCTTCCCCCGGGTTATAATTATAACTGGAAATTCATATGGTTTACGGTTTGAACGTTTTGCTAACTGTATTGCACTCGTCTCCATGTTTTCGAGCTCATTTATTAATGTTTTTAGAGATTTATTTGTTGACATTAATATGCGTGCAATTTTTTTATTTTCTTTAGGAAAATTTTTAGCAACAACAGGCTGTATTATATTAATACGCAAACCACTTACATTATTTGTTGATTGTGATATTTTTGGTGATATTGTTTTAAACTCATCAGTTTCAAATTGTTGGGGATGAGAAGAATCCAAAAGTATTAAACCCGCTATTAGTTCTGGATACTCACTTGCAAAATAACGTATATTAAAACCACCAAACGAGTGTCCAACAAGTAAGTAGGGGCCGGGAACATTTGCTTGTGTTAGCAGCGTCTTTAATTCTTTTGTAATACGAGCAGTCGTTCTTGGTTTAGGTCCAGAGTCACTCCATCCATAACCAGCACGATCATAACTACAAACTTTCAAATTATTTTTTACCAGATTTTCTTGAATTTTTGACCATTCAAGAGATAAGCCGCCAATACCAGAATCAAGAATAACTGTAGGAGAGCCCTGTCCAATGCAGTGTATGTGCAAACGGTGTGTTCCAATATCGATTAATTCACCCTTGTAGAAAACTTCTTTTGCTTCTACAAATGTCGTTAATGAGGGGGCAGTGAGGGTTAGCAGTATCAGGAGTGTTCTGAAATGCCAAAGTTTTACTTTATATGCATCACATCCTAGCGAACTCACGAAGTCCATCATAAGTTACAATTGATAATTTCGCTACAATTAAGATTAAATTTATTTGTTAAGTTTATGACTTACCAACTATAAACGATGTCAATATGAGCAAAAATAATAGAAATATAAATGATTTTATTTAATTTTATTATATAAATCAGTGCTATAAAAATCATTAGGTAGAAATATCGCAGATATTGACAGCTGTTTACACAAATCAT
>PBJS01000016.1 GCA_002721165.1 Legionellales bacterium | reverse complement strand
CTAAAACGTCCCGCGCGCTGCATTAACTCATAACCAGAAATACCACATTCTTCTATGACAATACGATCTAGTTCTCTTACCTGCGCAGCTGAAAGTAAAGATTGATAAGACATATTTAAATGTTAAAAAAATGTTCGCGGTAGAATTTCAATTCGTTAATTGAATCTCGGATATCTTCTAGAGCAAGATGTTTACTTTCTTTACTAAACTCTTCTTTCTCCGGCGCCCAATGTTTTACTAATTCCTTAACTGTGCTTACATCAAGATTTCGATACATAAAATATTGTTCAAGCGTGGGCATTAAACGATGCATAAATCGACGGTCCTGACAAATACCGCTACCGCACATTGGTGATTTCCCTTTTGGGACGAACTTTTCAACAAACTCTAATGTCAAACTCTCAGCTTTGGTGACATCGTGGGGACTATTTTTGACTCTCTCGACTAAACCAGACTGATTATGTTGACGCGTATTCCACTCGTCCATCTTATTTAATATGGAATCGGGTTGATGAATTGCTACAACAGGGCCTTCTTCGAGAATATTTAATTGGGAATCAGTGATGATTGTTGCGATTTCAATAATGAAATCATTGTCTGTATCCAGACCAGTCATTTCCAAATCGACCCAGATTAGGTTATTTTCTGATTGCGTCATATTAGGTCCACTTTTATCATTAAAGTAATTATTTTAACCTTTATTTGGTTATTATGAACATAATTAATAGTTTACAATAGTTATGAACTTGTTTGGGAGATAATAGAGCGTGAATGTTTTTACATATATATTTTTATTTAGCCTTTTTGCAGGTATTTTCGTCCAGTGGTTTCTTGTGCAAAAACAAATCAATTCTGTGCGCTCAAGTCGTGATAACGTCCCCGAGGCGTTTAACGATAAAATTTCCCTAGAAGCCCATCAAAAAGCCGCTGATTATACCGAAGCAAAAGTTAAAACAGGATTACTTGAATTAATCATAGGTTCTGCCTTGCTTTTATTGTGGACGCTAGCCGGCGGTCTTCAGTTTCTCGATAATTGGTTACGAACATTTGGAATGTCTGAGATTTTTACCGGAACTGCATTGATATTAAGTGTATTTGCAATCATGGCAATTCTGGAACTGCCATTATCATTATTCAAGATATTTAAAATAGAACAATCTTTTGGTTTCAACAAAATGACGCCAAAAATATTCTTCGTCGATCTTTTGAAAAATACACTTGTTGGTTTTCTTATTGGCGCTCCAATACTACTGTTTGTTTTATGGATTATGGAAAACAGTGGAACATACTGGTGGGTCTATGTTTGGTTTACTTGGCTAACCTTTAGTTTATTAATGATGTGGGCGTATCCTGCTTTTATCGCGCCTATATTTAATAAATTCAGAACATTGGAAAATGACGAACTAAAAACACGCATTGAAAATTTACTAGCACGTAATGGATTCAAAAGTAACGGTATCTTTGTTATGGATGGTTCTACCAGATCAACACATGGCAATGCATACTTTACTGGACTTGGGGCAAATAAAAGAATTGTATTCTTCGACACGTTAATTGACGAACTAAGTTATGATGAAATTGAAGCCGTACTAGCACATGAGCTCGGACACTTTAAATGNAATCATATCCGTAAAAGAATCTCGCTATTAGCTGCAATATTTTTTATCGGTNTAGCGATACTTGGNTGGCTGATTAACCAANCATGGTTCTATAACGGTTTAGGTATTGATCAAATGTCGACTTATATTGCATTATTACTATTTGTTATGGTATCCCCCGCATTTACTTTTTTTATGCAGCCTTTATTTTCATTTATTTCTCGTCAACATGAATTTGAAGCAGATGCTTTCGCAGCAGGTCAGGCTCAAACAGAAAATTTAATTACTGCATTGGTTAATCTTTATCGTGAAAATGCAAATACCCTAACTCCTGATCCGCTATATTCTGCATTTCATGATTCACACCCACCGGCACCTATTAGGATTGCTCATCTAAAAAATAAATTTGCATGAACAAGATATGTGAATCTGTTATTTGTTTGATAATAATTCCATTTCTTTCAACACCTGTTTTGGCTGCTGATCTGAAAAATGGGAAATCACTACATGATAAGAATTGTTTGCGATGTCACGATGAATCGAAATATACAAGACAAGATAGAATGATTAAAAATTTTCAACAACTGCATGAACGTATCAAGCAGTGTGAATTAATGGCGGAACTGACTTGGTTTGATGAAGAAATTGATGATGTAGCAGCTTATCTCAATGACCAGTTTTATCATTTTAATTTAGAAAAATAACAAGCTTATATAACCTTTCTATCATCAAGCGCGTGTACGATTGTCATGCTGTTAACAAATTCCAGCTCACCACCCATTGGTACGCCATGCGCAATGCGTGATACTTTTAAACCATGGGCTTTAACCATCTCGCTTATATAGTGCGCAGTTGCTTCCCCTTCAACCGTAGTATTAGTGGCTAAAATGACTTCCTTTAAATCTTTATTGCCTAACAAAGTTTCGAACTGATCAAGGCCAATATCATCTGGACCAATGCCGTCCAACGGTGATAAATGTCCAAGTAAAACAAAATAAATACCCCTGAAATTCGCCTCTTCAATTGCATCAACATCTGATGGATTCTCAACAACGCAAATAACACTATTATCTCTCTTCTTATTCATACATATACTACAGAGCTTATTTTCAGAAAAGTTTCTACAGCGTTCACAATTGCCAATCTTCTCCATCGACTCCATCATTATGGATGAAAGATGCTTTGCACCGTCACGGTCACGTTGCAGAAGATAATGTGCGATACGCTGTGCTGATTTTTTACCAATACCAGGCATGCAACGTAGTGCCTCAACTAATTTTTCTAATAATGATTGCTCTATCACAGGTAAAATAGCTTTTGGGAATCAGAAAGGTAATTTCATGCCAGGAGGCAATCCCATACTTGATGTAATACTCGACATTCTCTCTTCGGTCATTTCTTTTACTCTTCGATTTGCATCATTTACAGCAGCTGCAATCAAATCTTCGACCATTTCTTTATCATCCTTGATGACGCTCGAATCAATTTCAACTCGATTTACTATATGATTACCATTCATAAATATCTTAACCATATCGCCGCCAGACTTACCAATAACTTCCATTCCAGCAATTTCCTTCTTTGCTTTTTCCATATTAGCCTTCATTTCCTGGGCTTGTTTCATAATATTTCCAATTCCGCCTTTCATACTTTCGTTTCCTAAAAAATATTAATAAATTTCATTGTGGTTGTATTGAATCTTGATCTATTGTTGCGTCAAATGTATCTAATAAAGATTTCACATCTGGATCATTTTTTACTGCTTCTTTAGCAACATTTTGTTTGTCTTTCTTAATTCTTGCGTCTGCCTCAGCTGGTGATTCAGTATCAGATTCTTCAATATTGATAATTAATTTTATATCTGACCCTAGTTTTTCCTTAATAACTTTTTCAAGACGAACTTTTAAATTTTCCTTTAGCAAAAAATCACAAGACGGTTTAAGTAACAGTTCAATTTTATCCTTATCTTGAGACTTCAAAACACAATTACGTGCAAGTTCATTTACCAGACCTACCAACTCCATTGTATTAATCATATCCTGCCAAGTTTCACCTGATGACTCATTCTGTGTAGGGCTTTGATTAGGCTTTTCAAGTGACTCAGTCACTTGTTTTTTTTTAACTTCCTCACTTATCTCTGTTGGTTTAAATGCCAACATACGAATCATGATCATCTCGAGACCAGATCTTGCATCTGGTGAGAAATACAGATCTTTACGACCCATCATGCCAATCTGATAATAAAGTTGAACCTCTTCTTTTGTCATTGAACCAGCGAATTCAACTACAGCTTTATCTTTTTTTAGTATATTTTCTGAGTTATCCGGTAATAATTGAACAGTCGCTATTTTTTGCAACAAACTTAATAATTCAGATAATAAAAAATCATAATCTGGATTTTGCATCGAAATTTTTTCCACGGTGTTTAAAAGAGTCTCAGAATCTGAATTAACTAATGATTGTATAAGGCTATATAAATCTTGATTATCAATGGTGCCCATTAACATGCGTACTTCTGATTCTGTAAGCTCGCCATTACCATAAGCTATTGCTTGGTCTAATAGACTTAAAGCATCCCTCATACTGCCATAAGCGCTATGTGAAATTAGTTCCACCGATGGTTTATCATAAGTAATATTCTCACTCTTTAAGATCATTTCTATTTGTTTGCTAATTTGATCGACTGTTAGATGGTTTAAGTTAAACTGTAAACAACGCGATAAAATTGTAACCGGGATTTTTTTATTCTCTGTCGTTGCAAACACAAATTTAACATGTTCTGGTGGTTCTTCGAGTGTCTTTAATAATGCAGCAAAACTACTCTTAGAAAACATGTGAACTTCATCAATTAAGTAAACCTTATATCTTCCAATGGTTGGGGAAAATGCAACGTTTTCTAATAAGTCTCGAGTATCATCAACTCCCGTACGTGAGGCAGCATCAACTTCAATTAAATCGACAAAACGTCCCTCGTCGACGGCTATACAGGCATTACATTCATTACAAGGCTTTGAACTAACTCCTTTTTCACAATTTAGGCATTTTGCTAAAATTCTTGCTAGTGTGGTTTTACCTACGCCTCGTGTCCCTGTAAAAAGATATGCATGATGCAAGCGATTCTTATCTAGTGCATTTGATAATGCTTTCAAAATATGTGATTGGCCAACCATATCCTCAAACGTTTTTGGTCGCCATTTACGAGCAAGTACCTGATAACTCATAGTAAAATTAAATCGTTATTAAAATTGTTGTCTGTTCAGCCATCATAATACATGAGGAATTATTCTCGGCAAACATTAGGTAAATTAGTAAATTATTATGGGAGGCGGCCCGTACCGTACTGACCCCGGCACACACATCCACTGCTACCGCTGCTCCCTTTCAGGCCTGACGGGGTTCACAATTTAGTATTGCGGGGAGTCCGAAACGAGCCACCATAAACTTACATATTGAGTTTAACAAGGATATTTTTCGAACACATGCCATAAACTAAAAAACCCGAAAGATTATAATTTCTCTCGGGTTTCTGAAATAACCTATTATTGAAACTATTTTGATGCTGTGTCATCAAACTGTTCTTCTTCAGTAGAACCAGTAAGTGCGGTAACTGAAGACTGGCCTCCTTGAATAACAGTTGTAACATCATCAAAATAACCTGCGCCCACTTCCTGTTGATGGCTAGCAAACGTATAACCACGTTCTGAGGCTGAAAATTCAGGTTCTTGTACTTTTTCAACATACGCTGTCATTCCGCGTCGCACATAATCATGGGTTAATTCAAACATGTTGTACCACATGTTATGAATACCAGCTAATGTGATAAATTGATACTTGTATCCCATTGCACCAAGTTCCTTCTGGAATTTTGCAATATCAGAATCACTAAGATTTTTCTTCCAATTAAATGAAGGAGAACAATTATAAGCTAACAACTGATTAGGAAAATCTTTCTTAATAGCTTCAGCAAATTTTCTAGCTTCATCCATATCAGGAACAGCTGTCTCACACCAAAGTAAATCTGCATAAGGGGCATATGCTAAACCACGAGAAATAGCCTGATTGATACCTGCCTTTGTCATATAAAAACCTTCAGAACTACGTTCACCAGTTAAAAATTCTTTGTCATAGTCATCAACATCTGATGTAAGCAATGCTGCTGCATTTGCATCTGTGCGCGCCAACACAATTGTTGGAACATCCATTATGTCTGCCGCTAATCTTGCTGCCGTTAATTTTTGAACAGCTTCTTGTGATGGAACTAGAACTTTACCACCCATATGCCCNCATTTTTTTACCGATGCTAATTGATCTTCAAAATGCACACCTGCAGCACCTGCCTCAATCATATTTTTCATTAATTCGAAAGCATTGAGTACACCACCAAAGCCTGCTTCCGCATCAGCAACTATTGGTGCAAAAAAATCAATATTGCCGGTATTTTTTGAGCACTGGATTTCATCTGCGCGCTTAAATGCATTATTTATGCGCTTGACCATTGTTGGAACCGAATCAACTGCATACAAAGACTGGTCAGGATACATNGTTTCTGATGTATTCCCGTCAGCAGCAACCTGCCACCCAGAAAGATAGATTGCTTTAATNCCACCCTTAACTTGTTGAACCGCCTGTCCACCAGTAACTGCGCCTAAACAATTCACATAATCTTCTTCATTAACAAGTTTCCATAGTTTTTCAGCACCTCGACGTGCCAGTGTATGTTCAATTTGCACAGAACCGCGAAGCCTTACAACATCAGCGGCCGTATAATCACGTGTAACACCAATCCAACGTGGATTTTCCGCCCAATCCTGCTCAATTTTCTTGATTTGTCCTTCTTTACTCATTACAAAAACTTCCTCCTTAAATTAATATTTTCATTGTAATCAGTCAGTTATCATAAGAATGAATGCTTATAGTCACCAACCAGACAATAAAAAGGCCGCATATCATGCCATTAGTTTATGACTCTGTGAACTGCTGAAAGAAGATTTGGGGGAATATATTCATAAAAATTTTGACCAATTTAACCTCGGCAGTCAAAAAATCACTGTAATTACATGCAAATAAGGAGCATTTGAATTGCTCATTAGTAATTAATTGCATATTTAGTAATATTTTATGTATCGTATGGCATAAAAGGCATGTTTTTGTTGGTTGAAAAAATTTTGTCGGTAGAGGTAAACCAAATAGATGACGGAAAAAATAAATGAACGCCTTAGTGATGACTTGGCGGTACAAGAAGCTAAGCCGGTTCATAAAAGGCCTCCTCTATATAAAGTAATTCTCGTTAATGATGACTTTACTCCGATGGAATTTGTTGTTCATATACTCGAGTTGTTTTTCTCTATTGATAGGGAGAATGCAACACGTATCATGCTGGAAGTACACACAAGTGGAAAAGGAATTTGTGGATTATTTACGCATGAAATTGCAGAAACTAAGGTCTCCCTTGTAAATGATTATTCGCGTGAAAATCAACACCCTCTTCTTTGCACAATGGAAAAAGCTTAAAGGAAAAATATAATGCTTGATAAAGAATTAGAGCGAACACTTAATAATTTATTTGCAGAAGCAAGAGAGCAAAGATATGAATTTATGACGATTGAACATTTATTATTCGCTTTGCTTAACAATGATTCCGCATCGACTGTACTAAAAGCTTGTGGCGCTAACCTAAATAGTTTACATGGCGATTTAATAAAATTCATTGAAGAAAATTCGACGACTATAGAAGATCTTGATGAAAGAGATACTCAGCCTACAATAGGATTTCAAAGAGTTCTGCAGCGTGCAGTATTCAATGTCCAATCATCTGGTAAAAATGAAGTAAGCGGCGCAAATGTTCTGGTTGCAATATTTGGTGAACGTGAATCACATGCCGTTTATTACCTGAATCAACATAATATTACAAAATTAGATATCACTAATTATATTTCTCATGGTATAGCAAATGTAAATGAAGAAAATGAAATTAATATCGACGAAATGGAAGATGAAACATATCAAGAGAAATCCAGTGAAAATTTACTCGATAGTTTTGCTGTTAATCTTAATGAAAAGGCAATCGAGGGCAAGATAGATCCATTAATAGGAAGGCAAATTGAAATTCAAAGAACAATTCAAGTTTTATGCCGACGTAGAAAAAATAACCCTTTATATGTAGGTGAAGCGGGAGTTGGTAAAACAGCAATTGCTGAAGGCTTAGCAAAATTAATCGTTGATGGGGAAGTTCCAGATATATTAATTAATAGTGTTATTTATGCGCTAGACCTTGGGGCTCTGCTGGCGGGGACAAAATATAGAGGTGATTTTGAAAAACGCTTAAAAAGCGTAATTTCTGAATTAAAAAAACAACCCAATCTGATCTTATTTATCGATGAAATACACACAATCATAGGCGCGGGGGCAGCTTCAGGAGGCGTCATGGATGCCTCTAATATCATCAAGCCTGTTTTAGCCTCAGGAGAATTGAAATGTATTGGTTCAACAACCTATCAAGAATATCGTGGTATTTTCGAAAAAGACCATGCCTTAGCAAGGCGTTTTCAAAAAATTGATATTTCAGAACCTTCAATCGANGAAACAGTAAAAATTCTAGAAGGATTAAAATCGAGATTTGAGGAACACCATGACATTAAGTATACCCGTCAGGCATTAAAAACTGCTGCTGAATTAACTGAACGTTACATTAATGATAGGCNCCTACCAGATAAAGCAATCGATGTAATTGATGAGGCTGGGGCTGCGCAAAAATTAGTGCCTGAGTCAAAAAGAAAAAAGACTGTAGGTGTAAATGATATCGAAAACATTGTTGCTAAAATTGCGCGCATACCCTCAAAAACGGTCAGTAGTAACGATAAAAGTATTATTAAGAATCTTGAGCGTAACCTAAAAATGGTTGTTTTCGGGCAAGACGAGGCAATCAATATGCTAAGTAATACAATAAAAATGTCACGGTCAGGATTGGGTAACACACAAAAACCAATTGGTAATTTCTTATTTGCAGGCCCAACAGGCGTAGGAAAAACCGAAGTTACTAGACAACTTGCTATACAAATGGGTGTCGAATTAGTTCGTTTCGATATGTCTGAATATATGGAAAGGCATACTGTATCAAGATTAATCGGGGCACCTCCGGGATATGTTGGATTTGATCAGGGCGGCTTATTGACAGACGCAATTAATAAACAGCCACACTGTGTACTCTTGCTTGATGAAATAGAAAAAGCTAATCCCGATGTATTCAATCTATTGTTACAAATTTTCGATCATGGCACATTAACTGATACCAATGGACGTAAAACTGATTTCCGAAATGTCATAATAGTCATGACAACAAACGCTGGTGCGGACCGATTAAGTCGAGCCTCCGTTGGTTTCACAACTCAGGATCATAGTAGTGATGTTAAAGAAAGTATTAAAAAAATGTTTGACCCTGAATTTCGTAATCGTTTAGATGCAATAATTCATTTTAATCCGTTAGACAAAAGAACCATCTCAAATGTAGTAGATAAATTTTTAATTGAACTTGAAGTTCAATTAGACGACAAAAAAGTAACAATTGAAATTACAGAAGGTGCAAGAGAATGGTTGGCTGATAATGGTTATGATAAAATCATGGGTGCTCGACCAATGTCACGTCTAATCCAAAAAATGATAAAACGACCACTTGCTGAGGAACTTTTGTTTGGAAAACTTATGCAAGGGGGTCATGTTATTGCATCACTTGAAAATAATTCAATAAAAGTAGAAATCAAGGAAGAACAATTAGAACGCACATCCTAATTCTTCTATTGAAAATTACCTATTTAATAACTACAACTCCTATTTCTTAATATTACAAATTCATTAATTAAATGAGTAAAAAATTAAACAAATATAGCTCGCGTATTACTGAACCAAAATCACAAGGGGCATCACAAGCAATGCTCTATGGTACGGGTATGACAGAAGAAGATATGCTAAAAGCTCAAGTTGGAATATCGAGTATTTGGTATGAAGGCAACACATGTAATATGCATTTACTAAAACTTGCTGAAAAAATTAAAGAAGGTGTAATTTCTGCTGGTCTAGTTGGAATGAGATTCAACACTATTGGTGTTAGCGATGGTATATCAATGGGNACAGATGGAATGAGTTTTTCGTTGCAATCACGCGATTTGATTGCTGATTCAATCGAAACCGTCATGTCAGCGCAGTGGTATGACGCAAATATTTCTATACCAGGTTGCGACAAAAATATGCCGGGCTGTTTGATTGCTATGGGAAGGCTGAATCGTCCGTCTTTAATGGTTTACGGCGGAACTATAAAACCTGGCTATCATAAAGATGATAAGGTTGACATCATTTCCGCTTTCCAAAGTTATGGTCAATATATCTCTGGTAGCATTGATGATAGCGAACGATTAGATATCGTTAAGAAATCATGTCCTGGTGCGGGGGCATGTGGAGGAATGTATACAGCTAATACAATGGCTTCTGCTATTGAAGCAATGGGCATGTCGCTACCCTATAGCTCGTCAACTCCAGCCATCGATACCGCCAAACAAAAAGAATGTTTGGATGCTGGTAAAGCAATTAAATACTTATTGGAAAAAGATATTAAACCTAAAGATATTATGACGCGTGATGCATTCGAAAATGCAATGGTGTTAATAACTATTCTCGGNGGGTCAACTAATGCTGTTTTACATTTACTCGCAATGGCTCGGTCTGTTGATGTCAATTTAACTATTGATGACTTCCAGTCAGTCACTGACAAAACTCCTTACCTTGCAGATCTAAAACCCAGTGGTCAATACGTTATGGAAGATCTTCATAAAATTGGTGGTACACCAGCTGTTATGAAATTCTTGCTTGAAAATAATTTAATAAACGGAGATTGTCTTACCGTCACAGGAAAAACAATAAAAGAAAACCTGACTGATCTTCCGGGATTGAGTAATGGTCAAAAAATAATCTACCCTTTNNATAAACCACTCAAATCAAGTGGTCATATAAGGATTCTAAAAGGTAATCTTGCTCCAGGTGGTTCTGTTGCAAAAATTACTGGAAAAGAAGGAGAAGTTTTTACAGGTCCTGCAAAGGTTTATGACTCAGAAGAAGCAATGCTGAGTTCATTAGAAAACAACGAAATAAAAAAGGGGGATGTCATTATAATTCGATATGAAGGACCCAAAGGTGGGCCAGGTATGCCGGAAATGCTAACACCAACATCCGCTATCATTGGTGCCGGCCTTGGTAATGATGTGGCAATGATAACAGATGGACGTTTCTCTGGCGGTTCACATGGTTTTATTATTGGGCATGTTGTGCCTGAAGCACAAGAAGGAGGGCCAATCGCTCTAATTGAAAATGGCGATGTTGTCACCATCAATGCTAAAAAGAATAAAATCGAATTTGAGATCGATGATCAAGAACTAATCAGTAGGCAAAAAAAATGGAATATGCCTCCGTACAAGGTTAANAAAGGAACGCTTTATAAATATATCAGTAATGTTAAAACTGCATCTGAAGGTTGTGTAACGGACGAATAGTCAGATCATCGTCTGTTGATATTTCTTATAATACTTCAATACTTTTTTAATGTAATTCTGGGTTTCTTTATAAGGGGGGACTGTATTCTCATACTTTTTAACTGCGTTTTCACCAGCATTATAAGCTGCTAAAGCTAATCTTATATCATTATCAAACATAATTAATAAATCGCTAAGATAATGTGAACCGCCGCTAATATTTTCTTTTACATCACGGCGATTGATAACCCCGTAGCGTTTTGCTGTCTCGGGCATTAACTGCATCAAGCCTATCGCCCCTGCTTGTGAAACAGCATTTGGGTTGTACCATGATTCAACAGTGATAATGGCGTGAAGTAATGTATATGGTAGTTTGTAAGTTTTTGCGGTGCCTCTTATTATTGTATCGTATCTTTTCTGGTGACCCACCCAATCGAAGTTTTGTGGTTTTTTCTGTTCCACCCATCCTTTCCAAGTCCTTACTAATTTTTTGTAGCCCTTATGTTCAGGCTTATCAGTGAAAATTACACGTCCATACTTATCGATGTATCTATAAACATCTGCATTACATGGCAATATCAGAAATGAAGATAAGGTAAGAAAAATTAATATATTTTTAATATTTGGCATCTTTTGAATTAATTAAAATATTAAGTTAAAAAAATCATAAAAAATAAATGGCCGCCTGAATAATTGTCAATGAAAAAAGTGCTGCGATCAAATCATCAAGCATTATACCTATGCCATTCTTTACGTGGCTATCAATCGCCGAAATAGGCCAAGGCTTAAGAATATCGAANACTCTAAATAAAATAAAACCAACTAGTATCCACACCCAGTCTTTCGGTACCATAAACATGGTAACTAAGTATCCAACGATTTCGTCATAGACAATAGAAGGGTGATCATGCACATTTAAACTTTTAGCGGTATATTGACAACAAAAAATTCCAAACAAAAAAGCACAAATAACAATAGCGAGATAAGCTATCCAATTCATATCAGGCATGAGGATAAATACTAAGACACCTATCAATGTTCCCGCTGTACCAGGGAGCTTAGGGGTCAGACCACTACCAAAGCCAAGCGAAAAAAAATGTACTGGATTTAGTAACATTTTGACAGGAATTTCTATTTTTAATGATTTATCCATAAATAAGTAGATTCAACTATGACCCTGAAATAGTATAATTTATTGATTTACTCATTAATATAAATTGAGTATACGATAAAAAATAAAATTAGAAATGATCTTTTAAAAATAATAGGAAGAATATAAATGAATTTATTACGTATGCTAATCGTTTCTCTCATTGCTATTTTAGTATTAATCACAAATAGCTATGCAATGGAAAATAGTACTGAAATATTAATCAATGAAGCTATAGAAGGTGAACATAGAACAAAAGAAAATAAAGCACGAGACATTTATCGCCACCCAAAAGAAACATTATTATTTTTTGGTATTAAATTAAATATGTCAGTACTTGAAATATTGCCTGGTCGTGGTTGGTATACTGAGATACTTGCACCTGTACTTAAAAGTAGTGGGCAATTAACAGTCGCTAGTTTTGGAGAGAATCATCCCAATGATTATCTCCGAAAAGCGCATATAAGACTTATGAAATATCTTGACGAAAATAAAAAAATCTATGAAAAAACAAACCGTATAGTTTTCAATGAAAAAAATGATTACCTAAAAGCTGTTGATTCTAATTCTATTGACATGGTTCTAACGTTTAGAAACTCACATAATTGGATAAGATTTGGCAATATTAAGGATGTCTATAAGTCGTTTCATCGAGTATTAAAAAAAGGTGGTACTCTTGGAGTTGTTCAGCACCGCGCTAATAAAAATGATAGCCCAGAAAAAAGTGCGGATACTGGTTATGTGCCTGAAAGTTATTTGATTAATTTAATCGAAGAGGCTGGTTTTGAGCTAGTTAAAAAATCAGATGTTAACGCAAATTCTAGAGACAAAAAAAATCATCCCAAAGGAGTATGGACGTTACCACCTACTCTTAGGTTGGGTAATGTTGACAAAGAAAAGTATCTGGAAATTGGTGAGAGCGATCGAATGACATTGAAATTTATCAAATTATAATGAAAAGAACTTTTACTTTTTTATACTCGTTTTTCTTATTATATTCTCAAGCAAATGCAGTAATTACAGCAAAAGATTGTAATAAACATGTAGATCACGTCATGGTTATAATAAAAGATAAAGCTAATCTTAATAACGAGCAAGATAGTCTGATAAATAATACAATTATGAAGTCCTGTATAAAAAATATAATTGAAGCTGATGATAATTTGTCAAAAAATGATGATTGGTTTACTGAAAAAATATTATCAGATGATACGAGTAAAAAAGAAGGTAATAAAAGACTTAAAAAATTAAAGTAAACTTAGATGAAAAATATTTATAAACAAATAAGAAAAAATCCTGATTTTATAGAGCTTATCAAATTGAGAAAAAAAATTAGTTGGTCATTAACAGCGATTGTAGTTTTTTGTTATTTTACATTCATTATAATTATTGCCTTTGCACCAGATATTTTCTCTATCAAGATTTTTGATGATAGTGTCATAACGCTAGGCATCGTCATTGGTCTCCTGGTTATATTGTTGAGTATTTTTCTTACAGGAGTATATGTCTATATTGCTAACAAAAAGTTAGAAGAAAAAAATCTTAAAATTCTTAAGAAAATTACTGCTAACTAGGACGCTATGATAGTTCCTTCCTTTTTGTCACTTTTGTTTATATTCTTTTCATTAAATGTTTATGCTAATAGTGATTTATCTGCTAACTCAGGTAGCGTGAATATCATTGCGATAATTATGTTTTTGATATTTATTTCAATAACACTAGGCATCACCTATTGGGCAGCTAAAAAAACTCGTTCGGCAAGCGTTTTCTACACGGCAGGAGGTAACATCGGTGGGCTACAAAACGGATTGGCGATTGCTGGTGATTATATGTCAGCGGCGTCTTTTTTAGGTATATCAGGGTTAGTTTTTGCAAGTGGCTTTGATGGATTGATATATTCTATTGGTTTTTTGGTTGGATGGCCCATTATTCTATTTTTACTTGCGGAGCGTTTAAGAAATCTTGGTAAATATACCTTTACTGATGCAGTATCATTTCGTCTACAAGCACTACCTATTCGATCATTAGCTGCATGTGGAACACTTGCAGTTGTCATTCTCTATTTAATTGCGCAAATGGTAGGTGCTGGTAAATTAATCCAAATTTTATTTGGTTTGCCATATTCTCTAGCAGTTTCTATCGTCGGAGTATTGATGATTTGTTATGTCACATTTGGTGGTATGCTAGCAACTACATGGGTACAGACAATAAAAGCGGTTTTGTTATTATTCGGTGCTACTTTTTTGGCACTTGCAGTTTTAAACCAATTTAATTTCTCCTTAGATTTACTATTCAAAGAAGCAATTTCAAATCATGACTTAGGTGAAGCAATAATGGCACCCGGTGGACTAATCAGTGATCCGATTTCAGCAATATCACTCGGACTTGCGTTAATGTTCGGGACTGCAGGTCTACCTCATATTTTGATGCGTTTTTTTACTGTTAAAGATGCAAAACAAGCGCGTAGTTCAGTATTCTATGCAACAAGTTTTATTGGTTATTTCTACATACTAACGTTTGTCATTGGTTTCGGTGCAATTGTTATGCTAACGAATAACCCCTCCTTTCTTGATGAAGCAGGAAATATTTTGGGTGGTAATAATATGGCCGCCGTCCATTTATCAGAAGCTGTCGGCGGAGATATTTTCCTTGGATTTATTTCAGCAGTAGCCTTTGCAACAATATTAGCTGTAGTCTCTGGATTGACGCTAGCAGGTGCCTCAGCTATTTCCCATGATCTTTATGCTAGCCTTTTTTGTCATGGTAAAGTTGAGGAAAAAAAAGAAGTAATGGTTTCACGTATCAGTACCATCATACTAGGAATTGCGGCTATCCTGCTTGGTATAACTTTTGAAAAACAAAATGTTGCATACATGGTTGGCCTTGCTTTTGCTATTGCTGCAAGCGTCAATTTTCCTATTCTTTTTTTCTCCATGTATTGGTCTCGACTAACTACCAGAGGTGCCTTTATCGGTGGAGCAGCGGGGTTACTTACCGCAATACTGTGTGTGCTATTTGGCCCTATTGTCTGGGTCGATATCCTTGAAAATAATGAAGCAATATTTCCATACAAGTATCCTGCTTTATTTTCAATGACTGTTGCCTTCGTTGTCATCATTGTGGTCTCATATATAGATAAAAGTCAGCAGGCGAAAAAGGAAATAGCTGCTTTTGACGACCAGTTTGTTCGTTCCCAAACAGGGCTTGGCGCTGAAAGTGCAATACAACATTAGTATTATTTAATATCTAAGGTCATAGGCTAATGAAAAAAATAAACAACTTTGCTAAGCGTCTACGATCAGATGAAATATTAATTGGTACCTTAGTAAGCTTACCCTCAGCTGAGATTTGTGAACTACTTGCCAATATCGGCTATGACTGGCTATTTATTGACGCCGAACATGGTGCCTTCAATCCACAGCAAGCACAAGCAATGCTACAAGCTGCAGCGCCGACACCATGTTTAATACGTGTTCCCTCTGATGAAACTATTTGGCTAAAAAAGGCATTAGATATTGGTGCTGCTGGTGTAATTGTTCCGCAAGTACACACTGCAGACCAAGCAAGAGAAATAATTTCACACTGTAAATATACTCCCGATGGTAAAAGAGGAATAGGGATTGGTCGTGCACACAAATATGGAATTGATTTTGATCGTTATATTAAATATGCCAATCAGGAAACCGCTGTTGTTCTTCAAGCTGAAAGTTCTGAAGCAGTCGACAATATTAATGATATAGTAAAATTGAAAGGTATCGATGCAATATTAATTGGCCCTTACGATCTATCAGCTAGCTTAGGAAAACCCGGTGAAATAGATCATCCTGTTGTTCAAGCTGCAATTAATAAGATAATCAAAACCTGTCAAAATGCAAAATTGGCTATGGGCTTTTTTGGCGTCACCCCAGAAAGTGTATTACCATACAAACAAAAGGGGTTTACACTCCTCACAATTGGTATGGATACAGCATTCTTGATAAATGCTGCCCAAGAAATGCTTTCAAAAATGAAAAAATAAAAATTTAAAACAACTCAACATTGTTAAATAGTTTTTTTGAACGTTTTATTATCTCTTTTTGTATCTTTTTTTCCTTACGGTCCCAATTTTTAATTTGCATACTTAGTCGCGGATTATTTTTTAATAAGCTTCTATTTTTATAGACAAAATACCAATATAGTGTTGTAAAAGGGCAAGCATTTTCTTCCGATGATTTTGTTGGTTCATAGTTACAGTTTTTACAATAGTTAGACATACGATTTATATATGCGCCACTTGCAATATATGGCTTAGACCCTACAATCCCACCATCAGCATACTGGCTCATACCTATGGTATTTGGGACTTCAGTCCAAGCAACCGCATCAACGAACATCGACAAATACCATGTATGAATCTCAGATGGTTTCACACCGTAAAGTAAAGAAAAAAGTCCCGTCACCATAAGCCTTTGGATATGATGACTATACCCATATTCAATAACTTGATTAACTGACTCATTAATGCACGTCATTTTTGTTTTACCGGTCCAATAAAAATTTGGTAGTGCGTGTTTTGCCTTAAGAGCATTAGAATTCATCCATACATCTGAATACAACCAATAAAGACCATGAATATATTCTCGCCAACCAATAATCTGACGAATAAANCCCTCTGCAGCATTTAGAGGAGCCTTATTTTTGTAGTATGCTTGCTCAACTGCTTTAATGACTTCTTCTGGATTCAATAATTTAAGATTTAGGCATGATGAAATCATGGAATGATATAACCATGGCTCTTTCATCCACATTGCATCCTGATAATCTCCATAAAGACTTAAACGAAATTCAATAAAATCATCTAAAACTTTTAAAGCTTGCTTTCTGGTAACTGCCCAATCAAATTTTGATACGTGTCCCGGCAAATTAGGTAGTTTTTTCTCTATGTCTATTATTACTTTTTTTGTAATTTCATCAGGCTTAAATCTTAATGGTTTTTGTGTTAGTTGAGGACCAGACTTATCAAAAGATTTTCTATTCAAGAAATCAAGATTCCACTTTCCACCTATTGGTTTTTCATTATCTCCTAGTAAAACTTTTCTAGATTTTCTTATGTAGCGATACCAATATTCCATTCTTGGTTTTTTATATTTTTTTATCCACTCATCAAATTCACTTTTTTTAGCAATAAAATGTGTATCTTCTAACCATTCAATATTTTTTTCTTTTTCTTTAAAGAAATCACTCAACAACTTATAAACTCTAATATCTCCAGGAATCACACATTGAAAACAGCCTATATCATAATTAGCTATGGTTTTCTCAAGAGCATCAACAAAATTCTTTATTCCGTCATTAATTTCAATGTATTCAACTTTTATTCTTTTTTGTTTCAATTCCTCTGAAAAATGACGCATAGCAGAAAAAAAAAGTGTGGTCCTTTGTTTGCTAGACAATGGGTTTACTGATTCAGACATTACTTCTGCCATCCAAACCATGTCCTTTTTTGAATCAAAATCAGACAAAATAGAAGAATTATGATTAAGTTGATCTCCAAGAATGATGCAGAGATTTCTGATTTTATCCATAAATTATTTTATTATATTTTTTTGACATCTTTTTGAGCAGTAAATTACATTTTCCCAATCTCTCTCCCATTTNTTTCTCCACAAGAAGAATTTATTGCATACAGGNCATAACTTTTTTGAAAGGTTTTGTTTTTTCTGCATAAAAATTTTTTTCTTAGTCATTCCTACCAAAAAGATAATGACTAACCCACCATTGGTTTCCATCATCAAAACCAAATAATTCAGCACAAGCCATAAAGAAAATACGCCATCTATTCCACCATATAGTGATATTCTCTATGCCGTATGTATCTTTCATTATCGGCAGAATAATTTCTTTTTTATAATCCATGTTTCGAAGCCACTCATTTGAAGTTTTTTGATAATGTGTTCCAGACCAACGCCAATGATTAATTAACTTCAATTCTTCCTGGAAGNAATANGGAAGATTATCAGANGGCATTATTCCTGCTGTAAAAAAATACTGNCTCATCCAATCAGAATCATCATCAATNACAAACTCATATGGTGTAAGTCGATGACAAAAAATATGCTTAAAAAATTTTCCCTCCTGATTTAGCCAACTATAAATTTTTTTATACAACAATCTATAATTCCTCATATGCTCAAACATCTCGACTGATACAATACGATCATATTTNCTATCAGTTTCAAACTTATTCATATCGATTGTTNGAATTTCTATGTTATTCAAATTTTTTTTCTTCGCCTCTGTCATAATATAATCTCTNTGACTNGNNGAATTAGANATTCCTAAAATTTTAGNATTAGGATAGTGACTAGCTATCCACAGAGTTAAAGAACCCCAACCGCACCCAAGCTCAAGAACTNTCATNCCATCNTGNATATCTGCNTGTTGACAGGTAATTGANAGCGCTAGTTCTTCTGATTCATCTAAATTTTTAACATTCTTATCCCAATAACATGAACTATATTTTAGATTTTTTCCCAAAACTTCTTTAAAGAATAATGTAGGAACTTCATAATGTTGCTGGTTAGCGAATGCTGGTAAAGGAGCAATCTCAGACGATTGCATCATCTTTACAAAACGGTTTTGCATATTTGATGCTTGTTCTGGNTCGTTAATACATATCTCTTTGAGTCGCTGATTAAGAAGAATACGAATTCCTTTTCTAATTACATAATCAGGGAGTAATCCTTTCTCAGCAAGTTTTATGGCAAGCTTTTTCATGAACTAGATTTCTTGGGGGGCAATAATAAAAAAGCGCTGGTTGTTTGCTGATACTCTCTATAGGCATCACCCTTTGTTCTAAGAGCNTTTTGCTCTGTATAGGGTATTCCCGTAATTTTNACCAANAATATTAAAACAACAAACATTATTAGCCATGATAACCACCATAAAGGTGAACCAAAGCTTAGAAAAATATATGTCCACCAGTGAAGCCACTCGAAAAAATAGTTTGGGTGTCTAGAATAATGCCATAAACCAATTTTACAAACCTTTGAGTTATTATTTAATTTTCGAAATTGACTAAGTTGCCAATCAGCTAAATATTCTCCCGAGAGGGATATACACCAAATTACAATTGCAACATAATCTGNTATCTGAAGGTTTACATTTTTATTATTCACTACTGCCAAAATTGTCAATGCAAATAAAACTGCCCAAGTAGCTTGAAGTTGAAAAAATAAAAACATAGCCAACTGGGCATACTTACCGCAATATTGCTTCATATATTGATATCGCCGATCCTCATTTTCATTTAGGACACGTTTTAATAAAAAATAGCCTAAACGGAAACCCCATAAACCAATCATTATTGCGACAATATAATTTCTTAAAACAAGAGAATCGGTATTCATATAGGCAAAATAAATACCAATTAAAGCAGTACAAAATGCCCAAGAAACATCAACAAAGCCAGCATTATCAGTCTTATACTGAATTAGCCACACAACAAACATAATTGCTGAAGCAAAAATTAATGAATAAGTTATTTGAATAAGCATAAATTAATTACCCATTTTTTTTTCATAATAATTGAGCGCATATAGTATTGAAGGAAAAACTAGTGCCCAAAAAATNCCTATCGCCATGACACTAGAAAGAGTATTAATACCATTAATAGCGCCAATTTTTTGGCCGGCAAAATATGCCAAAGGTCCACCAATAAATGCAAATACGGATGCAAAAATATATTTATGCCTAAGCCAACTCATACTATGACGAAATGTTGTAGAAAAACTTATCCATAATGCAACCATCCATAATGGAGAGAGATGGCCTAGTTGCGCATAGGCTGGGAATGCAATGAAATTATTTANNAGAAGAAATGAATCGACTAGATAACCAATTAAACCACTAAAAAAAAGTACAGGTAATTCAATCAAAACAAATAATCTATGAATATATAAATGAATAATGACCCAAATCAAAACAAATATTACACCTAACCATGGATAGCCCTTAGCTGCGCCAAAGACACAAATAGCCCAGTTAANTTGAAAAANTAAAAAATTAATAATATTTTTTNTATTCATTAAGCTTTCTCAAGATTTAAAGATTTCTAAGAACCGCGTTTATCNATTAATATTTGTAAATCNCCTAAATAACGTTCTTGAAAACCAGCTGCACAGTAAGATAAATAATATCTCCATAAGCGACAAAAATTTTCGTCATATCCAAGTTTTNTTATCTGTGATTTATTTCTATCAAAATTCTCTAACCAGTAAAGTAGGGTTCTAGAGTAATGTGGCGCAATATCTTCGACATGACATATTTTTAAATTTGTATATTTTAATAATGAATTCTTTATTGCTGCTAACGAAGGGACACAACTACCCGGAAAGATATAGGTTTGTATAAAATCTGTATTTTTTAAGTACTCAGGATAACGATCATCCGGCATAGTAATAGACTGTAGGCACATCTGCCCTTCAGGTTTTAGTAGCTTTGAACAAATAGAAAAAAATGTACCGAGAAACTTATTTCCAACAGCCTCAATCATTTCAATAGAAACAATTTTATCGAAATTACCAGATAAATTTCGATAATCTTGATTTAGCAGATGGATTTTATGATTTAGACCTGACTCAGAAAAGCGTTGTTCCATATATTCAAACTGCGCTTCAGAAATAGTAGTTGTAGTAATTTCACACCCATAATTTTTTGCAGCATGTATCGCAAAACTGCCCCATCCACCGCCAATTTCTAGAACATGATGAGTTTCATTTAAATTTAACTTTTTGCATATATGATCAAGCTTATTAATCGATGCTTGTTTTAATGAACTATTCTCAGACTCAAAAATCGCAGATGAATAAGTCATTGTTTCATCNAGAAATAACTCGAAAAAATCATTTCCTAAATCATAATGAGCGTGAATATTTCTCTTACTTCCCAATTTTGAATTACTACTTANNGAATGTAACAAGCGATTTTTTAATACATCAAATTTTAGATAGCCAGTTTCGAATGTATCAATCAATTTAATATTCTTAACGAATGCTCTAAATAATTCATATAAGTCATCGCATTCCCAAAAACCTTTTACATATGCATTAGCAATTCCATTACTTCCACCTGAGAATAACATTAAATAAAAATCGGGGTTTAAAATTCTCATATCGAGTATTTTATCTCCAACACCAATTGTCCAATTACCCCAATAATCTGTGAAATTGATTTGATAATTAGAAAATGAACTTAGCTTATCTACCAACTTATTACGTATTTTAAGATTTATAATATTTTTTAAATTCATATCGAAAATACTNATTATATTTTATGTTTAGGATGNGGATGAAAAGGGATATTCTTAAGCCACAAATTAAATGCTTGCCAATAGATTGCAAATAATACTTTCATTGTTACAAATGGATAACTAATCAGAACTAACATAAGGTTCTTGGATGATATATTTTCTTTATAGAGTTTTATTGAAGCTGTTAGTAGATGATTATCATTTTCATAGTTTTCCATTAATACAGTAATTTTTTCATTAGGCTTATTAAACTGCCAAATATAGTCTTGCTCCATACCCATATAAGGGGATACATGAAACCTTTTNTTTAAATCAAATTTTAATTCATCATCATTTGCATTTAACACATAACAATACTGCTCTCCCCAAGGGGTATTATTAATTTCTACGACAATATATTTGATATTTTGATATTTTTTATCCCAACAATAATAAAAACTAACAGGATTCATAACATAACCAAAATATCTGAGATGAGTTAGCAACGTAATTGGTCCATTAAAATCCTCATCATGATGCTTCTTTATTAATTCTCTGATTGATAGTGATAGTGACTTCTCTGGACTACCATGATGATCTTTTCTATTAAACCAAGCTAAATTAAAATTTTTTGAGGACCAAAGTAAAAATTTATCGAATAAATCTGGTAATTCCTCTAAATCTAAATACATCATAAAAATATTATATGAAAACAAATGCTCTCTTGGTCTCTTTCTATGGTGAGTCACCTCTCCTTTATATATAGCGCTTTGCATCAAACTAAACCCAAATCATAGCTTTCACATACCCTAATGGCGCTATCCACNCCATCCTCATGAAAGCCATAACCCCAATAAGCTCCACAAAAAGATAGCTTATTATTTCTAATTAATGATTTATGCTGTGCTTGATATTCAATAATTCCTGGAAAGAATATAGGATGTTCATATTCAAATTCTTTTATAATTTTTTCTTTNTCAATTTTTGAATCTAAATTTAATGATACGCAATATGTACTATCTGAATCTATATTTTGTAGTTTATTCATATTGTAAGTAACCGTTACTTTCGTTTTATTATTAATTGGTATACGATAATTCCAACTAGCCCAAATATCTTTGTTGTTTGGTAAAACAGAGGTATCTGTATGTAGAGTTGTCATATTTTTTTCGTATTTAAAGGGTTTTAAAATTTCTTTTTCTTTCGAATCTAAATTTTCGACTAAGTTTAATGCTTGGTCAGAATGGCAGGCTAGAACAACTTCATCAAAATCTTCTTTCTTACCATTATCTGTATATATAGAAACATCACGAGCATTGCGAACAACCTTCCATACAGGTTGTTTCACAATAANCAAATTTTTTATACTAAATAATAATTTCTTCACATATTCTTTAGAGCCACCTTTTACTGTCTTCCAGACAGGTCGTTTATTGATTTGAAGCATACAATGATTATGTAAAAATTCGATTACAAACAGTATCGGGAAGCTCATGAATTTTTCTTTTGGGCATGACCATAGNGATGAACCTAATGGTATAAGATAGTTCTCTAAAAAATAATTTTTGTAATTATTTACTTNGATAAACTCTTTAACCGTAATTTTATCTGAATATGAGGAATTTAAAATAGTAGGTGAATTTTTATTAAATCTTATTATATCGTTCAACATTAATAAAAAATTAATATTAAATATGTTTTTCTTTTGAGAAAATATTTTTGATAGCGAGGAACCATTATATTCTAAAGCTGCATTTTCATTA
Source organism: Legionellales bacterium (assembly GCA_002721165.1). Classification (GTDB taxonomy): domain Bacteria; phylum Pseudomonadota; class Gammaproteobacteria; order Eutrophobiales; family Eutrophobiaceae; genus UBA11869. Next base: position 16,685 of record PBJS01000016.1, on the reverse strand, counting down.
TGAACACTAAAGCTCATATCTGAATTTTCAATTTCTACATTAATATCTGAAAACAACTTAGATAAATTAGGATAATTGATATGATTAAATACAATAAATCCGGTATCAACCGGTAATATTCTATGTTTTTCAGGCACCTGAAAAGTGTTCGCATGTCCGCCCAAATAATCATTTTTCTCGTAGAGTGTAACCGTGTGTTCTTTACTTAAAATATACGTAGATGCCAGTCCTGAGATGCCAGCTCCTATAATTGCAATTTTCATTATTTCTGCCTATCCCTAAACTTAAAAATAAATTCATTAAGTGATAATTATTTTATCGAACATTTATATTCAGATTGTTTTTTTAACTAATAATTTAGGAGGAACCCGTTTTAGATCTTTTATCAAAAAAATAAATTTCATAAATTTTAGAAGTAAATAAGTAAGATCAATTTCCCACCAAAAAAAACCTTGTCTAGCTGAACTGGGATATCTATGATGATTATTATGCCAACCTTCTCCGAGAGTTAGTAAGGCTAATACAAAATTATTTCTACTATTATCATTTGTTTCGTATCTTTTTTTTCCAAAGCAATGGGCTAATGAGTTAATTGTATAAGTTCCATGATAAAGCATCACAGTTGATAAAAGGAACCCCCATACAAATAATTGCTGACCAGAAGTTTGAATACCCAGATTATTTAGTAGTGTTAATTCACCAAATAAATAACAAAAAACACCGAAGAGTATAAAAGGTAGCCAATCAATATGCTCTAGAATTACTAATTCTGGATAACGTAACCAGTCCTTTACTCGATGATTGAGTATTTTAAAATTACTGTTTTTTAGAAACCAAAGCATATGACTATTAAGAAATCCAAATCTTGGTGAATGTGGATCATGAATTGTATCGGAAGAAACGTGATGTTCTCTATGATGACTCGACCACCATATAGGCCCTCTTTGACCTGCTGTACAACCTAGGACTGCCATTAAAAATTGAACGATACGACTTGTTTTATATGAGCGATGAGAAAAATAACGATGATAAAAAGCAGTAATAAAAAACATTCTTGTAAAATAGAGAATTGCAGCAAAAAATAGAGCAAACCAACTAAAACCAACCCAAAAAATAGCAATACAACTAATATGAAAAACAATAAATATGACCAAGCGAAATACATTAATCCTGTTGTTGGAAAAATCTTCGTCTAAAGGTGCTATATTGAATAGCCAATTAAAAAAAAACTTAAAATAACGCAATTTTTTTCAAAGCCTTAAATCTTCCTTGTATTAAGAAATTACTCTTTAGTAATTGATAAATAGTTTTTATATCTGCTTCGATGTGGCTAATAATTTTAACTTATCGATTATTTCGCTACTATGGGTGTTCGGATTAACCCTTCTATATATCATAGCAATTTTACCGGCCGGTGAAATAATAAAACTATGCCGTTTAGCCATTTTGAAAGGACCAACTCTAACTGCAGAGCCATAAGATTTAGCTACTAGCGCATCCTTATCAGAGAGTAAAGGGAAAGGAAGGCTATATTTTTTGGCAAATTTTTCATGACTTTCAATATCATCGGTACTTATTCCGACTATTTTTGCATTTAGTTCTCTGATTTCGTATATGTCATCCCTAAATGAACATGCTTCTGTGGTGCAACCTGGTGTGTCGTCTTTTGGATAAAAATAAAGAACTAACCAATTCCCATTGTAATCAGTCAATTTATGGGTATTACCGCTCTGATCAAGTAATTCAAAATTTGGTGCAGGATCGTCTACAGACAATTCTGCTTTTAGATTAAATGGAAGTATCATAAGTAGCAAAAATAACTTCGATTTGAAAATATTATTTATTATTGTCATAAAAAGATGTAATCAGTGTTAATAGTACGCGATATTAGTTTAATATTTTTAAAAATGTAATGAAAAAGTATCACTTTTTAAATTCTGTCTAGGTTTTTTATAGAAAAATCATGAGAAATATCGATTTTGACAAATTTTCTGAACATAGCCTTGTACTTAGAAACTATGCAAAGAATTTTGATACTCAATTACTAGAAGAAATAGAAAACATTGTTAAACAAAATGATTTTCGCCATATGAAAACCCCAAAAGGGCATCAAATGTCTGCGTCGATGACTAACTGTGGTGAATATGGTTGGGTTTCAGATAAGTTTGGATATCGTTATGAGAAAACCGATCCAAAAACAAATCAGCCTTGGCCAAAAATGCCTGAAATATTTAGAGATTTAGCAAGGAGTGCAGCTGATGATTCAGGATATATAAACTTCGAATCAGATGCCTGCCTAATTAATCGCTATCGGCCAAAGGCTGCAATGGCGCTTCACCAAGATAAAGATGAACATGATTTCACTCAACCCATAGTATCAATATCGCTTGGTATATCAGTCACTTTTCTCTTTGGTGGTTTAACGCGAACAGAAAAACCAGTTACTAAAGAATTGCATCATGGAGACATTGTGGTTTGGGGTGGTCCAGATCGTTTACGTTTTCATGGAGTTCGTCCACTTAAAAATAACACGCACCCATTGGTTGGCCCTCTTAGATTTAACTTAACTCTAAGAAAAGCTAATTAGTTATTATGCGGCACCTTTCTAATTTTTGACTTTTCATACCCTAATGACTCAACAAAATTAACTAACCTCTCATATTCAATTAAGCTAATTTCTGGTTGCCTTGCCATTATCCAAACATAATCGCGTTTTTCCCTAGCAATAATTGTCTGCGTATAGCTATCATCAAGATAAGTAATCCGATAATCTGCTTTGATTGGCCAAATGAATTGCATACCCCATATTGCATTAGATTGATTATCAATAATAAATCCAGTTGGATTTAGTGTCCTAAATCTTCCAGTAAAACTTCCTTCATTGAAGGTAAATGTGGTTTTAATCGTTCCATTTTCGTTTAGTTTGTACGTCTCAACTGCATTAAATGCATTTTTTTCAGGATATGAAGGAATATGTGCGATCACATACCAAGCCCCCATAAATTTATCTAGGTCAACATATTTAACAAGAGGTATTGGTTCATGCTTCACTAAACTACATCCATGAATAATTATTGAAAAAAGAATAAATATAAAGTAAATAGAAATACGTTTACTAATCATCTTAATTTTTTATATTTCAATTTACTAATGTTCTGAAATGTTGGCCTGAATACTTATCAAGTCGTCAAAGTATTTTAATTGCCTTAATAGTTGATCTGTTAAGGGGTCACCCTCTCTTAGATATTCCTCGGCATACTCAAAAATAGCACTTTCCAATGGTAATGGTTTAGTCTTTTCAATAGTATCTTTCATTGTGGGAAGAAAAATCCATTGCAGCCATTGCTCGAATTTTAATGTATCCATGCAGAATGGGATCGAACTTCGCAGGTCGTTTTCCTTAGGTTTGGATTCATCCCACTTTCCATGAACTCTCAAACTCGCCTCTACCTCAAGTAAAACATCAGCAATTTTGTTCGGGATATCATGCATCCAGAGATTATACGGGGTATTTTAGCTTGTCGGTAGAGTTGGGATTTTTCTCGTATTGTTGTCCAAATTTTGTCAATATTCTGTTGTTATCACTATATTTTCATATTCTAAGCTATATTTGGATTTCACATAATTGGCATTTCTGTTTATACTCCGCCGCCTGAAGAAATTCTTGATATTAAAACACCGAATAACAGCTATTTTAACTAAATAATTATGAGTAATAATAATGACTGATTTAACCAATTACAGAAATATAGGAATCTTTGCTCACGTAGACGCTGGAAAGACAACAACGTCAGAACGCATACTAAAACTGACCGGGAAAATACATAAAACTGGTGAAGTCCATGACGGTGAAGCCACTACAGATTTTATGGAACAGGAACAAGAGCGAGGAATTACAATTCAGTCAGCTGCTACAAGTTGTTTTTGGAATGACCACCGATTAAACATTATAGATACGCCTGGGCATGTTGACTTCACAATTGAAGTTTATCGTTCTTTAAAAGTCTTAGACGGTGGTGTTGGTGTTTTCTGTGGTTCTGGTGGTGTTGAGCCACAATCTGAAACAAATTGGCGATATGCTAATGATTCAGGAGTCGCTCGTATTATTTTTGTTAATAAACTTGATCGCACTGGAGCAGATTTTTATCGTGTTGTAAAACAGATTGAAGATGTTCTAGGAGCAAATCCATTAGTTATGGCATTGCCAATCGGGATTGAAGATAATTTTATTGGCGCGGTTGACCTTTTAACTCGTAAAGCTTGGGTTTGGAGAGATCCAAATGACCCTGCAAAATATGAAATAGAAGATGCTCCAGAAGATATGACGGGAATTATCGAAGAGTGGCGTGAAAAATTAATTGAAACTGCTGTAGAACAAGATGATGCTGTGATGGAAAAATATTTGGAAGGTGAAGAGCCTAGTATTGATGAGCTAAAATCTTGTATCCGTAAAGGCACAATTAGTCTCTCATTCTTTCCAACATATTGCGGTTCAGCATTTAAAAATAAGTGTGTACAAATGATTCTTGATGCCGTTGTTGATTACTTACCAAATCCAACTGAAGTTAANCCTCANCCTGAAGTTGATTTAGAAGGAAACGAATCTGGTGAATATGCAATTGTTGACCCNGNTAAACCATTACGTGCCTTAGCTTTTAAAATTATGGATGATCGCTATGGTGCACTAACTTTTATTCGTATTTATTCTGGAAAACTTGAAAAAGGTATGACCGTACTAAATACATTCACTGGCAAAAGTGAACGCATTGGTCGAATTGTTGAAATGCATGCTGATGAACGTATTGAACTCGATACCGCCCAAGCAGGAGATATTGTTGCTGCCATCGGTTTAAAAAATGTACAAACCGGACATACTTTATGTGACCCAGATAAACCTGCAACTCTGGAACCCATGGTGTTTCCTGATCCNGTCATTTCAATTGCTGTTGCNCCTATTGATAAAGGGGCATCAGAAAAACTNGGTATTGCGATTGGGAAAATGATCAAGGAGGACCCTTCTTTTAGGGTTGAAACTGATCAAGATAGTGGTGAAACCATTTTAAAAGGCATGGGCGAACTTCATCTTGATATTAAAGTTGATATTTTAAAACGTACACATAGCGTTGAAGTAGAAGTTGGTAGTCCGCAAGTTGCCTATCGTGAAACAGTAACAAAACGTATCGAAGATACCTACACNCACAAAAANCAATCNGGTGGTTCAGGNCAATACGGTAAAATTGATTACATTATCGAACCTGGTGAATCTGGTAGTGGTTTTGTTTTTGAATCAANAGTAACCGGTGGTAATGTTCCGAAAGAGTTCTGGCCCGCTGTTGAAGGTGGTTTTAAAAAGAGCATGGAAAAAGGCGTATTAGCTGGTTACCCCTGTCTTGATTTTAAAGTCACGCTNTTTGATGGAGCGTTTCACGCNGTTGATTCATCAGCCATTGCATTTGAGCTTGCCTCAGCAGCTGCATACCGTCAATCGATGCCAAAAGCAGGGCCCCAACTTATGGAACCAATTATGAAAGTTGATGTTTTTACTCCGGAAGATAATGTTGGTGATGTGATTGGTGATTTAAATCGACGTCGTAGTATTATTAAATCACAAGAAGCAAACCCTACTGGTGTTCGTGTAAAAGCTGAATGCCCACTAAGTGAAATGTTTGGTTATATCGGAACATTACGTACGATGACCTCGGGTCGTGGTCAATTCTCAATGGAATTTCTAAACTATAGTCCCTGCCCTAAAAACGTCGCAGAGGAAGTAATAGCGGAAACATCAGCGCGGGAAGAAGCAAAGAAAAAGTAAGTTAAATTGATAATATTGGTATTANGAAGTATGGTGTCTGATAAAATACTTATATAAATCAATAATTTATATTATAGTCTTAATTTAATATATCCACTANANACAATTTTTTATTGTAAAATAGATTGTGGACTATAAAAATTTCCTTTTCTATCTTGCGTGCCTTGTAATCCTTTCTGCAAGGATGGTTTTTGCTGTCNACGTATCCNCAGATAAAATAATCAGCACCGATACCACTGCGACACAAACTATTTCAGAAGACAATGTTACCCTGACCAATAATGCTAATCTCAGTGGAAGCAGTGGAACAATTATTCAACTTGGTGGGACTACGGGGACGACGATTATCAATAATGCCGGTGCTACAATTAGTTCAAATACACAGGTAATAAGATGTACCGCAGCTTGCACAAATCCCACCATCATTAATTCCGGTACAATTAAGGTCACAACAACTAGTGGTGGTTTGATTCGTTTCGATGGGGATACAGGCGCACTAATTATTAATAACCCCGGCGGTGTAATTCAAGGGGTAGGAAATGAAGCAAACGGACACCATGCTGTCGATCTAGGTGGTAGTGGTACTTTAATCAACAGAGGCACAATAATACGAACAAAAGATGGAGCACCAGGCAATAATAGGCTCCATGCCTCANTCGCCATAACNAGTGCCGACAGCGTAGTGATTCTAAAAGATGACAGTATCTTGGTTGGTATTCTTAATAATTTCTTAAATAGAACAGGTGTCGAACTTCGGGTCGATCATGGTTATGGTCGTTCTTATTTTTATAACACAGTAGGAACCTTCGAGCTTTCTGATCTAAGCGGTAACCGGATTGTTNAAGGCTCTGCCACTGCCGTTGGGATGGGGGCACAGGAGACGGTCGATGAGTTACTCGGTCTTCGGGCTTATAATCTTCGTGCCACATTAAAACGTTATGCTGATGCACCAAACCCAAAGGCAACGATAGAGCCTTTTGCTTATGCCTCACATCGAGATCGCGGGCGTACTACTTTGCGTTATGANAACTACGCTGCTGGCACCAACTTCATCTATCCGGTGGTACCGGATAAATTAAATTTAATCCTCACTGTTGAGCGTAATAAACTACGACTCGATGAAGGCCATGATATTACTAAAAGTAGTTTTTTAATCGGGGTTAACACTAACGACTTTATGGAACTTGGGGAATGGAAGGCCAGTGGCTTTGCTGCTGGCGGGGTGAGCTGGCATGACAGCAGTAGGGATGTACTAACCAACACAGTAATCACCGGGATAGCTGATGTCACTGCTGAGTATGACACTACAGAGGCCATTACCGGTTTGAGCATCACTCATACCTATGACCAAAAGGTCAATGGATCGGTAAANAATACGTGGGATACCGACCTTGGCCTAACATTTAGTTTTTCGCATACCCCAAGTTATATTGAAAGTCAGTTCTTCGCCTGGGAGGACCGTAATCTCACACAATTAAGNATTCACATCGGTGANCAATTAACCTCAATGTTAGGCGATAAAGCGCAATTTAGATTAGGCGGTGAGTTTGAACATCGTTCAGTCTTTGCCGGAAAGAACCAAGACCATGCAATCAACGGTATCATTATTGATTTCAACAGCGGTGCCTTCTATGAAAACTCAATCAGCATGAACACCAGCTTTGATTATGCTTTAGGAGATTATAGTAAAGCCTATATCCGATTTAACGGTAGAGTATCAGATCAAACTGCCTTCTCAATTGGTGCAAGTGCGGGTCTGGAAATAATTTTCTAGTTACCTGATGTGTGCTAAGAAATTATTTTAAATAATTATTTAATAATAGATTAACCGTATAACGAACACCAAAACCTGTTGTGTTTGTGGGTATGTGGGCTAAACCGCCCTTCTTACTACTGCTTGATAAGTCTATATGTATCCATGGCGTATTATTTTTGACGAAACGCTGTAAAAATCTTGAAGCTAAAATATGGTCGACACCACTTTCCTGTGAGCATTGCTTTATATCAGCAATATCACTTTTTAGCATTTGATCAAAATCCTCATCTAAAGGAAAGGGCCAGACACGTTCCCCAGAATCCTCGCCTGCCTTAATTAAATTTGAATGCCATTTATTTTTATTAGTAAAAATTCCACTATAGGATGTTCCAATTGAATACATGCATGCACCAGTAAGTGTGGCATAGTCAATAATCAACGCAGGTTTTTCTTTTGAAGCTAATACTAATGTGTCTGCAAGCACCATTCGCCCTTCTGCATCGGTGTGTACAACTTCAATTGTTGTTCCATCCGATGCGTGNATAACATCATTAGGCTTGTAGGCTTTGGGCCCAATATGATTCATAGCTAGAGCCATCCAACACTCAACTGGACGATTAAAATTTAGCTTAGTTAAAGCTAGTAATGTACCCAAAGCAACTGCGCTACCCTGCATATCCTCATGCATACCAAACATATAATTTGCCGGCTTAAGATTAGTACCNCCAGTGTCATAACAAATACCCTTACCAACTAAAAACACTTTTTTCGATTTTGCTGCTCGTTTTGGTGTGTAACGTAATCTTACAATTCCAGCATCAGCTTTCGGGCTACCTTGTGATACAGCAAGAAAAGCGCCTGCTTTTTTCCGTCTTAAAGTTGCTTCATCATAAAATTCTAACTTCCATTTATTTTCTTTTGCAACTTCTTTAATCTTTTTAAGATAATGAGTGGGTGTAAGTTTGTTTGACGGCAATATACTTAAACTTCGTGTTAGCGCATTACCCTCCGCAACAGCAAAACTCTGTTTAAAACCATGTCTAGTATGCAAACCAAAAAGAATTATTTTTTCCAATGATGATGATGTCTGTTTTTTACTCTTAAATACTGGCATGGTTGCTGATGCTGCTAATGCAGCTGAAATAATTGCTTCTGCTACCCGCTCGGATTCTTTTTTGCTAAACCCAAAAACAAANATACCTATTTTTTTTGGATTTGTTGATAAATGAGCTGAAACTAATTTTCTGGCAAGCGTTAACAAATCAAAACTACAAATATCTGAATCAAGCANAGCAAAACTGATATGACTTAAATTTTTATTTGGCAAATCGATAACTACTGGAAATCCAGTTTTACTTTTTTGCCCAAGTTTATTATAACGATTCAATATTTGTTCTTGATATGGAAATTTTTTTCTTTTTAATGGATTAGAAAAAATCATTNTCCAGTTTTCAATGCTATCAATATCCTGAATCNACGGAATTGAATTATGTTGCTCTAATATTATTGTCATAATGCTTATTTTCCCTGCCAAAAAAGATAAATCATATTATATCTGATACCAAATATACTAATGAATTCAATATATCTCNCTAAAGGATNCTTTTATTTGCNATGAAACTGAACTAACATCTAAATAGAATATAATGCCAGTTTGTANGTATNAGTCTTNATATTAGAAAAATAACGCAGGGACACTGGTTTTTATGACAAAACAAATAAACGATACTGATCCGCAGGAAACACAGGAATGGCTGGAAGCCTTAGATTCAATGTTGATGCATGAAGGTATTGAACGTGGTCATTTCATTCTTGAGAAACTCATTGCCAAAGCTCGTAAATCAGGCGCCTATCTTCCGTATTCTGCAACTACTGCATACTTAAACACCATCCCACCTTCGCGAGAAGAAAAATCACCTGGAGATGCGGGACTCGAATGGCGTATTCGATCGCTAGTAAGATGGAATGCCATGGCGATGGTGGTTCGAGCAAACCAAAAAAGTGGTGAACTCGGAGGGCATATTGCAAGCTTCGCATCCTCTGCCACGTTNTATGATGTCGGTTTTAATCATTTTTTTCATGCGCCTGATAAAAATCACGGTGGTGATCTGGTTTTTATACAAGGACACTCAGCACCTGGAATTTATGCTCGTGGATTCTTAACGGATCGTATTAGCGAAGAACAAATGATGAACTTCAGGCAAGAGGTTGATGGCAATGGNCTATCTTCNTATCCTCATCCATGGCTAATGCCGGATTATTGGCAATTTCCAACGGTTTCGATGGGGCTTGGTCCATTGATGGCTATTTATCAAGCAAGGTTCATGCGTTACTTAGAAAATAGAGAACTGATTAAAGATACAAACCGAAAAGTTTGGGCTTTTATGGGTGACGGTGAAATGGATGAACCAGAATCACTTGGTGCAATTGGNCTCGCAGCAAGAGAAAAGTTAGATAACTTAGTCTTTGTGGTTAATTGTAATTTACAAAGATTGGATGGTCCTGTTCGAGGTAACAGTAAAATCATTCAAGAACTNGAAGGAACCTTTCGTGGTGCNGGATGGAATGTGATTAAAGTTATTTGGGGTTCTTATTGGGACCCTCTAATTGCTCGAGACACATCCGGTCACTTGTCNAAACGAATGGAAGAATGTGTTGATGGTGAGTATCAAGCGTATAAAGCAAAAGATGGNGCNTATGTTCGTAANCACTTCTTTGGTAAATATCCCGAGTTAAAAGAAATGGTCGCTAGTATGTCTGANGAAGATATTTGGCGTTTGAATCGTGGCGGGCATGACCCACATAAAGTTTATGCAGCNTATCATGCTGCAGTTAATCANAGTGGCCAACCAACNGTNATCCTTGCAAAAACTGTAAAAGGTTACGGTATGGGTGAAGCAGGNGAAGGTCAGAATTTTACACACCAACAAAAAAAGATGGGGGAAGATGCACTCAAACATTTCCGTGACCGTTTCAGTATTCCAATTACAGATGAAGAAATAAAAGATGCGCCTTTCTACAAACCAGATAAAGATAGCGAAGAAATAAAATACCTAAAAGCACGNCGTGAAGAACTTGGTGGTTATTTCTTTAGTAAAAGAAAATCCCCGCCTAAACTTGAAATACCTGATATTGATATTCATAAAAAATTATTGGAAGGGACTGGTGATAGAGAAATATCAACAACCATGGCTTTTGTTCGCATTCTCAATGGATTATTAAAAGATAAAAAGATTGGAAAACATATAGTGCCGATTATACCGGATGAAGCGCGGACATTTGGAATGGAAGGAATGTTTCGACAATACGGAATTTATTCAGCAGTAGGTCAATTGTATGAGCCCGTCGATTCTGAACAGGTTATGTATTATCGAGAAGATATAAAAGGTCAAATACTCGAGGAAGGTATTAATGAGGCAGGGGGATATTCATCATGGATTGCTGCAGCTACAGCATGGCGTAATCACAATACTTATATGATTCCTTTCTTTGTGTACTACTCGATGTTTGGTTTCCAAAGAATTGGTGATTTGGCCTGGGCATCAGGTGATATGCGTTCTCGTGGTTTTCTGATTGGTGGAACAGCGGGAAGAACAACGCTTGCAGGTGAAGGCCTACAACATCAGGATGGTCACAGTCATCTGTTTTCATCAACAATACCCAATTGTGTTTCCTATGATCCTACGTTTGCATATGAGCTTGCAGTAATTATACAAAATGGTATGCATCGCATGTATAGCAAAGACGAGGATTTGTTCTATTACATCACGGTAATGAATGAAAACTACCAACATCCTGAAATGCCTAAAAATGCTGAAGAAGGCATCATTAAAGGAATGTACCTTTTAAAAAAATCAGATAAATCAAAAGTACAAATACAATTACTTGGCTCGGGTACAATTTTACGCGAAGTCATTGCAGCAGCTGAGCTGCTAGAAGAAGACTTTGGTATTTCATCAAATATATGGAGTGTGACCAGCTTTAATGAGCTGCGACGAGAAGGATTATCGATAAAACGACAAAATTTATTGCATCCTGATAAGAAGCAGAAACTCACATATGTCGAGTCTTTATTTGAAGATGAAAATACGCCTGTAGTTGCAGCAACTGATTATATGAAAATTTATGCAGATCAAATACGTGAGTTCATTCCTAATAAATATATTGTATTAGGTACTGATGGGTTTGGAAGAAGCGATACAAGAAATCAATTAAGAAAATTTTTTGAAGTAAATCGATATTACATAGTTGTCTCTGCATTAAAAGGATTAGCCGATGAAGGAAAAATAGAAATAGGTAAGATTAATGAGGCAATAAAAAAATATAAAATTGATCCAAACAAGCCTGAACCAACAAGTATCTAAAAATTTTTAATGAGAAATGACCTTGTCAAAAATAGAAGAAATTAAAATCCCTGATATTGGAGATTTTGATGCTGTCGAAGTAATCGAAATTGCCGTTAGTATTGGCGATAGTGTCCAGCCTGAAGACACATTAATTACTGTTGAAAGTGATAAAGCATCGATGGATATTCCTTCGCCATCTTCAGGTGAGATAAAGGAAATAAAAGTTAATATCGGTGATAAAGTTTCAGAGGGTACACCAATCATTAATCTATTAATCGCTGAAGAAGGCGTAAAAAAAGATAATAAGACATCGAAAGAAATAAATAATGAAGAGATAGAAGAAAAAGTAACGTCGGAAGTTGACAAACAAACTGAAAATAAAGTTGTGCCCCCCGCTCCACCAAAAACTCCAGAGTCAAGTCAATTGGCCGGACAAAGTAAATCAGCTAAAGCGCATGCAAGTCCTTCGGTAAGACGATTTGCGAGAGAATTAGGTGTTGACCTTGGTTTGGTGTATGGAAAAGGGCCAAAAAGTAGAATTTTAAAAGAAGATGTGAAAGCGTTTACCAAGAGCATTATGTCTGGTGAAAAACTTGCAAATAAAGGTGCTTTTTCTACACCAGAAATACCTCCCGTTGATTTCTCTAAATTTGGAGAAGTTGAACAAAAACCACTAACTCGTATCCGCCGAATTGCAGGACAAAGCCTACACCGTAGCTGGATAACGATACCTCATGTTACTCAATTTGATGAAGCAGATATCACTGAACTTGAAAAATTCAGAAAATCAAAACTTGAATCTGCAAAAAAGGATGGTGTTAAATTAACACTCGTAACTTTTTTAATTAAGGCGGTGGTTGTTGCCTTACAAAAATTTCCAGAATTTAACTCTTCAATCGAACCAAGTGGTGAAAACTTAATAATTAAAAAATATTTTCATGTTGGTGTAGCAGTAAATACAAAAAATGGATTATTAGTTCCCGTTCTGAAAGACGTTAATAAAAAAGGATTATTTGAGATTGCAACAGAGATAACAGAATTAAGTAATAAGGCGAGAGAAGGAAAAATTGCGCCAAAGGATTTACAAGGGGGCTGTTTCACAATATCGAGTTTGGGCGGTGTTGGAGGGCTACATTTCGTGCCAATCATTAATGCCCCTGAGGTTGCAATTCTAGGTGTTTCACGTGCGGCAATGAAACCGGTTTACAAGAATGAGTCATTTGAACCTCGACTTATTCTGCCGTTTTCGCTGTCCTATGATCATCGCGTTATTGATGGAGTAGCTGGTGCTCAATTCACGCAATTTCTAAGTACTGTATTAACCGATATACGTCATATTTTATTGTAAAAAATTTATTACGGGTATTTCAAAATGATGAAAGATATTTTCGTTCCTAATATTGGTGATTTCGATGAAGTAGAGATCATTGAAATACATGTTTCACTAGGTGAAAAAGTTGAGATTGAGCAATCTTTAATTACATTGGAAAGTGATAAAGCAACAATGGATATTCCATCACCAAATGCAGGTATTGTTAAAGAAATTAATATCGTGCAAGGTCAAAATATTTCTCAAGGAGATTTAATACTTAAACTTGAAATAAAAGAAACCACGACCAAAAATAAATTAGAGGAAAAACCAAAGCAAAAAGAAGAAAACATAAATAAAAATACTAAAAAAGGTTTAGATGCGGAAGTCGTTGTATTAGGTGCTGGTCCAGGTGGCTACACAGCTGCCTTTCGTGCCGCTGATCTTGGTTTAAAAACAATTTTAATAGAACGTTATCCTTCCTTGGGTGGTGTTTGTCTGAATGTTGGTTGTATTCCATCTAAGGCATTGCTTCATGTAAGCAAGGTAATATCGGAAATTGAAGAACTTAAAGAACAAGGAGTTGAATTAGGATCAAATAACCCCGATGCAAAATCTGTACGTCACTGGACTGAATCAATTATTAATAAACTCACATCGGGTTTAAAAAGTATGGCAAAAAAAAGGAATGTTCAGGTAATAGAGGGTGACGGACGTTTTAGTTCTCCAAACACAATTGAAATAAATAATAATGGTGAGACTAAAACTATAACATTTAACTCGGCTATTATTGCAGCTGGTTCTCAGGCATCAAAATTGCCTTTTCTTCCCGAGGATCCGCGTATCATGGACTCGACAGACGCATTACTACTAAAAGATATTCCAGACCGTATGCTTGTTATTGGCGGGGGGATTATTGGTTTGGAAATGGCCACTGTTTATGCGTCCATGGGAACAAAAATTACCGTTGTTGAAATGCTGGATTCTCTAATCGCGGGTTGTGATAAGGATATAGTTCGCCCACTTCAAAAGAGAATTAAAAAAATTTACGAAAACATCTATTTAAAAACGGGAGTAACATCAGTTACTCCAAAAAAAACAGGATTAGAAGTATGTTTTGAAGGTAAAGATGCGCCTGAAAAAGATCAATTTGATGCAATTCTTGTTGCTGTAGGACGGTCCCCTAATGGAGGGAAAATTGGTGCAGACAAAGCTGGTGTTAATATCGATGAGTATGGCTTTGTCCCAGCAGATAACCAACAAAGAACCAATGTTGCTCATATCTTTGCTATCGGGGATATTGTTGGTCAACCTATGTTAGCGCACAAAGCGACACATGAAGGAAAACTTGCGGCAGAAGTAATTGCGGGGCATAAAGTTGGGTTCGATGACCGAGTTATCCCGTCTGTTGCCTACACGGATCCTGAAATTGCTTGGGTAGGATTATCGGAAATTGAAGCAAAAGCGCAAGGTATTGAGTATGGCAAGGGTGTTTTTCCTTGGGCTGCAAGCGGACGTTCATTGGCGATTGGTAGAGATGAAGGAATAACAAAAATTTTATTTGATAAAGTATCGAATCGAATTATTGGTGCTGCTATTGTTGGACCAAATGCAGGAGATTTAATCGCAGAATGTGCACTGGCAATTGAAATGGGAAGTGATGCAGAAGATATTGGTCTGACCATTCATCCGCACCCTACACTATCAGAAACAGTTGCAATGGCAGCTGAGTCATTTAGCGGTACAATAACTGATCTCTACATACCAAAACGCTGATATTTATTAAAAAAGATAGAACTTAACCTTAACTAAATAGACAAAAGCATAATAATCGCTTTAGATATATAATAATCGACCTTTTTAACCTAAGTAACTTAAAAGATGAGTAAGAAAAACATTAACAAAGTTGTATTAGCCTATTCGGGCGGCCTAGATACCTCGGTCATTCTTGCTTGGCTAAAAGATACCTACGATTGTGAGATCGTAACCTTTACTGCTGATATTGGTCAGGGTGAAGAAATTGGGGCAGCGCGCGCAAAAGCGGAGAACATGGGTATAAAGGAAATTTATATTGAAGATCTTACTGAGGAATATGTTCAAGATTTTGTCTTTCCTATGTTTCGTGGAAATACTATTTATGAAGGTAGTTACTTATTAGGCACTTCAATTGCTAGACCTTTAATTGCTAAACGCTTAGTTGAGATTGCAAACAAAACAGGTGCAGATGCAATTTCTCATGGGGCAACTGGTAAAGGTAATGACCAAGTCCGGTTCGAGCTAGGCGCTTATGCTTTAGATCCGAATATTAAAGTGATCGCACCATGGCGAGAATGGGATCTTAACTCACGTGAAAAGTTATTAGCATATGCTGAAAACAAAAAAATACCGATAGAAGGAAAAAAGGAAACTGGCTCCCCATATTCAATGGACGCAAATTTATTACATATTTCTTATGAAGGGGGACAACTCGAAGATCCGTGGTGTGCGCCTGATGAAGCTATGTGGCTTTGGACAGTCGCACCTGAAGATGCGCCTGACTCAGGACAATCAATTGAGATTGAATTTAAACAAGGCGATCCAGTTGCATTAAATGGTAAGAAATTATCACCCGCAAAACTACTTACAAGCCTTAATGAACTAGGTGGTAAGCATGGAATCGGACGGAGTGATATTGTTGAAAATCGTTATGTTGGAATGAAATCACGAGGCTGCTATGAAACACCTGGTGGCACAATATTACTTATGGCTCATAGAGCAATGGAATCGTTAACACTAGATCGTGAAGTAATGCATCTCAAAGATGATTTAATGCCTCGCTATGCAAAGCTAATTTATAATGGTTATTGGTGGAGCCCGGAAAGAGAAGCATTGCAAACGTTAATCGATAAGACACAAACGAGAGTTAATGGTGTAGTAAGATTAAAACTATTTAAGGGTAGTGTATCTGTAACTGGAAGAAAATCTGATTCTGATAGTCTTTTTGATGAGACTATTGCAACCTTTGAAGATGACTCTGGCGCTTATGACCAGAAAGATGCTGATGGGTTTATTAAATTAAATGCGCTACGTCTGAAATTGCAAGCAAAAAGAAAATAAATACATTCAAGTACCCAATAAAATATCTTTGTTTTTAAAATTCTGCATAACTTCAAAACCACCTTTGATAACTACATTTGGATCTGAGTGTTTTAATTGATCTGCTATTTGTAAAAGAATTTGCTCTCCAGATTTATCGGTATTTTTTTGTAGCTCTTCGATTAATTTCGCAGCAATTTGATTAAGCTCAACAAAACCAATCTCATAATGCCGATCACGATAAACAAGCAGATATATGGGCTGTGTAGGTTTCTCCTTAGGAATGAAATCTAAACTAATTTTATGGACAGGCCACTGATATATAAGCGGTTGCACTAATGGGCTGAGTACCGGAATGCCTTTCAACAAATCTCCATCCTGATCCAC
>PBJS01000015.1 GCA_002721165.1 Legionellales bacterium | reverse complement strand
CCAGAACTTTTGGCATGGAAGGTTTTTTTCAAAAAATAGGTATTTATGCTCACGAAGGACAAAAATATGAGCCAGAGGACTCTGCACAATTAAGTTCGTATAGAGAAGATAAAAGTGGACAAGTTTTGGAAGAAGGGATTAATGAAGCAGGAGCAATGTCGTCTTGGATTGCAGCTGGAACTTCATATACGAACCATGATATTGAAATGATACCAATTTATCTTTTTTACTCAATGTTTGGATTTCAAAGAATTGGTGATCTTGCTTGGGCGGGTGCAGATAGTCAATCTAGAGGATTTTTAATAGGAGCTACAGCTGGTAGAACAACTCTAGCAGGCGAAGGGTTACAACATCAGGATGGTCACAGTCATCTGTTTTCATCAACAATACCCAATTGTGTTTCCTATGATCCTACGTTTGCATATGAGCTTGCAGTAATTATACAAAATGGTATGCATCGCATGTATAGCAAAGACGAGGATTTGTTCTATTACATCACGGTAATGAATGAAAACTACCAACATCCTGAAATGCCTAAAAATGCTGAAGAAGGCATCATTAAAGGAATGTACCTTTTGAAAAAATCAGATAAATCAAAAGTACAAATACAATTACTTGGCTCGGGTACAATTTTACGCGAAGTCATTGCAGCAGCTGAGCTGCTAGAAGAAGACTTTGGTATTTCATCAAATATATGGAGTGTGACCAGCTTTAATGAGCTGCGACGAGAAGGATTATCGATAAAACGACAAAATTTATTGCATCCTGATAAGAAGCAGAAACTCACATATGTCGAGTCTTTATTTGAAGATGAAAATACGCCTGTAGTTGCAGCAACTGATTATATGAAAATTTATGCAGATCAAATACGTGAGTTCATTCCTAATAAATATATTGTATTAGGTACTGATGGGTTTGGAAGAAGCGATACAAGAAATCAATTAAGAAAATTTTTTGAAGTAAATCGATATTACATAGTTGTCTCTGCATTAAAAGGATTAGCCGATGAAGGAAAAATAGAAATAGGTAAGATTAATGAGGCAATAAAAAAATATAAAATTGATCCAAACAAGCCTGAACCAACAAGTATCTAAAAATTTTTAATGAGAAATGACCTTGTCAAAAATAGAAGAAATTAAAATCCCTGATATTGGAGATTTTGATGCTGTCGAAGTAATCGAAATTGCCGTTAGTATTGGCGATAGTGTCCAGCCTGAAGACACATTAATTACTGTTGAAAGTGATAAAGCATCGATGGATATTCCTTCGCCATCTTCAGGTGAGATAAAGGAAATAAAAGTTAATATCGGTGATAAAGTTTCAGAGGGTACACCAATCATTAATTTATTAATCGTTGAGGAAGGTGTAAAAAAAGATAATAAGACATCGAAAGAAATAAATAATGAAGAGATAGAAGAAAAAGTAACGTCGGAAGTTGACAAACAAACTGAAAATAAAGTTGTGCCCCCCGCTCCACCAAAAACTCCAGAGTCAAGTCAATTGGCCGGACAAAGTAAATCAGCTAAAGCGCATGCAAGTCCTTCGGTAAGACGATTTGCGAGAGAATTAGGTGTTGACCTTGGTTTGGTGTATGGAAAAGGGCCAAAAAATAGAATTTTAAAAGAAGATGTGAAAGCGTTTACCAAGAGCATTATGTCTGGTGAAAAACTTGCAAATAAAGGTGCTTTTTCTACACCAGAAATACCTCCCGTTGATTTCTCTAAATTTGGAGAAGTTGAACAAAAACCACTAACTCGTATCCGCCGAATTGCAGGACAAAGCCTACACCGTAGCTGGATAACGATACCTCATGTTACTCAATTTGATGAAGCAGATATCACTGAACTTGAAAAATTCAGAAAATCAAAACTTGAATCTGCAAAAAAGGATGGTGTTAAATTAACACTCGTAACTTTTTTAATTAAGGCGGTGGTTGTTGCCTTACAAAAATTTCCAGAATTTAACTCTTCAATCGAACCAAGCGGTGAAAACTTAATAATTAAAAAATATTTTCATGTTGGTGTAGCAGTAAATACAAAAAATGGATTATTAGTTCCCGTTCTGAAAGACGTTAATAAAAAAGGATTATTTGAGATTGCAACAGAGATAACAGAATTAAGTAATAAGGCGAGAGAAGGAAAAATTGCGCCAAAGGATTTACAAGGGGGCTGTTTCACAATATCGAGTTTGGGCGGTGTTGGAGGGCTACATTTCGTGCCAATCATTAATGCCCCTGAGGTTGCAATTCTAGGTGTTTCACGTGCGGCAATGAAACCGGTTTACAAGAATGGGTCATTTGAGCCTCGACTTATTCTGCCGTTTTCGCTGTCCTATGATCATCGCGTTATTGATGGAGTAGCTGGTGCTCAATTCACGCAATTTCTAAGTACTGTATTAACCGATATACGTCATATTTTATTGTAAAAAATTTATTATGGGTATTTCAAAATGATGAAAGATATTTTCGTTCCTAATATTGGTGATTTCGATGAAGTAGAGATCATTGAAATACATGTTTCACTAGGTGAAAAAGTTGAGATTGAGCAATCTTTAATTACATTGGAAAGTGATAAAGCAACAATGGATATTCCATCACCAAATGCAGGTATTGTTAAAGAAATTAATATCGTGCAAGGTCAAAATATTTCTCAAGGAGATTTAATACTTAAGCTTGAAATAAAAGAAACCACGACCAAAAATAAATTAGAGGAAAAACCAAAGCAAAAAGAAGAAAACATAAATAAAAATACTAAAAAAGGTTTAGATGCGGAAGTCGTTGTATTAGGTGCTGGTCCAGGTGGCTACACAGCTGCCTTTCGTGCCGCTGATCTTGGTTTAAAAACAATTTTAATAGAACGTTATCCTTCCTTGGGTGGTGTTTGTCTGAATGTTGGTTGTATTCCATCTAAGGCATTGCTTCATGTAAGCAAGGTAATATCGGAAATTGAAGAACTTAAAGAACAAGGAGTTGAATTAGGATCAAATAACCCCGATGCAAAATCTGTACGTCACTGGACTGAATCAATTATTAATAAACTCACATCGGGTTTAAAAAGTATGGCAAAAAAAAGGAATGTTCAGGTAATAGAGGGTGACGGACGTTTTAGTTCTCCAAACACAATTGAAATAAATAATAATGGTGAGACTAAAACTATAACATTTAACTCGGCTATTATTGCAGCTGGTTCTCAGGCATCAAAATTGCCTTTTCTTCCCGAGGATCCGCGTATCATGGACTCGACAGACGCATTACTACTAAAAGATATTCCAGACCGTATGCTTGTTATTGGCGGGGGGATTATTGGTTTGGAAATGGCCACTGTTTATGCGTCCATGGGAACAAAAATTACCGTTGTTGAAATGCTGGATTCTCTAATCGCGGGTTGTGATAAGGATATAGTTCGCCCACTTCAAAAGAGAATTAAAAAAATTTACGAAAACATCTATTTAAAAACGGGAGTAACATCAGTTACTCCAAAAAAAACAGGATTAGAAGTATGTTTTGAAGGTAAAGATGCGCCTGAAAAAGATCAATTTGATGCAATTCTTGTTGCTGTAGGACGGTCCCCTAATGGACGGAAAATTGGTGCAGACAAAGCTGGTGTTAATATCGATGAGTATGGCTTTGTCCCAGCAGATAACCAACAAAGAACCAATGTTGCTCATATCTTTGCTATCGGGGATATTGTTGGTCAACCTATGTTAGCGCACAAAGCGACACATGAAGGAAAACTTGCGGCAGAAGTAATTGCGGGGCATAAAGTTGGGTTCGATGACCGAGTTATCCCGTCTGTTGCCTACACGGATCCTGAAATTGCTTGGGTAGGATTATCGGAAATTGAAGCAAAAGCGCAAGGTATTGAGTATGGCAAGGGTGTTTTTCCTTGGGCTGCAAGCGGACGTTCATTGGCGATTGGTAGAGATGAAGGAATAACAAAAATTTTATTTGATAAAGTATCGAATCGAATTATTGGTGCTGCTATTGTTGGACCAAATGCAGGAGATTTAATCGCAGAATGTGCACTGGCAATTGAAATGGGAAGTGATGCAGAAGATATTGGTCTTACCATTCATCCGCACCCTACACTATCAGAAACAGTTGCAATGGCAGCTGAGTCATTTAGCGGTACAATAACTGATCTCTACATACCAAAACGCTGATATTTATTAAAAAAGATAGAACTTAACCTTAACTAAATAGACAAAAGCATAATAATCGCTTTAGATATATAATAATCGACCTTTTTAACCTAAGTAACTTAAAAGATGAGTAAGAAAAACATTAACAAAGTTGTATTAGCCTATTCGGGCGGCCTAGATACCTCGGTCATTCTTGCTTGGCTAAAAGATACCTACGATTGTGAGATCGTAACCTTTACTGCTGATATTGGTCAGGGTGAAGAAATTGGGGCAGCGCGCGCAAAAGCGGAGAACATGGGTATAAAGGAAATTTATATTGAAGATCTTACTGAGGAATATGTTCAAGATTTTGTCTTTCCTATGTTTCGTGGAAATACTATTTATGAAGGTAGTTACTTATTAGGCACTTCAATTGCTAGACCTTTAATTGCTAAACGCTTAGTTGAGATTGCAAACAAAACAGGTGCAGATGCAATTTCTCATGGGGCAACTGGTAAAGGTAATGACCAAGTCCGGTTCGAGCTAGGCGCTTATGCTTTAGATCCGAATATTAAAGTGATCGCACCATGGCGAGAATGGGATCTTAACTCACGTGAAAAGTTATTAGCATATGCTGAAAACAAAAAAATACCGATAGAAGGAAAAAAGGAAACTGGCTCCCCATATTCAATGGACGCAAATTTATTACATATTTCTTATGAAGGGGGACAACTCGAAGATCCGTGGTGTGCGCCTGATGAAGCTATGTGGCTTTGGACAGTCGCACCTGAAGATGCGCCTGACTCAGGACAATCAATTGAGATTGAATTTAAACAAGGCGATCCAGTTGCATTAAATGGTAAGAAATTATCACCCGCAAAACTACTTACAAGCCTTAATGAACTAGGTGGTAAGCATGGAATCGGACGGAGTGATATTGTTGAAAATCGTTATGTTGGAATGAAATCACGAGGCTGCTATGAAACACCTGGTGGCACAATATTACTTATGGCTCATAGAGCAATGGAATCGTTAACACTAGATCGTGAAGTAATGCATCTCAAAGATGATTTAATGCCTCGCTATGCAAAGCTAATTTATAATGGTTATTGGTGGAGCCCGGAAAGAGAAGCATTGCAAACGTTAATCGATAAGACACAAACGAGAGTTAATGGTGTAGTAAGATTAAAACTATTTAAGGGTAGTGTATCTGTAACTGGAAGAAAATCTGATTCTGATAGTCTTTTTGATGAGACTATTGCAACCTTTGAAGATGACTCTGGCGCTTATGACCAGAAAGATGCTGATGGGTTTATTAAATTAAATGCGCTACGTCTGAAATTGCAAGCAAAAAGAAAATAAATACATTCAAGTACCCAATAAAATATCTTTGTTTTTAAAATTCTGCATAACTTCAAAACCACCTTTGATAACTACATTTGGATCTGAGTGTTTTAATTGATCTGCTATTTGTAAAAGAATTTGCTCTCCAGATTTATCGGTATTTTTTTGTAGCTCTTCGATTAATTTCGCAGCAATTTGATTAAGCTCAACAAAACCAATCTCATAATGCCGATCACGATAAACAAGCAGATATATGGGCTGTGTAGGTTTCTCCCTAGGAATGAAATCTAAACTAATTTTATGGATGGGCCACTGATATATAAGCGGTTGCACTAATGGGCTGAGTACCGGAATGCCTTTCAACAAATCTCCATCCTGATCCACATTTTCAAAAGGTATTTCTCTTGGGTCATACGAAAGAAATACCTCAACCCACTCATAGTGAGCTAACTCAAAACAAAATTCGGGAAGTTCTATTTCAGTTTGTTCTTGTTCTAAATAATTTAAAAATTCCAGTGGTAATTTTGGAAAATAAGGTGTTTTTGAAATATGTTTTTTAATGAACCCGCGTATTATTGTGTACCACTTATCATCATGAATTACTTGTCGTAAAACAGGAAAACTATTAGCAATGAAACTCTCAATATTACGAAAAACAAGATCTGCGTATACAGACATACGTCTTGGTTCAAGATTATCAGGAATAACTGAATTTTCAGGATTACGCATATACTGAGTGAAAATATGCTGTTGCCCAAAAAGCTCTTCAAAAACTTTCTCTTTAGACATTTTCACTACCTTCTTTAGTATGCGATAACTGGATTGTTCTTATTTTACCTATCTCTTCTAGTAAGTTATCAAACTTTGGAATATTAAAATCTCTCTCAAGTAATGTTGGAAATACACCAAAATATTTATAAGATTTTTTTAGTAGCGCCCAAACTGGATCAATAACATCAGAACCATGTGTATCAACTAATAAATCCGAAGCTTCATTGTAATGTCCAGCAATGTGCGCATAAGCAATACGTTCTTTTGGTAAAGCCTTCATAAAATCTTCTGCATTATATTGATGGTTAATGCTGTTAACGTATATGTTATTAATATCAAGTAATAAATCACAATCAGCTTCATTAAGAATTGCATTAATAAAATCTATCTCGTTTATTTTTTTAAAAGGCGCGGCATAATAAGAAACATTTTCAATAGCGATTCTTTTGTCAATAATTTCCTGTGCTTGTTTAATTCGAGCTGAAACATGTTTAATCGCTTCCTCGGTAAATGGTATCGGCATTAAATCATAAAGGTGACCTTCGTCAGCACAATAGCTAAGGTGTTCGCTATACACCCTTATATTATGTGTATTGATAAATTTCTTAACGGATTCTAAAAATTTAATATCTAATGGGGCTGTTCCACCAAGATTTAAAGAAAGCCCATGACAAACAAATGGAACCTTTTCGGTTAATAAATGAAAATAATTTCCAGCACGTCCCCCAATATCAATCCAATTTTCCGGAGCGACCTCAAGGAAATCGATTTCATTCGAGAAATTATTTGATATTGACTCTAAAAAAGAACGGCGTAGACCGAGACCTGTGCCATAAACAGAATAGTTTTTCGACATTTCAATTATGTAATTTTTAAAACAGTAAGATCAGCTTTTATTGCCCCCACACTTACCTTCACCCTCTTTTTTATCTTTTTTGCTATCGCTGGATTTCTTGTCACCACACTTACCTTCACCACACTTACCTTCACCACACTTACCTTCACCACACTTACCTTCACCACACTTACCTTCATGACCATCGGCAACCATATAACCACTACTTAGCGAAGTAACTTCAAAAGGATTGTCAGTTGCATGAGCAATAGGGCTTAATGCTAAGCTTATAGTGAAACTTGCTCCAAGTGCTGAAGTTAATGGACTGATTTTATTTTTTTTTACCATGTTAAAGTCTCCAAAAAAATCAAATACTATATTTATAAGACATATTACATATTGCTTTGTTCAAAAGTTGATTTATCAAAAGCAGTATATGCGATAAGAATTACTTTTGTCTCATATGAGGAAATAAAATTACATCTCTGATTGATGAAGAATCAGTTAAAAACATAACTAACCTATCAATACCAATACCCTCACCCGCGGTTGGCGGCATCCCATATTCAAGCGCCTTTATATAGTCATCATCAAAATGCATTGCTTCGGCATCCCCGGCATTTTTTTCTTCAACTTGCTTTTTAAAACGCTCTGCTTGATCCTCGGGATCATTTAATTCTGAAAAGCCATTAGCAATTTCACGTCCGGCAATAAAAAACTCGAATCTGTCGGTTACAAAAGGATTATTATTATTTTTTCTTGCAAGCGGTGAAACCTCAGTTGGAAACTGAGTGATAAATGTTGGTGATAATAACTTTGATTCTACTGTTTTTTCAAAAATTTCTATTTGAATTTTTCCCAACCCATAATTATCTTCGATTGGAATGTCTAGTTTTCCAGCAATATTACGAATCTTGTCCAGTGATTGTAGGTCATCATTATTTATGTTTTCATTATGTTTTAATATAGACTCAAATACGGTCATTCGATCAAAAGGTTTCCCTAAATCATATAACTTTTCTTGATAAGTAATCTCATGACTGTCGAAAAGGTTTGTGGTCAACTCACGCATCATATCCTCAGTAAGATTCATAAGGCCTTCATAGTCAGAATAGGCCTGATAGAATTCAAGCATTGTAAATTCTGGATTATGGCGAGGCGATAAACCCTCATTGCGAAAACTTCGGTTGATCTCAAAAACTTTCTCAAAACCGCCAACAACCAAACGTTTCAAATATAATTCTGGAGCAATACGAAGAAAGAGTTCCATATCCAAGCTATTATGATGAGTAGTAAATGGTTTCGCAGTAGCACCACCTGGAATAACATGCATCATTGGTGTTTCAACTTCTATATAATTCTCATTCTTCAGATATGAACGTAAAAATTCTATGACTTGGGAACGAATCTTAAATGTATTTCGAGTCTCCTCATTCATAATTAAATCAACGTAACGTTGTCTATATCGAATTTCTTGGTCTGTTAAGCCATGAAATTTTTCTGGTAATGGTTGTAGAGATTTGGTCAGCAGCTCAATTGAATCAACATGAACACTCAGCTCACCTTTATTTGTCTTCATCACGACACCAGTCGCTCCAACAATATCACCAACATCCCACTTCTTAAATCCATCGTTATAGAGGCCGTCAGGTAAATCATCTCGTCTTACATATAATTGAATTTTGCCAGACATATCTTGTATATGTGCAAATGATGCTTTGCCCATAATTCTACGACTCATTATTCGGCCCGCAACAGCAACTTTTATAGATTCATTTTCGAGTTCTTCTTTAGATTTTTTTTCATATTGTGTATGTAAATCAAGTGCCAATGAGTCACGCTTAAACTGATTGTTGTATGCATTACCAGCTTTCCTTAACTCGTCCAAATCCTGACGTCGCTGTGCAATTAAATCGTTTTCACTCTCGGCGTTCATATAATTATTTGTATCATGTATTCCAAAGAAAGTAGGTTTTAGTAAAGAGGCTATATTCTACGATATGAAGGTTATAGTCCACTTTTTAGGCTTGCCTCAATAAAAGTATCCAGATCGCCATCCAATACTGCTTGTGTATTTCCCGTTTCAACCGAAGTCCTTAAATCTTTAATTCGTGATTGGTCAAGCACATATGATCTTATCTGACTACCCCACCCTATATCAGCCTTTGAATCTTCCAGCGCCTGTTTTTCTGAGTTAAGTTTTTGCATTTCGAATTCATATAATTTAGCTCTTAACTGTTTCATAGCATAGTCTTTGTTTTTGTGTTGAGAACGATCGCTCTGACATTGTACGACAATACCACTTGGGATATGAGTTAACCTGACCGCTGAATCCGTTTTATTAACATGCTGACCACCCGCACCACTTGCCCGGTAAGTATCAAGACGGATATCTGCTGGATTAATATCAATTTCAATACTGTCATCAATCTCTGGTGAGACAAAGACAGAAGCAAATGATGTGTGACGACGGTTTCCCGAATCAAATGGAGATTTTCTAACCAGACGATGCACGCCTGTTTCGGTACGCAACCAACCAAAAGCATGGTCGCCAATATACCGGATAGTCGCACTTTTTATACCAGCAACATCACCAGGCGATACTTCTAATAATTCTGTTTTAAAATCGTGCTTCTCACCCCAGCGTAAATACATTCGAAGTAACATATCTGCCCAATCCTGCGCTTCAGTTCCGCCTGATCCTGATTGAATATCAACAAACGCATTATTTGCATCCATATCTCCTGAGAACATACGACGAAATTCAAGCTTACTCAGCTTCTCTTCACTGGTTTCAAGATCATCTAGTACGGCTGCAATAGTCTCTTCATCATTATCTTCCTCTTCTGCAAGTTTTAGAAATTCTAATGATTCTGTAAGTGAATTTTCTAAAGAGTCTATTGTATTGACTATGTTTTCAAGGTCTGCACGTTCTTTACCAAGTCTCTGTGCCAATTCTGGATTATTCCATACATCAGGCTGCTCTAATTCTCGTAATACTTCTATTAAACGTTCAGACTTCTCTTCGTATTCAAAGATACCCCCTAAGTGATTGAATACGGGATTTCATATCAGAGATTCTATTTAGAAGTGGATTTATTTCTAGCATTTAACTAAAGGCCTAATAATTATGCAAAGTAGTTTATTATAATGCAAAGTAATTGAATAGTAATAAAAAATTAAACTGGCTCTATATGCTCGATAAATAATTGAAGTTTGCTATTACCTTGATATTCATTAATACCTAGACGATAAGTTGTGAGAATTTGTTCAGATTTTGAAGGCCAATTTTTATCAGTAGTATTAAATGCAATTGCATCAAGTTTCATATTATTATTACTTGATTGAAGTTTAAGCTTAAGGTGGTTTCCTCCGACAATGCGTTTATCTAATATTTCAAATTGGCCCGCAAATGTTGGCTCTGGAAAAGATTGCCCCCAGGGACCAGAATTTTGAATGGCTAACGCTAATGGTACTGTAAAATCGTCATCTGATAACTCCCCATCTGTTATATATTTATTTTCCAACTTTTCAGAAGAGATATTTTTGCTTA
The DNA here is from genome assembly GCA_002721165.1 of Legionellales bacterium. Taxonomy (GTDB): domain Bacteria; phylum Pseudomonadota; class Gammaproteobacteria; order Eutrophobiales; family Eutrophobiaceae; genus UBA11869. The sequence continues at coordinate 43,397 of PBJS01000015.1, read as the reverse complement.
CAACTTTATCAAACGTACTTGAAAAATTATCGAACTGTTTTTTTTCTATAGTCAAACCTGCTGCCATAGCATGGCCGCCATATGTTAGTAATAATTCAGGACTGAGTCTTGCAACTTCATCAAATACATCCTTTATATGTAACTCACTTATAGATCGTGCAGAACCTTTAAGAGTATTCTCATTTTCACTTGCAAAAACTACAACAGGCCTATTAAATTTCTCTTTAATCTTGGATGCCAATATGCCAACAACACCCTGATGCCAATCTTCATTATATACACAAATGCTATTGGGAATTTCCTCCGAAGCACTATGCGAATACTTTTCTAATTCAACTAAAGCCTGTTCTTGCATATCATTCTGGATCTGACGCCTTTCTATATTAAGCCTATCAAGTTTCTTTGCAATTTCTACTGCACTCTCTTCGCTATCAGTTAGTAAACATTCGATACCGAGTGACATATCAGTCAGACGACCTGCCGCATTTAACCTAGGAGCAATTGCAAAACTGAGATCTGTAGATGTTAACGTACTCAATTTTCTTCCTGATTGATTTAACAATGCATTAATACCTACCTTTGATTTATTTTTTTTCATAAGCCTTAAACCATGCGTGACCATCGTTCTATTATTTTTATCAAGTGGGACAAGATCGGCAATTGTGCCTAAAGCAACCAAATCAAGAAAGTTTGCTAAGTTAGGATAATCAATATTATTTTTTTCAAACCAGTTTTCTTCTTTTAATTTTGCACGCAGCGCCAAAAGGATATAAAAGATAACACCAACTCCTGCTAAATTTTTACTCGGAAATTTATCGCCTAAAAGCTGTGGATTTATAATTACATCAGCATTTGGTAATTTGTCGCTTGGTAAATGATGATCTGTGATTAATACCTTAACACCATTTTTTCTTGCATATTCGACTCCTTGAATACTGGAAATTCCATTATCAACGGTCACAATTAAATCTGGATCATATTCTAAGGCAACATTCACTATTTCCGGAGATAAACCATAACCATGCTCAAATCGATTAGGCACAACATAGATAACATCCTTAGCCCCCATTGTTGTCAAACCACGTATTGCCAATGCACAGCTTGTTGCGCCATCTGCATCAAAATCAGCAACTATTAATATTCGTCTATTCTCCTCTATCATGCCTCTTAATAAATTGACTGCATCATTAATTCCGCTGAGTTTGTCGAATGGGATTAAAGAACTGAGTGAGTAGTCTAAATCTTTACTTGTCTTTATATTCCTTGATGCATAGATACGTCTTAAAACTGGATGAATAGTATCTGGAAGATTGATATTACCCGGTATTTTTCTATGAATTATTTTTTTATTTGACATAAAAAATCTTCTTTATGAAATAAATCTCTTTTTTCTCTTAAAAAAATTAAATTTTGTATTTTGGTTTATTGTTAATGAATTTATATCTGTCTCTATTTTTATCTCATCAATTTCCTTTCTTTTTAAAGCTTCGAATAATGGAGTAAACCAATTTATTTCATAACACATTAACATTTCAACCCATTCATCGAATTCATAACAATATCTAAACTTAACAAAATCACTAACTACAATTAAATTTAAATAATCTGATTTATTATTGATGTCATCAAATCCTTTTGGAAGCTTACTAAATGGTGTTGCAGATAGCATTGCCAGGCCTTCTGCTAAAATTTCATCGCTAAATACAAAAGACCAATTTCTTTTAAGAATATCAGGAAGCTTGCCATAACCCCAAAACCAAACACTATTTATCGGTATTTTTTTTTCTTCTTCACGTTTAATGTTGATCGGCAAGTCATGTAATGTCATTTGAATATCATTAATTAACTGAACTAAATTTATTTTATCGTCTATTTTTGGCATAAAAGGGAGAATATCTTGGCCAACTACAGAGTCAATTGGTGTTGTTTTCAAATTAAGATCTTCTTTAATCCTTAAATACCATCGAGTCGGGCATGGTACCTCTAATTCAAGATCATATGGTTTTAATAAATTGTTAATTTCTGCAGCGAGCTCCAGTGCATCATGCTGCGTTATTTTGAATTGGGTACTATCAGTCAATTTTAGACGGTTTCCATCAGGACTAATGTGTGCAGGATCTACTCTAAGCCAAGCACCATCCGAAAGTTGATTACTATCAATTAAACGTGATAGTGAAGCGATTGGCTGGTCATTTTGATTGTTTCCTTTTAAACCAAATAGTTCGCACAATGAATAACTAAATGAATTTCTTGTTACTGAATAATACCTACTCTTATTTATAAACCAATGTAAAGCGGGCACATTTGGAAAATCATCAGGGTAGGCGTTACCAGCCCCAAATAAACCAGGAATAAAAATAGTTAAGCTGCGCATTAGTGAGCATCCTATTAATTAGAAATATCACAACCAATGAACCGTATCATGTGATGAAACAGCATCACATTAATTTATCCTTACAAATTACCTAATATAGCTGATTTGACTTGATCTAGTGAAGCCTCGACTTTGACAACAGGCGCCGTACTTTGCTGGATTGCTGTATCAGGGTCTTTCAGTCCATGTCCTGTTAATGTACATACAACACAACTATTTTCAGGAATTTTCCCTGCTTCTATATCACGTATTGCACCAGCCAATGAAATTGCTGAAGCAGGTTCGCAAAATATACCTTCCTTTTCTGCTAGCATTTTTTGTGTTGTTAGGATTTCTTCGTCACTACACTCATCAAACCATCCGTCTGATTCCTTATTAACAATCCAGGCATAATCCCATGACTGAGGGTGCCCGATTCTAATTGCAGTTGCGATGGTTTCTGGTTTATCAACCATTTTTCCTCGCATAAAAGGAGCTGACCCGCTTGCCTGATAACCTACCATTTTTGGACGGGTACTTACTACAGGACTAGTAGTAAAAGGGCAATTGCCATCACAATAAGCACAGGCTTTAGTAACATTTTCATTTTTATTACAGGCAAATTCACTGTAACCGATCCAGTGAGCTGTAATATTGCCGGCATTACCAACTGGGAGACAATGAAAATCGGGTGCTCTACCTAATTCTTCTATTATTTCAAAAGCAGCTGTCTTTTGTCCTTGTAAACGAAATGGGTTAATTGAATTAACAATCGTTACCGGTGCTTCGTTTGCAACCTCCTTAACAAGTTGCATCCCCTCATCAAAGTTACCTTTAATTTGAAGTACTACTGCGCCCCCCATCATTGCCTGAGCCAATTTACCCTGTGCAATCTTACCTTCAGGAATTAGAACAAATGCTGTTATACCCGCGCGTGCCGCATAAGCGGCTGCAGAAGCTGAAGTATTACCTGTTGACGCACATATTATTGCCTTCGCGCCCTCTTCAACTGCTTTAGTAACTGCCATTGTCATGCCACGGTCTTTAAAAGAGCCGGTGGGGTTTAAACCCTCATATTTGACATAGATCTCAACAAATTTATTTGGCGCGATGTTGTTTAATTTAATTAACGGAGTATTACCCTCACCAAGACTAATTATTTTGGTGTCTTCATTCATCGGAAGCTGGCTACGATAGTGCTCGATTAAACCTGTATAATTTTTTGGACCCATTGAATTATCTAACCAAATGTTTCCATACGAATACGCATAACTTTTCCATCTATCGCATCTAATTTTTCAATTTTTTTAATAGCACTATTCATTTCTCTTTCTTTTATGCAATCAGTCAGAAAAATTACTGGAATGAAGCTCGCATTTCCCTGAGGCTCCTTTTGTAAGATTGCTTCAATACTAATGTTGGAGTCACCTAAAATTTTTGTGACATCCGCTACAACACCAGGTTTATCTATTGCATGCATACGCAGATAGTAAGCAGTTTCAATCTCTTCAATTGGTAAGATATTAATGTCAGAAAGTGCATCAGGCTGAAATGCAAGGTGAGGTACTCGATTTTCGGGATCAGTTGTTAATGCACGAACAACATCGACTATATCTGCAACAACTGCAGAAGCTGTTGGCTCAGCACCAGCACCAGCGCCATAATAAAGAGTCGGCCCAACAGCATCGCTTTTAACTAAAACAGCATTCATAACACCATCGACGTTAGCAATCAAACGACGTTCTGGAATTAGTGTTGGGTGAACACGTTGCTCGATTCCATTGTCAACTTTGCGTGAAATACCAATATGTTTAATGCGATAGCCTAATTCTTCTGCATATAAAACATCTTGCTGCTTAATTTTTGCAATACCTTCCACATATGTTTTATCAAACTGCAGAGGCATTCCAAATGCAATTGAACCAAGTATGGTTAATTTATGTGCGGCGTCTGTNCCTTCAACATCAAATGTTGGATCGGCTTCTGCGTAGCCAAGTGATTGGGCATCTTTAAGAGCATCCTCAAAATTACGGCCTTTATCGCGCATTTCAGTCAAAATAAAGTTACCAGTACCATTAATAATTCCGGCAATCCACTCAATCTGATTTGCTGCTAGACCCTCACGAACCGCTTTAATAATAGGGATGCCTCCTGCAACAGCAGCTTCAAAGGCAACGGTCACACCTTTTTTCTGAGCAGCTTTAAAAATCTCATTACCATGCAAAGCAATTAGTGCTTTATTTGCAGTAATAACATGTTTACCATTTTCGATTGCTTTTAAAACCAATTCTTTTGCTGGAGAATAGCCGCCAATCAATTCGATAATAATTTCGACATCTGGGTTATCAACAACTGAAAAAGGATCGTCTGTAATTTTCCCTATCTGATCCAAACCGACAATCTTATCAGCGTCATATTCTTTTGCTGCTGCCAAAGTTATTTGAATATCACGACCCGCGCGTCTTGCGATTTCATCTGCATTGCGCATTAACACACTAACAGTTCCACCGCCAACAGTTCCAAGACCAAGAAGTCCTATCTTTACAGGTTGCATAATCAAATTCTCTTTTTTTAATCTTTATCCAGCGTTTGCCTTTGGGTTTTCCTCTCTTAGCATTGAGCGAATTGCGCGTAGTGCTTGACGAGTACGATGCTCATTTTCAATAAGAGCAAATCGAACAAAATTATCACCATAACTGCCGAAACCGATTCCCGGCGATACAGCAACTTTAGCTTCAATCAATACCTTCTTTGAGAACTCAAGCGATCCCATTTCTTTAAATTGCTCAGGTATTGGCGCCCATACAAACATTGTGCCTTTTGGTTTGTCCACATTCCAACCCATTGAGTTCAATCCGTCGCATAAAACATCGCGTCGTCCGCAATACATATCACGAATATCTGAAACACATTTTTGATCGGCTTCAAGCGCAGTAATTGATGCAATCTGAATTGGCGTAAACGTTCCATAATCCAAATAGGATTTAATTCGTGAAAGCGCATTAACTAATGTTGGGTTACCTAACATAAACCCAACTCTCCATCCGGGCATGTTGTAACTTTTTGACATTGAGAAAAATTCAACGGCAATATCCTTTGCTCCGGGCACTTCCAATATAGATGGTGCCTTATATCCATCAAAAACAATATCNGCATAAGCTAAATCTTGTACAACCCATATATTGTGTTCTTTTGCAATCTCAATAACTTTAGTAAAAAAAGCCAAATCAACGCATTGTGTTGTCGGGTTACTAGGAAAATTTATGAGTAACATTTTGGGCTTTGGCCAAGAATCGCGTATTGATTTTTGAAGCTCTTCAAAAAAATCAATCTCTGGTCCTATTGGAATATGTCGTACATCAGCTCCCGCAATCACAAAACCAAATGGATGAATAGGGTATGCTGGATTTGGAACAATAACAGCATCACCGTGATCAACAACTGCCATTGCTAAATGTGCTAGTCCTTCTTTTGAGCCGAGCGTAACTATCGCCTCCGATTCTGGATCCAAATCAACGTCGTATCGTGTTTTATACCAGTTACAAATTGCTTTTCGCAAGCGCGGTATTCCTTTCGAAATCGAATAACCATGCGTGTCCGCCCGCTGAGAAGCTTCAACCAATTTTTCAACAATATGTTTTGGTGTGGGTTGATCGGGGTTACCCATTCCAAAATCAATGATATCTTCTCCACGATGGCGAGCCTCCATCTTCAATTCATTTACGATATTGAAAACATATGGGGGTAATCTGTTTATTCTTGCAAATTCTTCGCTCAATTTATTTCTCTAAAAGCCTGAAAAAAATCAGATTATACGGTATAGCTTATAAACGATACAGAGCTGTTTCAGCTACCTCATTTTTTAAGACTTCAGTATAATCACCTCATGACCAATGTTGCCGCAATTCAAATGGTATCCACTGATAATGTTAGTGAAAATCTTCAACAAGCCGAAAAACTAATCGAAGAAGCTGTTACCAAACGAGCAAAACTCATCACGCTGCCCGAAAACTTTCCATTAATGGGTAAACATGACGAAGACCGCCTGCAAATTACAGAGTCTTTTGACGACGGGCCATTACAATTATTTCTCTCCGAACAATCTAAAAAATATAAAATATGGCTATTGGGTGGCACAATCCCACTGAAAAGTAATACCCCTGAAAAAGTATTTGCAACAAATTTACTTTTTAATCCTCATGGAGAATGTATTGCCCGTTACGATAAAATACATTTGTTTGATGTTGTGCTCGATGATCGATCTGGAGAATCATATAGAGAATCGAAAACCTTCGAATCAGGAAACGATATAGTAGTTGCGCAAACAGAGATTGGGAATATTGGTCTTTCAGTTTGTTATGATCTTCGTTTCCCTGAAATGTATCGTAAAATGCATAATAAAAATGTTCAAATCATTACAGCACCGTCGGCATTTACTGCAACAACCGGTAAGGCGCATTGGGAAACTTTATTAAAAGCGCGTGCTATAGAGAACTTATGTTATCTTGTTGCTTCTAATCAAGGAGGGGTGCACGCAAATGGCCGTGAAACATGGGGGCATAGTATGATTGTCGACCCCTGGGGTGAAATACTTGCTGAAGTAAAAGAAAGAACAGGTGTTGCAGTTGCACAAATTAATATTGAAAAACAAAATAACCTTAGGGAAAGATTTCCCGCATTAACACACAGGCAATTGGATTAAAAATAAATGAGTAAAGCACTTGATGTAGCAAAAAATATTTTTCTTGATAATAAAGGTCTTGAAGTACACGACATTGAAAATACATTAGATCATATAATGTCACCTTCAATTGATCAGGCCGATCTATATTTTCAATCAGCACATGCTGAGTCATGGGTTTTGGAAGATCAAATTGTTAGAGAAGGTTCTCATAGCATTAATCAAGGGGTTGGTATTCGTGCAATTAGCGGAGAAAAAACTGGCTTTGCCTACTCAGATGAAATTTTGCTACCTGCATTAACGCAAGCTGCAACAGCTGCTCGTTCAATTGCGAAACATGGAAAAAGTGGCGAACAGAAAATATTAAGTAAAACAAACTCCCCTGTTTTATACAGTGATAAAGACCCGCTTGACTCGATTCCGACAGAAGATAAAGTAAGTTTTTTAAAGAAATTAGATCAGGTTGCGCGAAAAAAAGACCCTCGTATCAAACAAGTTCTGATTGGCTTAACTGGATCACAGTCAACTATTTTAGTTGCCAATAGTGATGGGATGTTATGTGGTGATATCAGGCCTCTTGTTCGTTTAAATATTAATATTATTGTCGAAGAAAATGGCCGTATTGAAAAAGGTGGCTCTGGTGGTGGTGGTCGTTTCGGTTATGAATATTTTTTAAATGATGACATAGCAATGTCCTATATTGACGAAGCCCTGGAGCAAGCAATACTAAATCTTGAGGCAGAGGCTGCTCCTGCCGGATCTATGCCAGTGGTGTTAGGTCCTGGATGGCCGGGTATTTTACTGCACGAAGCAATTGGGCATGGTCTTGAAGGGGATTTTAATAGAAAAGAAACTTCCGCCTTTTCGGGACGAATAGGGGAGCGAGTTGCAGCAGATAATGTCACTGTTGTTGATGATGGAACAATTGAAAACAGACGTGGTTCATTAAATATCGATGATGAAGGAACATCAACATCATGCACTACCTTAATTGAGCGTGGAATATTAAAGGGATATATGCAAGATAAACACAATGCAAGATTAATGGGTGTTCAATCAACAGGAAATGGTCGTCGTGAATCTTATGCACACCTACCAATGCCAAGAATGACAAACACTTATATGTTAGGTGGTGAACGTCATCCAGAGGAAATTATTGCATCTGTCGATAAGGGTCTTTATGCCGTGCAATTTGGTGGCGGGCAGGTTGATATTACCAATGGTAAGTTTGTTTTCAATGCCAGTCAGGCTTATAAAATAGAAAATGGGAAGGTCACTAACCCTGTTAAAGGTGCCACGATTATCGGTAATGGACCTGATGTACTGACACGAGTCTCCATGGTGGGTAATGATATGGCGCTGGATTCTGGTATCGGGACATGCGGCAAAGATGGTCAATCTGTGCCGGTCGGGGTCGGTCAACCCACAATTAAAATTGATGAAATCACGGTTGGTGGCACCTCTGTTTAAGATTTAAAACCCTAAATTATGGCTCGCGTTCTGNTTTACTACCCATAAAAATCAATCACTTAGAATAATTTCCTTACATTTTGCAGTAAAATTATTGGATAATGTACGGTTATGACTAATTTTTATCAAAAACTCATACCATATGGATTGATTGTAGTTGGCATCTTTACTGCTGCCCCATTTGTCTGGGCGGACTCTTTTACTATCAACAGCGGTGATACAGTGACAACTACTCAAACTTTAGATGTTGATGGTGAGACAGGTTTGATTGAGTCCGGTGGCTTTCTTGACTTAACGGCGGGGACTAGCAAAGCCATTATCATTGACTCTGACCTCACAACTAGTGTTTCTATCACTAATAACGGTACGATTACAGCACAAAGAGATGCTATTGATGACGGAGGTACTAACACCGGTGTTATTGTCACTATCATCAATAATGGCACGATTTCTACAACAGCTGATTCAGCGGACTCTGACGCAATAAACTTTACTGGAACAACCGCATCTACGCTCATACTAACCAACAACGGTACCATTGAAACATTTGCTACTAGTATAGGTGCGGAAGCTATTGTTATGGGTGGCGACAATAATATTGTTATTAATAACGGCACGATTGTTACTCAAGGTACAACTGCCGATGCTATTACCACATCTTGTCAAAATTGTACTATCACAAACAATGGTACGATTATTACAAAAGGAACTAATGCTCATGGTATTTTTTATCTCAACCCAGCGGGGGCTCAGGAAAGTCTTACTATTACTAATACCGGTAGCATTATAACGAAAGGAACTACCTCTAATGGTATTCTATTAAATAACGAAGCTGATGTTATTGTTAATAACAGTGGTCTTATCCATGCTTTTGATTCAACTGAGGAAGCAATTAGAGGTGGCAGTGGCGCTGATACCCTCAATCTACTTTCCGGCTCACAAATCATCGGTATTATCGATTTAAATGGTGATACCGATATCGTTAACATCTCTGGGGCAAACAATTCATCGACACTGACCTTGACTGATACTGAAGTGATTCGTCTTGTAAATGATAATGGTTTAATAGTCGGTACTGTGGCAACCGTCGTTGACCCAACCGGACAATCAATCAGNAGTGCCGTACTCAGTAATACTACATTGGCAATACACAACAACGTTAACCAACGTCTNGCTCATCATAAACCATTAAANCCNATACAGGTTGCCACATCTGAACTCACATCAGGGATGGTGTTTCAGGAACGTGGACCACAAATTTGGGGAAGTGCCTTAGGAGCAAAACACTCACGTGGCCTAGAAGGTATTGCGCTTGGCTATGATCATGACTATGCCGGTTTTGCTGGCGGTTATGAGGTAAGTTTTTATAAAGCACGTATCGGTTTACTGGGTGGTTTTGTTAAAACAAATATAAAAACCACAGGTGATAAATTTGGCAGATTAAGATCAATTGATACCGATACCGATAGTTTTTTTGCCGGTGCTTATAGCCAGTATTTTCTCGGCAACATAAATTTAACAACTGCCTTAATGGCAGGTTATGAAGATCATAATAATGACCGNGCGGTAGTTGATAACCTAAATGGTTTTGAAACCGCACAAGCTGANTTTNNNAGTTTCTTTATNAGNCCATCNNTNACTTTNAGTTCAGCNTATGTTNTAGATNANTATTTTGAGCTACGTCCNTCTNCAACCNTNGCCTACAGCGGCGGTTGGTATGAGGNNTATGCGGAGTCAGGCACAACACGCTCTGATCTTGTTATCGATGACCGTGATGTCCATGCACTAACAGGACAATTGCAATTAGCCGCGGCGTATTCTCCTTTTGAAGATAACGCACTTGAACTACGTGCAGGTGCTAAAGCACGTTATACAGACGATGATAATATTGATGTCAGTCTTGCCGGAACAAATTTCCAAATACCCAATGCTAGTGATAATACCGTCTATGGCGGCTACATTGGGATGAATCTACGTATTGCTATTAAAGAAAAAATTAATTTAATTGCTGATGTTGAGCAGGGTTTTGCAAGTGGTAATGAAAATCATGCTGCTGTCATGGTAAGGCTTGAGGGAGTNTTTTAAATTAAATAACTAAACTTATTCTTTGAGCCAGAAAAAACCAATTACCATGGCGCTTGCACTCATTAGTGCTGAGAATAAAAATATTTCCATAGAACCAAAACTATCATACAAATAACCACTAATTAATGTTCCAAAAGCTAGTCCTGCCCCGAAACTTACACTACTATATAGTGCCTGCCCTCTACCCTGATGTGCACCTTTAAATTCTCGATGTATATATTGGATTGCAACAGCATGGTAAACACCAAAAGTTGCAGCATGCAGGCATTGTGTGAATATTAGAACAATCATATTATCGACAAAGTAGGCNGTGAATAACCAGCGTACTGTTCCCAAAACTAACGTAAGTATCATTAATGTCCGCAACTTAAAACGACTAATGACACGGTGAATGAATATATAAACTAAAACTTCTGCAATAACGCCCACGGCCCAAGCTATACCAATAAAACTACTAGAATAATTATGTTCCTCTAGATAAATTGAAAAGAAAGTATAATAAGGACCATGTCCTGCCTGTACTAAAAAACAAACGATCAATAATGAAATAATATGAGGCTTGAGCAAAACTGATTTAAAAGAGGTCTTGACGGGCTGATATAGCTTTGTCTTAATTTCCGGAATAGATAAACTATTTAACCAAACTAACGTCATTGAAAATATTACTATCGGGACTAGACAGATAATAGGGTTGTACTCAAAAAACTTTCCTAATAAAACAACAGATATAATAAAACCTACCGAACCCCATAGCCTAACCTTTGTATAACTATCACTTCTCTCGCCGAGATGAGACAGTGTTATCGCCTCAATTTGTGGTAAAGCTGCGCTCCAGAAAATCGAAAAAACAAAAAGAATAATAAAAAGAGACCAAAAATCCTGATAAAGCAAAACAAAAACAAAAGAGGCAACAGATAATAATGAGGTCATACGAATCATCTGAATTCGTTTACCAGTGTGATCAACAAACCAACCCCAGATAAAAGAAGAAAATATTTTATTGAAAACGATAATAGCCGATAAAATTCCAATCTCTTCGGCATTCATACCTAATGATTTGAGATAGGGTGACCAATAAGGCATAAAAGCCCCAAGAGTCAAAAAGAATAGAAAATAAAATCCAGACAGCCGCCAATAAGGCAAACTATCATTGGCCGTCATAATTATTTACTTGAAGGAATAATAGGTGTTTCTGAAACGACATCAGCGTTTTGTGCGCGGTGTCGAAGTACGTGATCCATTATCACAAGAGCAAGCATAGCCTCGGCAATTGGGGTCGCACGAATACCAACACAAGGATCATGTCGTCCCTTGGTAGCAACCTCTGTCGCTTTTCCTGATTTATCAACTGTGTTACCTGGTAGCCGGATACTTGATGTGGGTTTAAGTGCAATGCTCACAATAATGTCTTGGCCTGATGAAATTCCACCTAAAACGCCGCCCGAATTATTACCAATAAACCCTTTTGGTGTTATTTCATCACGATGCTGTGTGCCTTTATGTTCAACGCAACCAAAACCAACTCCAAGTTCAACACCTTTAACGGCATTAATACTCATCATACCTTTAGCAATATCCGCATCTAAACGATCAAAAATTGGCTCTCCCAAACCAACTGGAACGTTTTCCGCTTGAATATTAATCCGTGCNCCAACTGATTCGCCTTCTTTTCGTAGCGCATCCATATAATCATCTAGCTCAGAAATACGATTCGCATCTGGACAGAAGAAAACATTATTTTCAACTTCCCCCCAGTCTTTATGTTCAATTTTTATTGGGCCAAGTTGTGATAGATAACCACGAATAGTTATTCCAAACTTTTCTTTTAAATATTTTTTAGCAATCGCACCCGCCGCAACACGCATGCAGGTCTCACGCGCGGAAGCACGTCCGCCACCCCGGTAATCACGAATACCATATTTTTGCTGATATGTGTAATCAGCATGGCCAGGGCGAAACATATCCTTAATGTTGCCATAATCTTTTGTTTTTTGATCTTCATTTTTAATTAATAGTCCGATCGGAGTACCTGTTGTCGTTCCTTCAAACACTCCGGAAGTAATCGCAACGGTATCAGATTCTTTTCTTTGGGTAACGTGCCTTGACTTAGCAGGTTTTCGGCGATCAAGATCGATTTGTAAATCTGATTCTGATAATGCCATACCTGGAGGACAGCCATCCACTATACCCAGATACCCAGAACCATGGCTTTCACCAGATGTGGTTAAAGTAAATAATTTTCCAAAAGTATTGCCTGACATAATGGTATATTGTATACGAAACGAGCAATGCTTACATTAATGTAAAATAAAATATGTTCTATAAAACTCTGGCAATTAAAAAAATAAAATTTATTCTGTTCATCATCCTTTGTGGACTAAGTACATCTTCCCACTCTGAAGTTACAAAATTAATGCTTTTCAACACTGATGGCATAGAACAATCTATGAGTGATTACATAGGTCGTAATAAATGGGTATTAGTAAATGTATGGAGCCCGAGCTGTTCCTTTTGTGTTCAAGAGTTGCCAAAAGTTTCACTTTTTAAAAGNAATAATCCCGATGTATCTATTATTGCTGTAACACTTGACTTCCCAAGCTTTGAATATGGGCGTATCGAAATTATTAAGGCATTTTTAATGAAATACCCTCAAAACTATCCAATATTTCTTGCTGATATTAATCAGGTATCANACTTAATAGGTATGAGATTGGTTGGTATCCCATTAATTGCGCTTTTTAATCCTGAAGGTAAGCCTGTTGCTCGTTGGCCTGGTGAAATTGAAATTAATGAAATTGAAAAATTTATTACAGACTATAAAGAAAATAATGACCCGCTNTCATCGGAATTCGATTAAAAATTTAATCTCTCACTGACTANCTGTTTCCGCCTCATAAATATTAATAAAACCATTCTGATTAGGCATCTNAACTCCGACTAACGTCACGGCATTCATCCTGTCATCCTTACCAATAAGATTGTTTAAATATAAAAGATAGGCCGTTATCGAATAAACTTGATTATCACTTAGAGTACCAGGTGTGGCCATTGGTTTTGATCGTCTTATAAAATCAAAGAGTGTTGTTGCATAAGGCCAATAATTGCCTATTGTTTTTTCCGGATACTCACCAGTTAAACCCATTTCTGCACCAGNTAATTGATCTGCTGAATTACCAAGTCCATATTCACCATGACATGAAATGCATTTGGACTGGTATATTTTCTCCCCTTCATGAACACCGCCCTCTCCCTCCGGCAATCCTTCCCCATCCGGGAATACACTAATATCCAATATTGCAATTTCTTCAGGTGTCGCCTCTTGCCCAAGACTTGGCGTGCTTTTAGTATCGGCTAGGGAAAAATTAATCCCAATCGCTATCAATATTAGAGTTAGTTTTTTTTGTTGCATCTTTATCATAGACGTGTGATACAAAGCCATCGCTATCAATATGCCAATTAATTATGGCATTGTAATGAAAAAAACCTNGTCGGCCACGNTCCTTCACCAGTTCTTGACGTTCTGGTTGNACATAACCTGTTTCATCGGTTGCTCGACTTTTCAATATNGTGGGCTTACCGTTCCAATGCCATGGAATNCGAAAACGTGTGAATGCTCGATCTAGAACAGGTTCCTGNAACTCAGCTTCNGCCCAACTGTTACCATCATCAGCAGAAACTTCTACCTTCCTAATTTTACCATTCCCTGACCAAGCCAAACCTGTAATTTGATATAAACCTGATTGTTTCAACAGCATGTGCGCTGAAGGTGATGTTATTAAGGACTTCGCCTCCATCGCAAAAGTNAACATTCTTGCTTTTCCTGATGGTTGCAGTTCTGTNTAACGTGAAGTTTCGTTNCGTGCCATAACAGGTCGATTAGATAGTTTTATACGATGTAACCACTTAACATTTAGAACGCCTTCCCATCCAGGCACAACGAGTCTAACCGGATATCCATTCTCAGGACGTATTCGTTCCCCATTCTGGTAAAGCCCAAGAAACGCATCATCTANTGCTTTNTTAATTGGTATTGATACCTGCATAGCAAAAGCATCAGCACCTTCAGCAATTAACCATTTTGCTTTTTTATCTANCCCAACCTCCTCCAACAATACTGATAAAGCAACNCCCGTCCATTCACTGCAAGATACCATACCATTAAAATAGCCTGCTTCAGCCATTGACGGTTGACTATTCCATCCTGCATTACTATTTCCNCCNCATTCAATAAAACAGGTTTTTGATTGCAGCGGATACCTTAATAAATCATCAATAGTNAAAATTAAATCCTTTTTTACTAATCCATGGATCAATAAACGATGTTTTTTTGGATCAATCTNTGGAACACCATTGTGGTGACGCTCAAAGTGTAAGCCATTCGGCGTAATCGCACCTTCCATTAAATGTAACGGCGTCCAAGATACACCATTGCCGGGAACTGCTTCATTTTGTGAAGGATAACGCAAGACATTATCTTCAAATTTTGAAGGTAANCCATAAGTAGAAAAAGACTTTTCAGATTTATGTGCTCTGGTCGAATCAGAGGATTTATTTTGTGAAGTGTTTTGGTTTTCTTTGGCTGNGGCAAGAGAAGCTGTNGAAGTCAAAGTTGTAATTACACCAAATTGTAATCCCCTTTTTAAAAATAAACGTCGATCTAGTAACCCGTTATCAGCAACTTGATTCTTTTTAAGATAACGATCATCTTTATAATCCATTATTGTCTCGCAANTTAATTAAGTGGATTATAACCGGGAATATCCTGTAAATTGACTTCATCAATCTGATCTTTCATAAGATGTTCCTTTGCATAGCTTAAGTATATCTTTTCATGCATAAAAACATCGAATAAATCAGGNTCGATATGATTTTCTAATTTCATTCTGCCAAGTATTTTTAATGCTTGTGATAATGGCATTCCTTTCTTATATGGCCTATCGCCTGCAGTAAGTGCTTCAAAAATATCAGCGATTGCGATCATTCTGGCAGGAATCGACATCTGATTCCCTTTTAATTTATTGGGGTATCCCGTGCCATCCATCTTTTCGTGATGACAGCCAGCAAATTCGGGAACATTCCTAAGATGTTTTGGGTATGGTAAAGATTCAAGCATCTTAATAGTTACTGATACATGATTATTAATGATTTGACGTTCCTTTGTGTTTAATGTGCCGCGTGATATTTGTAAATTCTCGATTTCTTCCTTATCCAATAAATTAATGCTTTTACCAACTGAATTCTTATAAGTTCTCTTCGCAATCTCTTTGATTCGTTTTAAATCAGCATCATCTAGAGACTCGCCNCCAATATTATATTTTTCTATTTTCTTCTTTTCAGAATCCAACTCTTTCAACTTATTTTGCAATAAAATGTTGTTCTTGAGTTCTTTATTAATATCATTACAATCTTGATTTTCTTCTATTATTGCCTTTAATGCTGTAATCACAGCATCTCTCTTCAATATCTCATAACGCACATCAACAAGATTGATCTTATCAAATATTGTCTCTAGCTTTGTTGATTTATCAACGACATGCTCTGGCGTGGTTATTTTTCCGCAATCATGAAGCCAAGCAGCAACATTAAGCTCATACATTTCCTCATCACTCATACAAAAATCCTTTAATGGTCCTATATTAATCTCACTTGTGGCATTAGCTAACATATCTGTGATCATAGGAACGCGGCGACAATGTTGTGCTGTATAGGGAGACTTCTCATCAATTGCGGATGCGATTAGCTGTATAAATGAGTCGAATAAATTTTTCTGTGCAT
Source organism: Legionellales bacterium (assembly GCA_002721165.1). Lineage (GTDB taxonomy): Bacteria > Pseudomonadota > Gammaproteobacteria > Eutrophobiales > Eutrophobiaceae > UBA11869. The sequence goes on along the minus strand of PBJS01000015.1, from coordinate 27,033 downwards.
CGATTAAGGTTTGCTTNGTAATTGTAACGGCGGCTTGTGATGCGAGTGACTCTATTAGTTGTTGATCTAGTTCGCTAAAAGAGACAATCTGCTTTGTATCTTTATCAACTGCGTTAATTAATTGGAGAACACCGATGATATCGTGCTCATGATTTGTCATTGGCACCGTCAGAAATGAAGTAGAACGGTAACCCATCTTTTTATCAAAGTCTCTTGTACCTGAAAAATCAAAATCCTTATTTATATAGGCATCTTTAATGCTTACTGTTTGTGAACTATTAACCGCATAAGCAGCGATCATTTTGTTGTTTTTATTCCCTTGTTCATCATAAAGTGGGATAGGTGGAAGTAAAATATCCTCGCCACTAGTACCGCCCTTGTGTATNGCTAATGAGCGATTATGTAATATTTCAAACTTCAAACTTTTTTCGTTTGTGCATATATACAAAGTGCCGCCATCGGAGTTTGTAATATCCATCGCTTTCACAAGAATAAGTTCGAGTAGGTGGTTATGATCTTTTTCCGCAGAAAGAGCAACACCAATCTCATTCAGCTCTTTGAGCAGATTTGGAACATTATTTAAAGATTGATCCATGATAAATTATTACACAACTAAATCAAAAATTAGCATAATAAAGTGTGGAATAAATGTAACCAGATTACTAGCGTTATCTATACTAATTGTACGTATTATTTAGCCATTGATACAATCATTGAGTTAAGTTTATTTACAAAACTGACAGGATCAGTCAGTTGCCCGCCTTCACTCAGTAGAGCTTGATCAAAAAGAATATGGGACCAGTCTGTAAATAAAGCATCATCTTTTTCAGCATTAATCTTTTTTATTATTGGATGGCCCGGATTGATTTCTAGGATTGGTTTGGAGTCAGGTACACTCTGACCTGAAGCTTTGAGTATCTGTTCAAGATGTCGGCCCATATCATCTTCATCACTTACAAGACAGGCGGGAGATGCTGTTAAACGCGAGGTAACTCTGACGTCTTTCACTTTTTCTTCTAGCACTTCCTTGATACGTTTAACAAGACTATCATGAGTTTTATCATTTTCTTTATCTTTTTTCTTTTCACCTTCACTACTTATATCGCCAAGATCAAGTTCGCCCTTATTAACTGATTGTAATTTTTTGCCATCAAATTCAGATAAATGCGTAGTTACCCACTCATCTATAGGCTCAGAAAGTAACAATACTTCGATACCCTTTTTCTTAAAAATTTCGAGATGAGGGCTATTGCTAGCAGTCTTATATGAATCAGCGATTACATAATAAATAAATTTCTGCCCATCTTGCATACGATCAATATAATCTTTGAAAGATACTTTCTGGTCTTCAGTATCTTCATGTGTACTTGAGAATCGAAACAAGGTAGATAAATCATCTTTATAATCTGAGGTGTCTACCACGCCTTCTTTAAGTACCTTTCCAAATATTTTCCAAAATTCCTGATATTTTTCATCATCATTCTTAGCTATTGATTTTAATAAGCCAATGATCTTTTTCGTGCAACCAGAACGAATTGAATCTACTACCTTATTTTGCTGGAGTATTTCACGTGAAATATTCAGAGGAAGATCGTCAGAATCAATAACGCCTTTTACGAAACGTAACCATGGTGGTAATAATTGTTTCGCATCATCCATTATAAAAATACGNCTGACATAAAGTTTTACGCCATGACGCTGTTCCCTATCCCACAAATCAAAAGGTGCTCGTGACGGAATAAATAAAAGTGAAGTGTATTCGAGCTTGCCCTCGACTTTGTTATGAATAGTGGCAAGAGGATCGTCAAAATCATGTGATATATGCTTATAAAATTGATTATATTCCTCATCCTTAATCTCTTTCTTATTACGTATCCAAAGTGCAGTTGCGCTATTGACTGTATCTTCGCCCGTCTTATTATTATCTTTATTATCCTCATCATCTTTATCCATGACGATTGGAAAAGAGATATGATCAGAATATTTTGTAATAATCTCGCGCAATTGATAAGCATTCAAAAATTCATTGGCATCGTCACGTAAGTGCAAGACCACTTTTGTCCCGCGTTTTGCCCTATCAACTGTCTCTATTGAATAGTCATTCTCACCTTCTGAGATCCAGCGAACACCTTTATCTCTATTTTCCCCTGCTCGTCTTGTTATTACTTCAACCTTTTTGGCAACGATAAAACATGAGTAAAAACCAACGCCAAATTGGCCAATTAATTGTGAATCTTTTGTTTGATCTCCAGTTAAACCCTCAAAAAATTGTTTTGTACCAGATTTGGCAATCGTTCCCAAATTTTCTACTACTTCATTCCGAGTCATTCCTATTCCATTATCTATAATAGTAATCGTTTTTAGTTCTTTATTAAATTCGACTCTTATTTTCAAATCTGAGTCTTTTTCATAGAGACTATCATCTTGTAGTGCCTCAAATCGTAATTTATCTTCGGCATCGGACGCATTCGAAATTAGCTCTCTCAGAAATATTTCCCGATTGCTGTACAAAGAATGTACCATTAAATCTAATAATTGTTTTACCTCAGTCTGAAATCCGAGGGTTTCCTGATTTGCTTCTACAGACATATTTTTTCAAACCTCAAAATAAAATTGATTTATAAATTGACACTACTAGACCATATTGGGCCTCACACATAAAATTTCAAGATTATAGTATAAATTATACTTTTTAAGTAAGAAGGATAATGTTAAATGCCATATTATAGATATAATTATAATGAAAATAATGAATTAAAAAATGGGGTGATATGAAAATGAAATATTTTCAATTATTGATTTTACTGACAACGATATTAAGCTCAGGGTGTAGTGTCAACGATACAAAACCGATTTCAGAGACAAAAATTGATACTATTGAGTTAGAGCAACTCGCAAANATCGCTTATGACAATGAGTCTTGGGAAGAAGTAATCCGCTATTACAGAATGTTAACAAATAAAATACCTAATGATGAAAAATTATGGTATCGACTAGGTAATGCGTATGCGCAAATAAATAATACTAAATCTGCAATTGATGCATATAAAACTGCATTAACTATTAATTCAAATGATAGTATGATTTTGCACAATTTAGCAATTACACAATTGCAAGAATCAACCAACACATTCCTAGAATTAGAAAAATATACAGGCGCTAACGATCCTCTAAATCTAAGGGCTCGGCTCGCAATTAAAGCAATAGCGACTTTACTAAATAAAGAATACAAAATAGAAATAGATAATTAAAAAAACAAATTCAAATAGCCTATTCTTTATTTATACGTAAAAGTGTAGAATATGTTTTTTAATACTCTTATATAAGAAGGAAAGGAAATGCCATTTGTAGTGACACAAAATTGCATTAAGTGTAAATACACGGACTGCGTCGAAGTATGCCCTGTTGACTGTTTTCATGAGGGTCCGAATATGCTGGTTATAGATCCGGATGAATGTATCGATTGCACGTTATGCGAACCGGAATGTCCAATTGAAGCAATTATGTGTGATGAGGACGTACCGGAAGATATGAGTGAGTTTATAGAACTGAATGCCGAACTATCAAAAACCTGGCCTGTTATAAATGAAATTAAAACACCACCCGAAGATGCAGATGAATGGAAAGAGAAAAAAAATAAAATAGAACACTTAGAGCGGTAATTGATACCTATCACATATTCAGCACTTCTTTTAAATCATTATAAAAATTTGTATAAATATTATTAACAGCAACCCCAAATGCGCCTATAACTGAAGTAATTGATGATTCTTCTGAACTTATTACTTGAGTATACTGTTTAAATAAAATAGGTTGATTATCGTTGCTACGATCCACACGAAATTCAATTGACACAAGAGCGCTACTTTGGTTTCCTGATTTTTTTTGTTCGAACGCTTTTATTTTCCCCTTGATAATTAAATTGCTATTACCTTCGAATGTCGTCAAGACAATCTTCGATATACCACTCGAACTTAACATATCAGCTAGATGCTCTTGAAGTAAACGACTTGGAGAATCAACCCAGTGATGATAATGATATTGTTTTATTTCAATTTCATTTTCAGAATAAAGGATAGCGCGTTCTCTATACAAACCATCCGCCTGAAAAGAAATCACACTAACGCTCTCAATAATTGCTTTATCAGTACTAATACCTTCTATACCCGGAAGACGATAATAATGATCAGTGGGTAATGGCGGCTGTTGCACGCAGGCAGTCAAAACGAAGAGAAATAAGAAAAAAATTTGATATCTCATAAATTATTTGACCTCTTCTGTTTGGGCGGAACCACGTATTAATAATCCTGGATTTTCCTTTATTTGTCGCGTGAATTCATGCATGTTTCTGCTACTACCTTCAAGGTGATGAGTAATTGCATCAATATGTGTTGAGACAACGGATAGGGTTTTATGTAAATCGGCAAGCGAGGAATCTAGTTTGTTACTGTTAGCCTCGACCATATTACTGACATTTTCTAAAACAGAATCCATTGTCTTACGAGTTTCGTCCAGATTTCCAACTAATTCATCTGTATTGGTTGAGATTGCCCCCATATTATCTAAAAATAATGTTAAATTTTCTTGATTCTTATTATTAGCCATCTTTTTTAAATTTTCAGAGGTTCGATTAAGATTGTTAACAAGTTCATCAACCTTATTAACAATATCGGACTGATCAATTTGATTACTAATTTTTTCGACCATCGGTTTTACCATATTTTTTGTCAAATCTGTAAATTCATAAGAAATCGAATTAATTTGGTTATTTAAATTATCAAGTAACGGTTTAATTCCATCTTTAGAAAGACTACGAATGTCTTCTGCAACTTCGTTTACCGCGGCAAACAAATTAGCTGCCTCTCTGCTCTCAATTTCTGATTTGGGTTCAAGTAAACTATCGCTAATTCCCTCTTCAATATCTATTGTTACAGCGGCTAATAAACCAGATGCAACAATCTTTGCAATACTATCACTAGGGACTGGCCAATCTTTTTCGATAGAAAGTACTAGACGATAGTTAATCTTCCCTTCAAAACGCGTAGGTGTAATTTCCTCGACCTGACCAATTTGATAACCCTCAAAAGTAACAGGTGTGCCAAATTTAATACCTGTGACATTATTATATGTTACATAATATTTGTCTGTCGGCCCGCTATTTCCTGTTATTTGATATAAAAATATAAAAAAACAAGCTGCTACGATAAGTACAAATGAGCCAACGACAACATAATTAATATTTTCCCTTTTCATCTCTTTTTTACATACCAGTTAGTCTATTTAAATATTCATCTGCGTTAATTACTTCATTGCTTGGTGTTCGGTTTAACAATGATTGGATTCGCTCATTATTTGAGTTTTTAATTTCTTCAACAGTATCACTCATTAAAATGTGCCCTCTATCTAACACGGTTATCCTATCTGCGATCTTAAAAGCACTATCAAGTTCATGCGTAACAACGACAATTGTCATATTCATTGCGTCCCGTAATTTTAATATAAGTTCATCTAATTCAGCTGACACTACAGGATCGAGTCCCGCAGAAGGTTCATCAAAAAACATTAATTTAGGATCCATAATAATTGCACGAGCTACGGCTGCCCTTTTAACCATACCTCCAGATAATTCTGAAGGCATTAAGTTCTCAAATCCGCCTAAATTTACAACCTCGAGTTTCATTCTAGCCATAATATCCATTGTTGTCTGGTCAAGATCTGTATGTTCATGTAGAGGTAATTGCACATTTTCTCCGATTGTCATTGAACTNAGTAGTGCTCCTCCCTGAAAAGCTACGCCCATATTTTTTCTGAGNTCAAACATTTCNTTTGAACTTAAATTGGTAATATCTTTCCCAAGTAATCTTATGTTGCCGCTTGTTGGTATGCCTAAACCAAGCAAATAACGTAACAAAGTACTTTTTCCAGAACCACTGCCCCCCATGATAATCATAATCTCACCTTGATTTACTTTTAGATTAATTCCATCCAAAATCTTACGTGAACCATAGTGTGTAACTAAATCTTCAACCTCGATTGCAATATTTTTTTTATTTTCTGACATTTATTAGCGATTTAAAAAATAAGTGAAAACCATATCAGCAATAACAATAAAAGATATTGAAAGTACCACAGATCGAGTTGTTGCTTTCCCAACACCTTCAGCACCGCCACTCACTGAAAAACCGTTACTTGCGCCAACCAATGTAATGATTAATGCAAATATGAGACTCTTAAATAAACCTTGCATAACATCACTCACCATTAAAGCAGCTAATGTTCTGTCAGTATAAGCGCTAAAACTTAGTCCTATCTCNATACCTGTATATAATGCACCGCCTAAAAGACCAGCTATATCAGCAAAGAAAGTAAGAACGGGCATCATTATCAACATTGCTAACAGTGCTGGAGATACAAGATAACGTATTGGGTTTATACCCATAACTCGAAGAGCATCAATTTCTTGATTGACTTGCATAGTACCAAGTTTTGCTGCTAAGGCAGATCCTGTCCTCCCCGCAATTAAAATACCGGTAATTAATGGCGCAAACTCCCTTGTGACCGACAAAGCAACACCAACAACTACCTGAGACTCAGCACCGAAGGTCTTTAAGTTGTATATCATTTGGATAGCCAGCATAACGCCAATTGAAAACGAGAGTATAAAAACAATTGGACAAGCTGCTATCCCAATAGTCATCATTTGAGCAAATACAGAAGGGATACGGACAGGTTGTTTATAAAATGGCCCGGCTATTACCCAAGCCAGTGATTCAACCAATAGCGCAAAATAATAGCCAACTCCTTCAACAAATTTAATTGTAGAAATTCCAATTATCTCTATGTAATTTAAAAATCGGTGGACGATAAATTCAGACATCTTGTTTTTCATATTCATCAATCGAATTATAGATCGGGAAGACCTGATCAAGTCTTGCTAATTTTAGTACACTCATTGCCGCATCACTAACACCAATTAACCCAAATTTTAACGATTGTTTTTTTGCTATCTGATAACCTTCAACTAAACTTGCAACTCCAGAACTATCAATATAATTTACTAAACTAAGATCAATTAAAATATTTTTATTTTTTTCTAACACATCGATTATATTTTTACGCGCATCAGAAGAGGTTGACAAATCAATAGCGCCGCCAAATCCTATCTCTATATAATTATCTTCTTGCTGTATATTTATTTTCATTTGTTTACTCTTATTTTGTTATTTATTAATCTTTTTCTTCATCTCTAAGTAATTCCCTTTCCCCTCATCGAGATGACCCATATCATGTTCATCCATAATTTCAGCAATAAAGTGGGTCCCCAACCCACCAGGGCGTATATCATTAAGATCACGTGGTTTTACAGAACCAAGATCAATTGGTTCTGCATAATCAATCAATCGAAAATATAACTCTTTTTCATTATTCGACATCTCAAAAATAATTTCACCTGATTCATCCCCTTTATAGGCATGTTGAATAATATTCATACATGCTTCATTAACAGCAATTACTAATTTTTCCGTCAGATCTTTACTACAGCCAATATTCTCAGTCGTCTCTTTTACTAATGCCCGAACAAGACATAAACGTTCGGGTTTAGCCAAAAATCGAATTTCGAATAATTTTTCCATAATCAATACTCATTCTTTATTACATTCTATAATCATTAAAGTTATATCATCATGTTGGTCAATACTCGAATTACGAACTTTTGAAACAATTCTATCCAGTCGATCAGAAAGAGGTAATTTTGAATTAATCTTAATAAGCTCAATTAAACCAACAACTTCTAAAAATTTGTTGTTTTCATCGTGACTTTCTGTAATTCCATCGGTAAANAAATATACCACGCCCCCGTTTAANTTTATTGTNTCTACAGGAAATTCTATTGCNGGAATAATACCAATNGGAGGGGCGCTGGCCTCTATTTCTNTAAATTCACCTNTATTAGTATGAAACAAGGGNGGTTGATGACCAGCGTTTGAAAATTTTATNGTTNGATTTTTTGTATCTAAAAATCCCGATACTAATGTTACAAACATGCCGTGAGATATAGACTCGCATATCTCATTATTTACCCTGCTTAATAATTCCCCAGGGTCATCAATACTTTTAGCTAAATGATGCAAGAGACTGCTCGCTTTTGCCATCAACATTGCAGCATTCATTCCTTTTCCTGAAACATCAGCGAGATTAAAATAAATTAAACCATCATCGCGTTTAAAAAAATCAAAAAAATCACCAGAAACCTCTAATGCTGGTACATTCATACCTCTAATTGGAAAAGTAANANTGTCATCATCTTTTGGCAAAAGACCTACTTGAATTTCCCTTGCCAATTCGAGCTCTTTACGCATTCGTTCCTTTTCAACTANAGCATCCGCCATGCGTGCATTATGAATTGCNAAAGCAGCATANGACGCTAATACCATAGAAATTGANTCATCATGCTCATTAAATAAATCATTNTTCTTTTTATTTATTAACTCTAAAGCTCCAATACACTTATTATTTACAACAAGNGGTACAGCAAGAATAGATCGAGTTCTAAAACCGGAATCCGCATCAACTAGTTTTGAAAAATTGGGATCGCTTTGAGCATCTCTTATCATTTGAGATTTTCTTGTNTTTATTGCATTTCCTATAATACCTTTACCTGAGGGAATCGTAATTCCTGTAATGTCGACGGGGCCAGCACACCTAACACAAACTAATTTTGAGCCTTTATTTTCCAATAAAAATATTGATGCTGCCTCTGAGTTCAAATATTGCATGAATCGCTCGATAGCATTTTGTAATGTTTGCGAGATATCAAGTGAGCTTGAAAAATTTTGTGAAATCTCTGCTAATAAAGTCAGCTGCTCTTCACNNGNATNACCTGCNTTAAAAATCTCTTGAGTCATNAGATCATTANATTTATATGATAATTTATTTTTTTCATTGTAAAATATTTTCTAAGCACTCTAAATATTCATTTTCATCAGGTAATTTATTTTCCAATTGCGCTTTCCACAAACTTTTTCCAAGACACTCCATCATTTTATGTTCTGCATCATGGNCAGAGACTGATTTTGAAACCACTTTACTGAATATAACATTAATTCCTACTGGTTTATTAGAATTAATCTGCTCTTTCAATGCGATATGCATTCCCATGTGTAAGAAAGGNTTTATTTNGNCATTTTCTGCNCTGGAGTNATTTTGGTATATTGATTTNTCATCATCCAAATAACAATGGTATTCAGGATGCGTTGAAATTACATCGAAAATGATAACTTCTAATGGATCTAGTGAAAGTCTACTCTTTTGTTTTTTCCAAACATTATAAAAAAAAGCTCTGGATTCAGCTCTATTTTGAATAAACATTTATTTTTCACTCAATATTAAGCTTATTAAATATATTACGCTTTAATAGATGTTTTGTATGCTTTTTACGTTCTTTCCATTCACAATCATCAAAAATAATACAATCATTACATTTCGGATTACGAGCAGTGCATGTGTAGCGCCCATGAAGGATAAGCAGATGGTGAGCATCCTTTTTAAAAATATCAGGAACAAACTTTAAAAGTTTTTTTTCAACTTCCGCAACATTTTTACCTGGTGAAATTCCAGTTCTATTCGATACTCGAAAAATATGTGTATCGACAGCTATTGTTGGCTCTCCAAATATAGTATTTAAAATAACATTTGCTGTCTTCCTTCCAACACCAGACAATTCCTCTAATGCTGTTCTGTTGTCCGGGACCTCGCCATTATATTTTTTGAGTAATACCCTGCTGGTCTCAATAATATGTTTCGCCTTATTATTATAAAGCCCAATCGTTTTGATATTAGCTTTAAGCTCATTAAGACCTAAAGAAAGAATAGCTTCAGGAGTATTTGCAACGGTAAAAAGCTTTTTTGTAGCTTTGTTAACACTTATATCTGTAGCTTGCGCTGAAAGTATGACGGCTACTAATAGTTCAAATGGTGTTTCATAAACCAATTCAGTCGTTGGTGAAGGGTTNTCTTTACTTAATAAAGTGAAAATATGAGTGCGTTTTACTTTATTCAAAATCTAAAACCAATTTTGTTGAAGTTTGTTGGCCTAAGATTGCATGAGCTTATCAGAATCAATCTTTTTTAAAAGAGTTTCCATGTACTCAAAACGATTTGATGCGCTATTCATTTCAAGAATTTCTTGCTTAATCGGTAAATCAAATGGTAATAATTCTGCTAACCTTTCACTCACCCAGTTAGCTTCATCAAATCTATCTGGCATATTTCCTATAGGTAATTCATAACGAACAACGATCTCTTTAAGTAAGTCAGAAAAATTCTGATAAGAAGCAGGCATTGGATTATCGTCATTGCTTAACCAATCAATCTCGCCAATACGTAAATTATTCTTTGACCTTTTATGGGAATTAACTCTAAAACGNTTTTCTCCTTTGATAACTATACCTAGCAATCCATCTTCCATTTGACTCCAGTCTATTATTTTTGCATATGTCCCCATAGAAAAAAAATCAGCTGATTTACTCATATCTTTATCTTCTTGAATTAAACAAACCCCAAATCCAGTATCATTTCTAAGGCAATCACTAACCATATCAATATACCTTGGCTCGAAAATTCTTAATTTAAGTTCGCCTTCTGGGAATAAAACTACATTCAATGGAAAAAGAGGAATTTGCATAATTAACTTAGTCTCTCAATTAATTTTTTATGTATATTATCAAAACCACCGTTACTCATAANCACTATACAATCGTGAGGTCGAACTTCTTTACAAACTAATTCAATTATTTTTTCTACGTCCTTAAAAACCTGACAGCGACTACCAAGCTCATTCATATAATCAGCAATGTTCCATTTTAAATCTTTAGCCTGATAAAGAAAAACTCTGTCAGCATCATCAAAAGATGCTGACAATGTTTCAGCATGAACGCCCATACGCATTGTGTTAGAACGTGGTTCCATTATTGCAATTATCCGCCCATTTGTTGCATGTTTTTTGAGAGCTTTTAGACTCTTTTTGATAGCTGTTGGATGGTGTGCAAAATCGTCNTAGATATAGATATTATTCGAATCAAAAATACATTCGAGTCGTCGTTTAACCGATTTGAATGTGCTCAAAGCTTCGCATGCTTTTTCAGTTGGTATCCCTATATTTTTAGCTGCAACGATTGCCGCAAGTGCATTAGAAGCATTATGCTCGCCAATAATCGACCATGAAACATCTCCAGCCATTTGCCCATTATTATTTATGGAAAAATGGCTATAGTCATTATTTGCGTTTGATATTGACCATGCAGCGCCACCGCCGAGAAAGGTCTCAGATGCCGTCCAACAACCCATACTTAAAACGCGCTNAATTTCCTTATCTTCTGATGGATAGATGATTTTCGCATCTTTTGGGAGGATACGTANNAGATTGTGGAATTCGCGTCTTATAGCNGCAAGATCANGAAAGATATCNGCATGATCGTACTCNATNTTGTTTATTATNAGTGTATCCGGGCGATAATGAATAAATTTGGAACGCTTATCAAAAAAAGCCGTATCGTACTCATCTGCCTCAATAACAAAAAATTGAGAATCAGTATAACTAGCTGATTTTTCGAAGTTTTCAGCAACTCCACCAATAAGAAACGAGGGATTAAGTCCCGCAAACTCGAGGATCCAACTCAAAATACTCGTTGTTGTTGTCTTTCCATGTGTTCCTGAGACAGCCAGCACATGTCTTTTATGCAAAACCTCTCGATAGAGCCACTCAGGCCCAGATGTAAATAATAATCTTTGATTCAGCATATATTCAATCACTGGATTACCGCGAGACAAGGTATTACCCACTAGAACCAAATCTGGCTGAGAATATAGATGCTCAGGTTCATAACCAACCATAACATCGATATTGAGTTTAATTAGTTCTTCACTCATTGGTGGATACATATTTTGATCAGAGCCTGTTACCTCATGACCTAATGCTTTTGCGATTTGGGCCAGGCCTCCCATAAATGTCCCGCAGATACCAAGAATATGAATATGCATTATTATTTTTTCCCAAGCATTGTTAATGGAAAATTGAATTTTTCATGTTATTGTTATTCTAAATTATTATAAATCAATAAAAGGATATCTAATGAAATATAAAATAAGTTATTTAGTTGCTCCCTTATTCTTTATCTTAAGCCTGAATGTATCTGCTGAATATAAAACCACTGGCTTCACTGATGAAGAATACCAAAAGGTTGCCAAGTCGTCAGGAGAATATAGAGAGTGTTTAAATAAGATTGCTATAGAGCAAATTGAGGTACAAAATGATGCGAGGGCAATCGCTGATTATGCAATGAAAAATTGTGCGCCAGTACTTGAAGGGCTTTATGAATATTTGATATCCGCAAATTATGCACCAGAGGCTATTAAAAGACTGCTAGGAGGTACGGCCGATCAAGCCGCCAACAAGTTATTGCGCAATTTAATGCGAACTATGGCAACACGAAAACCATAATTCTGAGAATTCATTTATATTAAAAACAGGATATAGTTAGCAAATTTAAATTTTCAAACGATAAACGGCTCTAATTGCTTTAATGCTTGCTTATAAACTTCTCGTTTGAATGAAATAATTTCATCAATGGGCTGCCAAAAATCAACCCACTTCCACAAATCAAATTCGGGATCACTTGTGCAAGATAAATCGAGATATTTGTCATCAACTATTAATTTTAATAAATACCATTTTTGCTTTTGACCAATACATAAAGGCTCTCTATTTTTACGAATATACTGTTTGGGTAAAGAATATCTCAGCCAATCTTTCGTAGAATTCAATATTTCGACGTGTTCTCGCTTAAGACCAATCTCCTCTTTTAGTTCTCTGTACATGGCCGTTTTTGGAGACTCATTTTTTTTGATTCCGCCCTGTGGAAATTGCCAAGCGTCCATACCCATACGGCGAGCCCAAAAAACCTGCCCATCATTATTGGTGAGTATAATGCCAACATTTGCCCGAAAACCCTCTGAATCAATCATATTGTAGTATCACATTCATTAATTTTGTTCATACCAATCCTACAATACAAATAATGTAAATGAAAATATTTGCCTTATTGAAAATAACTTCTAGACTACCCAATTTTATTGATTCTGTTATAAATGAGAAATATGAAACTCGCGATATTTGACATTGATAATACTTTGATTGCAGGCGACAGCGATGTTCTTTGGGGAGAATTCCTGTGTGAACGAAACTATGTTGATTCTGTAGTATATGAATCTGCTCACAGGAAATACTATAAAGATTATTTAAACGGTGATCTTGATATTAATGATTTTCTAAAATTTCAATTAAAGATTTTGGGGGAGAATGACTTAAATTTACTTAAAGAATGGAGAAATGATTTTTTTAAAGTAAAAATAAAGCCAGTAATACTACCAAAAGCACATCAGCTAATAGATGATCATCGTGGTCGAGGTCACGAACTATTAATTATCACCGCTACAAACCGTTTTATAGTTGAGCCCATCGCAATAGAATTTAAAATTGAAAATTTAATCGCTTGTGAACCAGAATTCAAAAATGAGAAATATACCGGCGAGTTTATTGGAACACCTTCTTACGCTGAGGGTAAGGTTAAACGTTTCAATGAGTGGTTAAAAAATATGAATAGTCAACTTGAAGAAAGTTGGTTTTACAGCGACTCGCATAATGATATTCCACTCATGAAAGAAGTAGACCACCCGGTTGCGGTTGATCCAGATAATTCTCTTAAAAATGAAGCAGTCAAAATGAGCTGGCCTATTATCAGCTTGAGATAAAAAATATTAATCAAGAATATTTGATAATGCTGCCTTTTCTTCTTCAAGCTCTTTTTGTGTTGCATCCATCTTTAATTGGCCAAACTCATCAATTTCTAATCCCTGAACTATTCGATAATCGCCATCTTTACAAGTGACCGGAAAAGAAAATATCAACCCTTCTGGTATCCCATAACTTCCATCACTTGGTACACCCATGCTGACCCAGTTATCCTCATCCGTTCCCATAACCCAATCACGAATATGGTCTATTGCACCGTTCGCCGCTGATGCAGCGCTAGAAGCACCACGAGCATCAATTATTTCAGCCCCTCGTTTTGCAACACGAGGTATAAATTCTTCTTGATACCAATTAATATTTACCAAATCTTTAGCTAATTTACCGGAAACGGTCGTATTAGTAATATCAGGATATTGTGTTGTCGAATGATTACCCCAGATAGTCATTTTCTTAATATCATGAACCGACGAATTCGTTTTTGAGGCAAGCTGTGCTAACGCACGATTATGATCAAGCCGAGTCATCGCGGTAAAATTACGAGGGTTTAAATCAGGCGCACTAACCATTGCGGTGTAAGCATTGGTGTTAGCTGGATTTCCAACAACTAAAACTTTAACATCTCGATTAGCACTTTCATTTAGCCCCTTACCTTGTAGTTTAAAAATACCGCCATTGGCCTCCAATAAATCACTGCGTTCCATACCGGGTCCTCTGGGTTTTGCCCCGACTAATAACGCAAAATTTACATCACTAAAAGCAGTATTAATATTATCAGTTAAAATAAAATCCGTAGCTAATGGTAAAGCGCAGTCATCAAGTTCCATGACTACGCCTTCTAGCGCTTTCATTGCAGGAGCTATTTCGAGTAACTGAAAAATGACAGGCTGGTCTGGTCCTAACATTTGACCGGAGGCGATACGAAACAACAGAGAATAACTAATCTGGCCAGCTGCACCCGTTACGGCAACACGAACAGGTGTTTTCATATTTTTTTTATTTCCATTTGACAAAAATCTTATTTTCTTTTGTTGATTGGAATGTAATCACGGGTCTTTTGTCCCATATAAAGCTGTCTTGGTCGACCAATTTTGAAATCTGGGTCTTCCATCATTTCTAACCACTGCGCAACCCAGCCAGCTGACCTTGCTAGTGCAAACATGACTGTATACATTGATGTAGGAATGCCTAATGCCTTGAGAATAATTCCAGAGTAAAAATCAACATTAGGATAAAGTTTACGCTGAATAAAATATTCATCTTCAAGAGCAATCTCTTCTAGTTTCATTGCAATTTCAAACAAAGGCTGGTCAACAGTATCTATTTCATTAAGTAAATCGTGGCAGACCTGTCGAATGATTGTTGCTCGTGGATCATAATTTTTATAAACACGATGGCCAAAACCCATTAACTTGAAAGGATCTTCCTTGTCTTTAGCTTTACTAATAAACTTGGGAATATTATCAGCTGTATCTATCTCAGCTAACATCTTGAGCACAGCCTCATTTGCTCCGCCATGAGCACGCCCCCAAAGCGTAACAATTCCCGCTGCAATACATGCAAATGGATTTGCTTCAGCACTGCCCGAAAGTCTAACAGTCGATGTCGATGCATTTTGTTCATGGTCAGCATGTAAAATAAGCAATAAATTTAAGGCCTTTACCGCAACTGGATTTGGTACAAATTCGCGCATAGGTACTGAAAACATCATATTCAGAAAATTCTCTACATAATCTAAATCATCTCGTGAATAGATAAATGGATGGCCAACAGAATGCTTGTAGCAATGTGCTGCTAAAATGGGCATTTTTGCAATAACTCTGATTGCTGTTAGTTCTCGATCCGCAGGGTCATTAATATCCATTGCCTCATGATAATAAGACGATAACGCCCCGGTGACGCCAATCAGCATAGACATAGGGTGTGCATCATAGAGGTAACCAGTATAAAAGCGTTCAAGATGCTCATGAACCATATTACGTTCATTCAGATTGTTACGAAATTCATCGAACTGAGTTTTTGTAGGGAGCTCTCCATATAATAATAGATAACACACTTCCAAATATGAACTTTGATTCGCTAATTGGTCAATTGGATAGCCGCGATGGAGTAAAATACCCTTTTCCCCATCAAGATAGGTAATTTTGCTTTTACAGGACGCCGTAGTCACGAAACCCGGATCAAAAGTAAACATTCCAAGTTCTTTATATAGCGTTTTTGTATCAATCACCGGCGCACCATAAACACCGTCAACTATTGGGCACTCAACTTTTTTTCCTGTTCGGTTATCGGTGATTGTGACTGTGTCAGCCATTGGACTCTCTCCCTATAGGTTTTATATTATTATATTTACGAATTATTTAATCGTTACAAATTTTGGAACACAAGAGTACAGAATAACAAGCCGTTGTAGCAAGTCGGATTAAGCAAATTACCTATCAAATTAGATCTATTTTTTCTTGTAAATAGATAATTTTTAAGTAGCTATCGACAATATCATTAATTATCTGTTAGGATTAACGATATTTGTTGCATTGCATCATATTAGTTGTCAGAATTGTTAATTAAATTTTTAAAAAAAATGAGAACTATTAAAAAATACCCCAATAGACGTCTTTACGACACAGAAGATAGTAAATATATTACTTTAGAAGATATTAGTGTATTGGTTTTTGAAAACAAAGAATTTGTTGTTGTGGACGCAAAAACAGAGAACGATTTAACAAGAAATACACTTCTACAAATTATTATTGAAAAAGAACAAAGTAGCATACCTATTTTTTCTACTAGAGTACTGACTCAAATTATTCGTTCCTATAAAAATCAACTTCAACAGCATATCGGCAATAAATTGGAAAAAACTATTGAAGAATTGATTTCTAAAAACCAGAATGAACAACAGCTAGTAGAACCTGATAATACTCAAACTACAATTAGTAATGAAAATTAAGAAAATAAATTATACGCATATAGAATACAATGGTATTTTGATTAATTTAACTAAGAACTATTGACCTTTTATTAGATCAGTTAATCCTTCATCTATATATGTTATTTCCTTTGCAGAATCATTTCTTAACGACTCGATTCGAGCAAGATAATCTTCACTAACATCGCCGGTTATATATTCACCAGTAAAACAAGATGCATCAAATTTTCTTATGGTCTCATTACCTTTTTGTGCAGAAGCAATAAGATCTTCAATATCCTGATAAACTAACCAGTCAGCCCCAATCGTTTCGGCAACTTCCTCAACACTCTTATTGTAGGCTATTAACTCATTTACACTTGGCATATCTATTCCATAAACATTTGGGTGACGCACCGGTGGTGCAGCTGATGCAACATAGACACGTTTTGCTCCTGCCTCTCTTGCCATTTGAACTATCTCTCGTGACGTTGTTCCTCTAACAATAGAGTCATCCACAAGTAAAACATTTTTATTTTTGAACTCAAGATTTATGGCATTTAATTTTTGTCGAACAGATTTTTTACGGATGTTCTGACCTGGCATAATAAATGTACGCGGGATATACCTATTCTTTACAAAACCTTCCCTATACTTTATTCCAAGATCATTTGCTAATGATAACGCTGCTGTCCGACTGGAATCAGGAATTGGAATAACTACATCTATATCATGTGTTGGAAATAATTTTAGAATTTTTTTCGCAAGTGTCTGACCCATACTAATTCGTGCTTTGTATACAGAGATACCATCAATTATTGAATCAGGTCTCGCAAGATAAACATATTCAAAAATACAGGGGCTATGATTGATATTATCGGAACATTGTTGTGTAAAAACCTCACCTTCAACTGAAATAAAAACCGCCTCTCCTGGTTCAATATCACGAATGAGCTGAAAGTCCAATACATCGAGAGCGACACTTTCTGAGGCAATAATAAATTCTGTTCCAATATCAGTTTTTCTATCGCCAAATACAATAGGCCTTATACCGTTTGGATCACGAAAACCAAGAATACCAATACCAGTTATCATCACTACTGCTGAATATCCACCCTTACACCGTTTATGTAGATGTTTTACAGCCTGAAATATGTCGTTAGGTTGTAATTTATCTCGAGATTTTCCAGACTTATTTAATTCATTCGCTAAAATGTTTAATAGTACTTCAGAATCTGAATTGGTGTTCAAATGACGAAGTTCTTCTCTCATCAAATCTTCTTTTAAAGATTCAGCATTAATTAAATTACCATTATGAGCAAGTGTTACCCCATATGGTGAATTAACATAAAATGGCTGGGCCTCAGCTGAAGAAGCACATCCAGCCGTTGGGTAACGGACATGACCTATCCCCATATTCCCCTTTAAGTTAAGCATATGTCGAGTTTTAATAACGTCTCTTACAAGACCATTATCTTTTCTAAGATATAAATTTCTATCATCACAGGTCACTACTCCAGCAGCGTCTTGCCCACGATGTTGAAGTACCGTTAAGCCATCATAAATAGCTTGATTAACTGCACTTTTTGCAACAATCCCAATTATTCCACACATAATAATTTCACCGAAAAATAACTAATCATTTTTTTTCCATCTGTTCATACGAATGATATTTCGTTACCGATTCTCCTAAAAAATCTGAACTCCATATACTTAAAGTCTCAAATGGTTCTATCAATTTAGACTCTTTCCACCACACTTCTTTTGGAAAAGCAGTAAAACCGGCCAAAAAAACCACAACAGCTACAATCAGCATGCCTAATCCCATACCAAAAAACATCCCCAGTAACCTATCTGCGGCCGTTAAACCAGTTTTTCCTAGTAGTTTAATGACGAAATAGCTTAATCCACTCATTATCAGTAAGCATAAAATAAATAATACAATGAATGCCAGAATTATTCTTAATATTGGTGTATCAATATAATTATCTAGTAATGGTGAAAAATAAGGTACTAGTTTTACAGCTAAACCCAAAGAGACTACCCACGATAGTAACGAAAAGATGATATTTAGAAAACCATATAAAATACCAACTAATGTAGGCAACAATATCGCGCAAAGAATAGCTATATCAGCCGTTGTCATTGTTATTGCCTATTTTTATCAATTTTAAAATTATGGATATTTTTTGACTATTGGTTCATTTTCTAACTTTATTTTCTTTTTTATTTCTTCACGTAGTTTATTTGCATCAAGCTCATCGTATTCTGGTCCTAAACATACTTGATACATAATTTTATTATTTTGTGTTATTGGGTTAATAAAGGAACGGAAGCCTGCATTCTTTGCTCTCAGATTTTCTTTTTCTGCGTTTTCTTTATTTGAATAGCTTCCTATTTGAACAATCCAATTCATTTGGCCCATTTGATTTTCAGTCAAGGATTCTTTTCTAAAAGCAGTTTCTTCGTTTACCAAATCTGTACTTTCTTCGGTCACCGTTTGTGGGGTCTCTTCGGTCACCGTGTCATACTCTATTCTTTTAGTATCAAATTCTTGAGTACTATCATCCACCGGCTTTAATTTAGAAACAAATTCTGATTCTTTTGAATTTGATAAATTTGTTTTTTCCTTCGAAACCAAATCTATTGGTTCTGAGAAAAACATTGGAATAAATATAACGGCAAACAAAACAAGAACGATTATTCCGACTAGTCTCTCTTTTAATTGTTGATCCATTTTTTATAGAAAAATAGTTAATTTAAATATTGTATTGCTGCTCCGACCGTATAGAAAGAACCAGTAATAACTATTCGGTCATCAGGCATGGATAATTTACGAATTTTGTCTAATGCTTCTTTCATGCTTGAATACTCAGAAACATCCTTAGTTTCATTGAGAGTTCTAGACTCTGATGCTAATATTTTGGCTTCAATACCACGCTCATGTGGAATTGATACAAAATGCCAACTATCCGCAACCACTTCCAACTCTTTTATAACTTGTCGGTGTTCTTTGCCCTTTAACATTCCAAGGATTATATGTGTTTTTCCCTGACACGAGACCATTTTTAAATTTTTAACTAGAGCTTTTATTGATTCACGATTATGCGCTACATCAAGAATTTTAGGAATATCACCAGGGATAATTTGAAATCTTCCTGAAAGGCGGAAACTATCTAAAGCATATTTAATATTTTCTATGCTAACTGGATATTCATCTTGAATATTAGCCAAAACCATTAGTACACCAGATGCGTTTTGTATTTGAAAGTCAGAGTATTTCATCGGTCTTGGAAGGCCTTCCAAACACATATCTTTTGAACGCCATGTCCAAGAATTGTCGCTATAGTCAAATTGGTAATCTCGTCCCAATAAAGAAATTGGCGTGCCTAATGCTTTTGAACAATCTATCAAACTTTTAGGTGGATTTGGATCAGAACAAATCGCAGGAGCTAAATTTCTAAAAATTCCAGCCTTTTCACGCGCGATACTCTCACGATCATTACCAAGCCATTCTTGGTGATCAATATCTATACTTGTAATTAAAGATACATCGGCATCTAGTATATTAACTGCATCAAGTCTACCACCCAACCCAACTTCAAGAATTGCAAGTTGCACATCATGTTGTCGAAAAAGATCTAATGCTGCAAGTGTGCCAAATTCAAAATATGTAAGAGAAATGTCGCCTCTAGCTCTATCGATACGATCAAAAGATTCGCACAACTCAGTATCGGTAACTTGCTCTCCATTAATACAAATTCGCTCGTTATAACGTAATAAATGAGGTGAAGTGTAACGGCCCACTTTATAGCCAGCATTACGTAAAATACGATCAAGCAAAGAAATACTTGATCCTTTTCCATTTGTTCCTGCAACACTAATTACGTTATAGGGTGAATTTAATAACCCCATATTATTAGCCACTCTGCGGCAACGCTCTAAACCAAGTTCAATTGCAGTAAAATGTAACCCTTCCTGCCACTTTAGCCACTTGTCAAGAGTTTTGAATCTTAAACGATTTTTATTTGTTTCGTTTATTGATATTAATTTATTCTTCATAACTTTCTGAACAATAAATTTTTAAACCAAAAATTCTTGATGGGTTAATATTGAAATTATTTCACTAATTTTTGTACGTAATTCTCTACGGTCTACAATCATATCAATATCTCCATGCTCGAGTAAAAATTCACTTCGTTGAAATCCATCAGGTAATTTTTCTCTAACAGTCTGTTCTATAACTCGTGGGCCAGCAAATCCAATTAAAGCATTTGGTTCTGCAATATTAATGTCACCAAGACTAGCCAAACTTGCAGAAACTCCGCCCGTAGTCGGATTAGTCATCACTGAAATAAATGGTAATTTATGTTTACGAAAGATCGCAAGTGCAGCTGCTGTTTTAGCCATCTGCATTAATGAAAATAAAGCTTCTTGCATTCTCGCGCCGCCGCTTGAAGAAAAACAAATTAATGATGCATTTAATTCAATAGCTTTCTCGACGGCAAGGACAAATTTTTCTCC
Organism: Legionellales bacterium; assembly: GCA_002721165.1. Classification (GTDB taxonomy): domain Bacteria; phylum Pseudomonadota; class Gammaproteobacteria; order Eutrophobiales; family Eutrophobiaceae; genus UBA11869. Next base: position 5,794 of record PBJS01000015.1, on the reverse strand, counting down.
TACTACCGAACCCATCGAACCTCCCATAAAACCGAATTCAAAAGCACAAGAAACGACAGGGAGCCCATTTAAATTACCAGAAATAACAATTAATGCTTCTTCTTCACCTGTATTTTTTTTTGCTTGACTCAATCTATCTTTATATCGCTTAATATCTCGAAACTTGAGAATATCAGTTGTATGAATATTAACACCTATTTCCTTTCTTAATTCTTCGTCTAAAAAAGTTTCAAGACGAATCCGTGCTCCGATTTTCATATGATGATTACACTTAGGACATACCTCAAGATTTTTATCCAATTCTTCACGATAAAGCACTGCCCCACAATCATCACATTTCGTCCACACTCCTTCAGGAATTGTGCGACGACTATTGCTCTCAGTTTTTATTCTCGAAGGTAATATTTTTTTAAACCAATTCATAATTAATTATTAAATATTATCAAGTGCCTTGCGTAATGAAATAATAAAAGAAGATATCTCTTCTATCATCTCTTCTGTATTCCCAGAATATTTAGCTATTTTTTCGACTAATGCGCTTCCGATAACAACGGCATCACTAATTCTACCTACAGCTTGCGCTACTTCTGCATCCTTGATTCCAAAACCAACTGCTAGTGGTAAAGTCGATTGAGCTCTTATCTCTTTTATTTTTTCTTCAACCTTTTTGATATTAAGTTGATTGCTGCCAGTTACTCCTTTTAACGAAACATAATACAAAAAACCAGAAGCAGCTTTACAAATCTTATTAAGGCGATCCCCAATTGTTGTTGGTGACAAAAGAAATATTTGGTCTATATCATGTAATTTTAAAGCTTCCTGTAAATCCGCGGACTCCTCTGGAGGTAAATCGACAACTATAAGCCCGTCAACACCCACTTTTGAGGCTTTCTCGACAAACTTTTTGTAACCCATAATTTCGATCGGATTCAAATAACCCATTAAAATTACTGGGGTTATTTTATCTTTGTCTCTAAAATCTTTTACAATATTAAATACATCATCTGTATTTGTTTTTTGTGCTAGAGCACGTTCGCTAGCACGTTGAATTACTGGACCATCTGCCATTGGATCGGAAAACGGAACTCCCAATTCAATTATATCGGCACCCGCAAGAACTAATTCATGCATCAAATTAGCTGTAATACTGGGAGAAGGATCACCCGCCGTTAAAAAAGGTATCAAGGCCTTTCCATTATTTTTTTTTATAGTGCTTAAACACGCCTCGATTCTACTCATAGTCGACTTCACAACTGAAAAATATTTTCAAAATTCATATGCCTCACAAAATGAATTTATTTTAGGTTCGTGTGTTTATAAGTCTAATTTATATTGAAGTAATTCAATGGCCATATCGGGTATTTCTTTATGACTCGCTGATTCATTTGATAATAACCATCGGTCAATATCTTTTTTCTTCACACTAAGTAATTGCGCCAACTCAACACGGTCAAGACTATTTTCAGCCATTATTTCAATTAAACGATCGCGGTTATTCATTTTTTAACTCAAACTTAGATTGTTATTCCCTCATGTGTTGCAACCGTCTGGATATCTTTATCGCCACGTCCTGATAAATTCACAACTATTATCTCATTTTTATCCATTTTCGGGGCAATTTTTGACGTATAAGCAATCGCATGGCTCGACTCTAATGCTGGAATTATACCTTCGATTTGACATAGATCATGAAACGCTTGAATTGCCTCAATATCGGTAACTGACACATAGTTAGCTCGTCCCGTATCTTTCAACCAAGAATGTTCTGGGCCAACTCCAGGATAATCTAAACCCGCTGAAATCGAGTGTGTTTCAATAATTTGACCGTAGTCATCCTCCATAAGATAAGTACGATTACCATGTAATACACCAGGTTTTCCAGCATTTAAGGGAGCCGCATGTTTACCCGTACTAAGCCCGCCTCCAGCAGCTTCAACACCATAAATAGAAATTTCTTTGTCGTCCAAAAAAGGATAAAAAAGACCTATAGCATTGGAACCACCACCAACACATGCCACTAAGGTATTTGGAAGTTTTCCTATCTGTGTCAAACACTGTTCTCTAACCTCTCGACCAACCACAGCGTTAAAGTCCCTTACCATTGCCGGATAAGGATGAGGTCCTGCAACAGTTCCGATTATGTAAAATGTTTTATCTACATAAGTTACCCAATCTCGCATTGCTTCGTTTAATGCGTCTTTCAAAGTTTTAGATCCTGCGTCAACAGGAACAACTTTTGCTCCTAAAAGCTTTATTCGAAAAACATTAATCGCCTGTCTCTTAATATCTTCAGCGCCCATATACACAACACATTCCATACCATATCTTGCAGCCACAGTTGCCGTTGCAACACCATGCTGTCCTGCGCCAGTTTCAGCAATAACTCTTTGCTTACCCATTCTCTTAGCTAATAAAGCCTGTCCAACGGTATTATTTATTTTGTGAGCACCGGTGTGATTCAAATCCTCTCTTTTAAGATAGATTTGTGCTCCGCCCAATTGCTCACTCCAACGTTTAGCATGATAGAGTGGAGAAGGTCTCCCAACATAATGTTTCAGGTCTGAAACAAATTCAGCATTAAATTCGGGATCGTTGATATATTTTTTATATGCTTCTTCAAGTTCCTCTAATGGGCCCATTAAAGTTTCAGCTACAAAACGCCCTCCATACAAACCGAAATGGCCATTTTCATCTGGCATACAACTGAATGTATCAATTGTTGAGGTATCAATATTTTTTTCTATTTTAGACATTTAAAGTCTCATTAATAAATTCTTTTATTTTATCAGGGTCTTTTTTTCCTTTTTCTATTTCGACTCCACCACTAACATCAACAGCATATGGATTAACTTTCTTAATTGCGTCTTTTACGTTATCTACATTAAGTCCGCCCGCTAATATTATTGGCTTTTTTAAATTTTTAGGAATCATATTCCAATCAAAAACTTTGCCAGTTCCGCCTGATAACCCTTCCACATAAGTATCAAGTAATAGCGCCTTAGCTGATGAATACTTTTCTACTTCCTCCGGTAAACTAGTATCATCATTCATTCTGATTGCCTTAATATAAGGTTTATTAAAGAAAGCGCAAGTCTGTTCCGATTCTTGTCCATGGAATTGAAGGATATCAAGTTCAACTTGCTCCAATACACTATTGATATACTCTTTATCTTCGTCTACAAATAAACCAACACAGTTTAAATGCGGCGTAACATTCTGAACAATTTCCTTTGCTTTGCTAATACTGATATAACGTGGACTATTTTTATAGAAAACTAATCCAATAGCATATGCTCCTGCAATTTCAGCAAATTTTGCATCTTTAAGATTGGTAATACCACAAATTTTTACACGAGTTCGATGCATAAAATACTCTTTTTTAATAAGATTGTTTTTTAATTTTCTAATTAATTAAATTTAAAATTATCAATAAGTTTTTTTGGTTTTGGGATTAAATAATGTTTAGGGTATTCAACATTAACCAAATATAAACCATCGGGTTCGGCTGTAACACCAGCCAATGTTCTATCCTTTGCGCCCAATACATCTGCTACCCACTTTATACTTTCTTTACCTATACCTACAGCTATTAAAACACCAGCAATGTTTCGTACCATATGATGAAGAAATCCATTAGCACGTACTGTTATAACAAACCAATCTTCAATTCTACCAATCTCTAATTCATGTATCGTTCTAATGGGAGAATCTGACTGACATGAAACTGCTCTAAAAGAGGTAAAATCATTTTCTCCTATAAGACATTTCGATGAATCAACCATTTTTTTATAATCTAGCTCTCTGCATTCCCAAGTCACCAGGCCATTTAGTATGGCGGGTCTTGAACGTCTATTTAGAATTAAATATTGATAAGTCCTATTTTCAGCGGTATATCTTGCGTGAAAATTATCATCGACATCTAGCGCCCATATAACTGAAATATCTTTTGGTAGCTTTGAGTTCGCACCCAAAACCCAACTATGGAGCTTACGTTTTGTCGATGTTTCAAAATGAATAACTTGTTGTATTGCATGGACGCCTGTATCAGTTCTTCCCGCACAATAAACATTAATACTCTCATCAGCAATGNCCGAAAGAGCGGACTCAACTGTTTCCTGAATTGTTGGAGAAATACTCTGCTTCTGCCAACCATAGTAATTACAGCCAGCATATTCGATACCCAATGCGATTTTCATACTTAATATTTCTTTATGACTTTTCTAAAAGATAACCAAGATGGTAATCTATAATTAAAATTGATATTTGAATTTATTTACCAATTAAATTTGATCTAGCAAGGTTTGTGCTTGTTTACGCTGATCTTCGTCGCCTTCAGCTAAGACTTCCTCTAAAATTATTTTGGCATTTTCATTGTCTGAAACCTCAACATATGCCTTAGCAAGATCAAGCTTGGTTGCCACTACATCTTCTGTAGTTAGATCTTCTGACTCAGCAACCTGTTCAACGAATGCTGCATGACTATCTTCTTGGTTCTTTTCATTTGGTTCACTCTCTTCGTCATCTTCAGAAATTTCAAATTCAATTTCTCCAATGTCATCTTCCTTCTCAATATCACCAGTGTCTGCAATCTCATCATCAGCATCGGTATTTATATCATCTATTGAGAGATTAAATTCTGTTTTCTCAAGTTCATTTGATGCTTCTTCCTCGGCAACTATTTCGTCGTTATCAACTTTGTCATCCTCAGGAACACTAAGATCAATTTCAAAATCATCATCTTGCTGACCAATATCTATCTCAATTCCCTCATCCTCTTCCGTAGCTGGAACCTCTAAATCAATACTTGCTTCATTATCAGTTTCTTGCTGACCAATATCTATCTCAATTCCCTCATCCTCTTCCGTAGCTGGAACCTCTAAATCAATACTTGCTTCATTATCAGTTGCTGAATCTGCAATAACTGTTTCATCTTCACTACCATCATCAGGTGTACCGACAACTATAGTTTCATCTTCACTACCATCATCAGGTGTACCGACAACTATAGTTTCATCTTCACTACCATCATCAGCAATCGACAGAGGGCTATCTGTCATTTCTTTCCACATGGTTACAGTTTTATCCCATGTTTCGCCTGAATTACCGAATTTATCATTCACAACTCTGGCAGTTTTTTCGTACTCTCCTTCGTTGCCCGAGTTATAAAATACCTCTAACAATTTTAGATGTAATTCTTCGTTATTTGGATCATTTTGAATTCCACGACGAACTGATTTTTCCGCTTCATCGTATTGTTCAAATGCAATATAAGTGTTGACCTCGTCAATTGAGAACTCTGCTGACTGCTCTTGTTCAGACGGTTCATCATCGGTCAGTTGAGCTTCTTGTACCGCAATAATTGTTTCATCTTCGCTACCAATCGCATCCTCTGAGCTTTGAGTCGCTGCTGCATCATCCATTAATCCTGTAACTTCCTTATTAATTTCAGCAAGTTCATCGTCATCAATTGGCTCAATAACAACTGTTTCAGCAGGTTCCTTTCTGAATCGTAACAATACAAGCAAGAGTAGTAGTATAGCGAGAAGCGCTAAACCAAACTTACTCATAAGGATATTTTTAACTTTACTAATTATCGATTCAAATGGACTGAGTACTTCTTGAACTAATGCTGCATCACGTTTTACTGATTCTGTATATTCTTCGTCTTTTGCGGATGACTCAGAAATTTCTTCAGCCGCTTCAGTTTCTGCGACGACTTCTTCTTCAAACGGATCGAGTTCAGTTTCTGCGACGACTTCTTCTTCAAACGGATCGAGTTCAGTTTCTGTAGTAT
>PBJS01000014.1 GCA_002721165.1 Legionellales bacterium | reverse complement strand
GAAAGTAGCGAAGAAGAAGGTAGCGGCTAAGAAGAAAGTTGCGAAGAAGAAAGCTAGCAAAAAGAAAGTTGCGAAGAAGAAAGTAGCGAAGAAGAAAGTAGCGGCTAAGAAGAAAGTTTCAACAAAGAAAAAAGACGAAAAAGAAAAAGTAATAGTTAAAAAAAATGTCGCAAGAATAATTAAGAAAAAACGGTCTGCTATTGAAAAACCTGAATTTAAACCATATCAAAGAAAGCACTCTGAAGCTTATATGAGTAAAAAACAAATTGCTCATTTTCGACAAATTTTATCAACCTGGAGAACCCAACTACAGGAAGAAGTTGAAAGAACAATCTCTCACATGCAGGAAGATGCAAGTAATTTTCCAGATCCAGCTGATCGTGCAACTCAAGAAGAAGAATTTGGACTTGAATTAAGAACGCGTGATCGTGAAAGAAAATTATTACGAAAAATTAATGAAGCAATACAACGTATAGATGATGGTACATTTGGTTATTGCGAGGAAACTGGTGACGAAATTGGAATTAAACGTCTTGAAGCAAGGCCAGTTGCGACGCTTTGCCTTGAAGCACAAGAGAGACATGAGTTAAAAGAAAAACAATTTCGCGACACTATTCATTCTGATCGTTGAATATAAATATAGAAAAATTATAATATTTATATAGAATTTTTTAATCTTTCGCTATCCCATAAAACCTCTTTATTACCATCCTTTTGATTAAGTGTTCTAGCAAACACAAAAAGTAAATCTGATAGACGATTTATATAGGATATAGTTTCAGTATTTAATGATTCATTTTGAGCTAACCTAACAAGAGTACGCTCAGAACGTCGGCAAACAGTTCTTGCTACATGACAAATTGATGCCGGTAATGACCCTCCTGGTAGAACAAATTCTTTAAGCGCCGGTAAGTCAGAATTGAAATTATCGATAAGCTCTTCTAATTTTTCTATTGATTCCGGAGAAATTAGTGCGTTTCCTGGAATTGCTAATTCAGCGCCAATATCAAATAACCTATGTTGTATATTTAATAGATAACTAGATATATTATTAGGAATATCATCTGCTCTGAGTAGTCCAATAATACTATTTAATTCATCAATATCACCCATAGCTTCAATACGAGTATCAGACTTGTTAACTCGTTTATGATTGGATAACTCAGTAGTGCCGTTATCACCCGTGCGTGTATAAATTTTAGTAAGGCGATTAGACATTGGTCAGATTAAAAAACTAAATCTTTTTAAACTTGTGAAGTTTTTCTTCCTAAACATTGTGACGAAATATAATATCCGCCAAACAAAACAGAGGTATAAAATAATTCACTAATTAGTGAATTACCATAAAATGGAATTGCCATTACAAAGCACTCAATTAAACCAGCGAGATTTACCTGATAAAGCGTACCTGATAGCCAAACACCTAAATTAGTAAAAACAAAAAACTGGCTAGCAGAAACTAGTGCTGCACCACCAAGCCTGTACGGGGTTTGTTTATTTTTAAGAAAAGTTTTACCTATCATTACTGAAACTACAAAGGATAAATATACAGTCATCATTGATATTGGATTATAAAAACCAAGAATAAAATCACTAATTAATAAAGCAAAAATCGGTATCAACCAAGATCTTTTCAAACAGAAATAACAGCCAGAAAATAAACCAATCGCACCAATAGGTGAAAAATTTGGTGGGTGAGGAACTAATCTCAATGCCACGGCAAAAACGATTAAACCAAGAATAATTATATTTTTATCTATTTTCATAAGCTCATAATGACTTTTAGTCAAATTTATACCGTATTGTAAACGAAAAATTTCTTTCTGGCATGGGTTGAGCGTTAAATCGTGTATGCGCGGCATCAAAAAGTAGGCTATTAGTCGTTCCTGTCTCGAAATACTCCTTATTCAATAGGTTATTCGCAGAAAAATCTATATCAAAATTATCATATTCGTAGGTCATTTTCATATCCACAGTTGAGTGTGAAGGGATTTTTGCGAAAAAGGTATTATCCTGGTCATTGTCGAAAAATTTATCGCCAACATAATTCCAGGTTGCTGATAAATTCATATTTTTAAAAATATTATAATAAGCAGTCAAACTACCCGAGTGTTTAGATACAAGTGGAATATCATTACCTTTATTTGCGCCATCATCAAAAGTAGCCTCTGTTAAAGAATAATTTAATCTTGTTGATATTCTATTATTTGGTCTATATAAAATACTATACTCTAGCCCTTTTCTTTCTATAGGGTCACTATTTCTATTGATTGAACGTGCTGGGTCAAAATCAATTTGATTTGTAATTTTCATCAAATAAAGACTGAGTGAAGTATCAAAATATTTTTTTGAGTATGTAACCCCAGAATCAATATATCTACCCCTCTGTGGTTTAATGTTAGAGAAACTCTTTGCAAATGTTACTTCTGCTAATTGATTGAAATCATCATTATTTGCAAAACGCATACTCTGTCCAACAGTCATATGAGCAGCAATATTTTGATTAAATTGGTGCTTAATACCAAGATTAGCCATATACCCATTATCAGACTTATTAAGCGATGCTCTTTGATTACTAGCAAATCCAAAATTTAACGTAGCAGTTGGATCAAACTGGTCAAAAGCATCAATATCTGCATATTGTACTCGTGCCCCTGCTTGAAAAGATGTTTGTGGCGTTATCTTGAAAAAATCATTTAAGTAAAATGAATAATTTTCCTGTTCAATATCTATTCTATGCTGTGCTTGTGCTATATCATGATTAGTATCAGCTGCAGTCCTATTTTCAATATCCAAATTATATTGATAATGATAAAAATCAAAACCTAAATCAATATTATGTGTAGTTTTAAATAAATCAAATTTCATTTTTAATTGGGGAGAGAAATATAGATTTGCATGAGTTGTAGTACGAAACTCCTGATTATTCTTTAAAAATATATCAGTTTCTTTCGTTTTATATCCTGCATCAGCTATCAACTCTATATTTTCGTCAAAGGAATGAATAAGGCCTAAAGTAAAAAAACTAGCATCTTCAATAGCAAAATCAAACGCATCATCCGAACCTTTCCTATCAGATGAAAACTCATCTACACCTGTCACAAAATTTACTGATCTATCGCCGGGTAGTCTTAAATTTTGCTCAGAAAAACCAAATTTTAAAAATAATTCCGTGTTGCTGAAAAAATAATTCAGATTTGTAGATAATGATTGCTGTTCTAGTTTGTTATTGATTCTATAGCCGTCAGAATGAATAAGATTTCCAAATAGATTAAATGAAATTTTCTCATTACTGTATTCTGCTGCTAAATCTGTGGTAACAGAATCATAGGAGCCGACTGTTTGTTCAATCAAATATTTTTTAGTTTTATATGGCGCTAACTTGGTAATTATATTAATTACACCACCCACTGCCCCATCACCATAAAGCACTCCGCCGGCACTTTTAATAACCTCTATTCTCTCAATATTTTTCATTGGAATCGCGCTGAAATTTACTGAGGATTGATCATTATCATTTAACCGTTTCCCATCTAATAAAATTAGTGTATTTTCGACACCCCTTGCCCCAAACCCACGTATATCAATATTACTTCTGACAGCATGATTACCAAATTGACTAATTTTCTGAATACCTGGTTGAAGTGAGAGTAATTCGGGAATTGTTTTTGCTGGACTTAGATTAATATCTTCTGCAGTTATTATAGAAATATTTAATGGTAAATCTGTAATATTATTTTGATCGAGTCTTGTCCCATTTACAATCAAACGATCAAGTTCATTTATACTATCAGCAAATATATTAGACGAACTAATACTTATAACTAACAAAAAAATATATTTATTTTTTAAAGCAAAAAAGAATTTAGACATATTATGCCCCCGCCGTACAAGTTTATAATTGTTTGTATTTAGTGCGGATTAATATGACATCACTGATACAGTGAATACTGTATACAAGTTTATTGATATCATTCTGCCACCCGCAGTATAATTTTTTTTTGAAGTTTAAGGTCGGTCTCCGGGCTCATGAGTGTGCTTCTCACTAACCATTCGCCTTCCCATATCATTTAAACTACATGACACAGTGACATCTTGAATGGTCTTTAACTCATCTACCGTTGCGGGGGCAGCGTCAGAATTTGACTGACTTCCCATTTAACATAACTGTAATATTTTAAAAACAGTTGGTACCTAAGACTTTCAATTATCTATAATAGTGTTTATCCTATCATTATTCAAATTCGAAAGGTTTTTGAGTATACATAGAAAAAAAATTAAAACTCAAGTATCCCTGTTCGACTAAATAATAAAAATTCGCGACAGATTCTCTGTAAGGGGGCTGGTAATCATGCTAGATATTTTGGCAAAAAAACATATCGTAGCCAAAGAAGGTTTCAACCGTTGGTTAATTGCTCCTGCTGCATTAGGTATTCATCTTTGCATAGGTTCTGTCTATGCGTGGAGTCTTTTTAATCCCGCATTAATCAAACGCGTTGGCGTTGTTACCAGTGCCGCAGATGACTGGACACTAAAAAGTGTTGTTTGGATTTTCACTGTCGCTATAGTATTTCTCGGGTTATCAGCTGCCATTGGCGGAAAGTGGCTCGAAAAAGTTGGGCCCCGTATGGTAGGAACAGTATCCGCTATATGTTGGGGTGGTGGTTTTCTAGTCGGTGGTATCGGAATATTAAGCGGGCAACTTTGGTTATTATACTTAGGATACGGAGTTATTGGTGGTTGCGGTTTAGGTCTTGGATATGTCTCCCCTGTTGGAACCTTAATCAGATGGTTTCCAGATAGACGTGGTATGGCAACGGGAATCGCGATAATGGGTTTTGGTGGTGGCGCGATGATTGCCAAATTTATGATCGAACCATTTATAAAATTATTTTACGTGGCTCCTAAATATCTGGGTACTGTTGATGACGTTAATTTAATTACAGAAGGTGGAAGACGCCTTGTAGAAGAGGCAGGAAAATTTCAAGAAGTTGTTGTTGTTGGGGCAAAAGATCTCGCTAGTATGTATGCCCCTGGTCCAGAAGGCGTATATTTAGTTGGTACAGGAAATGTTGGTGTTGCAGAAGCTTTCTTTGCGCTTGGCGCCATCTATTTTGTGATCATGATGTGTGCAGCATTTGGTTATCGAGTTCCGCGAGAAGGCTGGAAACCCGAAGGATGGGAACCACCATCAGAAGATAAGCAAAAAAGTATGATTACTCAGCATCATGTCCACATAGATGAGGCACTAAAAACACGACAATTTTATCAGTTATGGGTAGTCCTATGTTTTAACGTAACAGCAGGAATTGGTGTATTAGGGGTCGCAAAGACCATGATGAGCGAAATTTTTGGCACCACTCTTCCTGGCATTGCTGATGCAGCGTTTGCTTCAACTTATGTTTTAATGATTAGTCTTTTTAATATGATTGGTCGTATTGTTTGGGCAAGTGCTTCTGATTATCTTGGTCGAAGAACTACCTATTGGATTTTCTTTTCATTGGGTATTGTTTTGTACTGCTCTATTCCATACACAGCCCAACAAGTAAGCATAAACCCCAGTATTGTTTGGTTAGTCTACTTTTATGCTGCAACAATGTTGATATTCACTATGTATGGTGGTGGTTTTGCAACAATACCTGCCTATCTTGCTGACATCTTTGGTACCAAATTCGTGGGAGGAATTCACGGACGTCTTCTAACAGCATGGGCAAGTGCTGGTGTATTTGGCCCGCTTGCAATAACATCATTGAGGGAAATATCCGTTAAAAATGCTATCAACGATTTGATTGAAACAATTGATCCAGTTGCGTTTCAAACTAAATTTGGAGCAGGACTAGAGCAACTTGAAGAACTAATTGCTGCAAAAACTGTAACGATAAATAAACTAATGGAAATTGCGCCGGCTGGTACTGTAGACCCTACATCAAGCTTATACAACACCACGATGTATTTAATGGCAGCAATTCTTTTTGTTGCGCTAGTGATGAATGCAACAATGCGTCCTGTTGATGCAAAGCATCACATGAAAGAATAATCTTTGGGGGAGTTTAAAGTGTTTAATGAAATTATTGAGAGAATCGATCAACTACTAGGCCCTACTATTGTAGAATCATTAACCAATAATTCGACAGAAGTATTTATATTTATAATTCTATGTTCAGTCTATGTCTGTAGCACACTTTGGTTATACGGTGATGCTACGACGCGAGATATGGGGGCTAAAGGAGCAATCTTACCTCTTATTTTTGTAATTGCTGCGGCATTAGCTTTGATGATGGGCGTATACGCAGTAATTGTCTGGCCTATTGGTTACGTTGGCTGGTTCTTATTCAGACCAAAAAGCTCGCACGCAATCGTCGAATAATTCTAGAGCCTACATAAAAATTCACTTTTCACCGCACTTCTCTGCCTTATGAGAGTCCCAGTGTGGTATCAATATCTGTTTATGACTAAACTTAACAGTACCTATTCGAAACTGATATCCTAGCTAAATTCAAGATTTATGAAAATAATCCAAAACACCAATAATCATGAGTGATAAAACTGAACAAATAAAGCAACTCATGTCAGAAAAAATTCTGATCTTAGATGGTGCTATGGGAACCATGATTCAATCTTATAAACTAGAAGAAAAAGATTACCGAGGGGTACAATTTATATCTCACCCCTGTGATTTGAAAGGTAATAATGATCTTTTGTCAATTACGCAACCTAATATTATCAAGGCGATACATAGCGCCTATTTCGAGGCTGGCGCAGATATAATCGAAACGAATACATTTAATTCAACTGCAATCTCTATGGCTGATTACCAAATGGAGAATTTAGTCTACGAATTAAACAAGCAAGGTGCTGCGATAGCGCGCGCTGTTGCTGATGAATTTGAGAGAGAAGATTCGAAGCCTCGTTTTGTCGCTGGAGTGCTTGGACCAACAAATCGAACTTGCTCAATCTCTCCAGACGTAAACAACCCCGGTTATCGCAATATAAGTTTTAAAGAGCTTGCTGATTCATATAGGGAAGAATTAAAAGGACTCATCGATGGAAAAACTGACATTATTTTGGTCGAAACAATTTTTGACACCTTAAATGCTAAAGCAGCTCTATTCGCTATCGAAGATTTTTTTGAAAAAAATCAAATTAGCCTGCCAATAATGATTTCAGGAACAATAACCGATGCATCAGGACGAACCTTAACAGGACAGACTACAGAAGCATTTTGGAATTCGGTCAAACACGTAAAACCCCTTTCAATTGGATTAAATTGTGCCCTAGGCCCTGAGGATTTACGTCAATATATTGAGGAGCTTTCTAGCTTTTCAGAATGCTATATCAGCGCCCATCCTAATGCTGGGTTACCTAATGAATTTGGAGGCTATGATCTAGATGCGAATAAAATGGCAAAACACATCGAAGAATGGGCAAACTCAGGATTTTTAAATATTGTTGGCGGCTGTTGCGGAACAACCCCTGAACACATAAATGAAATAGCTAAAATTGTACGTCCAATAACACCAAGGAAATGTCCAAATATACCAATTTGCCAGCGCCTAAGTGGTCTTGAGGCATTTAATATCAATGATAATGTTAATTTCGTCAATATTGGTGAGCGAACAAATGTAGCTGGTTCGCCAAAGTTTCTTAAATTAATTAAAACCGAACAAAATTTAGAGGCTGCGCTCGATATTGCCAGACAACAAGTTGAAAATGGCGCACAAATTATCGATGTTTGTATGGATGAAGGAATGCTTGAATCAGAACAATTAATGTCTGATTTTTTAAAACTAATTAGTTCAGAACCAGATATTTGTCGTGTACCAATTATGATTGACTCATCTAAATGGAGTGTAATTGAGGCAGGATTACAATGTCTACAAGGAAAAGGAATTGTTAACTCAATCAGTCTTAAGGAAGGAGAAGATATTTTTATTGAGCATGCAAAATTAATAAAGCGATATGGTGCTGCAACAGTTGTAATGGCATTTGATGAAAAAGGTCAAGCAGATACGACTGAAAGACGATTTGAAGTTTGTAAACGCTCCTATGATATATTGGTTAACACAGTTGAATTTCCGCCTGAAGATATTATTTTCGATCCCAATATTTTAACTATTGCAACAGGAATGAAAGAGCATAATAACTATGCTGTTTCATTCTTCGAAACAACAAAACTAATTAAAGAAAATTTACCATTCGCACTAGTTAGCGGCGGACTGAGTAACGTATCTTTTTCATTTCGTGGTAATAATACAGTACGAGAAGCAATGCATACTGCGTTCTTATTTCATGCTATTAAATCCGGAATGGATATGGCAATAGTCAATGCAGGCCAATTAGGTATTTACGATGAAATTCCTAAAAAATTATTAAAATATATTGAGGATGTTTTATTAAATCATAATGATGATTCAACTGAACAATTAGTTAATTTTGCAGAAACAGTATCAACAAAAACAAAAAAAGGAAAGACAAGCGATAGTAAGTGGCGTAATGAGTCTGTGAATAAGCGATTAACCCATGCGCTTGTAAAAGGTATTGTAGATTTTATTGAGCAAGATACTGAGGAAGCACGAAAAGAATTTAAAAAGCCAATTGAAGTTATCGAAGGCCCATTAATGGATGGCATGAATGTTGTTGGGGATTTATTTGGCGATGGCAAAATGTTTTTACCGCAAGTGGTAAAAAGTGCTCGTGTTATGAAAAAGGCGGTGAGTTATCTAATACCTTTTATTGAGGCTGAAAAAGACGGAAAAGAAATAAAAAGTAATGGAAAAATTGTCATGGCAACAGTTAAAGGTGATGTACATGATATTGGAAAAAATATTGTTGGTGTCGTTTTACAATGTAATAACTATGAGATTATTGATCTTGGTGTAATGGTNCCAGCTCAGAAAATTCTTGATACCGCAAGNGAACAAAATGCCGATATTATAGGATTAAGTGGTCTAATCACTCCTTCGCTCGATGAAATGGTCCATATTGCAAGAGAAATGAAACGTCAAGAATTTCAAATCCCATTAATGATTGGTGGTGCAACTACCTCAAAAACACACACTGCCGTCAAAATAGATCCTGATTACGATTACATTGTAGTACATGTTAGAGACGCTTCCCGAGCTGTTGGTGTATCAACAAAACTACTGAATATTGAGATGAAAAAAACTTTATCGAAAGAAATTGAGTCTGAATATGAAACATTACGAAAGCGGCATAAAGGAAAACAGTCGAAAACAAATTGGCTCATGCTTGACGATGCACGCAAAAATCGAAAACCAATAGACTGGCCTAACTACAACTCTGTTATACCTCATAAACTTGGTATTAATATATTAAATGACTATCCNCTNGATGAACTAGAAGAATATTTTGATTGGACACCATTCTTNCTTGCGTGGGAACTTGCGGGAAGATTTCCAAAAATACTAAATGACNAAGTAATNGGAAAAGAAGCAACTCGCCTATACAAAGATGCGAAAGCAATGTTGTCAAAAATTATTAATGAAAAATGGTTTACGGCAAAAGGTGTGTGTGGTTTATTCCCCGCAAACTCGATAAATTATGATGATATCGAAATCTATGAAAATGAAAAAAGAAATGNTCTNCTAACAACAATCCATACTTTGAGACAGCAAATTCAAAAACCACCGGGACAATATAATTTTGCATTAGCAGATTTTATAGCCCCAAAAGANAGTAAAAAAAATGATTACATTGGTGCATTTGCTGTGGCTGCTGGTTTTGGTATAGAGGAAAGAATTAAACAATTTGAAAATGATCACGATGATTACAGTGCAATCATGCTCAAGGCATTGGCAGATCGTTTTGCCGAAGCGTTTGCAGAACGATTACACGAACGAATTCGAACAGAATTTTGGGGTTATACCCCAGATGAATCTTTTGATAACGAACATTTAATTAAGGAATCTTATAAAGGAATCCGGCCTGCCCCAGGATATCCTTCATGCCCCGACCATACAGAAAAAGATCTTTTGTGGAAGTTGTTGCGCGTTGAAGAGAATACAGGGATCGTTCTGACTGAATCTTATGCAATGTATCCAACAGCATCTGTATCGGGATGGTATTTCTCTCATCCTGATTCGAGATATTTTGGATTAGGAAAAATTAATCGAGACCAAGTAAATGATTATGCTCAAAGAAAAAACTCTGATTTAAAAATTATTGAAAAATGGCTTTCNCCTAGTCTTGGATATAATCCAGAAGATTATTAATCAAATATAAAAAAAACACATCCTTGTGTAATTAAGGCTTAATCTAAAAAAATTCTCTGCTAGTTCTGGGAGATGTCACCCATAAGTCATCAATAGGTGCCATCTCTTCTTTTGGTTTTAAACATAAACCCATAGCTAGGCTATACGCTAAAGCAGGGTTGTCTAATTGATTCTTCCAAACTAACTGTATTGCTTTAAATGCACGATGCTTCATACTTTCGGCAACGGGCGCGTTTTCAATTAAATCTAGAATATCTCCCAACACAACGCCTCTACGAAAAGTGTCAGCAGCCTGATACGCATCTTCAGCAAATAATTCACAAGAATGCGCCGTGTATGTTCTAGTAGTATAATCGTTACCCAAAACCAAAATTGGTTGGGCTAGCATTACAAATAGTGTTACTGAATAAACAATTAAACTTCTCATTTTAATCTCTCATGTTTTCTTATGAGCCTCCAGTTTTCATTTAAGTAAAAAAAAAGGCCGCTGGTGTAATCACCTGCGGCCTTTTTGGATTTGTGTACTTGTTTCTAAACTATCAGATCTTCAATAATCCTTTGACGCACAGGCGCTCGTAGCTACCGCATAGATCGAAGCGGTGCCAAATAAATACCTGTTTTGTCATATAGTTTAGTTTCATCGGAGCGCGATATTCCTTGTATTTCTCANTAATGTCAAGATATTTAAAGAAAAATTCATAAATTCAAGACAGTTCATGACCGTTTAGTCCATTGTTTTAGGTCAAAGTTCAAAATTTTGTCCGTATTTTGTCCAGTATTCCCTTGCTAATCCACGTGCTTTTTTTAATTCTTTTTCATCTAACTGTTTCTCTATTTGATCTCGGATATTCTCGGCTAGCTTGAATCCACGTGCTGCTACAATTCCAGACCAGGCGTAGGCTTGTATGTAATCCTGGTCTACGTCTTTTCCTGAAAAATAGATTTCAGCTAACCTATGTTGAGCCATTATATGCTTCTTCTCTGCCAAACTATGAAACCACTGTACAGCTTCAACTTCATCATCTGGTACCCCAAGTCCCTCATGATACATACTGATTAAATTCATTTGCGATGCTAAAAACCCTTGGTCAGAAGCTTTTCGATACCATTCTATTGCTGTATCTTCGTTTTTTATAACCCCTCTGCCATTTTGATACATAACACCAAGGTCATGTTGTGCTCTAGCCCAACCCTTTTCCGCAGCTTTACGGTACCATTTTACAGCTTCAACATAATCCTGATTAACGCCTATTCCATCATGAAACATATACCCTATGGCCGCCTCAGCCTCCTGATTCCCCTGAACTGCGGCTTTACGAGACCATTTCATTGCTGTCCAGTAATCCCTNTCNACACCNGCTCCCTGTATGTATAGGTGNGCTAATCTAATTTGCGCTGCTGGATAACCTTTTTTTGCAGATTTCTTATACCATTTAGCTGCTTTTTTGAAATCTTGTTCTACATGTTGGCCTTTTTCATGCATCAGGCCGAGAAAATATAGTGCTTTTATATCGCCGCCATCTGCCAAAAAACTAAACTCTATAAATGCTCTCTCAAAATCTTTGTCATTATAAGCTGTACTAGCTAGTTCGTAATTAGACTGTCCACAAGCTGAAAGAAAAAAAACCAGGACTAATGGAGNAAAAAAGGATTTCATAATTTTATAAACTTTCATAGATTCAGTAGAATAGCGAATATAATAAATCAATAANATAAATATTTGATACNAATTATGTCTAAGTTNTCTATCNANAATCTNGANTGTATTCGTCAAAANAATATNNTNTTTCGAGGCCTAAACTTTTCTATTAAAGATGGTGNCTTACTNCAAATTAATGGTGCAAATGGAAGTGGTAAAAGTAGTTTATTGCAGATTTGCTCAGGATTGATAGAGCCAACAGCCGGTGAAATATTATGGGAAAATAAAAATATAAATAAATATCGATATGAATTTCAAAGTAATATTCTATACCTAGGTCATTCAAATGCTATAAAAGCCGCTCTAACCGTAGAAGAAAATATGAGAATTATACATTCACTAACTGGNGAAAAANCAAATATTGACTATTCAGAAATCCTTAACACAATGGGNATGACAGGAATGAATGAAATTCTCGTCAGCAGNTTATCGGCTGGACAAAAAAGGCGNGTTGGACTTACACGATTANATATGGCGAAATCAAAATTGTGGTTTCTGGATGAGCCATTTAANGCNCTCGATAAAAAAGGTAAAAAAATAATCGAAAATATTGTTATCAATCATTGCAATGATGGAGGAATAGTTCTTTTTACTACCCATCAAAAAATGGAAATAAATAATTACCCATTACAAAATATTCACCTTGGTAATCATGATGCCTGAATATATTAAAATTTTTTACGTAATATGAAAAAGAGATCTAACTCTTACTTTTCGAGAAAAAACAGATTTTATTAATTCGTTAACTTTTTTTGTTATTATTATTTTATTATTTCCTTTAACATTTAGTACAAAATCAGAGTTATTAAATTCACTAATGCCCGGGATGATCTGGATTAGCGCATTACTAGCAACATGTTTATCGCTTGAAACGATATTTCGTTCTGATTTTGAAGATGGGAGTATTGAACAATTTGTTTTGTCGCGTTATCCACTTGTATTAATTGTGTCTGCGAAAATTTTTGCACATTGGTTAACATTTGGTATACCACTAATAATAATCTCATTAATTCTAGGCTTACTCCTTTCCCTATCAAATGAAATGCTATTAGCAATTTTTATCACATTAATTATCGGCACACCAATTTTAAGTCTTTTAGGGGCGGTATTAGTTGTCTTAACTATTGGGTTACGTGGTGGTATGTTACTTAGTATTTTACTTTTACCTTTATCAATGCCCATACTTATTTTTTCAACAATTGCACTCCAAAATGCTGCATTAACACAATCTATTGTTGCTGAAACTTATTTTTTAGCAGGTATACTTATTCTTGCAATTACATTTGCCCCGGTAGCAGCAGCTTCCGCTTTACGAATAAGATTGAGTTAAAAAAATGTATAAATGGATACATCGATTTGGTTCACCTAAGTATTTTTATAATATTTCTCTAAGATTATCAAAATGGGTAACCATTATCTGTATTATAAGCTTCGTATGTGGTGTCTACGGAGGATTAGTTCTAGCTCCGGCGGATTATCAACAAGGTGATAGTTTTAGAATTATTTACTTACATGTCCCTGCAGCGTGGATGTCTCTTTTTGTTTATATGATTATTGCTTTGTGTGGGGCTGTTAGCCTAATATGGCACATAAAAATTACTGATATTATTGCCCGTGCTAGTGCGCCAATCGGTGCATCTTTTACTTTCTTAGCCTTAGCAACGGGCGCCATATGGGGAAAACCGATGTGGGGTACCTATTGGGTATGGGATGCAAGATTAACCTCTGAATTGATTCTTTTATTTCTTTATCTTGGTTACATGGCGCTGCAATCAGCTTTTGAAAACAAAAGAATAGCCGCAAGAGCGGGTGCAATACTTGCTTTAATAGGAGTTATTAATATTCCTATAATTCATTATTCAGTTGAATGGTGGAGTACTTTACATCAAGGGCCCACAATCACAAAGTTAGATAAACCCTCAATTCATATAACAATGTTGATTCCTTTAATATTTATGGTCCTAGCATTTAAAACTTTTTACATTATGACAGCTCTAATAAGGGCAAGAAGCGAAATACTTGAATANGAATATAATTCATCATGGGCAAAAAAAATATTAGGTAATTAATCAATGTNATTAAATAGTTTTTTCTCAATGGGCGGTTATGCAGTTTATGTTTGGTCCGCATATTGTATTAGTTTCATCGTTTTGTTACTGAATGTAATTCTTGCAATTAGAAATGAACATAAGGTACTAGCTAAATTAAAAAAAAGATTACAACATAATAATAATTCTTAATGACTCCAAGAAAAAAACGTATTCNCGTGGTTTGTATGATGATAGCTGGCATCAGTGTTGCTGCATTATTAATCTTGACTGCATTTGAAAAAAACCTAATGTATTTTTATAGTCCAACAGAAATCATCAACGGGGAAGCTCCACAGTCTAGATCATTTCGTATAGGTGGATTAGTGGTATCTGATACTGTAATAAGAAATCCAGATGATCTTAAAGTTAGTTTTGTATTAACAGATACAGTGCATGAGATTAAAGTTATATACGATGGAATCCTACCTGATTTATTTCGTGAAGGTCAGGGTATTGTTGCAAATGGGAAACTAAAATCTGAAAATGTATTTGTCGCTGATGAAGTTTTAGCAAAACATGATGAAAATTATATGCCTCCTGAAGTAGCAGATGCACTCGAAAAAGCAGGTGTCAATATGCCTTATAAAAATAATAAGAGTACAAGATGATTGCTGAACTAGGAAATTTCTCATTAATTTTAGCTCTAGCTATGGCCTGCATACAAAGTTTTTTTCCAATAGTTGGTGCTTCACAAGGAAATCAAACTTGGATGTCATTAGCACGCCCCGTAGCACGTTTACAATTCCTATTTGTACTCATTGCATTCGTACTATTGGTTTACTTATTTTTAGTCAACGACTTCTCTATTGCCTATGTCGCGAATAACTCAAATACATTGTTGCCATGGTTCTATCGATTTTCTGCTGTATGGGGTGCACACGAAGGATCGCTGCTGCTATGGGTATTAATTCTAAATATATGGACAATTGCTGTTACTTTTTTTAGCCGTCGCTTACCAGAATACTTTTTGTCTCGTGTTATCGGAGTCATGGGAGCTATAAGTATTGGTTTTTTAATGTTTATGTTATTTACTTCTAATCCATTTACACGCCTTTTCCCCGTGCCTTTAGATGGAGCTGATTTGAATCCGCTACTACAAGACCCTGGACTCATTATTCATCCACCAGTTTTATACATGGGGTATGTTGGATTNTCTGTTGCCTTTAGTTTTGCAATAGCTGCTTTACTCGCGGGTAACNTAGATACAACTTGGGCA
The DNA here is from genome assembly GCA_002721165.1 of Legionellales bacterium. GTDB lineage: Bacteria > Pseudomonadota > Gammaproteobacteria > Eutrophobiales > Eutrophobiaceae > UBA11869. The sequence continues at coordinate 6,148 of PBJS01000014.1, read as the reverse complement.
AGATGGTCAAGNCCCTGGACATTACTCGCGTGGATATTCTTAACACTAGGAATCGCGCTTGGCAGTTGGTGGGCTTATTACGAATTAGGCTGGGGTGGCTGGTGGTTTTGGGACCCTGTAGAAAATGCATCGTTTATGCCCTGGTTAATTGGCACTGCGCTAATCCATTCTCTTGCAGCGACAGATAAAAGAGGTATTTTTAAAAATTGGACAATTTTACTGGCTATTTGTGCATTTGCACTTAGTTTGCTCGGCACATTTTTAGTTCGGTCGGGTGTCATAACTTCTGTACATGCATTTGCTACAGACCCAACACGGGGTATTTTTATACTCGCCCTACTGGGCTTCTTTGTTGGTGGCTCGCTAGTGCTTTACGCTATAAATGCACCTTCAACTGAACGTGGCGGTAAATTCAAACTACNGTCACGCGAAACATTCTTATTACTCAATAGTATATTATTTTTAGTTGCCATGTTAACTGTGCTACTTGGTACAATATATCCTCTCATCATAGAAGCACTTGATTTAGGTAAATTATCCGTTGGTCCACCCTACTTTAATGCGGTATTTGTTCCGATAATGTCGCCCTTAATTATTTTTGTTGGTCTTGCTGTTATAACGAAGTGGAAGCAGGACAATTTTCAAAAAATATTAANACAACTACGTATTTTATTGGTATCTAGCCTATTAGTGGGAACTTGTATTGGATTAATTTTCTTCACAAACAATCAGTTTAAAAGTATTGCGGGGATAGTTGCTGCACTATGGATCAGCTCAACTACTATTTATTCTCTATTTATTAAAATAAAAAATAAAAAAAATAAACTTGCTGCATTAATGATCATACCTAGAAGTTTTTACGGAATGTTAATTGCACATATTGGGTTTGCTGTTTGTATTGTTGGAATTACGATAACAAGTCAACATAGTATCGATGTTCATAAACGTATGAAAATTAATGATACAGTTGAATTTGCAGACTATAAATTTTATCTAAAAGATTTAAAAACATTATCNGGACCAAATTATAAAGCAACTGAAGCAGTTGTGAATGTAATCAAAAACGAAAAACTTATCACCACATTACGTTCACAAAAAAGAATGTACACCGTTAGAAATATGCCAATGACAGAAGCTGGAATTGACGCAGGATTTACAAGAGATATCTATATGGCTTTAGGAGAACCATTAGATGATGATTCTTGGAGTATACGCCTTTACCATAAACCATTTGTACGTTGGATATGGCTTGGTGCAATCTTAATGGCGTTAGGCGGGGTATTGGCTATTACGGATCGACGTTATCGCTTAGAAAAAATAACGAAGAAAGCGCCCTCAATTAGTAACGAAGCTATTTCAACTATTAAGTAATGCGCTATTTATTTCCATTAGTAGTTTTTATAGCCCTTACTGTGTTATTTATATTCGGCTTACAAAATGATCCTCGTTATGTCCCCTCACCTTTAATTGGTAAAAACGCACCTGAATTTACATTACCAACACTTCACAAACCAGATCTAAATATAGGTATACAAGAACTTAAAGGTAAGGTGTCGTTGATAAATGTCTGGGCATCNTGGTGTGTTGCCTGCCGGGTTGAACATCCAGTATTAAATAATGCAGTAAACAAATATGAATTAAACCTTTATGGGCTAAACTATAAAGATCAAAGAGAGCTTGCTTTGGAGTGGCTAAAAAATTTAGGTAATCCATATATAGAAAGTGCTTATGATGAAATAGGAAACGTCGGTATAGACTTTGGTGTTTATGGTGTNCCAGAGACCTTTGTTTTGGACAAAAAAGGAATCATCCGTTACAAACATATAGGCCCAATTGATGAAAAGCAGTTAGCTGATACTATAATACCGCTAGTGGCTAAATTAGAAGAAGAGGTAATGCCATGAAAATGGTATATCAATTTCTATTTTTTGGGTTAGTATTAATAACTAATAACGCGTATGCGAATAATAATCCAATTACATTCAATAATAAAAATCTTGAACAACGTTATTATTCGTTAATAGAAGAAATACGCTGTCTAGTCTGCCAAAATCAATCNCTAGCTGATTCTGATGCACCACTTGCACAAGATCTAAGAAATGAAATTTATAAAATGATTCATTCAAAAAAAAGTAATAATCAAATTACAAATTACTTAGTAGAAAGATATGGAGATTTTGTACTTTATCGTCCACCCCTAAAAAAGAATACCTGGTTTTTATGGTTTGGGCCTTTTCTATTTCTTGCAATTGCATTTTTTATAGTATTTTTTGTTATAAGAAATCAATCAAGAAATGAGACGGAAAATTGATGATGATTGCATTTTGGTTATCTTCTCTTTCATTATTATTAATATCAATCATTGTGATTGTAAAAACTATACTAAAAAAAAATGACCAGAAGGAGCAATCTCAAAATAGTAATATTAGTTTATATAATCAAAAAATATTAGAAATTGATAAAGATATTGAAAATAAAACAATTACTAGTGAAGAAGCTGAAAATATAAAAAAAGAGTTAGATAAATCATTGTCAGAACATAATGAAAAATCTAAATTTGTAGCGTCAAGTTTTTATCATTCAAGCAACGCCTCAAAAACAATAGTTTCTATAATTTTAATACTTATTATTCCTGTATTTGCATTANGTATATACAACATTATTGGGAGTCCTGACTCAATAAAGAAATTGGCTCATACAGAAAATGTCAGTAATAAANAAAATATTAANGATGAACTCGCTTCAGTTGATGAAATGGTAGGTCGTGTTGAACGACGAGTACTAGATAATCCAAATAATGCAGATGACTGGTTAATGCTTGCAAATTCATATGTGGCACTTAAACGTTATCCTGATGCAATCAGGGCNTATGAAAACCTTTATCGTCTGCAAGGTAATAACCCGTCTTTATTNCTTCGATATGCCGATACNTTAGCAATAGCAAATTCTGGAATTTTTGTCGGTAAACCAGCTGCAATGATTAAAAAGGCTTTGGAGCTTGATCCTGAAAATACAATGGGTCTCTGGCTTGCCGGGTTGGTTGCCTATGAAGAAGGGGAAATAAAAGAAGCAATAAGTTACTGGCAAAAAGTACTCCCCAGATTGGAAGAAGGATCAGAGGAAAAAAAGAATATAAAAAAATATATACAGTTCGCCAGTGAAAATAACAATATTACATTAGAGGAAAATACCCTTAAGTCATCAAATCAAAATANATATTCATTAAATTTAAATATTAATCTATCTCCAGAATTTAATTATTTAGATAAAAATAAAACAGTATTTATCTATGCAAAATCAAAAGATATTACAGATAATATGCCAATTATAGTCTTAAGAAAAAAAGTTGCTGATTTACCATTAATAGTTCAGCTAGATGACTCTATGTCAATGATTCCCTCAAAGAAGCTATCTAGCTACCAATCTGTTCGAGTTATTGCAAGAGTTTCAAAAAGTGGAAATGCAAAAACAGAAAAAGGTGATCCAATAGGGATAATTGACTCTGTTTCGACCACCTCTACAGAAGAAATAAAATTACTCATTAATAAAAAAGCAGAATAACCTCTCCGAAAACTATTAATTAATTTCAAAAAATAATATAATTATTTTCTACATAATTTTAAAATATTTTTTTCATGTAAATATAGAATATATATGAATTATTTTAGAAATCTCCATAAAGACTANATTTTCATATGTCTGGTTGCGTTTGGTTTGTTGGTTCGAACGCTCATCCCAGCCGGCTTTATGCTTGATACTCAAGCAGACGACGGTAGCTCAATTACCGTAACAATTTGTCATGGCCCAAATAATAGTGATCNACTACCAGAGCTAGACCAACATAACAATAATCAGNCAGAATCTAGTGGNCGAAAAGAAGGAGCACACTGTAATTTATGGACTTCTAGTGTTGCAACTCTTGATCTACAACTTTTAGAATTTGATTTTGCAAATAAATTCTTTAATGAAGAGATAAACCTATATGATTTTATACTGAATACACCTCATTATAATCTAACTNAATTTGCGCGCGCTCCCCCTACTCTNATCTAGAGTTTTTTTATCTACTAAAATAGCTACAAGCATAAATATGTTGCTTGTATTTACTTCNTTTTTTTTTGGGGAATTATAATGTTTTTAACTAATAAAAAAAAATTCTGCGCAATACTTTTAATATTGAACATCAATGTTTTGGCAGATGAGAATCATAGTAATATTGGGATCAGCTTAAATAATGGTAAATTGAAACCAATAAATGCAAATGGACACGCACCAATAGGTGTTATGGGTGAGCATATGCACAAAAAAGGTGAATGGATGNCATCTTATCGATTCCAACATATGAGTATGGAAGGCAATCGAATTGGAACGAATGAAGTCACCCCTGAATTTATTGTAACTAATGTTGCTAATCGCTTCGCGCCTCCAGCAACATTACGTGTTGTACCTACAAAGATGACAATGGATATGCATATGTTCGGTGCTATGTACGCTCCTAGTAATCAGTTAACTTTAATGTTTATGNCTATGTACATGGANAAATCCATGGACCATATAACCTTCCAGGGTGGTTCAGGAACAACACGTAGGGGAACATTTACTACCACATCAAGTGGCATAGGAGACACAAAGATTACTGGCTTATTTCGTATATCTAAAAGTCATACACATATGATGTGCTTAAATGCTGGTATTAGTCTGCCTACTGGTGACACAGATAAACGCGACACTATTCTAACTCCTGCCGGCGCAAGAAATAATGTTGTTTTGCCTTATGGAATGCAGTTAGGATCAGGAACTTTCGATATGCTGCCTGGAGTAACTTATACTGCAAAAAAAAATAAGCTAAGCTGGGGTGCTCAATATCTAGGTACATTTAGAATTGGTGATAACAAAGGCTACAGTCTGGGGGATATTCACGAGATAACATCATGGTTCGGTTATCAACCTCAACCTTCGATCAGTTTATCAACAAGAGTAGCATTTAAGAATGAAGGTAAAATAGATGGTATTGATGAGCGAATTTCTCTTCCTGTTCAGACTGCTGACCCTGACAAATACGGCGGCGACACAATAAATCTTTATTTAGGTATGAATTTAGCCGGACAAACCGGGTTTTTAAGAGGCCATAGACTAGCGCTTGAGGCAGGTATCCCTATACATCAAGACCTAAATGGGCCNCAAATGGAAACAGATTATACCATTACAGTTGGTTGGCAGTTTGCCTGGTAAAAATTGCTAACGGAATAAAAAAAGAAGGTTATTATATTTTTAATTTTAATATATAAAACATATATTTATTAAATAATATTAATGTAAATTATTTATATTTTTTCGTTTAAATTAATTAGCGGGTACAAGCCTGAGTAATTTTCCATTTGTATCGTCAGTAAGNATGTAAAGTAGCCCGTCTGGGCCTTCTTTAACCTCTCTTATTCTGCCAACAGCGCCATTTATAAGCCTTTCTTCTTTTACTACTTTCTTGCCCAGCATCTCAAGTCTCGCTAATTGGCCAAATCTTAGAGAACTGANAAAAGCATTGCCTTTCCACTTTGGAAATTTTTCACCGCTATAAAATAANAAGCTTGAGGTCGCAATTGANGGNACCCAATAGTAAATAGGTTGGGCCATATCGCCTTTATNCGTTCCTTCNCCNATTTGTGTNCCTGNNANATAGTTGACCCCATATGTAATAACTGGCCAACCATAATTAATNCCCGATTGCATTAAATTTANTTCATCCCCNCCCTGTGGNCCATGCTCAANTGTCCAAATCTGATTTGTTGNCGGNTGTNANGCAATNCCCTGNATATTTCGGTTTCCATAGGTATAAATTTCTGGTTTTGCATTAGGNTCTTTAATGAAAGGATTATCTCCCGGGACTGAACCGTCCTTATTAATTCGAATTAGTGAGCCAGCATGATCAGCAATATCCTGAGCACGCTCCATTTCGCCACGATCACCCAATGTAATATAAAGACTACTCTCTGTTAATAATAAACGTGAGCCAAAATGAAGGCCGCCTTGAGATTTAGGCAAAGCGCTGAATATTACTTTTAGATCTTTTAGTGTATTGCCGATTAACCTTGCTGATGCTACTTCAGTACCGATACCAAGTAAATTTCCTGCTGAATAGGAGAGAAATAAA
>PBJS01000013.1 GCA_002721165.1 Legionellales bacterium | reverse complement strand
AAAAAACCGCCCTACCTTGGCGGCCATAAATCTTCGTAAGCTTATGATACTTCAATGGTTTTCGCCTGGTGCCGGTAAGTGGACTCGAACCACCGACCTACGCATTACGAATGCGTTGCTCTACCAACTGAGCTATTCCGGCAATGTCTGAAGTGGATTAGTGCCATGCTTATTATTTCCAGAATCACTCTTTTTTATCAGCCAATAAAGTACTAGAAGGCTACCAATAATAGTGAAATATAATAATTGCCACCAACCCGATCTATCAACATCATGTAGTCTTCTTGCGGCAGCAGAAATACTTGGAATGATTGTAAGTAATGAAAATATTGAATAAGTTGGCATCAATTCATTACCAGGGAATATGGCTGCATCAATAATACTTGTTACAATAGCTAGTAAAACAAGAAAAAGAAAAAAGTACCAATATTCCGAGCGACTTGCTCTACCAGAAAAAGCGGCATATTTGTTTAAGAGGCATGTTTTGTAAGCTTCATTAAATTCCATGGCTAAATACTACTGTAGTTACAAAAATTTACCAATTAGATCATGGAACAAGCCAAGTGACATCTAGCTCATTACTCTTGTTATGAGTAAATTTAGCACGCCGATGGCCATCACATGAAAGATAAAGCCATTCAATTTCAACAATTTTTGCCAAAATAACTATGAAATTATCTTTTCCATCATGATTTACCTCGGGTAAATATTCATATCCATCTGGTTTTTTAATTACTGATCCAGGTGTATCACTAACCTGATAACAAATCTTACTCATCCCATAACTTTTTTCCCAGGCCTCATCAACCAATGGTTCACTTACATGCAGACTTAAAACTGATTTAAGACGAAGTTGCAATTTGTCATGTTGGCTGTAGATGTGTACCAATGCATCCTGATTTACATTGATTTGTTCGATCTTTTTAGAGCGCTTGTCTGTATGAAAACGAAGAGTTTGTGCTGTTTTATCAACTCCCCTTAAAACAAGTGTTCTGGCAGCAGCATGATCACTCTCTAATGTAATTAGTGTAGGCGTATGGAAAGGACTATTTCGATCTACAACACCCTTTTCCAAAAATGACCAGATAGAATTGTAGATCGTTGTGGGATCACTATAAAGAGTTTCCATTATTAACATCCCTGCACTTTTATAAACGTAAAAATAACTAATCTTAGGTTTAGATTAATCTTAAAACTAAAAATTATTATTTTTTTATATAGTAAACTGTAACTCACCTAGACGCTTAGTAAGTTTCATATTTTCTGCATAATCAATAGGAACACCGATTAATGCCGGACCATCCTGCTTAAATGCTTCTTCTAGTGCAGGCTTGAATTCATCAGCAGACGAAATCACTTTACCCCAGGCATCGAAAGACTCAGCTAACTTTGCAAAATCCGGATTAGTAAATTTTAGGTCGGAGTGTTTTCCGCCGAACTGATTCTGTTGCTTCCACTTTATTAAACCATATTCGCCATCCATCAAAATAACAGCAACGATATTAAGGTTATATCTAACAGCAGTCTCGATATCCTGAACATTCATTAGAAAACCGGCATCGCCACAAACAGCAATAACACGTGTATCGGGAAATGCAAACTTAGCCCCCATGCCAGCAGGAAATGCAAAACCCATTGTGCAAAACCCATTTGAAATAAGACAAGTATTCGGTTCGTCACATTGATAATAACGTGCTATCCACATCTTATGCGCACCAACATCTGATAACAGTATGTCAGACGGACCGAGTGTCTCTCTGATATCCCAAAGCACTTTTTGTGGCTTCATTGGAAATGACGTGTCATCCTTTTCCATAGCAAAATCATCACTTATTGTTGTTCTTAGTTTTTGCTTATTATTAATGTCATAAAGAGGTAATTTATCTTTATGTTCCTGATCAAATAATTCATTGATTTGCCATAACGCATCAGCGACATCAGATACTACCTCGACACCAACAATATAATCTTCATCAATCTCAGCAGGCCAAAAATCAATATGGATAATTGTTTTCTCAGTGTCCTTATTCCAAAGTTTTGGCGAATATTCAACGAGGTCATAACCTACCGCAATAACAACATCAGCAGCATAGAGCGCAGCATTTACATGGTCTTGACCCTGTAACCCTATTGTATATAGGCAATGTGGGTCATGTCTTGAAACAGCGCCTTTACCCATGAAGGTGTTCACCACTCTGATGCCTGTTTTTTCTGCAAGTCTTCTTAATTGATTAGATGCACGCTTTCTAACCGCACCATTCCCCGAAAGAATGATAGGATTTTTAGCATTTACAATTGCCTCAACTGCTGCCTTTACCGCTTTATGGTCGGCTGCAGCGCGTCTTGTTTTACGTGGTTCAATAATTTTCTTTTTAATGAGGACTTCTTTTTTTGCAATATCCTCTGGTAATTCAAGTACTGTTACGCCTGGTTTTTCTTGTTCAGCAATCTTAAAAGCTTTCCTAACCATTTCTGGAATCGTTTCAGGCTTATAAATACTGTGTGCCCATTTACTAATTGGTCTTAGCATTCTAATCGAATCCATATTTTGGTGACTTTCTTTATGGAGTCGACTTGTACTCGCTTGACCAATAATTGCTATTGTTGGAGCACGATCCATATTCGCATCTGCTAAACCGGTAACTAAATTTGTAACACCAGGGCCAAGGGTTGCAAGACAAATACCTGGTTTACCAGTCAGGCGTCCATAACCATCTGCCATAAATGCAGCTGCCTGCTCATGTCGGCATAGAATAAATTCAATAGAACTATCCATTAGAGAAATCATGAAGTCAGCGTTCTCTTCCCCGGGAACACCAAAGATCTTTTCTACTCCTTCAGTTTCTAAACAACGAACAAACAAGTCAGATGCTTTCACAACTTACCTCCAAAAATATTTTTTTATTTTTTTTATAATTCGATTTATTCTTCTATTATGTGGTGTTACGTATAAGTTAAACATGGCCATATGAAAGCATCGCCTCTGCTACCTTTACAAAACCTGCTACATTCGCACCCTGTAGATAATTCACTTTACCACCTGACGCTTCACCATATTCAACACAACTATCATGAATACTTTTCATCATTGATTGAAGCATGTCCGCCAATTGTGCCTCATCCCATGCAATACGAGCGCTATTCTGGCTCATTTCAAGTCCGGACACACCAACCCCACCAGCATTGACCGCCTTCGCTGGACCAAAACTCACTCCCGCATCAACAAAAGCATCAACCGCGGCTTGTTCGCATGGCATATTTGCCGCCTCTGCAACAAGTTTGACTCCGTTTTTAATCATTGTTGCAGCATCTTCTCCATTTACCTCATTTTGTGTTGCGGATGGTACAGCCATATCCGCAGCTACACCCCAAGGGCGTTTATCGGCATGGAAAGTGATATTATCAAATTCGTCAGCAGCTTCTGAAATACGGCCTCTTCTTACATCTTTTAATTCCTTAATCCAATCTATTTGTTCTTGAGTCAGTCCTTGAGAACATTCAATAAAACCTCCGGAATCAGAGAGTGTTAATGGCTTACCGCCTAATTGTAAAACTTTCTCTGCTGCATGTGTCGCAACATTTACAGAACCAGATATAAGAACAGTTTTTCCCTCTACATCTTGTTTGATTTGTTGCAACATATTTTGCGCAAAAAATATGGCTCCATAGCCAGTTGCCTCGGTACGCATTTTTGATCCACCAAAAGATAAACCTTTACCGGTAAGTATCCCAACAAAACGATTGGTAATTCGTTTATATTGACCAAACATAAACCCAATTTCACGACCGCCGACACCGATGTCTCCTGCCGGCACATCAGTGTCCTCACCAATATGTCGATAAAGTTCAGTCACAAAACTCTGGCAGAAACGCATCACTTCAAGTTCAGATTTTCCTTTTGGATTAAAATTCGCGCCACCTTTACCGCCGCCCATCGGCAAACCCGTTAAACTATTTTTAAATGTCTGCTCGAACCCTAAAAATTTTAAGATACTTTGATTAACAGACGGATGAAAACGTAAGCCACCTTTATATGGGCCTATTGCGCTATTAAATTGAACACGCCATCCACGATTAGTTCGTATGTTGCCAGCATCATCCGACCACGGTACACGAAATGAAACTACGCGTTCAGGTTCTGCCATCCGCTCCAAAATCTGCATCTCATGGTAGATTGGTTTGTCGGCTATAAAGGGAAATATTGTCGAGGCCACTTCGTAGACAGCCTGAACGAATTCTGATTCTCCCGGATTACGTTTTTCTACGCCCTCCATATAGCGATTAAAATATTCTTTTGATTTGGCGGCGCTTACATTTGACTTCGACATAGAAACTCTCCCTTCCTATTTTCTTATATTATTGTTTTTTATAGCTTTTATTATTATTTTTTTANCNCATTTTTTTTAGGTAGTCCTGATGTTTTAAGATAATAGTCTATCTACCTAAATACAATTAAAATTTGGAACTACCCTGTCTAAATTTTGTCAATAAATGGTCCATACTCCGTAACTCGGGAACATTATAAAATATACCAAGGGAATATCATAAGTTTTAACTAATTTCATGAGTCAATATTAACTATGACAGAATCAGTAAATACCGTAATTATAGGGGGAGGCGTTCTTGGCTGTGCTTCTGCAATCTCTACTCAAAAAAGACTTCGTAAAGCCAATGGTAACAATGATGATAGTGTCTGCTTAGTTGAAAAGACAGTTATCAGCTCAGGAATATCTGCAAGACATTCTGGTATCGTTCGCTCAGCAAATGCAGTGGCTAGAGCAGCTAAATTAGCAAAAAGCGCTACNGACTACTGGAAAAATCTTGTTTCAATTTGGGGAGTCCAATGTGAGTACGAATCAAATGGAGCAATTTGGATTGCTAAGGACACAGGTAGCGGAAAGAATGAAAAATGGTCAAAGCTAGCTAANTCATTAGCAAATCTGGATATACAATTTGGGCAAGTTGACAAACATCAAGCCCAAGAAATATGCACCAAAAATGTTAATCTTCGTGACGATGAAGTTTTTTATTTTGAACCCGGAGCAATTCAATTTGACCCAACAAAAGTGAGAAAGGCGCTTTACGAAGCAATTAAAATTAACAATATAAACATTAAAGAAAAGACGAATGTACGTGGTTTCTTAACAGATGATAATGGAAAGATTAATAAAGTTTTGACAGATAACGGCGATATTAACTGTAAAAATGTTGTTAATGCGGCCGGGGCCTGGAGTCCTTCAATTTTTGATAGCCTAGGAATCAATATACCAGTAAGTATAGAAACAGTTAACGTCGTTAACTGGTTAACTAGTCAATTTGATATTGATTACAAAATGCCGATTATTGCTGACTATACCAATCTTGCATATTTTAGATTATGGCGTAACGGTGAAATACACATGCACCAGCCTAGACACCGTAATACAAGAGAAATAGCGAGAACGTTTAGCGAAAACCCTCTTCATATCAGTGGCGGAGACTTAGTGAACGACCCAACTAATCAATCTTTAGGTTATGGGCAAATAAGGATCTATGAAGATATCGCGAGGAAAAGATTTAGTGATCTTGAAAAATCAATATACAGCTCAGGATACCGCTCGTATTTTGACATTACTCCTGACCTTAAATTTATTCTTGGTAGAGATTCAAAAGTTAGCAACCTTTTTCATTGTCTCGGCTCAGGACAAGGCTTTAAATATGCGCCAGTTTTTGGTGAATTAATAGCTGACTGCATCACTAATGAGGGTNAGTTTTTAGATGAGGTCGGAGAATTTGCAATATCAAGATTTGATGATAGCTATATGGAAAACTTCTGGAGCCAAGTTTCGGGCTCTGATAATACACTAGAGGCAGAAGCTGCTACTTTATAATAGCCTTTATTATAATTAAAAAGCTTAATTTTTATTTTCAATGCTTATATATTTTTCTGCTAAAGTTTTTGCATGATTAAANTGATTTGGAAATACTTTATCATGATTTAATAATCCATGAATTCTTTTCATTGCGTTCTTGTTACCATTCTCTGAGGCTGCATAAAACCACATTGAGGCAGTAATTAAATCCTGTTTAACAAACTCACCATTCTCGTACATGACACCAAGGTTATACTGTGCATCAGGAAAACCAACTAAAGCAGCTTTTTTAAACCATTTGCTAGCAAATTCCAAATTTCTTTCAACNCCTAAACCAAGATAATATTGAATTCCGAGATAATTTTGCGCCAATGAATCGCCGCCATTAGCTAACGGCTTCCATAATATAAGTGCTTTTTTATACTGGCCTTTTTCAAAATAAAACTTCGGATCATCAGATTGCGAACAAGCTGAAGAAATGATTAATAAAAAAAGGACGACAAGAAATAAACGCATGTGCTTCTCAAGCAAGAATTATTTACAAAAAATTTATGTAGTTATGCTTTTGATAGGGCTTGTTCTATATCGCTCAATAAATCATCGATATGTTCAATACCTACAGACAATCTAACAAGATCATCAGATACCCCTGCCCTTGCAAGTTCTTCTGGAGATAGTTGTCTATGGGTTGTTGTTGCTGGATGACATGCTAATGATTTCGCATCACCAATATTAACAAGTCGCGTTATCAATTCGAGCGCATCAATAAATTTTGTACCTGCTGCAGAGCCACCTTTAATACCAAAACTTAGTATTCCTGCCGCTTTACCATCACAATATTTCTGTAATAACTGGTAGTCCTTATGATCAGGAAGCCCTGCGTATCTAACCCAATCAACTTTATCGTGTTTTGAAAGATAATTAGCAACTTCAATTGCGTTTTCACAATGACGATCCATTCTAACAGGCAATGTTTCAATGCCCTGAAGTATCATGAAACTATTCATTGGAGATATTGCTGATCCAGTATTTCTTAGCGGAACAACACGTGCACGACCAATATATGCTGCCGGCCCTAGGGCTTCAGTGTAGACAACACCATGGTAGGAAGGATCAGGTTCGTTTAATCGATTAAAGCGACTAGAATGCTCAGCCCATGGAAATTTACCTGAATCAACAAGAACGCCACCGATATTACTACCGTGACCACCCATATATTTTGTCAATGAATGAACAACTATGTCACATCCATGTTCGAACGGACGACATAGATAAGGTGTTGGTACAGTATTATCAACAATAACAGGTATACCTTTGCTATGTGCTAGCTCAGATATTTTTGCAAGATCAGCTATATTACCTGCAGGATTACCAATTGACTCACAGAAAACAGCTTTCGTTCTATCGTCAGCCAATTTTGTTATCTCTTCATAATTTGGGGCATCAATAAAACGTACTTCTATTCCTAACTGTGGAAATGTATGTGCAAATAAATTATACGTACCGCCATACAAGCTGCTTGTTGAAATAATATTATCACCAGATTCAGCAATTGTTTGGATCGAATAATTAATTGCCGCCATACCAGATGATAACCCTAAAGAAGCAATACCTCCCTCCATCTCCGCAACACGTTGTTCAAGAACCGCNGTAGTTGGATTCATAATACGTGTATAAATATTACCCTCAACTTTCAAATCAAATAGATCTGCACCATGTTGAGTATCATCAAATGCGTACGATGTTGTTTGGTAAATTGGGACTGCTACTGATTTAGTTGTCGGTTCTGGTGAATATCCNCCATGAACTGCTATAGTTTCTAATTTCATGATGACCTCTTATCTTTATTTTTATTAATTATCTAAATATTTTTTAGTGCTATTTAGAATTTTTAACACGAACAATAACATCAACGCTATCCTGCACTGTATGCTCTGGTAATTTCGGTAATGGGCTAATCTTCACATCTTCAAATTCAAAATCTGAAATTTCACCAGTATCTATATTAAAGTAATGAGAATGTGGTGTCGTTTTAGAATCATAATAAATTTTCGAAGAATCGATAACAACACGTCGAACCAGGCCTTTTTCAGCAAATAAATTTAAAGTGTTATACACCGTCGCCCTGGAAATACTGCTATCACTATCATTTAGTATCGTAATAATATCCTCTGCGGAAAGATGTTGGTCTTTACAAAACATAATTTCAGCTATGTCTATGCGTTGACTCGTTGGTTTGATGTTTAAGGACGATAGTGTCTTAAAGGCAGATTCCTTCATCGTTTTCAAATGATTTCGATTATCTGTTACATTTTTCATATAGATAGTATATTAGATGCTTGCATTAAAGTGGAGCCTAAATAAGAGTGATTATCATTCATTAGGCTATTTTTTTTGTATTATTTCTATATTCGAGACTGAAATTATGAATATCCATGAAAGAAGGTTCTCCAAATAAATGATCAGCCAGTAATTTAGCTGATGCTGGAGCTTGTAATATTCCTTTGCGAAAATGCCCCGAATTGATATAAATATTCTTAAAATTCGTTACTAAGCCAATAAGGGGTTTTCCGTCACTGGCCGCGGGACGTAAACCAGCCGAGTGACTTACCAATTTTGTTTCTATCAATTGCGGAATTATGGAATAACCCCACTGTAATAACTGATCTTTAGCTAAATCAGTAGTTTTATTAATAAAACCAACATCCTCCATTGTGCTACCTATTAGTATATTATTATCATGTCTTGGTATTAAATAATAAGCTCCGTCTAAAATAATTTTATCTATAATAGATTTATTTGATCGAAGATTAATTATCTGACCGCGTATTGGTTTTATATTAACCTCATTATTTATACTTTTTAGCACTAATTTGCTCCACGCACCCGCAGTAATAATAAGATTATTTGAATATATTTTTTTATGATTACTTAGAGTTATATATTTAAATTCGTTTTTATCTATTTGTATATGTGAAATTATTGAGTTTTCAAGTAATTTGACTTGCAAATTTTGTAAACTTTTATATAAGGCATTTAATAATAAAGTAGGTCTAACCTGAAATATTTCTGGAAGTAAAATAGAATGATTTGGAATATTAAGTTTTGGGTAATGTATATTTATTTTTTCAATCAACTCAATTTTATTTTTTTTTGCCCAAATTTTAGTTTCCTGAGAATGTGCTTTGTTAGTAATAATTAAACCAGATCTGATTAATTGTGAATCGATACCTGTTTCATTTTTTAATTCGTGTATAAAGTTAGTGTAAAGTGTTTTTGATTTCTCAGAAAGCGCTATAGAATCTTTATTTTCAATCCAAGGTCGCATGGGAGACAAAATTCCTCCCGCTACTCTTGACGCTTCATTACCAAAACTCTGACGATCTAATATCGCAACACTTGCACCCCGATTTGCAATTTCTCTTGCTGTCGTCATGCCGATAATTCCACCGCCAATGACAATGTAATCATACTTCATATTAATATTGTATTTATGTTAATGAGGAAATTCTATCAGTGTAAACCAAACATCTTAGTATAAAATCATAATAGTACTAAAGAGCTCTACTTTATTATCCTATTTTTTCAGCCTGCTTCATTAATTCTCTTGGAAGNGAAAAAACAACACTCTCTTTAATNCCTGGTGATTCCGTGACAATAGAAGCGCCTGTTTTTTTTAATTTTGTTATGACTTCTTCTACAAGAATTTCAGGAGCAGACGCACCTGCTGTTAAACCAATATTTTCCTTTCCGCTTAACCACTCGTTTTTAATCTCTTTTGCATCATCAATAAGATATGCTGGGACACCTGCCTTTTGAGATATTTCCATTAATCTTGAAGAGTTTGAACTATTAGGTGATCCTACAACTAAAATTAAGTCACATTTACCTGCTAATTTTTTTACAGCATCCTGTCTATTCTGAGTTGCATAACATATATCTTTCTTTTTTGGGCCGCTTATCTTTGGAAAACGTTTCCTTAAAGCATTAATAACTTCAGATGTATCGTCCATTGATAATGTTGTTTGGGTAACAAATGCTAAAAAATTTGGGTTTTTAACTTTCAACTTCATCACATCTTCGACTGATTCAACAATATACATACCTCCTTTACCGCTTTTTGGCTGGTACTGCCCAACTGTTCCTTCAACCTCTGGATGGCCTTCATGTCCAATTAATATACATTCTCTCTCCTCATCCTGATATTTACCCACTTCCATATGCACTTTAGTAACAAGCGGGCATATCGCATCAAATACACGTAATCCTCGTCGTGCTGCTACATCACGAACTGCTTTCGATACACCATGTGCGCTAAAAATAACTGTTGAATCATCAGGTACTTCATCAAGTTCTTCAACAAAAATAGCNCCTTTATGGCGTAAAGAATTAACCACATACTTGTTATGCACAACCTCATGTCGAACATAAACAGGTGCCCCAAATAATTCTAGCGCTCTTTCGACAATCTCAATAGCACGATCGACACCAGCACAAAAACCCCTTGGATTTGCCAATAATATTTGCATCTAGTATTGCCTAATTTATTAATTCTATTATAAAAATAATCTGACCGATTACACTACAATGTGTTACTTCTTCGATCAATGAATACAGTATCTAAAATTAAGATAATTGCACCAATTGTGATTGCTGAATCCGCTATATTAAACACTGGCCAGTATAAATCATTGTAATAAACTTCAATAAAATCTATAACATAACCAAGAGTAAGCCTATCCCATAGATTACCCACTGCACCACCAAGTATAAAAGCCAATGCCAGCAATAACCATCTGCTTTTTGTTAGTGCGTTATACATCCAAACAACAATTATGACACTAACAAAGCACGAAATACCTATAAAAAACCAACGCTGCCAACCCCCGGCATCACTAAGAAAACTGAATGCTGCACCCGTGTTGTGCATTAATGTTAGGTTTAGCCCATGATAAATATACTTTTGTTCATATAATGTTAACAATTGCACTGCATAAAATTTTGTTATTTGATCCAATGTAAAAATTATTACTGACAATGTTAACCACCTAAACATAGGGTACCCTCACGTCAAGCATACAATCTTACTTCACCATCATTTGAAATATTTTTTATACATCGCGAACATAAATTTTCATGCGAAGCGTCAATACCTACAGTTTCGTTTCTATGCCAACAGCGTACACATTTTTTAGACACACACGGCTTCGCCAAGATAAACAAATCGGGTATATCAGTCTGCGATGATTCGTTGTCGCGCTTTTCTAATGGATAAATTTTTGCGCTTGATGAAATTAAAACGAACTTTAACTCATCTTCAATGGAATTAAGTTCATCGAATAAATTTTTGTTGCAGTAAATATTAATATCAGCATCTAATGAAGAACCTATTGTTCCGTCATTACGTAATTTTTCGAGTTGTTTTTTCGCCTCATCACGAACTGAAATAATAGTTTCCCATCGTACTTTTCTTATCTTTGAATCTGTATCGCTTATATCGATGTCATACCAATCTTCTAAAAAAACTGAACCGTTTTTTTCTCCAGGTATATATTTCCATATTTCATCAGCAGTATAGCTCATTATTGGAGCTAACCACCTAACTAACATTTGTATCAAATGATACATTACTGTTTGCCCCGAACGTCTGACTAAACTATCTTTACCCGTTGTATATTGTCTGTCTTTTATTATATCAAGATAAAATCCACCCATTTCGACCACACAAAATTGATGTAATAGCTGATAAATTAAATGAAATTCAAAATTATTGTATGCTTCAATAATTTCTTTTTGCAAATCTTGAGCATGCTCAAAAATCCATTTGTCTAAATCGAGCATATCCGAAAAATTAACGCTATTTGCCTCAGGATCAAAATCATGCAAATTTGATAAAAGATATCGAGAAGTATTACGAATACGTCTGTAGGCATCTGATACTCTTTTAAGTATTTCATCTGAAACATTCATCTCTGCTCTATAATCGGTCGCAGCAACCCAAAGACGCAAAACGTCAGCGCCATAAACATTCATAACTTTCTGTGGAGAAATTACGTTACCCTTTGACTTAGACATCTTCATACCCTCTGCGTCAACAGTAAAACCATGTGTTACTACACAATCATAAGGTTTTTGGTTTTCGTTAATGGCTAATGAGGTTAATAGTGAAGACTGAAACCAACCACGATGTTGATCAGATCCCTCTAAATAAAGATCAGCTGGACACTCTAAACGTTCATCATTTTGCAATACTGTGTCATGAGTTACACCAGAATCAAACCATACATCTAGTGTATCTGTGACCTTGGTATAATTTTTAGAATCTTTACCTAGTATTTCAGTGATATCTAAATCAAACCAAATATTAATACCATTTTTCTCAACTAAATCAGCCGCTTTCAAAATAAGAGTGGGTGTATCCGGATGTAATTCTTGGGTTTCTTGATGAATAAAAATAGGAATTGGTACGCCCCAGGTACGCTGTCTTGAAATACACCAATCAGGACGATTCTCAAGCATGCCATATATCCTTTCTTTACCCCATGAAGGTTCCCAATTAACTTGATTAATCGCATGCAACGCTTGTTCCCTTAATTTATTATTCTCCATACTAATAAACCATTGTGGTGTAGCACGAAAAATAATCGGTGTCTTATGACGCCAACAGTGAGGATAACTGTGTTCTATTGTTTCTTGCTTTAATAGATTATTCTTATCTTCTAAAATTGAAATTATAGAACTGTTGGCCTTAAAAACATGCTGACCAGAGAATATTTCTGTATCAGCTACGAAACAGCCATTATCAGCAACTGGATTATCGACTGATAAATCATACTTTTGCCCCACAACATAATCATCTTGACCGTGTCCAGGAGCAATATGCACAGCTCCCGTTCCCGTTTCAAACGTGACATGGTCGCCCATGACAATAGGGACACTCCTATCGTAAAAAGGGTGTTTTAGAGATAGTCCTTCTAATTCTGAACCGGAAAATTTTGATAAAATCTCATAATCTTTATATCCATAACGAGCTGAGACAACTTCATGTAATTCACTAGACATGATTAATGCTTCATTTTTTACTTGTACTATTACATATTCATTATCTGGATGTAATGCGACTGCTTGATTTGCTGGTAAAGTCCAAGGTGTTGTTGTCCAAATAACAGTAGAAACAGAATCAATATTTTTATTTATATTAAACTGATTAAGTAATTGAGGATATTCGATTACGTGAAACCGCACATCAATTGATGGCGACTTTTTATCAAAATACTCTACCTCTGCTTCTGCTAAAGCGGAACAACAATCGATACACCAATGAACAGGCTTAACACCTTTATGTAGATGTCCCGCAGTAATAATTTTACCAAGTGCTCGAATGATATTTGCTTCGGTAGCATAGTTCATTGTGAGATAAGGATGTTCCCAATCACCCAGTACCCCAAGACGTTCAAAATCAATTTTCTGCTTATCAACCTGTTTTAATGCAAATTCACGACAAGCATCACGAAACACTTTTGGTTCAACTTTTACACCAGCTTTACCAATTTTTTTTTCAACCTGTAATTCGATTGGTAACCCATGACAATCCCAACCAGGAACGTATGGCGCATCAAATCCGCAAAACCCTTTTGATTTTATAATAATATCTTTAAGGATCTTATTAACTGCATGTCCTATATGAATATCGCCGTTTGCATATGGCGGCCCATCGTGCAAAATAAATTTTTTACTTCCATTACGCTTTTCTCTTATCTTCTTGTACAAATTATTTTCTTTCCAACTATTTAATATTTCAGGCTCACGCATAGCAAGATTAGCTTTCATGGGAAAAGCTGTATTTGGTAAATTTAGTGTATCTTTATAGTTACTCATTAATTACTCGTTGCCTATATTTTTTAAATATCTCTGTGTTTCTTTAATATCCTTCTTAATCTGTTCAATCAATTCTTTCTCGCTAGTAATATGCCCATCATTACGCAATTTACTAACTAATTCGACCTGAATATAACGTCCATACAGCTCTCTATCAAACTCAAGAATATGCGCTTCCAAAATAACTCTTTTACCTTTATAGACGGGTCTTGAACCAATATAAACCACTGCACCAAGTTTTTTGTCACCAACACCACATACATAACCAGCAAAAATACCACTAACTGCTGGAAAATTTCTGTGTAATTCTATATTAATAGTGGGAAACCCGAGCTTTTTTCCTCGGCTATCTCCATGAACAACTCTTCCACTAATAGTATAAGGTCTGCCTAAGTAGTGATTTGCTTTTGTTATTTCGCCTTTTGCGAGTGAATTACGAATTAGTGTGCTGCTAACACGTATACCATCAACTACATGAGAGTCTGTCGTATATACATCAAAATTCTTCTCTTTAGAGATTTCCAGTAAGTAGCGGTAGTTCCCTTCACGGTTTCTAGCAAAACGAAAATCGTCTCCTACTACTATTTTTTTGGCAGCTAAGCCTTGCAGTAAAATATTATCAACAAATTCTAAAGGTGATAAATTAGCTAGGCTTTGATTAAATTTCAGACATACAACACGATCAATATTATAATATGAAAATTGTTGCAGCTTTTCACGTAAACGAGTTAATCGAGACGGAGCTGCATCAAGATTAAAATATTCCATTGGTTGTGGCTCAAAAATTAATACACTTGAAATTAAATTATAACGTTCTGCGGTTTGCTTTAGCTGCTCTAAAATAAGCTGATGACCTAAATGAATACCATCAAAATTTCCGATTGTTGCGGCACAATTCTTACGTTGTCTTCGTAAATTATTTAATCCGTAAATAAATTCCATCAGTGAGTAATAAAAATAGTAAATTATAATATCATTCTGTAGATCTAAAACTACTCAAACGTAATCCAACCAACCAAAGAAGAGTAAAGTAACTTAACATGCTCAATAAAACCCATAATATTAGATTTGATGTTCTTCTAAAAACACCCCAATCAAACCAAACCGAGGCATCAGTAACACCAAAAATAATAACTATACCCATTACAAGCAGCGCAAGTATAATCTTCATGAAGAACCCTAGCCATTTTTTTCTTGGTTGATAAACCTGTATTTTTTTCAATTTCGAAAATAATAAAAATGCCTGAAGATATGCGGATAAAGAAGTTGCTAAAGCCAAGCCAACATGGCCTAAATTAATACGATTAAATAACAAAACTAATATAATGTTTAATACAAAGTTAGTAGCTACTGCAATTATACCGATTTTAACAGGTGTTTTTGTATCTTGCCGAGAAAAGAAACCCGCAGATAAGACCTTGATAAATACAAATGCAGGTAATCCAATTGCATAAGCCATCAAGCTATAACTCGTCATAAATACATCATATTGAGAAAATGCCTTGTACTGGAACAAAGTTATTAATAAGGGGCTTGCTAACAGGGCCAATCCTAACGCCGCTGGTAAGGTAATTAAACAAACACACCGCATTGACCAATCTAATGTATTTGAAAATTTTTCTAATGATCCTTGAGCATGTTTCTCTGATAAATTAGGAAGTACAGCTGTAGCCAAAGCTATACCGAAGACGCCCAGTGGAAACTCAACAAGACGATCAGAAAAATATAACCATGAAATACTCCCTGTGGCTAGAAATGAAGCAATTAACGTATCTACCAGTAGGTTTATTTGTACAATGGATACAGCAAACAATATCGGAACCATTAACTTCAAGATACGGTTTACTCCATCTTTATCACGATTTAGTGATGGTTTAGGAAATTTATTTATTTTTAACAGAAAAGGAGCTTGAAAAAATAATTGCACTAAACCAGCAATAAGTACAGCCCAAGCTAATGCCTTAATTGGGGTTTCTAATAAAGGAGCTAACCATATTGCGCAAACAATTAAAGATATATTTAATAAAACTGGTGTAAAAGCAGGTATTGCAAAATTTTTATATGTATTGAGTATGCTCCCAGCAAATGCTGTGAGTGATATAAAAAATATATATGGAAAAGTTATTCTGAGTAAATCACTGGCCAAATTACTTTTGCTCGCATCATTTAAGAAACCAGGCGCAAAGATCATTATAAGAATAGGACTTATTAACACTCCAATTATCGTAATAAAAAATAAAATTAGTCCTAATGTAGCAGAGGTCTGATCTATTAGTTTTTGTACATCCTCATCATTACGCTGTTCCTTATATTCTGAGAGTACGGGTACAAAAGCTTGCGAAAATCCGCCTTCTGCAAATAATCGACGTAAAAAATTTGGAATTCTAAAAGAAACTATAAATACATCGACGCCAAGACCTGGGCCGAAAAAAGCACCTATCACAATATCTCGAATAAGCCCGAAAATACGAGAAATTGATGTCATAACACTAATGACTAGTGTTGATTTCAATAATTTAAAACTCACTTCTATTACCTTTAAAAATACACATAAACCAATAGATATTGAACACCTCTTTATATAATTTACCTAATAAATTAAAAGCAAATAGCATAACACACCATTACTAAAGGATTGACAAATTGTCTTAATATCAGCATGATGTCGCGCCTTTAAAAGATTAGGAGCAAAAAAGTGGCAAATATTGCATCAGCAAAAAAGCGGGCGCGTCAATCTGTGAAACTACGCCTACACAATGCGAGTCAACGTTCCATGTTGCGTACACACATTAAAAGAGTTACTAGTGCTATAGAAGCAAAAGATAAAAAAGCTGCAAAGGATGCTTTCGAAGCAGCAATCCCTGTTATTGATTCGATGGTTTCAAAAGGAATCATTCATAAAAATAAAGCGGCCAGACATAAATCTCGTTTAAATAATCATGTAAAATCGCTTTAAGCTCCCATATTTAGAAAGTGGTTTATAAATAACTAATATGGTTTTTTAAAGTAAAATCATATTATCTCTATGAATGATTTCATCTTCTTCAACGTAATCGAGCAGGCCTTGAATATCTTTACTAGATTTACCAATAATTAATCTAGCCTCTGTTGAATCATAATTAGATAAACCCCTTGCCACTTCCTTTCCATTTTGATCTATACATAAAACTATTTCGCCGCGTTTAAATTCACCAACAATAGATTTTACTCCTATAGGTAATAAACTTTTTCCATTTTTTTTTAAAGCATCTACCGCACCACAATCAAGAGTAAAAGTTCCCTTTAGATGAGATTGATTTGCTAACCATTGTTTTCTAGAACTTAATGTTTTTTTTGGTGTTGTTAATAAAGTACCTACCGAATTACCATCTGCGATTTCCAATAAAGTTGATTTATTATTACCCGAAGCGATTATAGTTTCGGTATTAGATCTAGCAGCTATTGAAGCAGCTTTTAATTTTGTACGCATACCGCCACGACCATGACTACTACTATCACCAGCATAGTCCATTAATTTTTTATCATCAGCCTCAGCTTGCTCAATTAATTTTGCAGATTCATTTTCACGGGGATCGGATGTATATAGTCCATCCTGATCAGTTAATAATATAAGTAATTCTGCATCAATTAAATTTGCTACCAAACCAGCTAGAGTATCATTATCTCCAAATCGAATTTCATCAGTCGCTACAGTATCATTTTCATTCACACTCGGGATAACACCAAGCTCGAGTAAAGTATTTAGACTTGTTCGCGCATTGAGATAGCGAGTCCTATTAGCAATATCATCGTGAGTTAATAATACTTGTGCAGTATGTTTATTGTACTTTTGAAAACAAACTTCATACGCCTGAATTAATCCCATTTGACCAACTGCAGCGGCGGCCTGTAACTTATATACAACATTCGGCCTATTCTTCCACCCTAATCTTGTTAAACCTTCGGCAACAGCCCCTGAGGACACAATGACAATTTCAATCCCACGATCACTAAGTATTGAAATTTGGTTAACCCAACTATCAAGTATATTGTGTTTTAATCCACAGCCGTTATCTGTAATCAAAGCGCTACCGATTTTAATCACCCAACGTTGAGTTTTTATAATTTTCTCTCTTTCTGTATTCACTTCTTTTTCTGCTCTAATATCCAATTATATGTTTGATAAATTAATTCCTGACACCCTGATCCAGTTAAAGCTGATATTGTAAAAATCTTTATTCTATCCTCTAATTTACTAAGTAAATATAACTTCAATTCCTCAATAAGTTCATTTGGTAGTAAGTCAGATTTGTTTAATAATAACCACCTCTCCTTGCATGAAAGGTCCTTATTATACCGTGTTAATTCTACTTCTATTTTTTTTATGTCTTCGTACACGTCTTCTTTATCCTGACATATATCAACAAGATGTAATAATAGGTTCGTTCTACCTAAATGTTTTAAAAATTCAGTGCCTAGACCTACACCATTTGCAGCTCCTTCGATTAGACCAGGAATATCAGCAATCACAAAACTATCCTCATTGGCTACCTTTACGACACCAAGATTTGGATAAATTGTTGTAAAAGGATAATCCCCAATTTTAGGCGTAGCCTCTGAAACAGCCCTTAAAAAACTGGATTTACCTGTATTTGGCATACCAAGCAAACCTACGTCGGCCAATACCTGGAGTTCTAATTTTAGATTTCGAACTTCTCCAGATTTCCTTTAGTTATTTTTCTCGGACTCCGATTAATACTGCTTTTAAATCTAGCATTTCCCGATCCATGCAAACCACCGCGAGCTACCAAAAGTTTTTCATTTTTGGATAATAAATCACCAATTAATTCGTCTGTATCTTCGTCATAAACAAGTGTCCCAACAGGTACTTTTATATATAAATCATCTGCTTTTTTACCAAAACGATCGCGCCCCATTCCTGTTTGGCCATTTTTTGCTCGAAATAAACGTTTATGACGAAAATCAACAAGTGTATTTAATCCCTCATCAACAAGTAAAAATATGCTTCCACCATCACCACCATCACCACCGTCTGGACCTCCTTTTGCAATAAATTTCTCACGACGAAAACTCAGACAGCCATCACCGCCTTTTCCAGCCTCAACCCTTATTGTCGCTTGATCAACAAACTTCATAAAAAAATAACCCTAATTAATTAGATAAAAAAAATTACTCTAGTAAAAACAAAAAACCCCGCTATTGGCGGGGTTTTTTTACATATGCTTTCGAGATACCTAACCCACAACCACATCAACAAATGTTCGTTTCTT
>PBJS01000012.1 GCA_002721165.1 Legionellales bacterium | reverse complement strand
TATTATCATTCAAACCTATATGTGAAATTTCAGAATTTTCAAATAATTTAACAGAAAGTTTTTTTAAGCTTTTATATAATGCCTCCAATAATAATGGCGGTCTTATCTGAAATACTTCTGGAAGTAAAATAGAATGCTCTGGAATATTAATCTTTATTTGATTTACATTTATTTTTTCAATCACATGAATTTTATTTTTATAAGCCCAGTTTTTAGTCTCTTGAGAGTGATCCTTATCGATAATAATTAAGCCAGAGTTAATTAGTTCTGCATCAACACCTGTTTCATTATTAAGATCGGAAATAAAATCTGGATATAATTTTTTTGCTTGCTCAGAAAGTACAATGGAATCTCGATTCTCAATCCAAGGTCGCATAGGTGACAAAATTCCACCAGCTGCTCTGGATGCTTCATTGCCAAATAACTGACGATCCAAAACTGCAACGCTTGCGCCACGAATTGCAATCTCTCTTGCAGTTGTCATACCGATAATACCACCACCGATGACAATATAATCGTATTTCATATTATTATTGAATTATAATTATTGAGAGGATTCTCTTATTGACGTAAATCAAATTTCTAGTTATAAAAATAAATAGGTATCTATTATTGTGCCATGAAAAATTCTACGCTAGCTCTTTAGCTTTTTTCATTAATTCTCTTGGTAAAGAGAATACAACACTCTCTTTAATACCTGGTGATTCCGTGACAATAGAAGCGCCTGTTTTTTTTAATTTTGTTATGACTTCTTCTACAAGAATTTCAGGAGCAGACGCACCTGCTGTTAAACCAATATTTTCCTTTCCGCTTAACCACTCGTTTTTAATCTCTTTTGCATCATCAATAAGATATGCTGGGACACCTGCCTTTTGAGATATTTCCATTAATCTTGAAGAGTTTGAACTATTAGGTGATCCTACAACTAAAATTAAGTCACATTTACCTGCTAATTTTTTTACAGCATCCTGTCTATTCTGAGTTGCATAACATATATCTTTCTTTTTTGGGCCGCTTATCTTTGGAAAACGTTTCCTTAAAGCATTAATAACTTCAGATGTATCGTCCATTGATAATGTTGTTTGGGTAACAAATGCTAAAAAATTTGGGTTTTTAACTTTCAACTTCATCACATCTTCGACTGATTCAACAATATACATACCTCCTTTACCGCTTTTTGGCTGGTACTGCCCAACTGTTCCTTCAACCTCTGGATGGCCTTCATGTCCAATTAATATACATTCTCTCTCCTCATCCTGATATTTACCCACTTCCATATGCACTTTAGTAACAAGCGGGCATATCGCATCAAATACACGTAATCCTCGTCGTGCTGCTACATCACGAACTGCTTTCGATACACCATGTGCGCTAAAAATAACTGTTGAATCATCAGGTACTTCATCAAGTTCTTCAACAAAAATAGCGCCTTTATGGCGTAAAGAATTAACCACATACTTGTTATGCACAACCTCATGTCGAACATAAACAGGTGCCCCAAATAATTCTAGCGCTCTTTCGACAATCTCAATAGCACGATCGACACCAGCACAAAAACCCCTTGGATTTGCCAATAATATTTGCATCTAGTATTGCCTAATTTATTAATTCTTTTATAAAAATAATCTGACCGATTACACTACAATGTGTTACTTCTTCGATCAATGAATACAGTATCTAAAATTAAGATAATTGCACCAATTGTGATTGCTGAATCCGCTATATTAAACACTGGCCAGTATAAATCATTGTAATAAACTTCAATAAAATCTATAACATAACCAAGAGTAAGCCTATCCCATAGATTACCCACTGCACCACCAAGTATAAAAGCCAATGCCAGCAATAACCATCTGCTTTTTGTTAGTGCGTTATACATCCAAACAACAATTATGACACTAACAAAGCACGAAATACCTATAAAAAACCAACGCTGCCAACCCCCGGCATCACTAAGAAAACTGAATGCTGCACCCGTGTTGTGCATTAATGTTAGGTTTAGCCCATGATAAATATACTTTTGTTCATATAATGTTAACAATTGCACTGCATAAAATTTTGTTATTTGATCCAATGTAAAAATTATTACTGACAATGTTAACCACCTAAACATAGGGTACCCTCACGTCAAGCATACAATCTTACTTCACCATCATTTGAAATATTTTTTATACATCGCGAACATAAATTTTCATGCGAAGCGTCAATACCTACAGTTTCGTTTCTATGCCAACAGCGTACACATTTTTTAGACACACACGGCTTCGCCAAGATAAACAAATCGGGTATATCAGTCTGCGATGATTCGTTGTCGCGCTTTTCTAATGGATAAATTTTTGCGCTTGATGAAATTAAAACGAACTTTAACTCATCTTCAATGGAATTAAGTTCATCGAATAAATTTTTGTTGCAGTAAATATTAATATCAGCATCTAATGAAGAACCTATTGTTCCGTCATTACGTAATTTTTCGAGTTGTTTTTTCGCCTCATCACGAACTGAAATAATAGTTTCCCATCGTACTTTTCTTATCTTTGAATCTGTATCGCTTATATCGATGTCATACCAATCTTCTAAAAAAACTGAACCGTTTTTTTCTCCAGGTATATATTTCCATATTTCATCAGCAGTATAGCTCATTATTGGAGCTAACCACCTAACTAACATTTGTATCAAATGATACATTACTGTTTGCCCCGAACGTCTGACTAAACTATCTTTACCCGTTGTATATTGTCTGTCTTTTATTATATCAAGATAAAATCCACCCATTTCGACCACACAAAATTGATGTAATAGCTGATAAATTAAATGAAATTCAAAATTATTGTATGCTTCAATAATTTCTTTTTGCAAATCTTGAGCATGCTCAAAAATCCATTTGTCTAAATCGAGCATATCCGAAAAATTAACGCTATTTGCCTCAGGATCAAAATCATGCAAATTTGATAAAAGATATCGAGAAGTATTACGAATACGTCTGTAGGCATCTGATACTCTTTTAAGTATTTCATCTGAAACATTCATCTCTGCTCTATAATCAGTCGCAGCAACCCAAAGACGCAAAACGTCAGCGCCATAAACATTCATAACTTTCTGTGGAGAAATTACGTTACCCTTTGACTTAGACATCTTCATACCATCTGCGTCAACAGTAAAACCATGTGTTACTACACAATCATAAGGTTTTTGGTTTTCGTTAATGGCTAATGAGGTTAATAGTGAAGACTGAAACCAACCACGATGTTGATCAGATCCCTCTAAATAAAGATCAGCTGGACACTCTAAACGTTCATCATTTTGCAATACTGTGTCATGAGTTACACCAGAATCAAACCATACATCTAGTGTATCTGTGACCTTGGTATAATTTTTAGAATCTTTACCTAGTATTTCAGTGATATCTAAATCAAACCAAATATTAATACCATTTTTCTCAACTAAATCAGCCGCTTTCAAAATAAGAGTGGGTGTATCCGGATGTAATTCTTGGGTTTCTTGATGAATAAAAATAGGAATTGGTACGCCCCATGTACGCTGTCTTGAAATACACCAATCAGGACGATTCTCAAGCATGCCATATATCCTTTCTTTACCCCATGAAGGTTCCCAATTAACTTGATTAATCGCATGCAACGCTTGTTCCCTTAATTTATTATTCTCCATACTAATAAACCATTGCGGTGTAGCGCGAAAAATAATCGGTGTCTTATGACGCCAACAGTGAGGATAACTGTGTTCTATTGTTTCTTGCTTTAATAGATTATTCTTATCTTCTAAAATTGAAATTATAGAACTGTTGGCCTTAAAAACATGCTGACCAGAGAATATTTCTGTATCAGCTACGAAACAGCCATTATCAGCAACTGGATTATCGACTGATAAATCATACTTTTGCCCCACAACATAATCATCTTGACCGTGTCCAGGAGCAATATGCACAGCTCCCGTTCCCGTTTCAAACGTGACATGGTCGCCCATGACAATAGGGACACTCCTATCGTAAAAAGGGTGTTTTAGAGATAGTCCTTCTAATTCTGAACCGGAAAATTTTGATAAAATCTCATAATCTTTATATCCATAACGAGCTAAGACAACTTCATGTAATTCACTAGACATGATTAATGCTTCATTTTTTACTTGTACTATTACATATTCATTATCTGGATGTAATGCGACTGCTTGATTTGCTGGTAAAGTCCAAGGTGTTGTTGTCCAAATAACAGTAGAAACAGAATCAATATTTTTATTTATATTAAACTGATTAAGTAATTGAGGATATTCGATTACGTGAAACCGCACATCAATTGATGGCGACTTTTTATCAAAATACTCTACCTCTGCTTCTGCTAAAGCGGAACAACAATCGATACACCAATGAACAGGCTTAACACCTTTATGTAGATGTCCCGCAGTAATAATTTTACCAAGTGCTCGAATGATATTTGCTTCGGTAGCATAGTTCATTGTGAGATAAGGATGTTCCCAATCACCCAGTACCCCAAGACGTTCAAAATCAATTTTCTGCTTATCAACCTGTTTTAATGCAAATTCACGACAAGCATCACGAAACACTTTTGGTTCAACTTTTACACCAGCTTTACCAATTTTTTTTTCAACCTGTAATTCGATTGGTAACCCATGACAATCCCAACCAGGAACGTATGGCGCATCAAATCCGCAAAACCCTTTTGATTTTATAATAATATCTTTAAGGATCTTATTAACTGCATGTCCTATATGAATATCGCCGTTTGCATATGGCGGCCCATCGTGCAAAATAAATTTTTTACTTCCATTACGCTTTTCTCTTATCTTTTTGTACAAATTATTTTCTTTCCAACTATTTAATATTTCAGGCTCACGCATAGCAAGATTAGCTTTCATGGGAAAAGCTGTATTTGGTAAATTTAGTGTATCTTTATAGTTACTCATTAATTACTCGTTGCCTATATTTTTTAAATATCTCTGTGTTTCTTTAATATCCTTCTTAATCTGTTCAATCAATTCTTTCTCGCTAGTAATATGCCCATCATTACGCAATTTACTAACTAATTCGACCTGAATATAACGTCCATACAGCTCTCTATCAAACTCAAGAATATGCGCTTCCAAAATAACTCTTTTACCTTTATAGACGGGTCTTGAACCAATATAAACCACTGCACCAAGTTTTTTGTCATCAATACCACATACATAACCAGCAAAAATACCACTAACTGCTGGAAAATTTCTGTGTAATTCTATATTAATAGTGGGAAACCCGAGCTTTTTTCCTCGGCTATCTCCATGAACAACTCTTCCACTAATAGTATAAGGTCTGCCTAAGTAGTGATTTGCTTTTGTTATTTCGCCTTTTGCGAGTGAATTACGAATTAGTGTGCTGCTAACACGTATACCATCAACTACATGAGAGTCTGTCGTATATACATCAAAATTCTTCTCTTTAGAGATTTCCAGTAAGTAGCGGTAGTTCCCTTCACGGTTTCTAGCAAAACGAAAATCGTCTCCTACTACTATTTTTTTGGCAGCTAAGCCTTGCAGTAAAATATTATCAACAAATTCTAAAGGTGATAAATTAGCTAGGCTTTGATTAAATTTCAGACATACAACACGATCAATATTATAATATGAAAATTGTTGCAGCTTTTCACGTAAACGAGTTAATCGAGACGGAGCTGCATCAAGATTAAAATATTCCATTGGTTGTGGCTCAAAAATTAATACACTTGAAATTAAATTATAACGTTCTGCGGTTTGCTTTAGCTGCTCTAAAATAAGCTGATGACCTAAATGAATACCATCAAAATTTCCGATTGTTGCGGCACAATTCTTACGTTGTCTTCGTAAATTATTTAATCCGTAAATAAATTCCATCAGTGAGTAATAAAAATAGTAAATTATAATATCATTCTGTAGATCTAAAACTACTCAAACGTAATCCAACCAACCAAAGAAGAGTAAAGTAACTTAACATGCTCAATAAAACCCATAATATTAGATTTGATGTTCTTCTAAAAACACCCCAATCAAACCAAACCGAGGCATCAGTAACACCAAAAATAATAACTATACCCATTACAACCAGCGCAAGTATAATCTTCATGAAGAACCCTAGCCATTTTTTTCTTGGTTGATAAACCTGTATTTTTTTCAATTTCGAAAATAATAAAAATGCCTGAAGATATGCGGATAAAGAAGTTGCTAAAGCCAAGCCAACATGGCCTAAATTAATACGATTAAATAACAAAACTAATATAATGTTTAATACAAAGTTAGTAGCTACTGCAATTATACCGATTTTAACAGGTGTTTTTGTATCTTGCCGAGAAAAGAAACCCGCAGATAAGACCTTGATAAATACAAATGCAGGTAATCCAATTGCATAAGCCATCAAGCTATAACTCGTCATAAATACATCATATTGAGAAAATGCCTTGTACTGGAACAAAGTTATTAATAAGGGGCTTGCTAACATGGCCAATCCTAACGCCGCTGGTAAGGTAATTAAACAAACACACCGCATTGACCAATCTAATGTATTTGAAAATTTTTCTAATGATCCTTGAGCATGTTTCTCTGATAAATTAGGAAGTACAGCTGTAGCCAAAGCTATACCGAAGACGCCCAGTGGAAACTCAACAAGACGATCAGAAAAATATAACCATGAAATACTCCCTGTGGCTAGAAATGAAGCAATTAACGTATCTACCAGTAGGTTTATTTGTACAATGGATACAGCAAACAATATCGGAACCATTAACTTCAAGATACGGTTTACTCCATCTTTATCACGATTTAGTGATGGTTTAGGAAATTTATTTATTTTTAACAGAAAAGGAGCTTGAAAAAATAATTGCACTAAACCAGCAATAAGTACAGCCCAAGCTAATGCCTTAATTGGGGTCTCTAATAAAGGAGCTAACCATATTGCGCAAACAATGAGAGATATGTTTAATAAAACTGGTGTAAAAGCAGGTATTGCAAAATTTTTATATGTATTGAGTATGCTCCCAGCAAATGCTGTGAGTGATATAAAAAATATATATGGAAAAGTTATTCTGAGTAAATCACTGGCCAAATTACTTTTGCTCGCATCATTTAAGAAACCAGGCGCAAAGATCATTATAAGAATAGGA
The DNA here is from genome assembly GCA_002721165.1 of Legionellales bacterium. Taxonomy (GTDB): domain Bacteria; phylum Pseudomonadota; class Gammaproteobacteria; order Eutrophobiales; family Eutrophobiaceae; genus UBA11869. The sequence goes on along the minus strand of PBJS01000012.1, from coordinate 40,834 downwards.
CTTATTAACACTCCAATTATCGTAATAAAAAATAAAATTAGTCCTAATGTAGCAGAGGTCTGATCTATTAGTTTTTGTACATCCTCATCATTACGCTGTTCCTTATATTCTGAGAGTACGGGTACAAAAGCTTGCGAAAATCCGCCTTCTGCAAATAATCGACGTAAAAAATTTGGAATTCTAAAAGAAACTATAAATACATCGACGCCAAGACCTGGGCCGAAAAAAGCACCTATCACAATATCTCGAATAAGCCCGAAAATACGAGAAATTGATGTCATAACACTAATGACTAGTGTTGATTTCAATAATTTAAAACTCACTTCTATTACCTTTAAAAATACACATAAACCAATAGATATTGAACACCTCTTTATATAATTTACCTAATAAATTAAAAGCAAATAGCATAACACACCATTACTAAAGGATTGACAAATTGTCTTAATATCAGCATGATGTCGCGCCTTTAAAAGATTAGGAGCAAAAAAGTGGCAAATATTGCATCAGCAAAAAAGCGGGCGCGTCAATCTGTGAAACTACGCCTACACAATGCGAGTCAACGTTCCATGTTGCGTACACACATTAAAAGAGTTACTAGTGCTATAGAAGCAAAAGATAAAAAAGCTGCAAAAGATGCTTTCGAAGCAGCAATCCCTGTTATTGATTCGATGGTTTCAAAAGGAATCATTCATAAAAATAAGGCGGCCAGACATAAATCTCGTTTAAATAATCATGTAAAATCGCTTTAAGCTCCCATATTTAGAAAGTGGTTTATAAATAACTAATATGGTTTTTTAAAGTAAAATCATATTATCTCTATGAATGATTTCATCTTCTTCAACGTAATCGAGCAGGCCTTGAATATCTTTACTAGATTTACCAATAATTAATCTAGCCTCTGTTGAATCATAATTAGATAAACCCCTTGCCACTTCCTTTCCATTTTGATCTATACATAAAACTATTTCGCCGCGTTTAAATTCACCAACAATAGATTTTACTCCTATAGGTAATAAACTTTTTCCATTTTTTTTTAAAGCATCTACCGCACCACAATCAAGAGTAAAAGTTCCCTTTAGATGAGATTGATTTGCTAACCATTGTTTTCTAGAACTTAATGTTTTTTTTGGTGTTGTTAATAAAGTACCTACCGAATTACCATCTGCGATTTCCAATAAAGTTGATTTATTATTACCCGAAGCGATTATAGTTTCGGTATTAGATCTTGCAGCTATTGAAGCAGCTTTTAATTTTGTACGCATACCGCCACGCCCATGACCACTACTATCACCAGCATAGTCCATTAATTTTTTATCACCGGCCTCAGCTTGCTCAATTAATTTTGCAGATTCATTCTCACGAGGGTCGGATGTATATAGCCCATCCTGATCAGTTAGTATAATAAGTAATTCTGCATCAATTAAATTTGCTACCAAACCAGCTAGAGTATCATTATCTCCAAATCGAATTTCATCAGTCGCTACAGTATCATTTTCATTCACAATCGGGATAACACCAAGCTCGAGTAAAGTATTTAGACTTGTTCGCGCATTGAGATAGCGAGTCCTATTAGCAATATCATCGTGAGTTAATAATACTTGTGCAGTATGTTTATTGTACTTTTGAAAACAAACTTCATACGCCTGAATTAATCCCATTTGACCAACTGCAGCGGCGGCCTGTAACTTATATACAACATTCGGCCTATTCTTCCACCCTAATCTTGTTAAACCTTCGGCAACAGCCCCTGAGGACACAATGACAATTTCAATCCCACGATCACTAAGTATTGAAATTTGGTTAACCCAACTATCAAGTATATTGTGTTTTAATCCACAGCCGTTATCTGTAATCAAAGCGCTACCGATTTTAATCACCCAACGTTGAGTTTTTATAATTTTCTCTCTTTCTGTATTCACTTCTTTTTCTGCTCTAATATCCAATTATATGTTTGATAAATTAATTCCTGACACCCTGATCCAGTTAAAGCTGATATTGTAAAAATCTTTATTCTATCCTCTAATTTACTAAGTAAATATAACTTCAATTCCTCAATAAGTTCATTTGGTAGTAAGTCAGATTTGTTTAATAATAACCACCTCTCCTTGCATGAAAGGTCCTTATTATACCGTGTTAATTCTACTTCTATTTTTTTTATGTCTTCGTACACGTCTTCTTTATCCTGACATATATCAACAAGATGTAATAATAGGTTCGTTCTACCTAAATGTTTTAAAAATTCAGTGCCTAGACCTACACCATTTGCAGCTCCTTCGATTAGACCAGGAATATCAGCAATCACAAAACTATCCTCATTGGCTACCTTTACGACACCAAGATTTGGATAAATTGTTGTAAAAGGATAATCCCCAATTTTAGGCGTAGCCTCTGAAACAGCCCTTAAAAAACTGGATTTACCTGTATTTGGCATCCCAAGCAAACCTACGTCGGCCAATACCTGGAGTTCTAATTTTAGATTTCGAACTTCTCCAGATTTTCCTTTAGTTATTTTTCTCGGACTCCGATTAATGCTGCTTTTAAATCTAGCATTTCCCGATCCATGCAAACCACCCTGAGCTACCAAAAGTTTTTCATTTTTGGATAATAAATCACCAATTAATTCGTCTGTATCTTCGTCATAAACAAGCGTTCCAACAGGTACTTTTATATATAAATCATCTGCTTTTTTACCAAAACGATCGCGCCCCATTCCTGTTTGGCCATTTTTTGCTCGAAATAAACGTTTATGACGAAAATCAACAAGTGTATTTAATCCCTCATCAACAAGTAAAAATATGCTTCCACCATCACCACCATCTCCACCGTCTGGACCTCCTTTTGCAATAAATTTCTCACGACGAAAACTCAGACAGCCATCACCGCCTTTTCCAGCCTCAACCCTTATTGTCGCTTGATCAACAAACTTCATAAAAAAATAATCCTATTATTAGATAAAAAAATTTACTCTAGTAAAAACAAAAAACCCCGCTATTGGCGGGGGTTTTTTCATATGTTTTCGAGATACCTAACCCACAACCACATCAACAAATGTTCGTTTCTTCGGCCCCCTTTGGTTGAACTCAACCTTTCCTTCCGCAATAGCAAATAATGTATGATCATGTCCTAAACCAACATTTGTTCCGGCATGCCATTTAGTCCCTCTTTGGCGAACAATAATATTGCCTGCCTTCACAATTTCACCACCAAATTTTTTAACGCCAAGACGTTTTGATTGAGAATCCCGACCATTTCTTGTACTACCACCCGCTTTTTTATGAGCCATTTGTAAACTCCGACTTTAATTTACCGCTATGTTTGTTATTTTGATTTCAGTATAGGCCTGCCGATGCCCCATTTGTTTACGATGGTGCTTGCGGCGGCGAAACTTAATAATTTTTATTTTAGGCCCCCGGCCATGGCTTTCTATTTTTGCATTTACATGCGCCTCTTTTACTATAGGGGTACCAACGGTAACTTTTTCCCCGTCAACAACCATCAAAACATCATTAATTTTAATGCTTTTTCCCGCTTCTTTGTCGAGTTTTTCAATTTTTAGTGTATCGCCTTTTTCCACCTTATACTGCTTACCGCCAGTTCTGATTACCGCATGCATTACCATTCTCCGATATCCGATATTTGGTACAGATATGTATTTTAATAAAGGAGGCAGATTCTAAGAAATTCAACAGGTGGTGACAAGGTAAGAATGCTAAAATTCCCAATATTAATGAGAATTTTAGGTGATTCTGACTAAAATTGTGTGTAATTTGACCAAATCATAAGAACTAAAAATACCTGAATATTAATGTGAATCAAAAAAGCACGAAGGCAAAAACAGTAATATCTGCTGATATCGCTCAAATACATACCCTTATTTCTGATGATATGTTGAGTGTCAATCAATTAATAGAAACAAGCCTTTCATCTGATGTTCCGCTAATTAATCAACTAGGACAATATATTATAAATTCTGGCGGTAAAAGACTTCGTCCTGCGCTGGTTATACTGAGTTCTAAAATATTCTCCTATCAGGGCGACCAACACATCAATTTAGCGGCGATTATTGAGCTTATTCACACTGCGACTCTATTACATGATGATGTTGTTGATGCATCTATATTAAGGAGAGGGCAAAAAACCGCAAATCAACGTTGGGGGAATGAGGCAAGCGTTTTGGTTGGAGATTTTGTGTACTCACGAGCTTTTCAAATGATGGTTGATGTCGACTCTCTTCGAATCATGGAGATTCTTTCTGAGGCAACAAATAGCATTGCTGAAGGAGAAGTTCAACAATTAATCAATCGTAACAGATCAGAAATAAGTGAAAGTGATTATCTCAGTGTAATTCGCAACAAAACCGCAAAATTATTTGAGGCTGCTGCTCAGTTAGGAGCAGTCATATCAAAAAAGACAAAAAATGAAGAAAAAGCAATGGCAACATACGGCCGTCATCTTGGAACAGCGTTTCAGTTAGTCGATGATGTGCTCGATTATAGTTCTTCAGAAAATGAGCTAGGGAAAAATATTGGGAAAGACTTATCCCAGGGTAACCCAACACTTCCATTACTATACGCCATGTGGAATGGCGATAAAAATCAAACAAAAATAATACGCGAATCAATTGCAAACGGGGGGCTTCAAAATATTCAACAAATTAAAAATGCAATAGATTCGACAGGTGCGATCACTTATACGGAAAAAATTGCGAATCAAGAATCAGAATTGGCTATAAATGCCTTGAGAGAGTTACCCCCATCGAAATATTTGGATGTACTATTTTCGTTAGCAAAATTCTCAATAAACAGACACCACTAATAAAAAACTTTTTTAAAAATGATAAACCAATCCTAAAGCCACATCCTGAGAAATATATTCCGCATCAACCTTTCCACCATCTGTAAAGGGACCGAGTTCCAAGTCACCCAAATCAACATAACTGTAACTAATTACTGCGCTCCAATTATTACCTAATGAATAGGTAGTCCCAATCGTTAAAGCCCAAACAATATTGTCGTTCGTTGTGTCTAAACGAGTACTCGTATTCGTGACAAGATTTCCTCTTGTGATTTCAGCGTCGTGCTCAGTCCAGCCAACTCCTCCGCCTATATATGGTGTAAATTTTGTTTGATTCTCAAAATCCCAAAATGCATTCAACATTATACTTTGTGTCTGAACATTGGTTCCAAAGTTTGTACTGTCTGTTCTATCTACCTCAAAATGACCACCAAAATCGAGGCGGTAACGCCACAAATATTCTGCCTCAAGCCTAAATTGTTGCCATTTGTAACCAACTGCGCCGGAAAACCCACCGGTTACATCATCATCCTTAACTGTCCTAATGTTGCCGTTAATTGGTGCAGTATTTTTAATATCCTCAACATCTGAAAGACCTATATTAAAAGCACTAGAGAAATAAAACTGATAATCATCTTCAGCGTGAACCGGTATGATTGATAAAAGCAGAAAACCAATTATCCACTTAATTTTTGTAAAATATTTTATTATTTTTTGACTCATAGAATATTACATAAAGTCTAACTATAAATGATAACCTCTAGCCCGCTCGAACAAATCCGTTATCCAATATATTTGAGCGCCGATCGCAGCAAATGGTAATAACAAATAAGTAAATTCAAACAGTGCCAATACTAACACAATAAAACAAAAATCAGCACGGCTCAATTTATGGAATATAAAAATTAACCAATCTACTTTACTTTTTGGTTGTTTGTGCTGAATAGCTTGCTCTTCTCTTGTACCTGCATCTTTCTTCTTTTTGTTTTTAGCGTGATAGAACAAATCAATAATGTAGTCAATAAAAGCACCTGATGCTGCAATAATACCTAACCAAAGCCAAAAAATTTGACTATTTGACTGGCTTGTTCCATAACCCAATGCAATAAAAAAACTCGCATCAACAATCCAATCCACCATATCATCAAATTTCGCACCAAAATCAGAAGACATGTTTTTTATTCGTGCTACTTCACCATCACAATTATCTAATGTATAACTCACTATTAAAAAAAGAGCGCCGATTACGCCTGCATTGTATTCTCCTAAACTGAAAAAAATTGCTGAGAGTAAGCCAAATATTAATGATAATGACGTTATTTGGTTTGGGGTAATTAATACTTTTAATAAAAAAGGAGTTAATAAAGACGACAAATGTCGAACCAATGGAAACAGTTGTATCAATGGCTTTTTTAATTTTTGAATCATAATAACATTTAGTAAATAGTTTTAAATTGCCTAGTATCATATAGCTCTACTTGCTATTCTAATATTTATCGAGAAAAATAAAACTTATAATTTTATCGTTATTTCTTTAGTTTTAAAAAAATTATGATTCGAATACTTTCTTATGTAGGTTTACTAGTTGGGCTTTTTATATTGACCTTGCTTATTGTTACGCAAGGTTTTAATCAAATATTTGAGTTATTATTCAAATCAGGTTTCTCGCTACTTTTGTTACCAATCGTATGGTTACCTAGTCTAATTATTGCTGTAATTTCTTGGCATTACCTTTTCCCAAACAAAATTATTCCACCATTTAAAGAATTATTCTTAGCATTATGGATTGGTCGAGCAATTAATACTTTATTACCAGTTGCAACGATAGGCGGTGAAATCGCAAAGGCCCGCCTACTAATACTTTGGGGGAAACCTGCTACAAATGTTAGTGCATCCGTTCTTGTAGATAAAACTGTACAAGCACTCGCACTTATCCCTTGGGCAATCATTGGTGTTGCGCTATTAATTTATCTTGCAGTTGATAATAAATTAGCAATGTTGTTGATGCTAGGTACCCTACTACTTGGTCTCGGAATTACTATATTTATCTTTTTCCAAAAGGCTGGAATATTTAGTTTAGTCGCAGGCATGGTTGGTAAATTCAACACCTCTGACAACTGGGGAGAAATTAAATTAAAAGCAAGTGATGTTGATAAATTTGTAAACGAAATCTACAGCAACAAAAAACGATTTACTATCTCTATTTTTTGGCGAACGTTGGGTCTTATCTTGCAAACTTCTGAAGTTTGGCTTGGATGCTATTTACTTGGATACCAAATAAGCATAATTGAGGCATTAATGCTAAAAAGTCTTACATCAATCATTACAGATATTGCCTTTATTATTCCAAATGGATACGGTATTCAAGAAGGAGGTTACCTTATGCTGGGTGTTTTAATAGGCTTAACACCTGAATTTTCACTTGCACTATCATTAGCAACCCGAATTAGAGAATTAATAGTTGATCTTCCTGGATTACTGTACTGGCAATACATCGAGATAAAATATTATCGTAAAAAAGACGAAAAAATTGGTTAGCATCGATATTACATAACTAAAATCATTGTATATGTTTGCATTAATCTCATTAAATCAATATATTACGAAAATAGATATTTTTGCACAGCAAAAAAAGTAAACCACAATTTTTTGTGTGTAAACGCAAGATAAGTAAATATACTCTTTCATCCATTATTTTTTTTGGATTTCCCTCAAGGGGCTTTTTTGAAGTAGAAATTAAGGCTGATAAATGCAGATTGATTTTCTTAATATAACTTTAATAGTAACTGTATCTTTATGGGTTTTTTCTATCGGATACCTTGTTTTCTCTTTAGTAACTATAGAAATATTCAAATACAAAAAAACTAAAAAAGTTAAGCCAGAAAATTTTTTTCCACCAGTAACAATTTTAAAACCAATATACGGGCTCGATCCTGATATGACTAACTGTCTTCGTAGCTTTTGCCAACAAGATTATCCAAAATATCAAGTTATATTCGGATTACAAGATAAAAATGATCCAGCTCTTCCCGTTGTAAAAAAAATTACAAAGGAATTTAGTAATAATGATGTCAGCTTTATTGTGAATACTGATCTTCATGGAACAAACCACAAAGTTTCAAATTTAATCAATATGAATAGCAATATAAAATATGAATATATTCTTATTGCAGATAGTGATATGCGTGTTTCTAAAAACTATCTGTCTGAGGTAATGCATCCATTTAGTGATACAAAAATAGGTGCTGTAACCTGCCTATACAGTGGTGTATCCAAAAATAAAGTTACCTCAAAACTTAATGCAATGTTTATCAATAGTTGGTTTTTTCCATCAGTGTTAATTTCGCGTTTACTTCAACCGATACAATTTTGTTTTGGCGCAACAATGATTGTTAAGCGTAATATATTAAATAAAATTGGTGGCTTTGAATCATTATCGAATCACCTTGCGGATGATTATATACTGGGAAAATTAATTTCTAATCTCGGATATGAAATATGTCTTTCAGATTATGTTGTTGAAAATATAGTAGAGGAAGCCTCCTTCAAAAATCTAATATTACATGAACTACGTTGGGCGAGAACATTGAGGCGCGTAGAGCCGCTTGGTTATGCGCTAACATTTTTAACAGATAGTTTAATATTAAGTTTTATTTTAAGTTTTATTCTGTATCTAGAAACAAAAATCATAATATTATGTTTTTTACCAATTCTTTTGACATTTATGCTGCAAGTACTCTTGCATAATAGCTCTAATGAAATAAATAATTCGAAAAATGCTCCTGAAATCTGGTTAATCCCTTTGAGAAATGTATTATCATTTTGTATTAGAGTAATTAGTTACACCGGTAATTTGGTTAAATGGCGTAATAATACGTTTTCCGTTGATCATTTAGGTTTGATTCATGAAAAACAGACAGTAGCCTTGCGTAATGCGGATAATTCAGGAAAAATTACAGAATCAGTAACATCAGAAGATTTTTAATTCTTTCAAAAAAATATATAAGTCAATGCTAAAAACACTATTCCTTAATCCACCTTCATATAATGGCTATGATGGCGGAGCAGGTTCACGCTACCAATGTACTCGTGAGGTAAAATCATTTTGGTACCCAACATGGCTTGCTCAACTTGCAGCATTAGTTGAAGGTAGTCGGTTAGTAGATGCTCCTGCGCGCGGTCTAACAGTAGATGATATTTTGCCAATGGCAAAGGAATATGAATTTCTTGTTCTCTATACAAGTACCCCATCATTTCCTAATGATGTCAAAATAGCAGAGGCATTTAAAAATAAAAATCCAAAATTAATTATTGGCTTTTGTGGTGCGCATGTTGCTGTTAATCCTGATCATTCAATTTTAGCCTCTGATGCAATTGACTTTGTTGCAGGAAATGAATTTGATTTTACAATCAAAGAAATAGCCGAGGGAAATTCACTAGAAAATATTGATGGGTTAGTTTACAAAAAGAATGGTGTGCCAATTCATAATAAGCCACGTGCAATTATTGAAGATATGGATAGCCTTCCATGGGTAACAAAAATCTATAAAGATAATCTTGTTACAACCGATTATTACAATGGTTATATGTTGCACCCATACATGTCTTTCTATACTGGTAGAGGATGTAAATCTCACTGTTCTTTCTGCTTATGGCCACAAACAATATCTGGTCATAAATATCGTACCCGATCTGTTAAAAATATTACTGCAGAAATTACGTGGGCTCGAGACAATTTTCCTGAAATTAAGGAATTCTTTTTTGATGATGATACGCTAACAGACAATATCGAACATGTTGAAGCTTTGGCTAAAGAAATTGGAAAACTTGGTATTGTCTGGTCTTGTAATGCTAAAGCAAATGTTCCTTATGAAACTCTAAAAATTATGAAAGATAATGGGCTTCGCTTACTGCTAGTTGGCTATGAATCAGGTAATCAAAATATACTAGTTAACATAAAAAAGGGTATCCGTATCGACGTAGCCAAACAATTTACACGTGATTGTCATAATCTCGGGATTCTAATTCATGGAACATTTATAGTTGGCCTTCCAGGAGAAACAAGTGAAACAATTGAAGAAACTATAAAATATGCAAAAGAATTAAACCCACAAACTATACAAGTATCACTACCTGCCGCATATCCTGGAACACTTCTTTATAATCAGGCAATTGAAAATGGCTGGCTAGTTGCCGATGAAGATTTAGTCGGGAATGATGGTGTACAGCACTCAGTACTAAGTTATCCTCATCTCTCAAGCAATGAAATTTTCAAAGCTGTTGATGATTTCTATAAACGTTTTTATTTTAGACCAAAAAAAATGGTGACATTATTTTTTGAGATGTGTAGTGATTGGGAGGTAATGAAACGCAGATCCCGTGAAGGAATTGAATTTTTTAAATTTCTATTTGGGCGGGAGAATGCAATCTGAAAAAACTTATCGTTACGGGTGATGATTTTGGCTCTTCCATCCCAATAAATGATGCCATAATAGAGTCTTTTACAAAAGGAATTCTCACTACTACAAGCTTAATGATTACAGGCCCCGCTGTTGATCACTCAATAGAAAAGGCGAAAATTTATCCCAAATTAAATGTCGGCCTACATCTGGTATTAACTAATGGAAAAGCAATATTAGATCCTTCAGAAATACCAGAATTGATAAATAGCGTCGGTGAATTTAGAACTAGTCAGTTTTATAGTGGTATAAAATATTTTTTTAGCATAAAAACGAGAAAACAATTAAAAAAAGAAATCCGTGCACAATTTGAAGCATTTAGTAAAACCGGCCTCAAACTAGATCATGTGAATGCACATAATCATATGCATTTACATCCGACGATATTCAATTTAATTATTGAAATAGGGCGTGACTACGATCTTACTGCGATTCGGATTCCAAATGAACCGCCATTAAACTCAATCGTCGATAACAAGAAAGAATTTATGATACGATATTTTCGGTGGATTTTTTTTATGTTATTTACATATTTTATGAAAAAAAAATGTAAAAAAAATAATATCATTTTTAATGACATAATTTTTGGGCTTCATGATACTGGTCATATGAATATTGAAAAACTAATGCGCATCATTCCGCATATTACCAATGGTATCACTGAAATCTATGCGCACCCTGCTACAAAAAATATTCATAATAATCAAATAGCAATGAACAACTATGAATCTGAGGCTGAATATAAAGCACTTATACATGCTCGTACAAAACGAGCTATAAAAAAATTTGATATCAGACTCTCTGGTTTTAATTCATAAAATGATTGGTGATTCGTGGACACATAAAATTGCTCGATTTTTCGTTCTGCCATTAGTAGATACATCAATTACTCCAAATCATATAACGACGATTCGTCTAATAACGGGATTAATTGCGTGCAGTGCTTTTGCGGTAGAAATGAATCTTTTGGGCGGTATCCTCTGGTTAATTTCAACTTTCCTGGATCGTGCAGATGGTGAACTTGCCAGAATCTCAGGGAAAACGAGTAAATGGGGGCATAAATTTGATTACTACTCAGATACATTCATTACAGCACTTTTCTTTATAGCAATTGGAGTTAATTTGAGAGATAGCTTACCTGATTACTGGTCGCTATTTATGGGTATTTTTGCGGCAATTGGTGTTATTTTCACTGAGATATATGCTGAGATTATTGATCAGAAAAAAAAGAATGCTAACGAAAAAGCCTATCCTGGTATAGCTGGATTTGATTTTGATGATATCTTATATCTTTTTGCGCCAATAGTTTGGTTAAACTGGCATTTACCATTTCTTATTGGTGCTTCAGTAGGTGCCCCCGCCTTTGCAATTTTCACATGGTATTCTTCAAAAAATATTTAAAAAATTTTTGACAGGATAACAATTAATTTTTACGTAGCAACAAAACTGCATAATCAGAACCTGAATTTAGTGAAATAGGATTAGATAAGTCGTAGTATTCATCATAAACATTAATAATCTCAAGCTCAGGAACATTTTTTAGAATTTTTCTTAACTGTAATAAAGTATATGTTCTCAACTGGTAGATAGAGATCACTGAATCCTGAATTTTATTAGTTTTTATTTTTAGCTCTACCCTTAATGTTTCTCTTCTTTTAATTTTATCCAGCTTTACCATTGACATGATTGTTCTTATAGTCAAGCCTCCTCTTTTTGCTGTCCACTGAGTTACCTTATCTATTTTTTTTTCATTAGCAATTAAATGTAAGCCAAGAACATAAATACCATTTTTTTTTAATGCATTCTTGACATTAATTAGATGCTGAATTGCATCATTCTCTGTTAAAAGATGTCTGAAAGTATCGACAGTACAGTAAATTCCATCATATTTTTTATGTATTTTAAATTTAATCATATCATCGAAAAAAATATTTGCGTACATTTTTCTTCTTTTTAATTTTTTTTCTAGGTATAAGAGTGCGTTTCTATTTAGATCAAAACCTGAGCAATCATAGCCTTCGCGTATAAGTGGTATTATTAAACGCCCTGTTCCACAAGCAGGCTCGAGTAATTTTGGCTTTGATGAATTAGAATATTTTTTAAAAATTGTTTTAAGAAAAATCAACTCGTCATTCATTTCATGAGAGAATGAAGTATCATAATAAGTTGGTAGATCATACCAGTTAAGCATAAATTTATACCAAAATTAAAATAAGTCAATAATATGTATATTTATTAACTTTATATAAATATCTATGGTTGTGAAATTAAGATATCTATATTATTTTTACATGTCGTNAGTGCTGTCTTGTAATTNCCAATTTCAATTAAATNATAACAATGCCATTTCTTATTTTCATAATCTGAGATTATGACATTAGANTTATCTTCTTTATTCAATGACACACTAAANNGATCAAGGCCGTAAGCGACACCCATNCCCGTAGCTTTAATNAATGATTCTTTTCTAACCCANCCNAGATAAAAAGCTTCTTGTTGTTCGTGTTTTTCTAATTTNAATAATTCATTTCTTTCATNATTACTAAAAAAACGATTTGATAATGCCCTAAAATCNATNTCNGGCTTAATCTTTTGAATATCAACACCNACTTTATTATCAAGTGTTATTGCTATTAATCCATATNNGCCAGAATGCGAAGTNTTAAACTCNACAGAATAACCATNATATTTCTCATTTATNAATGGCTTTCCATGATGATTNTATGANAACTCAATTTTATGCGGATCTTTATNGATAATAATNGAAAGTAGTTTTTTANTCATACCTCTTGTAATAATGTACTGNCGTTTCTTCTTTTTTGTCTTCATCTTGTCAGCTCGTTTTACTTCATTATTCGAAAGAAGNCNAATAAAATCAGTNNAGTCAAANAAATCAAGGTTTANTAGAAAAACATAAACTTTTTCAGTAGTAAGATTTAGATCATTGNTNTANAAAAAAGAAAAATCGTTTANTTGATTGCTCATATTTAATTTTTATCTTAAAAATACTCTTTGCCTAATTTNGATACATATATTAATGTANTAAAAGAATTCCCAGNGTAGAGTAAAATTAGTTCTAATGAAATCGAAAGAATATTTTAACACAAATCTTGATGATGTTAGTTATCAACGTGAGATACTGCAACATGTGTCTCGAACATTCGCACTAACAATCCCTGAATTACCAAATTCACTAAGAATTGTAATATCTAATGCTTATCTTCTTTGCCGTATTGCAGACACAATTGAAGACGACAAATCAATGTCTGCAACAAAAAAAAGTGAGTTTTCCAATCAATTTATTGGTGTTGTAAAAAGAAATATAGATGTGGATTTATTTTCCGAAGATTTATTCAATTCATTATCAACAACAGCAAGTGAAGCTGAACGTAACTTAATAGCTAATACAAAAAAAATTATACGTATTACTCATAGTTTTAATAATCGTCAAAAAAAAGCGCTGGAAAAATGTATCTCAATTATGTGTGAGGGTATGGCCAAGTACCAAAATTCAGAAACATTGAATGGTTTAAAGGATATAGATGATCTAAATAAGTATTGTTATCACGTAGCTGGTGTAGTTGGCGAAATGTTAACTGAACTATTTTGTGATTACTCGTCAGATATTGATGNTTACCAAAATGAACTAATGGNTTTAGCNGTTTCATTTGGTCAAGGATTACAAATGACTAATATACTGAAAGATATTTGGGATGATCATAAAAGGGGNGCNTGCTGGCTACCTCGTGAACATTTTGAAATATATGGAATAGATATAAAAAATAAAATGCCAGGTAAAAATGAATCTGGTTTTGATGACGCATTGATTGANTTGTTAGGTATTGCTTATACTCATTTAAAAAATGCATTANATTACACATTACTTATNCCAAAAAAAGAAAAGGGGTTGCGTAAATTTTGTCTATGGGCGATTGGGATGGCAGTACTAACATTAAATAAAATTAAAAAAAACCCAGGCTTTACTGAAGGAAAACAAGTAAAAATTAGTCGTGTTGACGTTAGACTAACTATATTGATAACTAGTTTTTTTGTTACNAATAATACANTATTAAGATATCTTTTTAAGCTCAGTGGACGCAATTTGCCTAGGAAAATTTCCCGTGAGAGTCTTTAAATGTTGAGTCTTGGGTATGAATCTATGTACTAATATAAATACTTTTCGAGTACAATAAATAATGACGCTAGAAACTCAAAATGAGAACCTAATCAATCAGTTTAATACTGATCCTCTATCTAAAAAATTAGTACTAAATTTAGATAATGCAATCGAATCAGCAAAGAATAAAATTCTAAAAGAACAAGAAAAAGATGGGCACTGGGTTTANGAACTTGAAGCTGATTGTACAATTCCTGCTGAATATATTTTGATGAATCATTTTTCTGGTGAAATTAATAACAAAACTGAAGAAAAAATAGCGGCATACTTACGTGATCAACAAAATGAAGAAGGTGGTTGGTCACTTTATACAGATGGTAACTTCGATTTAAGCTGTTCAGTTAAAACTTACTTTGCACTGAAATTAGTCGGAGATGATCAGCACGAAGAACATATGATTCGCGCAAAAACAATGATATTAAATCATGGTGGTGCGGCGCACTGTAATGTTTTTACCCGTATTACAATGGCACTATTTGGTCAGGTACCATGGAGAGCTACCCCATTTATTCCAGCAGAGGTTATACTTTTACCAAAATGGTTTCCGTTCCATATTGATAGAGTCTCGTATTGGTCTCGAACTGTTATGGTACCACTATTTATTTTGTGTACTTTAAAACCAACTGCTGTCAATCAGCGTGGTATAGATATAAGAGAGCTCTTTATCACCCCTCCAGAAGATGAATTAAATTACTTTAAAGTAACCACAAAATTAAAACGTATTTTTTTATGGCTTGATCATATCGGGCAGTTAGTTGAAAAATTAGTGCCTGAATTTGTTCGTCGGTATTCTATACGTAAATGTGAGCAATGGTTCTTAGATCGCATGAATGATNAGCATGGTATTGGTGGTATTTTTCCAGCAATGGTTAATGTTTATGAATCGCTAGTAGTATTAGGTTACCCAAAAGATCATCCGACACGAAAAATGGCCCGGCAAGCAATAGATAATTTATTAACAGAGCGTAACAATACAATATATTGTCAACCATCTCTATCGCCAATCTGGGATACTGCTCTTGTTAGTCAGGCTTTAATTGAAACAGAAAATAATAAACCTTCAATTGAAGTTAAAAATGCGCTTGATTGGTTAAAAGATCAACAATTAAGTAATGAGCCTGGTGATTGGCGTATTCAAAAACCAGAATTAGACGGTGGAGGCTGGGCATTTCAATATAGCAATTATTATTATCCTGATTTAGATGATACGTCAATGGTTGCATGGGCAATGCAGCGTACTAACAATGATAAATATGCAGAATCCATTAAACGCGCAGCAATTTGGGTTGCTGGTATGCAATCACGGGGAGGTGGATTTGGTTCATTTGATATAAATAATACTCATTTTTATCTTAATGAAATTCCATTTGCAGACCACGGGGCCTTACTTGACCCGCCAACGGCAGATGTTACAGGACGTGCTATAGCATTACTTAGTTTAGCAAATAGAAAAAAATATACTGAAAATATCAAAGCTGGTATCGATTATCTTAAAATAGAACAAGAGAATGATGGCTCATGGTTTGGGCGTTGGGGAACGAATTATATCTATGGAACATGGTCCGTATTAACTGCACTTGAAATCGCAGGTGAAGATAGTCAGCAAGCTTACATTAAAAAAGCTGTGGAATATTTGTTGCAAATACAAAATAGTGATGGTGGATGGGGTGAAAGTAATGATAGCTACTATCCGCCAAAACATTATCGGCCCTGTAAAAGCACTGCGTTTCAAACTGCATGGGTATTACTCGCTTTATTAGCTGNAGGAGAAGTAAAGAATACTTCTGTTAAAAAAGGAATCAACTATTTACTTTCAAATCAATTATCGAATGGTCAATGGTATGATAATTCCTATACAGCTCCAGGATTCCCGCGTGTTTTTTATCTAAAATACCATGGATATTCAAAATATTTTCCACTTTGGGCTCTTGCCCGTTATAGAAATCTTTTACGAAAAATAACTTGAAAAAGCTTGGTATTATTGCAGCCTTACCTGCAGAGGCAAAATGCCTGCAGTCAAAAAAAATAAACTTTTTAAAACCTTTTGAAATTGAAAAGAATATTTTTCTATGTATTTCTGGTATAGGGTATCAATCATCTCTGCATGCAGCGAAAGAATTAATCAAACTAAATGTTAATGGTCTGATTAGTTGGGGTGTAGCTGGTGGTATATGCAAGTCTATAAACTCTGGTGATTTAATTCTAGCTAAAGCTGTAACAAATCAAGAAAAAAGTTATAAAACATCTAATAAATGGCATCGAAAAATTGAAAACCATTTTCATAATTCGTNGTGCAAAATATTAAGCGGAGATATTGTATCAACTAAAAAAATATGCGCTACCTCAATAGAGAAAACTAAACTGTTTAAAGAAACAGGGGCNCTTGCTATTGATATGGAAAGTTTTGCAATGGCTGAAATAGCGAAGACTAATAATTTAGATTTTATTATCATACGTGCANTTGCTGATGATGCTAATCTGAATCTCCCTAAAGCAGTAATTGAAAATGTTGATAATTTTGGTCGACTTAAAATAGTAAAATTTATAATATCTTGCTTACTNCGACCTACACAGATTAGTAAAATTATTTTATTAGCAAAAAATTATAAAAAAGCATTGAAATCATTGAAAAAAATTTCGNTTGAACTCAAAAAGGAAAATTTTTTATANTTTCCCTNANATTATCGAANTTCTTGTTATAAATTACTAACTAAGTTATAACTAATATCTATTTTTAATAGTTCGACACTTATTATGAAACTCAGTAAAAAACAATTTGACTATTTCAAAGTAAATGGATTTTTGGTAATTAATAATTTATATAATAAAGAAAGAATGAATGANATTATCCAATGGACGGATGAGGTAGCAAATCACCCAGAAGTACCTAATAAGTACATGATGTACTTTGAAGAAAGTATGCTTGATTCTGGTAAACGTATTTTATCTCGTATTGAAGATATTGAGCCATTTCACCAAAAATTTAGTGAGCTTTTCATTGGCGGTGAAATACAACAAATAGTATCTCAACTATTCGGTGAAAAAGCGTTACTCTTTAAAGATAAGATAAACTTTAAAATGCCAGGAGGTGATGGTTTCAAAGCACATCAAGATGTTCAAGCAGGCTGGGATGAGTATGCAAAACTACACATTACTGCTCTAGTAAGTATTGATCCTTCAACCATAGAAAATGGCTGTCTTGAAATAGCTGCTGGAAACCATGATAAGGGTCTAATCGGAGAACAATGGAAGCCTCTTGAAGAAAATGCGCTAAAATATGTCTCAATACCCACTAATCCGGGTGATGCTATTTTTTTTGATTCTTACGCACCCCATAGATCAGGGCCAAATATGACAGATGAAAAACGTAGGGTTCTTTACGTCACCTATAATGCTATATCTGAAGGAGATAATCGTAAAAAATACTATGCTGATAAACGCCTTAGCTACCCCCCCGATATTGAACGTGAGCCTAANAAAAAATATGTTTTCAGAGTCTAACTATCAACACTGGTAAACTAACCTGTGAAAAAAAACTGGATTAGACTTAATGAGAAAAAATCGTACATCTAAATTTCTTAATTTTCTTAACGCTTGGAGTATTTACGTTAAAAAGAACCGATTAGTACTAATAATTAGTATCATCAGTTTAGCAATAGCCTCACTATTTTTTATTAAAAACAATTTAGCCTTTAGTACTAGCACCTCAGATATGCTGTCAGAGAAACTACACTGGCGACAGTTGGATATTAAATATGAAGAATCATTCCCCCAATTTTTAAATAATATTTTAATTGTTATCGAAGCTGAATCGCCGGATTTAGCAAGTGATACAGCAAAAAATATTTATAGCAAGCTAAAANCTGAAAAAAAATTCCTGAAAGACATTTATTATCCAAAAATTGANCCCTATTTCAGACAGTCTTCCTTATTATTTCTTGANCTAGATGAATTGCAGGATCTATCAGATAGATTAGCAAGGATTCAACCATTTCTTGGAACATTACTAGAAGATAAAAGTTTACGTGGATTATTTCAAATGCTTGGAAAAGCAATTGATGCAAAAGAAGATAATGAAAGCATCGATATTAACCCATTATTACTAGAGATTAATCGTGCATTTAAAANTAATGATTATCTAGTCTCATGGGAAAGATTAATGAATCCACAATATAAAAGTGANGATTATTATAGAGAATTTATAGAATTACAAATAAATGATGAGGAAAATAAATTATTATCTAATAAAGATACTATCCAACATATAAGATCGATTGTTAATTTATATAATACTTCTTCAGTTAATATCCGATTAACTGGAAGCGAGGTACTTGCCTACGAAGAACTAAAAAGTGTCTCAGATGCAAATATAAAAGCAATATTATTATCAATTATTCTTGTAGCAATTATATTATTTATAGGGTTAGGATCTCTAAAAATAGTTTTAGCGTGTTTGACTACTCTTTTATTAGGATTAATCATCACAACAGCTTTTGCAACATTTGCAATTGGAAGACTTAACCTAATTTCTATAGCCTTTGCAGTCTTATATATCGGCTTAGGTATTGATTTTGCAATTCATATGGCTCTTCGATTCAAAGAAGAAGTCAATTCTTCATTAAATTATTCTGAGGTTCTAAAAAATACTATAGAGCATATATCAAGGCCATTAATATTATGTGCTGTTACAACTGCAATTGGGTTTTATGCATTTATTCCGACTAATTATCTTGGTGTTGCGGAACTTGGTTTGATTGCAGGGACGGGAATGATAATAAGTCTAATACTTACATTTACTTTATTACCAGCATTATTGAGTTATATCCCTAGTCATTCATTTAACAATAAGAGGAAAACTGAGAAAAGTAATATCTTGAAAGTATTGACTACCCTCCCCTATAGACACACAAAGAGTATCTTGCTGCTAGCATTATCGCTAATCATTATTTTATCGCTTCAAGTGCATAAAATAAATTTTGATGCTAATAGATTAAATCTCCAAGATCCCAGTAATGAGTCTGTTCAGACCTATCGAGACTTACTTAAAAATAGTGAAACATCACCGTGGGAAGCGATTTTAATAACAAAGTTCGATAATAATTTTGATCTAAAAAAGAAAGAAATTGAATCATTGCCACTAGTAAATAAAACTATATCAATACATGACTTTCTACCAAATCAACAAGAAGATAAATTAATTATTATCGATGAAATAAGTCTACTAATGGGTCAATTAACTACGGATCAAGCTGGAAAAATAATATCTTTTGATGAGAAGATTAGTGCAGCGCAAGAGTTGATGAGTAAAGTTGAAAAATTACCATCTGATAATTTAAGCAAAGAGTTGAAATTATTTAAATATAATTTAAATAGTTTATTACTTAAATTACAGAATAAATCTAATAATAGAATTTTAACGGATATTGAGTATCAATTTCTAAAAAATTTATCGGGGAGAATAGAAACTTTATCAGATGCATTGAATGCAAAGGAAGTAATGCTTAATGAAATTCCTGAAAAAATAAGTAGTCGTTGGGTAAGTAATAATATATTTAGAATAAAAATTCAGCCAAAAGAAGATCTAAATGACAATAATTCAATGAGAAAATTTGTTAATGAGCTTCAATCGTATAATAAAAATATAATTGGCTCACCTGTCATAAATATTGAAGCGGGGGATGAAGTAATTAATGCCTTTAAGTGGGCATTCATATATGCCTTTATTTCTATTGCATTACTTTTATTTTTTTTAATGAAGATCAAATATGACGCCATAATTGTTCTTGGTTCTGTGCTAGTAGGTAGCATTTTTACGTTTGGATTTATGATTATATTTAATATTCCATTAAATTTTGCCAATATTATTGGCTTGCCGTTACTTCTTGGTATAGGGGTTGATAGCGGTATACATATTACAGAACGATTTTATGAAGAAAAAGATTCACAAACTAATATATATACGACGAGTTCGATGCGAGGTGTAATTGTTAGTACGCTTACCACAATATTTAGTATCGGCAATCTAGCATTCTCGTCACACCAAGGAACTGCGAGTATGGGACTGCTTTTGTCACTGGGTTTACTCTCCATGATGCTTGCAACTATGATAATATTGCCTTCATTTCTGATATGGCGTAATTCATTAAAAATAAATTAGTGTATGCTTATTAATCGAACAGACGATAAACCCTGGGATGCTCAAATTGCATATCGACTAATATATCCACTCCGTAACACATTTGTAACTCCTAATTATTTAACATCCTTGCGGTTAATTTTTGGTATTTTAGCGGGTGTTTTTTTTGCACTTGGTGAATATAAATATAGTAACGCTGGTGCTTTTTGTTTTGTCATCTCAAACTTTCTAGATCACGCCGATGGTGAGCTAGCAAGACTAAAAAATCAGGTGACTTCAGAAGGTCATATTTTTGACCTCATTTCTGATGCACTGGTAAATATCTTTTTATTTTTAGGATTAGGTATTGGTTTAATGCAAACTAGTTTAGGTGTATATGCCAGTTTAATGGGGGTGATAGCGGGATCTTCTGTTGCTGCGATATTTTTTATGAGAAATAGCATTGAAAAAAATATAGGGAAAAAAAATGCAAGGCAACCCCATAAAAGTGGCATAGAGGCAGAGGATGTACTTTATACCCTTCCTCTTATTACATATTTTCAGTTAGATTATTATTTTTTATTTACGGCAACTTTAGGTGCGCCAATATTTTGTATTTATGTCATAAAAGATTACATAAGGTTAAAAAACTAATTTAATGAAAGTATTAATAACAGGAGCAACTGGATTTTTAGGGTCTGCTGTATTAAGACTCCTTATCGATGAAGGTTATGATGTTCGTGTATTGGTAAGGAAAAATGCTGATATGCGTAACATTGAAGAATATGATGTAAAAATAATCAAAGGTGATTTACAAAATACTGAATCATTAAAATCTGCCGTTTACTCGTGTGAACAAGTATTTCATGTTGCTGCTGATTATCGCCTATGGGTCCCAGATCCAGAGAATATGTATAAAACAAATATTGATGGCACAAGAAACTTAATTTTGGCTGCAACAGACGCTGGTGTTGAGAAAATCGTATACACCAGTAGTGTAGCGACGATTGGAACAAATAATGATGGTACCCCAGCTGATGAAATGACACCTTCATCGCTTGAAAATATGATTGGTGTTTATAAACGTTCAAAATTTTTAGCTGAACAAGCAGTTAAAGATTTAGTAAATGAAAAATCATGCCCTGTGACAATAGTTAATCCTGCAGCACCAGTGGGTCCATGTGATATTAAACCAACACCAACAGGAAAAATTATACTTGATACAATCCGAAATCGTATGCCTGCTTATGTAAAAACTGGATTGAATATTGTGCATGTTGATGATGTAGCACAAGGTCACTTGCTTGCTATGGAAAAAGGTGAAATTGGAGAACGTTATATATTAGGTGGAGATAATATGACATTAGAATCGATCATCAGTTATATATGTAATAGTGAAAATATTAAACCGCCAAAAATACGACTACCGCATAATTTAATTTTACCGGTTGCATGGATTATGGAATGTATATCAAAAATTACTGGTAATGAACCCCTTGCAACGATCGACGGAGTTAGAATGTCAAAAAAAATAATGTATTTCTCAAGCAAGAAAGCTAAAACGAAGCTAGGTTATCATTCTCGCCCCGCAACAGAAGGACTAAAAGATGCAATTGAGTGGTTCAATAAAGAAAAATACGAATAATTAATTAATAATTTATAAAACTACAAAATAAAATAATAAAATAGCAAAGAAAAATATAACTAAGCCAATTCCTTTACCTAGAGATAATCTATACTGTAATTTTTCATAAAAAGACATGTTAGATATAAATGTAATTGAAGCTTTATTTATAGTTTCCTGCGCTTTACCAATATAAGTAAATATTATATTGGATAGTACTGGAGACAAATGCCGATAAAACCAATCGAAGTCAAGACTGATTGTTAGTGTTCGTTTCATTAATGGCAACATGACAAAAAATGCTAAACCAGAGAATAAAAGTAACTGTAATTGGGTAACCGTGTGAGCCATAGTATATGGTTGGTAATTAACATCATAAGGTAATAAGTCATAAAGTATATTTGGAAAAATACCAATAACAATACAAATTGCAGCGAAGAAGACCATACTTATTTGCATATTAATTGGTGGATCAGAGGGTCTTAGTCCGCTATCTTTTTGAAAAAAAACAAACCAAGGAAATTTTATACCGGCATGCAGAAAAACACCGGCTGATGCAGCCTGTAACAATATCCAAACCCATAGTAAGTACTCATCAGAAGATGCCTGCGTAATCATTGATTTACTAATAAAGCCAGATGTTAGAGGGAAAGAAGATATCGCGAGTGCGCCAATGATGCCGCAAGTAGCGGTAAGCGGCATTGATTGAATAAGTCCGCCCAGTTCAGAACATTTTCGTTTTCCAGTCATATATAACACGGAACCCGCTGACATTAATAATAATGCTTTATATATAATATGAGTGAATGCGTGAGCAGCGGTGCCGTTTAATGCCATTTCTGTGCCAATACCAATACCGCAGATCATAAAACCAACCTGATTAATAATGCTATAAGCAAGAATACGACGCATATCATTTTCGAGTAATGCGTAAATAATCCCGTAAAAAATCATGAATAGGCCGATGTAAACTAGTAATTCTGTTCCAGGAAATCCCCTAAAAAGAACATATACAGCTGTTTTTGTTGTAAAGGCGCTCAAAAATACCATGCCACTAAAGGATGCTTCTGGATAAGCATCTGCTAACCAAGCAGTAAGCGGCGGTGCACCTGCATTTAATAAAAAACCGCACAAAATTAACCAAGCTGATACGCTATTTAACTGAATATTTGTAAATGCAATTGATTGAGTTTCGTGGACATAACCAACTATTCCACACATTAAAATAACACCACCAAGAAGATGAATAGAAATATAACGCATTCCAGCTTTATATGATTTTTCATTCTTTGATGACCATATCAGCAATGTTGATGCAAGTGCCATCAATTCCCAAAATACAAAAAGACTTATCATATCTCCTGCCAATACCACGGATACAGCAGCACCGGCGTATACATATGCAGCAGATAATTCAGTTGAACTTGTTTGTTTGCAACAAAAAAAAGCAACTGTAAACACGGTAATTACAAATACGGTACTGAAAAGTCTACTTAAAGTATCTAAGTTTATTAAAATTAATTCATAATCAAGATACTGAAAAGTGCAATCATTGCCGAATGACATGCTCCAGATAGTAAATAGTGAAATACAAGGTACCGATAGAATAAATAAAGTTCTTTTAAATCCTTGAAAAAAAGGAATTAGTAATCCAAAAATAATTAATAATAATCCAGGATGAAAAAGACTACACATCATAGTAATCATCCTTGCGTTTGATTAAAAAACCCAAAAGTTTTGCAAAAATAATTAGTGCAACACAGGATAAGAAACCAAAAATCGCATGAAATCCAAATATTCTTTCAACATCAAAATGAGGATGCAATATAATAAAAAATTCTATGAAAATTAATAAGCCTAAAATAATTAATGAAAAAACGATAAGCTTTTTAATTGTCTTTTTTCTGTAGAACCAATTTTTTTTCATATATTTTCCCCTATCAATAACTTAGCAAGTTGTAGAGGTATATCTGGAAAGAAAAATAAAATAATAGTTATGCATGCTGTGCTAAAAACTGTGAATACAATCGGAAATGGAGCTTCATGATACACACGATCTCTCTGTATTTCAGAATTTCTAAAAAATGCAACATAGACAATAGGTAAAAAATAGGCAGCATTCAATAATGTGCTAATGACAATTATCGAAACTGCAAACCATGCCTCAATATCAAGTGCTCCCTGTAAAATAAACCATTTACTTAAAAAACCCGCTGTAGGTGGTATCCCAATCATAGATAAACTGCCAATAGCAAATGCTAGCATCGTCCAAGGCATAGATTTTCCAATGCCATTTAACTGACTCACCTTTGTTTTCTTAGTCGTCGTATAAATGGCACCCGCAGCAAAAAATAATGTAATTTTACCAAAAGCATGGGCGACTATATGCAACACTGCCCCCATAATAGAAATAGGCACTAATAAAGCTGTTGCGAGTATCACATAAGACAACTGACTAATTGTTGAGTATGCTAATCTTCGTTTTAGATTATCAGAGCGTAATGCAATAATAGAAGCTACAAGAATTGTTGCGCCAGAGAGATAAAGCAATACATTTACATCTATAGTGTTAGATAGTAGTGACGGACTAAATATATAAATAATAATTTTAACTACGCTAAAAACACCTGCTTTAACAACAGCAACGGCATGTAGTAATGCGCTAACTGGTGTCGGCGCTACCATTGCAGAGGGAAGCCATCGATGAACAGGCATAAGCGCAGCCTTACCTATGCCATAAACAAAAATAAGTAATAAACAAAGTATAATTACTGGATCTTCATACTTATCAAATACGCCACCTGGTGTAAAATGAATTGATCCAGTAAGCTGGTAAGTCCAGATAATTGCCGGCAAAAATAAACATATTGATGTAGCAAGCAAAATACCAAGATAAACGCGTCCAGATCGTTTTACCTCTTCAGTTTCTTTATGCGTAACTAATGGATAAGTTGATAGTGTAAGAAATTCATAAAAAATAAATAAAGTAAACAGGTTTGCCGAAAAAGCTATACCAATAGTGCTCGCTATTGCTAAAGCAAAATAAATATAAAATCGTGTTTGATTTTTATACTTATTAGCACGCATATAGCCAATTGAATATATAGAGTTAATGAGCCACAAAAAAGAAGCCACACAAGCGAACACCATACCGAGTGGTTCAACTTGAAAATGGATTACTAAGTTAGAAGTTACATCAAATAAATATAATTCAGGATATATACCATTTAAAACATCAGGCAAAAGCGAATAAACGACATAGATCAATGCCATTGATACAATTAATGTAGAAATTTCTCTTAGATTTGCGTTTTTTCTTGCTAGTGAAATAAATAAAATACCGAGAATTGGTAATAATAATGAGGCTGATATAAGTAACTGACTATTCATATTTTATTTAACTATTTGTTTATTAATTCATTTGCAATTTGAGAAGCCATATCAACATTAAGTGTTGTCTCTATTCCAAAGTAAATATTAATACAACTAATAAATACTAATGATACGAATAATAAGTAAGGTATTTTTTTATCTAAATCAACTGTGGCAGTCTGCTTGTCGGAAACTTTAAAATAAGCGGCCTCAATAATGCGTCCTATATAGATAATCGCCAATACAGATGAAATAACAATGATAAAAACGAGAATCCAGTAATCAGCTTCAAGTGAAGCTTTAATCAAATACCACTTACTGATAAAACCCGATGTTAATGGTACTCCGATGAGGCTTAATCCCGAAATTATAAATAGCAAAAAAACGAATGGTGATGTTTTAGCGAGCCCTGCTATCTTTTCTATTGAATCAGTATTATAAGAATAAATAATTGCAGTCACTGCTAAGAATAAACCGACCTTTATGAAGGCATGGTTGAAAATATGTATTAGACTTGACATGAGTCCAAGCTCGGTTATTAGCGAAATGCCTAAAAACATATAACCAATTTGCGCAATACTTGAATACGCTAATGTACGCTTTAAACTGTCTTGTTTAATTGCTAAGTATGACCCATAAAGTATTGCAGCACAGGCAGAAACCATTAATACATAGTGAAATGATTCAACAAAGAAACTAAATTCATATCCAAATAATGAATAAACGAATCTTATTAATACATAAATAAAAACTTTTGTCGTTGTTCCAGCTAAAAATGTAGAAACTATTGATGGTGAATAGGTATAAGCATCTGGTAGCCACAAATGTAGAGGAAATATTGCTGCTTTTATGCCTATTCCAACAACAAAAAATACAAATGCAGTTGTTATTGTTGCTCTATTATCAGCAATTAGTAACTTTTCGGATAAATCGACTATATTTAACGTGCCAGTAACAACATAAAGAAGTCCAACAGAAATCAATATAAAACTCGCGCCAATAGTGCCAAAGATTAGATACTTAAATGCAGCATATAAACTACGCTTATCTTTGCCAAGACTAATCATGGCGTAGGATGATAGTGATGCAATTTCAATAAAAACAAAAAGATTGAAAGCATCACCAGTAGTTATTACACCTAATAAGCCAGTAAGATTTAGTAAAAAAGTAGTATAAAATAAATATATGCGATCCGATGCTATTTCGTTTTCAATACTCCTACGTGCCCCAAGTAAAACGAGAACAGCAACACCATTGATGATCAATAACATGTAAGCAGTAAGCTTATCTATATAGTATTCGATACCCCAAGGCGCAACCCATCCACCCATAGCATAAGTAATCGTATTCTCACTTAGTACCTGATTGAATAATGCACATGAAATACAAAATGAAAAAATACTGACAAGTAATGCTATTACCCATGCTAAAGTGCGGTGATGAAGAATCACGCAAAGTGGAGCAGCAGCTAGTGGCAGAATAACTTGTAACGCGGGTAACTGCGAAGTAATCACTTGATCTCCTGTTGAATTTTATCATCTTCAATCGTACCGAATGCAGTATGAATTCGAATAATAATAGCCAATGCTAAAGCTGTTGTTGAAATGCCGACAACGATTGCTGTCAGTATCAATACATGGGGTAATGGGCTAGAATATAACGTAGCTGATTCAGACAATATCGGTGCTGTGCCATCAATAACTTTACCCATGGAGATAAACATAATAAAAATTGAAGTCTGAAATATATTGATGCCAATAATCTTTTTTACGAGGTTATTATTTGCAATAATGATATAAAATCCTATCATCATTAAAATAATAACTGCCCAATAATTAAATGAGCTTAAGATATCCATTTTTTATTTGTAAATGACCTCAATTTTATCGATGTAAATCATTGATTTTATATTATTTGAATAATCAGAAATTTGATGAATTTTCGATGTTATTATATAGAAAAAAAATGGGTTCGTCGGCAATAGTTAGTGTTCTTTAGTATAATCACAAAATGCTTACAAAACTTAGTAATAGTAAATTCTTGATTCCAGCAATGGCCTTTCTTGTGGTTTTAGCAACAGGGGCTGGGTTTTATATTTCCCTAAAACAATCTCAAAATCGACAAGAAAGGAGTGAAGTCTCTCAAGGCTTATTTTGGCCAAATCCAAAACAAATAAAAGATTTTAGCAGCGAAGATCACAATGGTAATATTTTTGGTTCAAAACAAATAAATGGTAAATGGTCATTTATATTTTTTGGATACACAAACTGCCCAGACATTTGCCCTATTACAATGTCTGTAATGGTTGATGTTTACCGAAATTTAACAACAGAGTTTGACGATATTCAGACTATATTTGTCACTGTTGACCCAGAACGTGATACTAAGGAAAAATTATCAAGTTATGTGAATTTTTTTGATAAAAATTTTATTGGGCTAAATGGTGAACCAGAAAATAAAAATAGTTTAGTAAGACAAATTGGTATTGCATACTTTTCTAATAAAGAAAAAGATAATTATTTGGTAGATCACTCTGCGTCTATTTTTGTAATAGATCCAAAAATGCGTTTGATTGCAAAATTATCGCCTCCTCATCAATTAGAAAAAATAATTGATCAATTTAAAAATATAAAAAGGTTTGTTGATGAAAAAGGTTAATGCCATATTTTTTTTTCTACTTTTATTTTTAAATATAAATATTGTTTTAGCAGAAAATAGTCAAAAAATTCATATTTATGATTTATGGATAAATGAAGCTCCACCAACTGCAACTGTTTTAGTTGCATATGTGGTATTAAAAAATAATTCTAAAAGACTGATGACCTTGAATTCAGTTTCGTGTCCGTTATTTTCTTCAATAGAAATTCACCGCAGCATCATAAAAAACGACATCGCAAGTATGGAGAGACATAGCATGTTAGAAATACCATCAAAATCAACTATTAAACTATCGCCTGGTGATTTTCATTTAATGTTATTTAATCCTAAAATACCACTGAATACGCATGATACCCCAATATTTACGTTTAGCTTTTTAGATGGAACACAAATACCAGTGACAGCTACTATTAGAAAACGAAAAGACATGACGCATTAACATTATAATTTAATAAAAACTATAAAATCTCGAGACTCTATTACATGCTAAAACACCTGAAGATTGCAATACTTCACTGTCTACCTCAGCATACATTATCAAAACTTATGCATTTTCTTGCTCGTGTAGAATTCAAACCTTTTAAAAATGCCTTAATTAAACTATTTATTAAGGCTTTTCATGTAGATATGAGTATAGCTGAAAAAGAAAATCCTCATGATTACAAATCTTTTAATGCTTTTTTTACAAGAAAACTTAAAAAAGATGCGCGAAAGATGGTAATCGATGATGATTATATTCTTTCTCCTGTTGATGGGTCTATTAGCCAAATGGGGTATATCAGTAAATATAAATTACTTCAGGCTAAAAATAAAAATTATACTTTAGAGAAGCTTTTAGGTGGTGATACAGATCTTGCTGATAAATTTTTAAATGGCTGCTTTGCAACACTCTATTTGTCACCACGTGACTATCATCGTATTCATATGCCAGTCACCGGTCGATTAATAAAATCAATTTATGTGCCAGGTAATTTATTTCCAGTAAATAGAATAGGTGTTGAAAATGTTGATCAATTATTTTCCCGCAATGAACGTTTCATTAGTATTTTCGAAACACGTCATGGAATGATGGCGCAAATCATGGTTGGTGCAGTACTTGTTGGGAGTATGGAAACGGTTTGGTTAGGTGAAATTACACCGAGTGAAAAACGTACTCTCAGAGTTACTGAATATACTGAAAAGTTTATTGATTTAAATCAAGGCGAGGAATTTGGTCAGTTTAATATGGGATCAACGGTAATTCTTTTATTCCAGAAAGATAAATTGTCATGGTTACCTGATATTAAAAATGATCACCCTATTGAGGTAGGACAGCTACTAGCTAATTCAACAGCATCAGTAAAATAAATTGTCTAATAAAAGGTTATTTACAAGCCGGAAAATGCAGATAGACAAATATGCATTAATGAATCGGGTGCAAGACCAATAAGTAATATTAGTAGACCGTTAACTGTTAATACAGCTCTCATTTGTTGAGACGCTTTAATAGCACTCATGGTCTCGGGTTCGTCAAAATACATGAGTTTGACGATTCGGAGATAATAATAAACACCAATAATTGAAAAAATAACGGCGATTACTGCCAACTCAACAAACCCCGATGCAATCAGTTCCTTTAATACAAACCATTTTGACCAAAAACCAAGAAATGGCGGCACACCTGCCATTGAAAACATCAGAAATAACATAATGAAAGCAAACCAGCTATTACGTATCGACAAACCTTTGAAGTCATCTAGTCGATCCGCTTCTAAATCATAACGCCCTAATAGAATTATCATGCCAAATGTACCCAAACTCATCAAAGCATAGCTGATTATGTAAAACATTGAGCCAGCAAAACCTGAAGCTGTTCCTGCAATGAGCCCAAGAAATAAATAACCAATATGCGCAATAGTAGAATATGCCAGCATGCGTTTAATGTTTGTTTGTGCGATTGCAATAATATTGCCAACCGCCATTGATAAAATTGCCAATAAACTCAAAATCGATTGCCAATCTTCAATAAGAGGCAAAAGCCCATCAACCAATACACGCACCGCCATAGCAAAAGCAGCAAGCTTTGGTGCACTACTGATAAATAGGGTAACCGAAGTTGGGGCGCCTTGGTAAACATCGGGAACCCACATATGAAAAGGCGCGGCGCCCAACTTAAAGGAGATGCCAACAATTAAAAAAATCATTCCATAGACAAGATATGCCCTATCAATATCGCCAGCATTGATTGTATCTACAATATCATTAAATTGTAGTGAACCCGTCAGGCCATAAATCATAGAGATACCATACAACAACATACCTGAAGCTAATGCGCCCAACACAAAATATTTAATTGCAGCCTCTGTCGCAAATGTTGACCTACGTTGCATTGCGACCATCGCATATAATGAGAGTGAAAGTAATTCAAGGCCAAGGTAGATTGAAAGTAAATGATAGGCAGAGGTCATAACCATCATGCCCAACACAGCAAATAATCCAAGTACAAAATATTCGCCTTTTAATAATTCATTTTCTTTTAAATACTCATAGGAATAGAAGAAAACAACAATAGTAATCGCGCAGATAAAACTTTTTAGCAAGGTACTCATCGTATCAGTAATAAAACCGCCATTAAATGCGATATAAGAATAATCTGGGCTATAATAAATTACTGCAGATAAGGTAAGTACTAAGCTTAATTGCGCCATTCGATAAGTCATTTTATGAAGTGGGTCTTTGCTAAACGCATCAACAATCAATACTAAACAAGCCATTAAAAGTAATGTTATCTCTGGTATTAGAAAAATTAAATCTGTTCTCATAATGTCTTCTATAATATTTTTGTTTGTGAAATATGATCAATAAGCTGTTGTATAGTCACATGCATAACATCAAAAAGTGGTGCAGGCCAAACACCAAATAATAATATGACACCCGCAAGTAAAAACAGAATAAATCCTTCCCTTGCATCAATATCTTTTAATTCAGAGACTTCTTCTCTGATAGCTTCACCAAATATAACTCGTTTATACATCCATAAGGTATAAGCAGCTCCTAGTATTAGTGTTAATGCAGCAGTGAATGCAATCCAAAAATTCAATTTAAAACTGCTTAGTATTACTAAAAATTCACCAACAAAACCGGATGTTCCAGGTAACCCGGAATTTGCCATTGCAAATAACATCATAAAGGCAGCAAAATACGGCATACTATTAACCACGCCGCCATAATCTTTAATCATTCGACTATGTAATCTGTCATACATCACACCAACACATAAAAATAAAGCAGCTGAAATAAACCCATGAGAAATCATTTGCATCATTGCTCCTTCCATTCCCATTACAGCACCAGCATTTGAGTTTGTTGCTGCAATAATCCCGAAAGGAATAAAAAAACCTAACGTGACAAAACCCATATGTGAAATCGAAGAATAAGCAATTAGTTTTTTCATATCCTCCTGCACAAGCGCGACAAAACCAATATAAACGATAGCAATTAGTGAAAGTAGAATCATTGTATTAGCAAAATAAAGACTTGCATCGGGGGCAATCGGCAAACTAAATCGTAAAAAGCCATAACCCCCCATCTTCAGCATAATCGCAGCTAGTATGACCGAGCCACCAGTTGGTGCTTCAACATGAGCATCCGGTAACCATGTATGTACCGGCCACATAGGAATTTTGACTGCAAACGCCAAGAAAAAAGCTATGAAAATTAGTTTTTGTGCTGTTAGCCCTAAGGGCGCTTCTTGTGAAAGCTGAATATTAAAACTGCCTGTAACTGAATATAAATAAAGAAGTGCGACTAACATAAATACAGAGCCAAAGAATGTATAAAGAAAGAATTTTATTGTGGCGTAAACACGATTAGGTCCG
This sequence comes from Legionellales bacterium, assembly GCA_002721165.1. Taxonomy (GTDB): domain Bacteria; phylum Pseudomonadota; class Gammaproteobacteria; order Eutrophobiales; family Eutrophobiaceae; genus UBA11869. Next base: position 8,775 of record PBJS01000012.1, on the reverse strand, counting down.
CCCCAAATACCTATAATCAAAAACATAGGAATAAGCATGGCTTCCCAAAACACATAAAACAAAATACTATCTAATGCAACGAAAACACCGTTCATTAACCCAGTAAGCACTAAAAAAGAACACATATAATAGGAAATATTTTTATCAATCACTTCCCATGCGGCAACTATTACAAGAATCGTCGTGAAAGTTGTAAGAATAATTAATGGTAAGGCTATACCATCAACACCTAAGTGATATTTTATAGAAAAAGATTCAATCCAATAAAATTCTTCAACAAATTGCATTCCAAGGAAGTCATTATCAAATTGATAATAAAGCAGAACAGATAATAAAAAAGTGCTGATACTAATAATAAAAGAAAAATGTTTAACAACTCTTTCTTGTTGGTCACCAATAATTAGTGTCCAAATTCCACCCAAAATTGGCAGCCAAATGAGCATACTTAAAATAGGTAGATTATCTAAATTCATTTTAATTAATGCGGCAATCCATGCACAAAAATGGCTAACAATGAAAGTAATCCAATAATAACCGCAAAGGCATAGTGATAAAGATAACCTGACTGAATATTACGAATTATATTTGAAAAAACACGAATACTTTTTGCAGAACCATTTACTATTAAACCATCAATTATTTTTGTATCGCCAAACTGTGAAAGAAAAGATCCTATTTTTCTAGCGCCGCTTGCAAACACAATTTGATTAAACTTATCAAACCCATATTTATTAATAAGTATCTGATGAATAAATTCAATCCGATTAACAAATTTACCCGGAAGATCGGGGTACTTGATATAGCATAACCATGCAACAAATATTCCTAAGAAAGCTAAGTAAACAGGAGGATATAAAAATGCATGAGTAATAAAATAAAAAACACCGTGATATTCTGCTGAAATTTTTGACAATACATCATGTTCGGGTGAAACATAAATAGCGCTTCCAAAATAATTGCCAGTTAAAAGCGGTTCTACTAAAAAAAGTCCAAGTAGTAGTGAGGGAACCGCAAGAACCAGTAGTGGGGTAGTCACCACAGCGGGGGCCTCATGTAAATTTTTCCAAGTTTCCCTATTCATATTTTCTTTTCCGAAAAAAGTCATAAAAAAGAGCCGAAAACTATAAAGCGCAGTCACAAAAACACCAGATAACACTGCGTAATAGGCAAAATTGGATGCAGGCAGTGTCGAATGATGGACTGCCTCAATAATTATATCTTTTGAAAAAAAGCCAGATGTTCCAGGAAATCCAATTAACGCTAGCGTTCCAACAAGACAGGTAATAGACGTGATTGGCATATATTTAAAGAGTCCGCCCATCTTTCGCATATCCTGCTCATGATGCATCACAATAATAACTGCTCCTGCTGCTAAAAATAAAAGCGCTTTGAAAAAAGCATGAGTAACAAGATGAAACATTGCTGCAGCATATGCAGATGCACCTAATGCCACTGTCATATAACCTAGTTGAGATAAAGTTGAATAAGCAACAACGCGTTTAATATCATTTTGAACAAGGCCAAGTAACCCCATAAACAATGCCGTAATTGAACCAATCACTAAGATAAAATTTAATGTGGTAACAGATAATTCAAATAATGGAGACATTCTAGATACCATGAAAATACCTGCGGTCACCATAGTTGCTGCATGAATAAGCGCAGAAATAGGAGTTGGTCCTTCCATCGAATCAGGCAACCATACATGTAAAGGGACTTGTGCTGACTTACCCATCGCACCGATGAATAAACTAAGACAAATTACCGTCATTACCGACCAGGATTCACCATTAATAATAGTAATGGTGGTATCTTTATGTTGTTCAAGATTATTAAATACATCGATGTAATCTAATGTATTGAAGTACATTAATATTGCTGCAATACCAAGTAAAAAACCAAAATCTCCAACTCTGTTAACAATAAATGCTTTTAAATTGGCAAAAATAGCGCTCTCTTTTTTGTACCAAAACCCAATTAATAAATAAGAGACTAAACCGACTGCCTCCCAACCAAAAAATAATTGTAAAAAATTATTAGACATAACTAACATCAACATAGCGAATGTAAATAAAGAGATATAACTGAAGAAACGTTGATAACCAGGGTCATCATGCATATAACCGATGGTGTATATATGAATCATCCATGAAACAAAACTAACCACTACCATCATTGTAGCTGAGAGTGGATCTATCAAAAAACCAATTTGGAAATCAATACCGCCACTAGTTAACCAAGTATAAACAGCTTCGTTATAATCAGGAGCACTATTAATTACGTGGTGCTTGTATACAATCATTGAAAGTAGGCTTGATATTGCAACACCAATAATTGTTACCCAGTGTGCACCAGCCCGGCCAATGGAATTGCCAAATAAGCCTGCAACCAATGAGCCAAGAAGTGGGGCTAACACAATAGATAGATATATTGTTTCCATGTGATTAAACATGCCCTACCCCTTCATACTATCGAGCTCACCGACATTTATCGTATCCCGATTACGAAACATCACAACTAGGATAGCAAGTCCGATTGCAGACTCAGCGGCAGCTACTGTTAGAATAAAAAAGACGAATACCTGGCCATGAATATCGCCAAGAAAATGAGAAAATGCGATAAAATTAATGTTGACAGAAAGTAACATTAATTCGATACACATTAATAGGATTAATACATTTTTTCGATTAAGAAAAATACCCGCTACACTAATACAAAATAATAATGTTCCGAGTAATAACACTTCAGGTAATGTAATCATAGATTACCCTTCCTTATTCTCGGTTTTCATTTTAACAACACGCAATCTATCTTCTTTTTTAACATTTACTTGCTCAGTTGGGTGAATAGATTTGGTAATTTTCGATTTACTCATACTCAAAGAAATTGCAGCAATAATTGCGACTAATAGAATTGCTCCTGCAATCTCGAATTGGTAAAGGTAATCGGTATAAATTGCACGACCAAGGAGTTCTGTATTACTTATAGTTGTTGTGGTGCTTACTTGTTTATATGTAGCTGTGGCAAAATAATCTGAACCGACAACCAATCCCATCGTAATTGCCATGGAAAGCGCAATAACGATTCCTAGTGGGAAATAGCGTGCGAATCCTTCTCTTAGTGTTGTGAGATTAATATCTAACATCATGACAACAAATAAGAATAAAACCATTACTGCACCAACATAGACTAACACAAGCACTATTGCTAAAAATTCTGCGTTCAATAATAACCAAACAGCGGCGGATGAAAAAAATGAAAGCACGAGAAATAAAGCGGCGTGGATTGGATTTTTAATCACCACAACCATAGTTGCCGACAAAAGTAACATCGCACCAAAAAAATAAAATATAATTTGTGTCATTATTTAATGTTTATTTAAAATTATCGAAACTTTGAGTCTGCTTCACGATCCGTTGCAATTTCTTTTTCATATTTATCCCCTATTTCCAAGAGCTGAGATTTTGTAAGTAATAAGTCACCTCGCTCTTCGCCGTGATATTCAAATATTCTCGTCTCCACAATAGAATCAACCGGGCAAGACTCTTCACAAAAACCACAAAAGATACATTTTGTTAAATCGATGTCATAGCGAGTCGTTCGTCGACTTCCATCTTCTCGTTGTTCAGATTCGATGGTAATAGCTGCTGCAGGACACACAGCCTCACATAATTTACAGGCAATGCAACGCTCCTCACCATTAGGATATCGTCTTAAAGCATGCAGACCGCGAAAGCGATGTGATTGAGGTGTCTTCTCCTCAGGATATTGGACAGTTATTTTTTTTCTAAACATATGACGTCCTGTCAAATACAAGCCTTTCATCAATTCGAGAAGAAATAGACTATTAAAATAACGTTTAATCTTATTCATACTTTATTTATCCTAATACTAATTAAACCAAGGTGGTGTATTCACAATCACTAATACAGAAATAACAACTAACCAAACAATCGTTATAGGGATAAAAACCTTCCAGCCAAGACGCATAATTTGATCATACCGATATCGTGGAAATGTTGCTCGAAACCATAAAAATAAAAACATAAAAATGGAGGTTTTTGCTAGTAGCCAAAACATTCCTGGAACCCAACTAAAGAGATCTTCTAAAAAAATAATCCCTTGGAAAGGAGATAACCAACCTCCAAAAAACAATAACGCAGAAAGTACAGCAATTAAAATCATATTTGCATATTCAGCCATAAAAAAAACAGAAAATGCCATACCGCTGTATTCAACATGAAAGCCAGCAACAATTTCAGATTCACCCTCAGCAACATCAAATGGTGCGCGATTTGTTTCAGCTACGCCGGAAATGAAATAAATAACAAATAATGGAAGTAGTGGTAACCAAAACCAATGAATAAGACTGCCCGATTGTGCACTGACAATTTCACCTAAATTCAAACTTCCGGCTGCAATTAAAACACCTACTAATGCAAATCCCATTGCGATTTCATAAGCGACAATTTGTGCAGCTGAACGCATCGCACCAAGAAATGCATACTTAGAATTAGATGCCCAACCTGCAATAATGACACCATAAACCGCTAACGAGGTAAGTGCTAATACATATAAAAGCCCCGCATTTATATCAGCTAAAACTTTAGTATCATCGAAAGGAATCACTGCCCAAGCAGCGAGTGCTGGTGCAAGTGATAAAATGGGGGCAATAACAAACAACTGGCGATTTGCATTTAACGGAATCACAATTTCTTTAACAATCAATTTAACCGCATCAGCAATGGGCTGACCTAAACCCCAAAGACGGAAACCGAATAAACCAACACGGTTTGGTCCAATACGTCCTTGAATAAAACCAATTACTTTACGTTCAGCATAAGTAAAATAAGCTACAGTAATTAAAACAGGAACAACGATTGCGATAACTTTTATTGTAGTCTGTAAAAAAATCATTGCTTCAGTTTGATAATCAGTCGGAAATATAAATAAAGTCAATGGCAATAAAATATATTGACTAATTAAATGATATAGAGTCTCTAACATAATTTTATTGTTTCCCAATTTTCACTGAGCCAAATGCAGCGCCTAATTGAATCTGATTTGGATGTGCAGATTGAATTAACACGCAGTTATCAGGAACTCTCTCATCAATCATGACTTTCATCGTCGTCTCTTGCTCATTTTGTACCACCCTAGCATTATCAGAATCGCTGAGTTTATTTTTTTGAGCTAAGGCAGAATTAATATGTAGTGCCCCATCTGCAACATCGAGGGTACTTTGTAATGACGTGGCGCGTCTTGTTAATGAATCAACCATATTCATTGGTGTTTCGGTGATGCGTTGCAAACCTCTGTCTTTTGGTTTGCTACTTATTGTTTCACCCCATTTATCATTATTACTACCTTGAATTTTACCAATAGACTTCATAACTTCGTCATAAACCTCAGCGGTACTCTCATAATCAAAGCCTTCAAAGTTACAATGATTACCTAAAACACGAAGCGCTTTCCAGGCAGGTCTTGCTTCACCCTTTGGGGCAACAGCACCATTAAAACGCTGTGCTATGCCCTCATTATTAATATAGGTACCTGAGGTTTCTGCAAAGGTACTAATTGGTAATAATACATTCGCATAACTTTTTAATGCTTCACTTTGAAATGGAGTCAGCGCAACCACAAGTTCGGCATGTTCCATCGCCTTTATTGCAATACGTGGGTCCCAACAATCTAACTCCGGCTCAACTCCTAATAAAAAATAAGACTTCAATTTATGAGTAAGCATATCATGACAATTTAATCCACTTTTCTGAATTTTTTTACCGCCCGCTAGACGATGTGGAAGCGCGCCTGCTAACCATACCCCGGAGCTATTCGCCGATTCAGATAAATAACCTAATTTTGAATTAGTTAATTTAGTAATTTCACCTGCAAGAGTGCGTAGTAGCGATAATTGCGGGTGAGTCATTGCAAAATTACCGAGTAGCACAATCGAATCGTCATTATTAAAGAGTGTATTACCGATTTCTTGATGATTTTTATCTACATTCGTATTAACTAAAAGCTTGTTAAACGCTGTATTAACCTTCTCACCACTTAATTTAACTACCGCTTTTAAAATTGCACTAAGTTCACTAACCATATTATTTGGCGATGAAATAATTGTTTGATGAAGTGGAAAATTAAATTCATAGTCAATCGGATTTAATGCCATTATTGACGCGCCGTTAAGTGCGGCTTTACGTAGGCGATGATTAATGATTGGTTGGTCTTTACGAAGATGACTACCTATTAATAAAGCAGCCTGGTTTTCTTCGAAATCAACAATTGACTGCCCTAACCAAGGGAAAAGAGGTGCGTCATCATCATCAGAAAAATCGATTTGCCTGACTCGACTATCAATATTATTTGAACCCAATGCCCGAGTAAATTTCTGAGCAAGATATAACTCTTCTAGTGTTGATGAAGCTGAAGTCAACATACCGAATTGTTTCGGACCTGATTGATCTAAAATATCAGCTAACCTTACAGAAATAAAATTTAAAGCTTCTTGCCAATCAAGTTGTTTCCAAACACCCTGTTCTTTTATCATTGGAAAACGAAGTCGGTCATCACTATTAATTGCTTCATAACTAAATCGATCGCGATCTGAAATCCAAGTTTCATTAATAGCTTCATTCTCGGCGGGGACAACACGTTTTACCTCATCGCCCTTAACGTGGAGATGAATATTTGATCCTACTGAATCATGAGGTGCAACCATTTGACGTTGAACAAGCTCCCAGGTTCTTGCGGAATAACGAAATGGTTTTGAAGTTAGTGCGCCGACTGGGCAAAGATCAATTACATTGCCTGATAACTCTGAGACCACACTTTTTTCAATGTAGGTACCAATCTCCATAGTTTCCCCACGGCCAGTTGCGCCTAATTCACGAATACCTGCAATCTCTTCACCAAAACGCACGCAACGGGTACAGTGAATACAGCGTGTTAACTCGGTTTGAATAAGTGGGCCTATATTTTTATCCATTACTACACGCTTTTTTTCTTGATAGCGTGAAACATCACTACCATACCCCATTGCTAAATCCTGTAGTTCACATTCACCACCTTGATCACATATCGGACAGTCTAATGGATGATTAATTAATAAGAACTCCATGACAGATTTTTGTGCTTCAATTGCCAATTTTGAGCGAGTTCTTACTTTCATCCCATCTATTACAGGTGTTGAACATGCAGGTAATGGTTTTGGTGCTTTTTCAACCTCCACTAAACACATTCGACAATTTGCTGCGACGGTTAATTTCTTGTGATAACAAAATCTAGGGATATAGATATCATTTTTATCAGTGACTTCTATCAACATCTGCCCTTTATCCGCACTGACATTACGCCCATCAATTTCAATTTTAATTTTATCGTCTGACATATTTTTTTAAACTTTAGTTAGTTTTGACTCTCCACAAGACTACATTTGTTATCAATGTAATATTGAAATTCATCACGAAAATGTTTAATAAAACTTCGAACTGGCCAGGCCGCGGCATCACCAAAAGCACAAATAGTACGCCCTTCTATTTTACTGGCGACATCATCCAACTTATCTAAATCACCCTTAACACCTTCACCTGCAAGAATTCGTAATAACATACGATGCAACCAACCGGTCCCTTCACGACAGGGAGTGCATTGACCACACGATTCCATATGGTAAAAACGAGATAGTCGTTCTAACGCTTTAACCATACATGTCGTCTCATCCATAACAATCACCGCACCTGAACCTAACATCGAACCGGCTTTTGCAATCGAATCATAATCCATTCGTGTTTCAAGCATGACATCGCCTGGTAAGACCGGCATCGAGCATCCACCCGGAATCACTGCTTTTAAATGATTTCCATTTCTTACTCCTCCTGCCATCTCTAATAATTTTGTAAATGGAATCCCAAGCGGAATTTCAAAATTACCGGGTTTATTTACATGTCCGCTAACAGAAAAACACTTTGTCCCTCCACTATTAGGCACGCCTTGATTGGCAAACCAAGTTCCCCCTTCACGGATAATACTGGGGGCGGAGGCAAAGCTCTCTGTGTTATTAATCGTTGTCGGTCTGCCATATAAACCAAAATTTGCCGGAAACGGGGGTTTAAATCGGGGTTGTCCTTTCTTACCTTCCAGTGATTCCAAAAGTGCAGTTTCTTCACCACAAATATAAGCTCCGGCACCAAGTGTGGCGTAAATATCAACATCAACCGTGCTCCCTAGAATTTTTTTACCTAATAAACCTTCGTCGTAAGCTTCTTTTAATGCATTTTCAAAACGCATATAAGGTTCATCTAAAAATTCACCACGTAAATAGTTATAACCAACACTCGCACCGGTGGCATAACAAGCGATTGCAATACCCTCAACAACTGCATGCGGGTTAAAACGTAGAATATCCCTATCCTTACAAGTTCCGGGTTCACTCTCATCAGAATTACACACAATATATTTTTGGCCTGGGGCATTTCTAGGAGCAAAACTCCATTTCAAACCGGTAGGAAACCCGGCTCCACCCCGTCCGCGCAGACCTGATGTTTTTAATTCAGTAACGATTTCTTCTGGGTCTGTTTTTTTGCTAATAATTTTTTTCCACGCTTTATAACCACCAACCTTTAAATAATTTTTTAATGTCCACGGTTCATTGAACTTCAATGTAGCATAGCAAACGTTATTTATTTCCATTTTATCTAATCCAGACTCTCTAATATTTCATCCACCTTCTCAGTGGTTAAATTTTCATAGTAAATATGATCTATCATCATC
>PBJS01000011.1 GCA_002721165.1 Legionellales bacterium | reverse complement strand
CTTTTTCTTGGCTACCTTACGCTTAGCCTTACGTTTCGCCTTTTTCTTGGCTACCTTACGCTTAGCCTTACGTTTCGCCTTTTTCTTGGCTACCTTACGCTTAGCCTTACGTCTGGTTTTTTTCTTAGCTACCTTACGCTTAGCCTTACGTCTGGTTTTTTTCTTAGCTACCTTACGCTTAGCCTTTCTCTTTGCTGTCTTTCTCTTTGCTGTCTTTCTCTTTGCTGTCTTTTTCTTTGCAGTCTTACGTCTAGCTTTTCGTTTTGCCATTGTTAGAGACTCCCCTAGAAATTGAACATTAAATTAATTTAACAAACAATACTTCAGTAATACACCAGCAAGTAGTGCATTGGAATTGAATTATAGTCATGTTTTGCATTTTTGCTACTTTTTTTTAAATAATTTTTCGTTATTTAAAAAAAACAGTTTATTTTCTAAAAATTCAAAAAAAAACACATAATATTTACAAAAATAATATATTTTGTTGCGCAAAAGTTACAATAATTTTGTCAAAATATCGCTTGTTACGCTTTCAACATCTTGCATTCCGTTAACTTCAATATATTTCAAGCTTGAATCGCCTTCTCTCGACATCTTATTGTAATAATCAATTAATGGAGAAGTTTCCTTTCTATAAACATCCAAACGTTTGCGAACGGTATCTTCCTGATCGTCTTCCCTTTGAACAAGTTCATCACCTGTCTCATCATCCTTTCCATTAACTTTAGGTGGATTAAATTTAATATGGTAAGTTCTACCCGAAGGCAAATGTACCCATCTTCCTGACATTCGTTTAATTATTTCCTCATCTTTTACTTTAATTTCAACTACATAGTTTACTGTTATTCCCGACGTAGTTATTCCATTTGCTTGCGTTAATGTACGAGGAAAACCATCAAATAAATATCCATTTTTACAATCATTTTGATTGATTCGTTCTTTTACTAAATTAAGTATTAGTTCGTCAGATACTAGACCGCCAATATCCATAATTTTTTTTGCTGAAATACCTAACTCGCTTCCTTGCCTAATTGCTGTTCGTAACATATCACCTGTCGAAATTTGTGGGATATCAAATTTTTTCCTCATCATATTAGCCTGAGTTCCTTTTCCTGCACCTGGCGGCCCTAACAATATAATTCTCATTCTTCTTATACTTCCTTTAAGTCTATATAATAATTTTGTGGTTATTATTCTTCAAAACAGTATAGAAGTAAAAAAACAGTGCAAATTGAGTTAAATAATATAGATCCTAATATAAATAGAATCATCGCTTATTCAGATGATTACTTTAAATTAGCCAATAAAGTGATACATTCGAACTTAGTTATTTCAAAAGATAATCTATGTGAAGATTTATTAACTGACAATTTTCAAGATTTTGCACTGCAACACTTAAAAAAAATAATGCTGTGGAAGCCTGAATTAATACTCATTGGCACTGGTAAAACATTAAATTGCCCAAATGAGGGATGGGTGGATTATGCAAACAAAAAAAATATCGGATTAGAGATAATGAGCACAGGAGCTGCATGCAGAAGTTATAATTTACTTATTGATGAAGGTAGAAATGTGGTAGCTTGTTTATTTTTAACAAAAAAAAATTGATTTTTATTTGATTGCAATAAATCTAGCCCTGATTTTTTGGTAGGTACTTTAATGGGTTAATTGGATTACCATTCAACCGTATTTCAAAATGTAAGATATTTCGTCCAGATTGATCTTGGCCCATCTCAGAAATTTTTTGACCGGCTTTGACGATATCTCCCTCATTAACCAAAAGATCACTATTGTAGGCATATGCACTCAAAAACTTATCATTATGTTTAATAATAATGAGTTTTCCATAACCTACCAATCCACTACCACTATATACAATTTTACCCTCGGCAGCTGCTTTAACCGGCTGGCCAGATGAACCCGAAATATCTACACCTTTCTTTGATGTCGGTGAATCTGACTTGACTATCTTTCCTCTAGTAGGCCAAAACCATTTAATCTTGCCTGAAGATAGCTTCTCGGCTGACTTGTTGTCTCCAACATTTGGGTCTACTTGCACTGCTTGATTTTGTTTTATCTGTTGTTTGTCTAAGTACTCACCCTTATCAGGTTGTGATTTTATTTTTTTGACGCTCTTCTCTTTATTTAACTTAAAACATATGCTGTTTCCCAGATAAATTACATATGGTGGTTCTATATCATTCCAATTTGCCAATTGCCTATAATCATAGTTATATCGCCAAGCAATCGAATATAATGTATCTCCCTTAGCAATAACATGACAATCATTCTTGTTTTTGACTATTTTCTCAGGAGCTTTAACTCTTTTTTTAGATTTCTTATTTTCTGTATTTTTACTTGGCTTTGAGATATTCGGTGGAGTATCTTTTATTTCATTACGATTTGAAACCGGAGCGACACCTCCGCTCGTACAAGCATGTAGCAGAATAAAAATTAAAAAATATAATAAGCTTCTAAAAAATATAGTCATTATTAGTGTTAGCGATTAGTGTCGACGCCGGTTAGCATTGGAACAAAACTTACAGAATCGAGATACTCTTCAGTATAACCATCTCCTGTACGTGAAATTAGAAGTAATTTCTGCTTACCTTCCAGACCAACAGGTATTATAAGCCGACCATCTAAAGCAAGTTGTTCGAGAAGCGCTTTTGGTACGCCAATGGGTGCTGCTGCAACAATAATGCCATCATAAGGGCCATGTGCCGGCCAACCAATATTACCATCGGAGTGTTTTGTGCGAATATTAGTACAATTTAATTGTTGGAACCGTTCTCGCGCACGTACCAATAAACCATCAATTCGTTCGATGGTATAAACATATTCAGCAAACTGAGCCATTACAACTGTTTGATATCCGCATCCTGTACCCACTTCCAAAACATTTGTAAGCTTTTTATTTCTTATTAATGCCTCGGTCATTTTTGCAACGATATATGGCTGTGAAATAGTTTGATTGAATCCAATAGGTAAGGCTGTATTTTCATATGCTCTACTTTCTAGAGCTTCATCAATAAAAAAGTGTCTGGGAATTCTTCGCATTACATCAAGCACAGGTTCAGACTGTATGCCCATTTCTGTTAATGTTGTTGCGAGACGATCACGAGTACGTTGTGACGTCATACCAATACCCTTAATATCTAGTGACATTAATTAAGAATCTCAGCCCATTTAGATAAAGTAGACAATGACTGATGTCGAGTTAAATCAATCTGAATCGGTGTAATTGAGATATGCTTGGTACGGATTGCATGAAAATCAGTTCCCTCTCCAGCATCTTGTTCTGCCCCGACCGGACCAACCCAATAAACCTTTCGTCCTTTTGGATCAAACGTTTCCATAGCAGGTTCAGACTTATGCCGATTTCCAAGTCTAGTTATTTTGAAACCCTGTATTTGTTCATGGTTAATATCAGGAATATTTATATTTAATAAAATATCATCTAATGGTTTTTCAATAAGAGATTGCACAATTTTCTTAGCAACTAATACCGAGGATGAATAATCAGTTGGTCCATCTCCAGCTAGTGAAAAAGCAATTGCGGGACAGCCTAGAAAACGCCCTTCCATGGCAGCAGCAACAGTACCAGAATAAAGAACATCGTCGCCTAAATTAGCTCCTGAATTTATCCCGCTAATTACCATATTAGGCTCTTCATCACTTAAAAGCCCGGTGATTGCAAGATGGACACAATCGCTAGGCGTTCCATTAACATAATAAAACCCGCGTTCATCCTGCTTAACATATAAAGGAGAGTCTAGTGTAAGTGAATTACTTGCGCCGCTGCAGTCTCTATCAGGAGCAACTACGGTCACCCTGCCTAAATCATCAAGCGCCTCCGCTAAAGCGGAGATTCCTGGAGATTGATAACCATCATCATTACTTAATAAAAAATGCATAAACTTGAAGAATATAAATAAAAAAATGAGTTTCCTTCTAGTTTTGCTAATTCTGATTTTAGTTTAGAAAATAACAAAACATAAAGCTATATTAGCAAAAATTCTAATAATGCTTTTTGAGAATGTAATCTATTGCCTGCCTCCTCCCATACTATACTTTGAGGGCCTTCAAGAACATCCTCTGTAACTTCTTCTCCGCGATGAGCCGGCAAACAATGCATGAAAAGAGCATCATCTTTTGTATGTGACATTATTTCTGAGTTGACTTGATATTTCATGAATTTTTCTTTTCTATCGATGTGTTCACTTTCTTGACCCATACTTGCCCACACATCAGTGACAACTAAATCAGCATTTTCGACTGCATTATGAGGGTCATGTTCGATTATTGTATTTTTTATAGACGATTTGAGTATTTCAGTATTAGGTAAAAATTCTTCTGGGCAAACGACAACTAATTGAAAATTGAAGATTCGTGCTGCATTCATATATGAATGGCACATGTTATTTCCATCTCCCAGCCACACGACTTTTTTATCTTCAATAGAACCTCGTGCTTCTTGATAAGTCAGTAAATCGGCTAATAACTGGCAGGGATGAAAGCTATCTGACAAACCATTAATGACTGGTACGTTAGAATAACTGGCGAATTGCTCAAGTCGTTCATGCTCGAAGGTTCTAAGCATAATACAATCAACCATTTTTGATAAAACTCTTGCTGTATCTTTTAGTGGCTCTCCACGGCCAATCTGGCTGCCTGTTGGTGCGAGATAAATAGCATGACCGCCAAGTTGAGCCATTCCAGTCTCAAAAGAAACTCGTGTACGTGTTGATGATTTTTCAAAGATCATTCCCAAAACACGATTGTTAAGCGTTGTCTTAAATTCCCCTTGTTTGGTCTCTTTCTTTAATTCTAAGGCACGATTAATTATCGATTCAAGCTCGTTGCGACTTAGACTATCAAGTGTTAAAAAATTTTTTATACTCATACTAAATATCTTCTAATAAATATTTTTTATTTTAAAAATTTGCTAAATATTCAGTTTTAACAGAACTCGAACTTAATATTTCTTAAGTATACTAGTCAAGATAGATACAACTTGGTCAGCTTCCTTTTCGTTCATAATTAAAGGCGGCAGTAATCGTATTACTTTACCAGATGTCACATTTATCAATAGCTTATTTTCCAGTGCTTTTTCAACTAAGTTTGGGCAATCTTTTTCGAGCTCTATTCCTATCATAAGCCCCTTTCCACGTATATCTACAATTCCTTGAGTACCTTCTAGTGATTTTTTAAATTTATCAATTAAATAGCTACCGAGTTTTGCAGCATACTCATCCATTTTATGTTTTTCTAATATATCAATTACTTTCAATGCAATGCTCGAAACAAATGGGCCGCCGCCAAAAGTTGAGCCATGACTGCCTGGTTGAAATAGCTTTGAGGATTCACCTCTTGCTAAACAAGCCCCAATTGGAACACCGTTACCTAATGCTTTAGCAATTGTTATTATGTCTGGCAAAATATTTTCATGCTGAAATGCAAACCATTTGCCAGTACGACACATTCCTGTCTGAACCTCATCAACAATCATTAAAAGATTATTTTCATCACAAATCGATCTTATCTTTTTTAAATAATCCTTATCAGGAACAATAATACCTCCCTCTCCTTGAATCGGTTCAATCATCACGGCAACAATATTTTTTTCTGCATCAACAGTGGATTTTAAAACTTCGATATTATTATAAGGTATGTGCTTAAATCCAGGCACTAAGGGAGCAAAACCCTGATGCACTCTTTTACTGCCAGTTGCGCTTAGAGTTGCCATAGTTCTGCCATGAAAGCTATTTTCCATAACTACTATATGCGGATTAGATATTTTTCTTTTACTTGCATAAAGACGTGCTAATTTTATGGCTGCTTCATTTGCTTCGGCACCAGAATTACAAAAAAATACGTTACTCATACCAGAATGAATAACAAGTTTTTTTGCTAACTCCTCTTGAGATGCAATTCGATAAATATTTGAGGTATGCATTAAACTTGCCGATTGCTCTGAGATTACCTCACTCAAAGAGGGGTGTGAATGCCCAAGCGCGCAAACCGCTATACCTCCCAATGCATCTAAATAACGTTCCCCACGATCATCTACCAGCCATGAGCCTTCGCCTTTAACGAAACTAACTGGTAAAGGATTATAATTTTTCATTAAAAATTCGCTCATATAACACTTATCCCTAAAAAAACATTGTCTGATTTATGTGGCAAAAATAATAAGCCCGGCAACGCCGGGCTAAAATTCCATTAAGATTGCGTTATTTTCCTTACAAAGGTAAACCATGCCCGTATCCAACCATGCACATTAGCATGGGGATAGACAACAGGGTATTCGTTCTTGAAGCCATTAAAGCAACATTTTTCGCTTTTGCAATTTCGTCTGCGCTGGCTTTAACAATACCTAAAATTTTCTTTTGATTAGGCCATATCAATACCCATACGTTAAAGAGCATAATTGTTCCCAACCATGCGCCTACTCCTATTGTAGCCCCCATAACTCCTCCTTTTAACATAAAAGCATCATGTAAACTTATAGGGAGGTAGAGATGTAATGCTGCTGCACCAGTTAACCAAGTAAATAACGCGCCCCAACGAAACCACCATAATGCACGAGGAGCTACATATTTATTTATAGCGGCAGGACCAGGGCCTCCTTCGTCAGCCAAGGCCTCACCAACAGCAGGGACTTGAACAAAATTAAAATAGTAAAGCAGTCCAATCCAAATTACGCCAAAAAACACATGTAACCATACAATCAAAGACCATCTCTCGGCCATAGTTTCTAAAACAGCACCGTCATTATTAATTAAGAAAGCAATCACTACCGACAAAACAAAACCAATTGTTATTGTTGCGCGTACTGATTTGAGTGGATTCATAAATTATTCTCCTGCGTGGTAAAAATTAGAATATTATTAGTTAAACTAGTTCAGATTATACTTGCCTCGAAGGTGGCTTTCACCATCTTTTAACTACTCTAATTTCGTGATTTTGAGTGAATTTGACTAATTTATAATGATACTTATCTTAGCAAACCTTTATTTCTATATTTTTTTGTCACTTCTTTTGATACCATTTAACCATTAGTTATTATGAAATTCTAAGGAAGCCAGATTATGGATACAGTAATAGAGCAAATTAAAAGCACACTAAGTGAAAATCCTGTAGTTATTTTTATGAAAGGCACGCCAGATTTTCCGCAGTGTGGTTTTTCTATGCGTACATGCGAAGCCTTAAAAGCATGCGATATTGAATTTAGTTTTGTCGATGTGATTGCCCAACCGGAAGTGAGGGAAAATCTACCAAAATTTTCAGACTGGCCAACATTTCCACAGGTATTCGTAAATGGGGAATTAATTGGCGGTTGTGATATTGCAATTGATTTATTTGAAAAAGGTGAATTACAAAAAATTACAAAAGAAGCTGTAAGTAATAACTAATCAAATTCGTTCTCTGACCAAATACATTTACCACCACTTTTTTCTTTTACTGATTCGAGAAAAAGGTGATGTTGTTCTATTTCACTTTCAGATGGCTCAACAATAATCAAGCTGCTTTTATTACTGCCTGTAAGCTCTTCTCGTTTATCTTTTTTCTCACTTAATGGTTCCACTGAATCGAAACTTAGATCAGTTTGCCCTCCTGTCATCTTCAAATAGACGTCTAATAAAATTTGCGCATCCAATAACGCCCCATGTAAATCACGTTGCGAGTTATCTACTTCGTAGCGTTTACATAAAGCATCAAGATTATTTTTTTGTCCGGGATGTTTTTCTCTAGCTAAAACTAATGTGTCAAAAACCGTACAATAATCTTCGACCCTCCCCCACTTTTTTCCTAACAACTTTAATTCAGCATTAATAAAACCAGTATCAAACGGGGCATTGTGAATAATAAGCTCACTATCTTTTATAAAATCAATAAACTCCTGTGCTATATCAGCAAATCTTGATTTATTTTGAAGAAATTCATTACTCAAACCATGCACATTAAATGCACCATCATCAACATCACGCTCAGGATTTATATATTGATGAAAATTTCGATTGGTTTCACGTCGATTTACGAGTTCTATACAGCCGATTTCAATAATTCTATGTCCTTGTTTTGGTTCAAGGCCGGTTGTTTCAGTATCAAGTATAATTTGCTTCATAAAACTAGTTCGTCAATTGCTTTATTTGCAAGTAAATCAACACGTTCGTTTTTTTCATGCCCGCTATGTCCCTTGACCCAACACCATTCAATTGAATGAAGACTACATGCTTCATCTAATCGCTGCCATAGATCTTTATTTTTGACTGGTTTTTTTGATGCTGTTTTCCAATTACGTTTTTTCCAATCATGCATCCATTTAGTTATTCCGTCCATTACATATTTAGAGTCGGTTGTTATTATAATATCGGATGAGTATTTTATGGATTCCATACCCACAATTGCTGCCATCAATTCCATGCGATTATTGGTAGTCTCCAATTCTCCCCCATAAATTTCCTTTTCTGTACCATCATATATCAACAAAACTCCCCAGCCACCAGGGCCTGGATTACCTCGGCATGCGCCATCGGAATATATCTGGATTTTTTTTGACATAAATTACTTAATTATTTCTCTTGATGTGGGTTCAATAAATTCTGTTCCCAAAATATTTTGTTTTTTTCGCCATTTCATTCTAAGTGGCGTCAATGGCGTGATGCGCTTTTTTGCAACCAATATATATAAACCACCGAATATTGGATAACAATAATCGCCTAAACGCTCTAATGGTAAAAATTTTTTCAATATTTTTACATTAGATACCGGTGGTGAAAAGAAAAAATATTTCACTTTTTCAATCTCAAAATCAAGTAGTGATAGCCAGTCTTTCATTCTTGAAACTGAGATTAAACGTCCACACCAAGGCATTTTATTCCACCAACAAAAAAATAGGTGCCACAACCCCCATAAACTGAAAGGATTAATTCCAATAATAACAACATAACCCTCGCTGATGAGAATTCTTTCCATTTCTCTTAGTAGTTTATGCGTATCTTTTGAGTATTCTAAAATATGTGGCAATAAAACCACATCAATACTATCCATCGCTATAGGTAAATCCTCAGCAGTTGTGCGAATGGACATTTCTATTTCATTCTGAATTTCAGTATCTTCTAAAAAAAGAATCGTTTTGTTAGTAATACGAGATGAATAAATAAAATTTAATTTAGCCGAATAGCCAAATTGTAAAATATGATAACCAAATAATCTCGGTAGAATGGCTGCTAACTGTTCATTCTCTAAAGAAAAAACTATCTTTCCCAATGGACTTTTATACCATGCAGAGAGTTTGTCTCTTAGTGTTAATTCATTTAAGCTCTGAGAATTCATTCGGTAACTGTTTTCCATAAAACTTATTTAATTAATGCTAGAGATCATACCTATAACTGCTTTAAAGGATAACTATATTTGGGTGCTGAAAAACAAAAAAAATCGGCATGCCGTAATAGTTGATCCCAGTGAACACGAACCGGTTCTTAAATTCATCAAAACTGAGGGTCTAATCCCTATAGCAATACTTATTACACACCACCACTGGGATCACGTAGGAGGTATTGCCGGCCTAATAAGTGAATACAATTTACCGGTGTATGCGCCAAAAAAAGAAATGGTTAAAGGAAGCACAAATCTCGTAGCTGAAGGCGATATAGTCAATTTACCAGAATTAAACTTAGATATTAGTGTACTTGACGTTCCAGGACATACCGCAGGGGCAATTGCATACTATAGCGAAAGAATGCTATTTAGTGGGGATACTCTCTTCACAGCAGGATGTGGGCGCCTGTTTGAGGGTAGCCCTGAACAAATGTACCGCTCGTTATCAAAATTAAAAAAACTCCCCGATGACACGCTAGTATATTGCGGGCATGAATACACAGTTTCTAATCTGCAATTTGCCGCCTCTGTCGAGAAAAATAATAAAATAATACAAAAACGCTTAAATACAGCAAAACAATCGAGAAAACAAAACCTACCTACGGTGCCAGCTACCTTGAAAATTGAAAAACAGACTAATCCATTTTTACGTTGCGAAGAAAAATCTGTCATCGATGCTGCAATTTTGCGTGAAGGAAAGAAGCTAACTAATTCTATTGAAGTATTTGCTACAATACGCAGATGGAAAGACTCGTTCTAGATTAAAAATTCGCACTTACAATCAAATTTACTCAAAGAATATATAATTAATAAAAAATGAAATATAAAACAATAACTTATTTATCATTATTAATCCTATTTATATTAAATGGTTGTTCTAATATCGATAAAAAAACAACGATTGTTCCTGAAACAGCTAACCAACCTAATAGTATTGAAGCTCGCAACATCACAGAATCAGAGCAATTAAATCAAATCCAGGAATCAGAAAAGCCTATTGCTAACGAAATTCCTAGTCAAAAAACATACGATAATCTATGGATGTTAATTCGAGATCATCTCGTTTTTGAAAACAATATAAATCGAAAAAAAGTCAAAAATAAGGTTGCTTGGTTTAGTAGAAACCAACAATACATTGATCGAGTCGTTGGACGCGCTGAACCTTATTTATATCATATTATTACAAGACTAAAAGAGCGTGAAATGCCACTTGACCTAGCATTATTGCCAATCGTAGAAAGCGCCTATCAACCTTTCGCACTATCACCAAGTAGAGCATCTGGTATATGGCAATTTATACCAAGTACAGGTAAACGCTATGGGCTAAAACAAAACTGGTGGTATGACGGACGCAGAGATATTGTCGCATCAACAGATGCTGCACTTGATTATCTTGAGTCACTTCACAAAAGATTTAATGGAAATTGGTTTCATGCCCTTGCTGCATACAATTCCGGTGAGGGTAATGTAGAACGCGCAATAAGAAAAAATAAAAAACTGGGCAAAAAAACTGACTTTTGGGCATTAAAATTGCCGCATGAAACGCGTAGTTATGTGCCCAGTCTATTAGCTATAGCAGAAGTACTTAAAAATAGTGATAAGTACAAAATTAACTTTGGAGAAATTAAAAATATTCCTTACTTTGAAGTTATAGATGTAAAAACGCAAATTGATCTAGCTACAGTTTCGAATTTATCTGGCTTAACAATCGATGAGGTATATTTACTAAATCCTGGATTTAATCGTTGGGCAACTGACCCAAGCGGCCCTCATCGAATACTTATTCCTGTTGGAAAAGCACAAAAATTTAAGGAAAAGTTAGCAGCACTGCCAAAATCAGAACGTATTGCTTGGAAACAACATATTATACAAAAGGGAGAGTCCCTAGGTTTAATTGCGGAGCGTTACAAAACCAGTGTAAGTGCAATAAAACAAACTAATCGACTAAAAGGTAATATGATCCGTGAAGGTAAATCATTATTGATACCATCTTCAAAACAACCAACTAAGTTCTATTCCTTAAGTATTGAAGCAAGAAAGTTTAGAGGACTAAAAACAAGTGACGGAAAACGATATACATATATTGTAAAACGAGGTGATAATCTCTGGGACATAGGTCGAAATTACGGAATAAGTGTTGGCCAACTTACTAAATGGAACGGTATAGCAAAAAAAAGTTTTTTAAGGCCTAAACAAAAATTGATAATTTGGATTAATGAAGAAGATAGTAACAATAAAAATAATAATGAAGTACAAGCATCAGCATTTAATGAATCAACAACGGAATACGTAGTAAAAAAAGGTGATTCATTATGGTTAATAGCGAGAAGACTTGATATCCATGTAGCGGATTTACTTGAGTGGAACAATATAAGAAAAAATAAAGCTCTACAACCTGGGCAAAAATTAAGAATCAATATTGAGACTGAAAAAGAAAAGGGTGACTTAGTACAAACGAATATTCAAAGCGATCCAATAACGGAATACGTAGTAAAAAAAGGTGATTCATTATGGTTAATAGCAAGAAGATTTGACATCCATGTAGCAGATTTACTTGAGTGGAACAATATAAGAAAAAATAAAGCTCTACAACCTGGGCAAATTCTGATTGTAAGAAAAAGTATTACCGGGGTATAGAACATAATAAACAGCATAAAAAAAATGTAAGACTTGATGAAAAATAATATTTATACAAGTTTTGATCAACAAAAGACCCTTTTTCTCACCTTGTTGGATGCAAGTAAAAAATACGGAAAGCATTATAAAATTGTTGAAGATATTAATCGTAAACCATTAAGCTATAGAAAAATCATTTTACATAGTATTTTACTAAGCATTTATGTAAAGAAAAAAAGTAAAGTATCTGAACAAATCGGTATTATGTTGCCAAATACAGCTGCTTTGGCAATATTATTTTTCGCAATGCAGTTCGTCGGGCGTGTGCCAGCAATGCTTAATTTTTCTTCAGGCGCATTTGCAATNAAAAGGGCATGTAAAACTGCTCAGATAAAAACTATTTATACTTCGAAAACTTTCATAAAAAAGGCAAATCTTGAAAATTTANCNNAAGAGCTTAAGACAAAATATACAATTTTNTATCTAGANGATNTAAAGCAAGGAATAACNTTAAAATCTAAAATTTCAGCATTTCTGATCTACTTAAATGCTGAAAAATATTATAAGCGGCAAAATATNAGAATAACTCCTGAGAACGCAGCGATTGTGTTATTCACTTCTGGTTCCGAAGGACATCCTAAAGGAGTTGNATTATCGCANAAAAATCTTTTNTCAAATTATGCACANGTAAAATGNCANATTGAGTTCGGNCTTTCTAATATCCTATTTTGCTGTCTTCCTTTATATCATTCATTTGGCCTAAACGCTGGTTTTTTAATGCCTTTATTTGGNGGTACCAAAGTTTTTCTCTACCCAACTCCATTAGATTATCGGGCTATCCCTAAACTAGTTGCTGAGCTTAAAGCTACGATACTTTTTGGGACAAACACCTTTTTTAAGGGCTATGGATTTTATGCTGATTCCAAAGATTTCAGTACGCTAAAGTATGCAGTTGCTGGTGCTGAAAAATTACATGATGACACAGTATCTTTATGGCTAAAGAAGTTCAGTCTTGAAATATTACAAGGTTATGGTGTGACCGAAACAAGTCCGGTTATTTCAGTTAATGACTTAAATAAAAATAAGGCAGGAACAGTTGGCTGCATTATGAATGAAATGAATTATTATCTTGAGCCTGTTGAGGGTATTAAAATAGGGGGGCGTCTTATTGTAAAAGGACCGAACGTTATGCTTGGCTATCTACTACACGACAAACCTGGGGAAATACACCCCCCCTCAACAAAAAAAGGTCCGGGTTGGTATGACACTGGAGATATAGCTGAAGTTGATGGCGATGGGTTTATAACGATATTAGGACGAGCAAAAAGGTTTGCAAAAATTGGGGGTGAAATGATATCTCTGACAGCCGTTGAGGAATTAGCTGCACTTACCTGGCCAGAAATAAAACATGCTTCTATTTCATATATCGACAAAAAAAATAGAGAGAGAATTGTGCTTGTCACAGAAAATAAAAAGGCAAGTCATCAAGATCTTCAGAAAATTGCAAAAAAAAATCAAATAAGCGAGCTAACAATACCTAAGGAGATAATCACAACCATAGAAATACCAATATTAGCTACTGGTAAAATTGATTATGTCAATCTCGAGATATTGGTTGNNAAAAAAATAAATAATNAGNNNATAAAATGAAAGAGTTAGATCAATACATCCGCAACATACCGGATTTTCCTGAACCAGGTATACAATTTAAAGATATTACCCCGTTAATTAAAGAACCGCAGATACTAAAAATTGCAGTTAAAAAACTAATAGCGCCTTTTATTGATCAAAAAATAAATGCTGTTGCAGGAATGGAGGCAAGAGGATTTATTTTTGGGAGTCTTGCGGCATGGGAGTTAGGGGTTAGTTTCATTCCGTTACGTAAACCAAATAAATTACCATATAAAGTTGAAAGCCTTTCCTATGATTTAGAGTATGGTAAGTCTGCATTAGAAATTCATGTTGACGCATTAAATAAAAATGACCGCGTATTACTTGTTGATGATTTAATTGCGACTGGAGGAACTGCAGTTGCAAGTTGTAAACTGATTGAAAAATTAGGCGCAGAAATTATCGGTTGTGCTTTTGTTATAGAATTAGATTTTCTTAATGGNAGGAAAAAACTCTCAAAATATGATATCCACTCGCTAATTCATTACTAATCAACTATTAGATACTAAATTAGTCCNCCATTAACGTTAATTGATTCACCCTGCATATATGTTGATTCATCTGATGCCAAAAAAAGCACTGTCTCTGCAATATCGCGTGGTGTCGCAAAACGACCTAATGGAATCTCTGCCAGTCGATCTTGGTAATAAGATTGTTCCATATATTTTTCAGCAAATGCAGTCTTCACCCAACCAGGTGCTACCATATTAACGCGAATAGNAGGNCCCACAGTTTTAGCAAAAGATCGTGTAAATCCTAATACACCTGATTTTGTTGCCGCAAAAATTTGAGGATTAACGCCTTGAAGACCATGAATTGCTAAATCCCAACCCATATTTACAATTACACCACTTTGGTGCTCGCGCATCACTTCGGCAACAGACCAACAAGCATTGATTGTTCCTTTCAAATCAGTCTCANTNAGTTTTACTAATTTTTCATAGGTNTCTGCACTNGCACNCTCACCGGTAAGAATGTCAGCGCCAGCATTATTAATCCAAATATCAATTTTTCCAAATTTCTCAACTACCTCTTTAACTAATTGCTCAACTGCCTTTTTGTCAGACATATCAGCCTGAATAGCAAAAGCTCNNCNACCTAAGGACTCAATTTTGTTAACAACCATTTGTGCTTTATCTTTTGATGATAAATAATTGACAACTANATNAGCTCCTTCAGAAGCGAATAACTCTGAAATCTCTGCGCCTATTCCGCTACTCGCACCAGTTATGACTGCAATTTTATTTTTAAGACGTTCCATAATTTTATATAGTCGTATATCTTTGATTAACTATTTTAACGATAAAATTTGATTCTAGCATGCTTGATATTGCAGTTGTTATTCCAACCCATAATCGCATAACATTTATTGAAANAGCGATAGATTCTGTTCTCAATCAGTCAATTGTTGTAGATGAAATAATTATTATTGATGACGGATCAAATGANGGAACTAGAGAGATAATCAAAANAAAATACCCTGAAATTGACTATGTTTATCAATCTAATAAAGGTATTAGTGCGGCTAGAAACAAAGCTATAAATAAAACAAATTGCAATTGGATTAGTTTTCTAGATTCTGACGACACTTGGGAGCCGAACAAAATTGAAAAACAAATAGAAGCGATAAATAAAAATCCTGATTACCTGATCTGCCATACTAATGAAACTTGGTATCGTAATGGAAAAATTCTTAATCAAAAGAATAAACATAAAAAATTCGGTGGGTATATTTTCACTCAGTGTTTACCATTATGTATAATTTCACCTTCTTCGGTAATAATTCACAAAAAATTATTCAATGAAATTGGACTATTTGATGAANAACTTCCTGTCTGTGAAGACTATGATATGTGGTTACGTATTTGCCACAAATATCCTGTATTATTTATCGAAGAAGCACTAACAAATAAACATGGCGGGCATAACGATCAGCTATCACAAAAATATTGGGGAATTGACCGCTACAGAATAATCTCATTAGAAAAAATTATTGAATCTGGCTGTTTATGCTCTGAACAAAGAAAAATAGCAATAAATTCATTACTTGAAAAAATTAATATCTTTCTCAAAGGATGTGATAAATATGGTGATAACAAATATTGNGAAAGATTTAAAAAGATAAAGTTTCAGTATGCTTAAAGTATTAAAAAATTATTACCAAATATCGAAGATGATCCATACATCTGCGCAGCCTACCGTAGATCAATTCTCAATTATCAAAAATAGTAATATTGAAACTATAATTAATTTAGCAAAAACTGACTCACCGAATGCTATAGAAAATGAAGCTGAAATTGCCAGTGAAAATTCTATGGATTATATTCATATACCTGTTGATTTTGAAAAACCTACCGCTACTGAATTAGATTCATTTTTCAATATAATGGAACAATTTTCTAATAAAAATGTACTTATTCATTGTGCATATAATTGGCGTGTTTCTTGTTTCATTTATCTCTATAGAGTGGTAAAAATGAATATTTCAAAAGATATCGCTGAAAAAGATATGCTTAATGTATGGCAACCCAATGAGACATGGCAAATTTTTATAAATAATAATATTAAAAAGAGAGATGAAAAGTAATGGCGTTACATATTTTTTGTGCTTTAAAATGNGAAGCTGAACCTATTATTGATAATTTCAAGCTCATTAGATTAAATGATTTTAAGTTATTTAAGATCTATCAATCTATCGACCAAGAAACTAGTCTGGTAATAACTAATGTTGGAAAAAATAATGCTAAGAATGCAGTTGCCTATCACCATGACTGTATAAAAACAACTAAATCTGATATCTGGTTCAATATTGGTATCGCCGGGCATAAAAATATAGCAATCGGNGAAATAAGATTAATCAATAAAATAGTTGATTCTAAAAATAAATCATGTTGGTATCCNCAGATTATCTTTGATCCTCCATGTGACTCTATAGATTTAATTTCTCTTGAGAGACCCTCTAATGAATATCAGACTTGCTTATATGATATGGAGGCATCGGGCTTTTACTCCGCTGCTAGTCAATATGGCATATCAGAANTGATTCACTCAGTGAAAGTTATTTCAGATAATACTAGTTCATCAATATCGAAAATTAATAAAGNNCAAGTAAAACAGATAGTTAGAACTAAAATGAGTGTAATACAAATTATTTTAGACAAACTAAGATTATTATCTGTTGAAATGCAAACCATAAATAAACAACCCAAAGATTATGAATACTTTTTAGAAAAATGGCATTTTACTCAGACTGAAAAACATCAGCTCCATAATTTAATACNAAAACTCAATATACGTTACCCCAATAAGGATTTTTTAAAGATTACTGAAAATCTTGATAATGGAAAACTAGTGTTAAAAAAATTAGAAGAAAGATTAAGTAAGACTGAATTTTCAATATATTAAAATGATAAAAACAATCTATATCGAAGAAGAAATAGCCGGTCATCCGCGGACAAANCGAATTATTAAAAGGTTCCCGAAAGCATCGAAAATAATTTGCGACCGTTATACTGAGATATTTAATCGTAAATCTCAGAATTTCAGATTACAAAAGAAAAATCCCGCATTAATACTAGCGAAAAAACATAAAAAAATGGTGCTAGAGGTGCCTGATAATTATGGAATAGGAGCAAAATATAATTATTATTTTTCACACATGTTAAATTGTGTTTATGATTGTCGTTACTGTTTTTTACAAGGTATGTTTCAGTCTGCGCATTATGTTCTTTTTATTAATTATGAAGATTTTATNCATGAGTTGGAATTAACATTAAAAAAACATAACACTGAAAATGTGCATTTCTTTTCAGGNTATGATTGCGATAGTCTTGCTTTAGATTCAATTTCAGATTTTACAGATAATTTTTTACCATTCTTTGAAATTAATCCTAATGCTTTAATTGAATTAAGAACAAAAAGTACGCAAATAAAATCATTGCTAAAGAGGTCACCTATTAATAACTGTGTTATTGCATTTAGCTTTACTCCAAATAAAATTTCATCATCTTTNGAACACAAAACACCATCAGTAGCTAGGCGGTTAGAAGCAATCTTACAATTACAAAAGATGGGGTGGCAGATTGGCTTAAGATTTGATCCGCTTATTTACACGGAAACTTTTATTGATGAGTACAATGAATTATTTAAAGATATTTTCTCGAAAATAGATCTTGAATTAGTACATTCAGTCAGTTTGGGTGGTTTTCGTCTTCCAAAAAGTTACTTCC
Organism: Legionellales bacterium; assembly: GCA_002721165.1. GTDB lineage: Bacteria > Pseudomonadota > Gammaproteobacteria > Eutrophobiales > Eutrophobiaceae > UBA11869. The sequence goes on along the minus strand of PBJS01000011.1, from coordinate 4,944 downwards.
GTAAGATTGAGAAACTGTATCCAGATGAAATACTAGTAACTTCGCCACTGACTAACGAAGATAATGTTATTTGCTACCCAGAAAAAATACGCGATGATATGTTTAATTTTAGTGAAAAAATTATCAGTCAATATATTCCTGCGGAAAAATTTTTTCCTTGCTATGAAATAACCTAAAGTTTGTTATAAATCTCCCCGCCTTTTTCTTTAAATTCTTTAGACATTTCTTCCATACCTTTTTCTAAAACACCATCAAGATTTTGTACGCCTTGTTTAGCCGCATAATCTCTAACATCCTGAGTAATTTTCATAGAACAAAAATTAGGACCACACATTGAACAGAAATGAGCAGCTTTATGCCCTTCTTTTGGTAATGTTTCATCATGGAAATCACGCGCCCTATCAGGATCCAAGCTAAGATTAAACTGATCTTCCCAGCGAAATTCAAATCGCGCTTTTGATACAGCATTGTCTCTAAGTTGTGCTGCGGGGTGGCCTTTTGCAAGATCTGCAGCATGAGCTGCGATTTTGTAAGTGATAATGCCCTCTTTAACATCGTCTTTATTGGGCAGACCTAAATGCTCCTTAGGTGTCACATAACATAACATCGCAGTACCATACCAACCAATCATAGCAGCACCTATGGCTGATGTAATATGGTCATAGCCAGGCGCTATATCTGTTGTCAGCGGCCCTAACGTATAAAATGGGGCTTCTTTACACTCCTTCATCTCTAAATCGACATTTTCTTTTATCATATGCATTGGAACATGACCTGGACCTTCAATCATGGTTTGAACATCATGCTTCCATGCAATGTTTGTCAATTCACCAAGTGTTTTTAATTCTGCAAATTGCGCCTCATCATTTGCATCTGCAATTGATCCTGGTCTCAATCCATCGCCTAATGAAAAAGACACATCATATGCTTTCATAATTTCACAAATTTCCTCAAAGTGAGAATAGAGAAAATTTTCTTTATGATGTGCTAAACACCACTTAGCTAAAATTGACCCTCCGCGAGAAACAATGCCAGTAACACGTTTTGCTGTTAGAGGTATGTATGGTAAACGTACTCCCGCATGAATTGTAAAATAATCAACGCCCTGCTCTGCTTGTTCGATTAAAGTATCCTTATATATATCCCAAGTTAAATCTTCAGCTTTCCCATTTACCTTTTCTAAAGCTTGATAAATAGGCACCGTACCAATAGGTACAGGTGAATTTCTNATNATCCATTCTCTTGTTTCNTGTATATTCTTACCGGTAGAGAGATCCATAACATTATCAGCGCCCCAGCGAATCGCCCANGTCATTTTTTCAACTTCTTCCTCAATAGATGAGGTAACTGCAGAATTACCAATATTGGCATTAATTTTTACTAAAAAATTACGGCCAATAATCATAGGCTCTGATTCCGGATGATTAATGTTTGCAGGTATAATTGCTCTGCCTGCAGCAACCTCATCTCTAACAAACTCAGGGGTAACCTCATCTGGTAACTGGCTTAACCAAGGAATACCATAATGATATTGAGAGAGTTCATTGTCTTTGTACTCGCTTAAGCGCTGGTTCTCGCGAATAGCTATAAATTCCATCTCTGGTGTAATTATGCCTCTCCTCGCATAATGCATTTGAGTAACATTCTTTCCTGATTCTGCTACACGAGGATTCGGAGGACTGGCATAACGCAACTCTTTCAGCTCAGGTTCGCTTAAACGTTGTCGTCCATATAACGATGATGGTGTATTAAGCTGCACTGTATCTTCACGTTCCTCAATCCAACTTTTTCTTAGCGGTTTTAATCCTTTTCTAATATCAATCGTGACATTTGGATCTGTATATGGACCAGATGTATCGTATACAGTAATGGGTGTATTTTCATCGAGGCCATCTTTTGTTCGGGTTGAAGAACAAGAAATTTCTCGCATAGGAACCGATATATCTGGACTAGAGCCAGTAACATAAATTTTCTTTGAATTTGAAATAGGTTTGACTATTCCTTCGTCGACTTTTGCTGTACGACTCAATATGGAATCAGAAATTGCGCTCATAATAACCCCTTTATAAATAGGAAATGTAAAAAGGCGCAAATTAGTTGGAGGCTTGCTTCCCTACGCTGGTACTAACCAGATCAGGTCAAGGGTAAATCTCAGCCAAAATTAGGCGCCCCTAGCTATCTGACATGCTATATAATACGACAGATAACTACAACAAATTAATATTGGATTCAGATAAACAAACACATTCTGGGTAAGCATGCAGACAATTCAAACTGATGAGCTTAAAAGCAGGCTTGATGCTGGTGAGAAACCAGTCTTGCTGGACGTGCGTGAAGCTTGGGAGTTTTCAATATGTAAGATTGAAGGCTCAATCAATATTAGTATGTCAGAACCTGAGAAGTTAATTAAAGAACTAAATACAAATGATGAAATAATTGCAATTTGTCATCATGGGATGCGTAGTTTTCAGGTTTGTAACTATCTAGAAGAAAATGGTTTTGATCGAGTTTCAAATTTAGATGGTGGAATTGATGCCTGGGCTAAAACGATCGATCAAGATATGGAACAATACTAGCCAAGGCTAATAATTGGTATTAAAAAATTAGAATTTATATAGATTTATGGTAATAGCGTCATTAATTAGAAAAGTATTTTTTTCAGTAATAACAATTCTATTTGCAACAAATTCTTTCTCCGCAGATTTAGTAAGAATTTATGCACTTGCAGAAAAAAATGATCCTGTTTATCAGCAAGAAATTTCAACACATCGTGCGATTCTTGAATCAAAACCACAGGCCTGGTCACAGTTATTACCTTCCTTGGATATCAGTGCTAATACCAGAAGAAATGCACAAGATATTACTACTTCTGGCTCATCGATTGGTGCAGATGGCGAAATTGATTTCAATAGTCATGGTTATAGTTTAAATCTCTCTCAACCCTTATTTCGTCGTGATAGATTTATTGCGCTTTCTCAAGCTGATAGTCAAATAAAAGAATCTGAAGCAAAACTCGCAAAATCACAACAGAATTTAATTGTTAGTGTTAGTGAAAGTTACTTCAATGTCTTAAGAGGTTTGGATAATCTTGTTTTTGCAGAAATTGAAACTAAATCATTAAACAGACAATTAGAACAAGCCAATCAACGTTTCGAGGTTGGCTTAAGCGCAATTACTGATGTTCAAGAAGCGCAAGCAGGATATGACCTAGCAGTGGCTCAAGAAATCGTAGCAATCAATGCAATCGATAACGCAAAAGAAGAAATACGGGAATTAACAGGTGAATACATCGATGATTTTGATGGGTTAAGTGAAAACATAGCGCTAATTAGACCTGATCCTGAAGAAATCGATAGTTGGACGGAGTTATCGATTAAGCAAAATCTTGATGTTAGTGCGGCAAATTTTGCACTAGAAATTGCAAGGAAAGAAATAAAGAAACAATCCGCAGCTCATTTACCTACTGTTGATATAGTTGCATCACATGGCTATGATTCAACTGGCGGTCGTTTTGGAAGTACAAGAACAGATAGATCATCAATCGGATTAGAATTAAATGTTCCGCTATATACTGGTGGCCTTGTTAGTTCTAAGACACGTGAGGCACATGAAAGATATAATCTAGCGATGCACTATCTTGAAAAAGCAAGACGATCTGCTCAAAGAAACACAAGAGAAGCTTACTTGGGTGTCATTTCTGGAATTAGTCAGGTAAATGCACTAAAACAAGCAGTTGTTTCTAGTGAAACAGCGCTACTTGCAACAGAGGCTGGATTTGAGGTTGGTACACGTACTGCAGTTGATGTTGTTGCTTCTCAAAGAGCAACATCAAAGGCGCGTCGTGACTACAGTAATGCAAAATACAATTATATTTTAAATACTCTTAAACTAAAACAGGCGGCTGGAACACTTTCTCCTAATGATCTTAATATAATTAATGCGTGGTTAATAAAATAATGGCAACCGAAACTAAAAGTTTACTATGTGATGTTAAGAATAGCTGTTTAATGATTGTTGATGTACAGGAAAAACTAAGTGCGGTAATGCCTGAAAAAGTCATTAATCGATTAAAAACTAATACAGATGTATTGCTAACTGCTGCAAATCAATTAAAAATTCCTGTCATTACCACTATGCAATACCCTAAGGGACTCGGTGGAATTGAAAATTTTGTAAAAGATAAGTTAAACGAAACATCCAAATGTTTTGAAAAAACAAGTTTCTCATCTCTTGAAGCAGAAGGACTTGAAGATCATTTAAAAGAATTAGATAAAAAACAAATTATCCTAATGGGTTTAGAATCACATATCTGTGTATTACAAACAGCAATAGAATTTACAGAAAAAGGATATGATGTTTTTGTAGTAAGTGATGCTATAGCATCGCGTAAATTAACAAGCTATGAAACAGCACTAATAAGGCTAGAACAAGCTGGAGTGTGGTTACTAAATACTGAATCTGTTCTATTTGAATGGTTACGCGATGCATCACATCCCGATTTTAAAGCGCTATCAAAACTAATCTTGTAGAAGTTGGTCCTCAAATTTTTCTTGTTTAACAGCAGTACATTTAGAACAGACTGAAGGACAATTCCAACCGCCACCGGGACCTGAGTAGCAAGGACCGCCCTCACCTTCATAACACGCACCACCCGGACCTTTATAAGCTGGACCACCGGGACCTGCATAGGCTGGACCACCTGGTTCTGAGTTACAAGGACCACCGGGACCTGCATAGGCTGGACCGCCTGGTCCATCATAAGCCTTACCTCCAGGTTCCCTGTAGCACGCACCGCCCGGACCTGCATAAGCTGGACCACCCGGACCTGCATAAGCTGGACCGCCCGGTTCGGCATAACAAGGACCGCCTGGATCATCGTTGCCTTTACAGTTACATACGTTTCTAGCTATTACAGAGGATGATAAAAAAAATAAGATTACAACA
>PBJS01000010.1 GCA_002721165.1 Legionellales bacterium | reverse complement strand
TTTTGTGAGCAAAGATGTCAAAATTTCTGACCGCTGGTTATTATTGCGTCTCCTGCTCCGATTAGTCGTCTAAAGGAGATAATAATGAAATATGCTGAACAAATCCCACGTAAACCAGTTTCGCGAAAAGAAATGATGAAACGCGTAGCTCGCTTCTCTCGAATTAAGGGGTCCGATGGCGGCTTGCCGGATAGTTATATGCCTGGCGCTGAACGGATCCTCTACAATGTGATTGGTTTTCAGCCACCAACGACCGAGGATGATAGTGTTGTGTCTCCAGTCGGTGAGGCGGCAGCACGGATGGCAGCAGTTAAAATATCCGAAGGGTTTAACTTGGGTTATTGTCGTGCTCTACCTGGGAAGGGTCCGATGATGCATAACCACGACACCAATGAAACTTTCATTGGTATTACCGGGCTCTGGCGCGCTAGTTGGGAAAACGAACAAGGTAAGGTTGAGCACGTTGACCTAAAACCATTGGATGTGATTTCGTTTCCTCCAGGCGCGATCCGCCGTTTTGAAAATGTAACCAAAGGCGCATCCGACGAATACTCTATCCTGATGTTTGTAATCGCTGGGGATGCCCCCCGGGCAGAATTCACGGCTGAGTCGATGGAGCAACTTGAAACCGCTGGGTTGCTAGGAAGTGACATACCGAAAGCGGCGGTAAAATCGACGCGTGGCAGAGTTACTGCGTCTCCAAAACGACGGTCGAGTGCTCGTGGCAAGACCAAAAAGAAAGCAGCCAAGAAGGTAAATTAAGCGGGAAATATACGGCGATTTGCATTAAAAGCGGACTGTTTCACCCCTGACGCCATAGCTTCATCGCCGCGGCGCTGTCCTGACACATATTAGCGTCTCGCCATAGTTGCCGAATGGCGATTACCGCATTTGGACAATTTGTAGATCGGTAAGATGAATCCGCAGGTAGTGCCTCCATAAGGCGAGCGTGCGCTCTAGGGAGTGCATGATATGGCAACGATGGTAACAAATGATGCAACGCGTGGTATCGTAATCCGACCGGAAAAATTAACTCTGTTAATATTGGATTCCCCGTGATGTTGATCGAATCGAGTACCTGATCAGAGTGGCTCACTTCTCGGCCTGAATTGCCGTAGCGATGCGCCGCGAGTGTTCGCAACCAGTTCAGACCAATTGCGTAGACGATTAAGAGATACAACATTCCAAGCGTTTCAAGGGCGATAGTGCCGCGAATTGTTAAAAACATAATAGATGCTGCATAAACAAAACCCCCGAGATCTGCCGCCAGCCATACCGGACTCCAAATATTCGGCACATTACGACGTTGATGGGCGTGACTAATCACCGCTGCAGATGCTCTAGCAAGCAACCACCTGCGTAGCGGCGGAAACACTAGTGATAGAGGGACCAAGACAAGAGCTCTCGCCGTCGCCAAGATTGGGAGCAGAGGAATTGTCGCGATAAATCCCAAAATCCGCGAAGGCCCGGTAACGCGAAATGGAAGATACTCGCCGTCGGCTGCGGTTCCATAGTAGCGATTGGAGTGGTGATCGGCGTGCGTTGTATAAAAAAGCGATGGAGTTAACAACGGAATTCCCGCAAAGCAATTCCATACGAGCTTAAATACTTTCATGTGGTTTTTGCGTATATGTACAATTTCATGCATGAAAGTTGAGATGCGAAATAGGGCGATCCCCGCAACCAAAAACGCGGCAATTTGCAATGCGGAGTAAATCGGCGCGGTCAGGTATAACGCGACACCGCCGTACGTTATTGTTGCACTAAAGAGAAAATCGACCCAGTAGATGGTAGGTCGTAGGTCAAATAAATCTTCAACCAATGTCTTCGCTTCGCTTGCGGAGATTGGGCGCATTTGATCCGGTTCGGAATTTTGTTGTTTATCAGTCAAAGTAGTGGATCACAAATCAACGGAAAGCGCCGGCGCGATATAAGCGCCACACAATTGGCCAGCACGCTAATAAGGGATGTCGACGTAACAACGGCGTTGCTTCAACCTTGATTCCGGAATGACGTTCGATTTTCCAGAGTACGTAGTCGACCCCGCCGTCGAAGGTAAACGCTGCTTTTATGATTCGGAGTAAATTTATAAGTTTCCCATGGGGGCGGCGTAAGCGCCACGCTTGACGCGCGAGCCAGCGCTGACCCTCAGGAATCTCGGCGATAAATTCTTCCGCACAGTTTATGCTTGCGATAGTTTTAATATTCTCTCGCTCGGCGAGCGCAATTGCGGTTAGGGTACGGTAGCGACCCGCGCTACTTTTGGTGAGATTTACCGAAACCTCTGGAGTTTCGGGCCGTAATTCAGTGCGGTAACTTTCGGAAAGACCAACCCGCCACAATGTTTGGGCATCGAAATTTGGAGGTAATATCGGCATTACGCGTGTGATAAAGGTATCGAATGCTCGTTCGATCGATACTACTAGCGCTGACCGAACAGTCTCGTCTCGCACATAGGTTAGTGCAGTGGGCTGAGCGAACCGTGCCCAAAAAAATGTATGAAAGCATTCAGAGGAACAACGGTGCGTGAATTGGTCTAGCGTAATAACGGCGTATTTAGTCCGTAGCGTATCGCCCTCGAAATCTGACTCGCAATAAAACACATTTGGTGGTAATAATTTATTTGCGATCGCGAGAGTACTTTTGCGGTAGGTGTTTCGGTAGTCATCGACAACAACAAACATGTCTAAGATCCCGTCTTTTTCGATGCCACTTCTAAAGCATGAACCGTAGTAGAGAATTCCGAGAACGGCATCACCGTAGCGCGTCTTCAGAATATTTGTTATCGCAAGTGCGCCACGCGAAACTGGAGTTCGCAGTTCGGTATCAATCAGCTCAGATAAACCTTTTGAACTATTAGTTAGTGTCATATTTATATGTACGGAAGTAGGATTAAGTCAAACCTGTACTTATTGATTTCTCATATACACGGTAACGCTTAACTACTTTGCCGCCAATCGCCTCGATGATATTTCGCATGGATTTGTTTTCCTCAAGTATCCATCCCATTTCCACTTCTGTCGCGCCCTGCCTTATAACTGGCTGTTTTATGCTGTTGATCATTGCAAGAGAAATACCGCTTCCGGTAAGGCCGCCTTGGTATGGCTTACGAATTCCCATTAGCGCTACTCGTACAGATTTAGGGTGCGAAACCTTCAATCGCCAGAGTAAAGTCAACCAACCTAGCGGGAAAAGCCGCCCGTTTAAGTCCGCGATTGATTCGTTAATATTGGGAAGGCAAACAATAAATGAAACTGGGTCACCATCGATTTCACCTATTTTGATGAAATCCTTATTGACCAGTGATTTCAACATAGTCCCAAGGTCTTTGAACTCCGCCACCGTGAAAGGTACGAAACCCCAGTTGTCTTGCCAGGCGTCATTAAAAATATCTCGAAGAATTTCAATCTCATCAAAAATTTGATCGCGTCGCAGAGGACGCAATTTAAATTGACCTTTACGGACTCGGGTAGATCGCTGGATAATTTTTTCCATCGTAGTCGTAATGGTGAAGTCCGGGTGCATTCTGTATGCAACGACGTCTTTAATTTTTTTATAACCGTTATATTCTACGTGCGTCGCGTAGTACGGTCGTGCGTGCCCCATCATGACTGACGGAGGTGAATCGAACCCCTCAACCAATAGTCCACATTCATCATTAATCGAAAAGTTGAATGGCCCTTGGATAGTTTGCACATCATTCGATCTCAACCATGTTTCCGCCGTTTCGAACAATGCAGAAAATACCTCGTGGCAATCTTCTGCCTCTAACATGCCAAAGTGGCCAGTGCGATCGTTGTATTTGTCGATTCGTAATTGGTCTATTTGTGCGCTGATCCGACCTACTGCGCGATGTCCCCTATATGCCAACCAGGCTCGCCACTTTGCGTGTTTGAAATAAGGGTTGTGGCGGCTGAAATGAATGCGTCGTTCGAACTTTAAAGGTGGCACCCAATTCGGATCTGTTGCATAAATAGGCCAAGGCACGTTGATAAACTGCCCCATGGCACGATACCCTTCTACCGGAACGATTTTAAGCAAGTTGCCCTCCGATGGACCACCGAGGTAGTGCTTACCGCTTAACGTAGACGCTAATAAGCGCTAAAACCTTGAATGGTGCTAGTTTCTCCCCTAAAATCCAGGGGTTGAGAGTATTCGTTAATTAAGGAAATACAACAACAACTGAAAATTAACGTAATATTAACGCAACGTTACAGTTCATCCAGGCACTGTATTGAGATAATAAAAGCCCAAAAGAACGGCGTGCTGGCCGCTTAACCTATGGTTTTAGAAGGGAAAGCCATATTGAGGGGGGCCGCACATGCGGAGTTATAAGGCATTAGGCGGGTCGCACAAACTGTGGCTCATTAGGACTAGTGGGAATAATGTTTTTAGTTTGAGGTTGCCGTAGTTGGTTTACCAAAACAGCAACGGACACTACAGATTGACCGTTATTTAACCGGGGGAGTTGAATTAGTGAGCGTAATACCGACGCCGACTGAGCATCACCTAGTACGAAGATACGCCGATTTTACGACCCTTGCAGAGGCTCTGGATTATGCGGCTTTGGGCCACACCGGTTGTAATTTTTACGCCGGTACGGGCGAACTCTTCGCGGTACTTCCTTACTCAGAGTTGCGCGATGACGCCCTTGCTATTGCCTATCGATTGCATAGCCTAGGATTAAAACGTGGGGACAGGGTCGCTCTCGTCGCGGAAACGCATCCGAATTTCCAACGATTCTTTTTTGGGTGTCAGTATGCAGGACTCGTTCCAGTTCCAGTTCCACCGCCATTGCAGCTTGGGGGCGGCAGCGAGTACATCAATCACCTCCGTCGATTACTAACTGACTCACAAGCACGGGTTTGCGTTGGACCATCTGAGTACGGTGCATTCCTTGCCGAAGCTTCCGAAGGGTTGCATCTACAATTTATCGGATCTGCAAAATCGTTTTCTAAATTCGCAGCCAATCCCGTAAAACTGGACCCGCTTGAGGCCAATGAATTGGCCCATCTTCAATACACGTCTGGCAGCACTCGTTTCCCACGAGGTGTGATGATTACACAACGCGCGGTCATGAGTAATTTATCATGTACGATTGACCATCTGCAGATGACACCCGAAGATAGGGCAGTGTCGTGGTTACCTTACTACCATGATATGGGTCTCGTTGGACTCGTCTTGGCACCAATCGTATCGCAGATGTCAGTCGACTATCTCGGCACACGTGAATTTGCGATGCGTCCACGACAATGGCTCGTTCGAATGTCTGAAAGTAAGGCGACGATTTCTTTTGGGCCTCCATTTGGTTATGAGCTATGTGCGCGTAGACTTCGTAGAGAAGACGTTGAAATGCTTGATTTGAGCGCTTGGCGCGTGGCCGGTGTCGGCGCTGAGACAATACGGTCGGAGCCGCTCCTTAGCTTTGCGGAAGAATTGGCGTTGAGCGGGTTTGATAAGCGGGCATTTTTGCCATGTTACGGGTTGGCGGAATCTTCTTTGGCTGTCAGCTTCGCTCCATTGAACCAAGGTCTGCGTTCGGAATGGGTAGACGGCAAGCATTTGAGTGAAACTCAGCGAGCTGTGCCGATAGCGAACGAGGGGCCTCTTAAGCTTTCCCGCAGTAACCAATTCGTGAATTGTGGGCAGCCCCTCCCGGGTCATCAAGTAGCGATTCGAGACGAGAGTGGGTTAGAACTTCCCGAGCGGTATTGCGGCAGTGTTTATGTGCGCGGGCCTAGCGTCATGTCGGGTTACTTCGGAGACGGCGGGAACCATCCCGATGTCTTATCCGAAGACGGATGGCTTGATACAGGAGATATTGGCTACTGCGCGGGCGGTGACATCATTATCACCGGTCGAAAAAAGGATTTGATTATCATAAATGGACGCAATATTTGGCCTCAGGATCTAGAATATTTGGCGGAACAGGAACCGGAAGTTAGACCAGGTGATGCTTCCGCTTTTTCTGTTCCGGGCCCGGATGGCCACGAAAAGGCGGTTATCGTGATTCAATGTCGTGAAGCAAATGTCGAGAAACGTCGTAATTTGGTGGAACGCATAGATCGTGCAATACGTGCCGATCTAGGCATCGATTGTATAATCGACCTTGTGCCATTGCACACCCTTATCCGCACATCGTCTGGGAAATTATCTAGGTTTCGTACGCGCGAAGATTTTATTGATCGAAATGACTGGGACCAATCGCCAATGCTCGCCGTAAGCTAACGTCTCTTATTTCAGTAAAATCAATGAGTAGTCCTACGAGCACTTCAGTTCGTAAAAAATAGAAGGTTCAATTGACGGCTACGCCGATCCGCAATATCGCTGTAACAGGTGCCACCGGTTTTATCGGCGGTGCGATCGCTCGTTCATTGCTGCGAAGTGGGTACCAAGTGAGGACATTGGTGCGCCCCACCTCGAACGCAAAGGTACTACCACAAGGGATTGAATGCATTGTTGGTAGTTTCCAGGATAAGTCTAGCATTGAGTCCCTGCTACGGTCGGTAGACGCGGTGGTCCACTGCGCCGGAGCCGTACGTGGAACGCGGCGCCAAACATTTTTGGATAGTAATGCGAAAGTTGTTGGCCTTCTAGCTCACAGTGCTGCGCTCGAGAACAGCGTTGATAGATTCCTCTTGGTCTCTTCTCTCGCCTCGACCGAACCGGAACTATCGCCGTATGCCCAGAGCAAGCGAGCTGGAGAACTAGCTCTGTGCGAAAGTAGTCGAGATATGAAATGGCTGGCGCTCCGCGCTCCTGCAGTATATGGGCCGGGTGATCAAGAATTGATGCCGCTATTTAAAGCGATGTCGCGCGGATTTGTGCCGGTATGGGGGAATCGAAATGCCCGTTTTTCGCTGTTGTTCATCGCGGATCTTGTCACCGCCGTTGAAAAGTGGCTCAGTAGTGCTATTCCAGCCTGCGGGATTTATGAGCTACATGACGGCTGTAGTGATGGCTACACGCTGGATGATGTAATTGGAATCGGAACAAGTACTTTTCAACGGCGCATTTATCGCGTTCCAGTGGCACCATTGTTGCTCGACCTTTTTGCCGCGGTTAATCTGCAGTTAGGCCGGCTCCTCGGTTACGAGCCGATGCTTACGCCTTGGAAACTTAACGAACTCCGACACCAGCGCTGGGTGTGTGATAATGGTGACTTCACCGCAGCTAGTGGTTGGGAGCCGCGGATTTTATTGGCCGAGGGGTTGGGCTTGACTTTGAATGAGGATCGGGCCGTATACAGGTAACATTGGCTGTCCTGAATCGCGTCCTGAGTGTTTCGGAAATAAAACTAATGCAATCATTTGAAGAAAATCTTGCGAAGTTGTGCGTTCTGCTGCAAGAACACGCTAAAGGAGACGTAGTTGTCAATTCAGACACCCGGTTGTCAAGCGAACTCGGTATAGACTCCGCGCGGCTGATGGAGGTTTTACTCGAGGTTGAGGATGCGTTCGATGTCTCAATCCCACTTAACGTATTGCCAAACGTTTATACAGTTAGTGATTTGTGTAGTGAATTGCAGAAGATTCTTGGTGCTCGCCGATGAGCTTATTTAAAAAATTTGAAGCGCTAGCAGCGAGACAAAAAGAGCTCGATGTAACGGGTGCGCAACCGTTTAACGTCGTTGTAGAGAGGATGATATCTGCTACGGAAGGGATTGTTGATGGCCGGAACACTATCCTTGCGGGAACGAATAATTATCTTGGCCTAACTTTCCACCCAGAGTGTATCGAGGCTGCGAGTAACGCAGTGCTTTCTGAAGGAACAGGTACCACTGGGTCGCGTATGGCAAACGGGACATATGCAAGTCATATCGCACTAGAACGCGACATATCTGAGTTCTTCGGACGTCGGGGTGCGATAGTGTTCTCTACAGGCTACCTTGCCAACCTCGGGATCCTGTCTGCCTTGACCAACCGTGATGATGTCATCGTCATCGATGGAGATTGTCACGCCAGTATCTATGATGGATGCCAGATGAGCGGTGCCGAAGTGATTAGGTTTCGGCATAACGATGCACACGACTTGGCGAAACGTTTGCGGCGTCTTGGAGAACGAGCGAAAAATGCACTGATCGTTGTGGAAGGTATTTACAGCATGTTGGGCGACCGTGCGCCGATGAAGGAAATCGCTGATGTCAAACGTGAATATGGTGGGTATTTATTGGTCGATGAGGCGCATTCGTTGGGGGTGCTCGGTGAGCGAGGCCTGGTCGAGGTAACTGATGAGCATACTAGCGTTGACTTTATCACTGGAACCTTCAGCAAAAGTCTTGGTGCGACGGGTGGTTTCTGCGTAAGCGATTTGCCGGAGCTAGAATTGGTCCGCGTATCTAGCCGACCATATGTATTTACGGCTTCCATGAGCCCATCAGTAATTGCTTCGACCCGAGTAGCGCTAGCAGTATTGCGTCGCAGTCCTCATCTCCGGGCACAACTATGGAGCAACGCAAACCGTCTGTACGAACTATTGTCGCAGCTTGGCTTGAACCTTGGCCCGGAGGTCAGTCCGGTAATTGCGGCTATGTTAACCGATGCTGATGATGCCTTAGCCTTGTGGACGGGCCTGCTGGAGCGCGGTGTTTATGTCAATTTAATATTTCCGCCTGCTACCCCGAATTCGAGTTACCTGCTCCGATGCAGCGTCAGTGCCGCCCACACGGTGGAGCAAATTGACCAAATTGGCGCGGCGTTTGCTGCCGCGCTAGGGGACTGCGACAGATCATCCGTCGCTTAATATGGCCGTCCAGTTACGATGATCCGTTACTCCATGATAGGGATGATCGATCGACTTTGGGATAAATTAAACAAGTGATGACCATTAACGAAATCCGCACTAACCTTGACCGCCGTGCGCATGAACCAGCTGCATTCAAGCCAGAACCAACGCAGGCGGCAGTCGCGATGATCCTCGCTGATGGTCAAAGCGATTTAGACGTATGCTTTATCCGGCGCACAGACCGGGATGGTGACCCATGGTCCGGCCAGGTTGCATTTCCAGGTGGTCGGGCAGGGCCTTTCGACCTCAATGCGAGAGCTGTGGCAGAACGTGAAACTAGCGAGGAGATCGGATTATCATTGGACTCCAGTGATCTTGTTGGTGCCTTACCGGTGCGTGATATTCAACGACAAGAATTGAAAATTATGTCTCCATTTGTCTATTACGTGGGCACTGGCGCCCAGGCCATTGCCACGGTTCGGGAGAAGCGCGAGGTCGCCAGTGTTTTTTGGGTGCCGTTACACCACCTATTTGATCCAAATGCGGCTACGCAATTGGAGTATCCGATGGGTGGGATAGCGACAAGTTTCCCCGGAATTCGTTACCGGGAGTTTGTTATTTGGGGTTTGACTTTGCGCGTACTCGAAAGTTTTGCTGAAATTATGCAGCGCACTTTAGCCGCGTAAAATTAATAAATTTTAGCCGTTGAATAGGTCAACGCAGGTTCCTGAAGCAGCTCCTTAGCTCACTAACAAAGCAGTCGGGTTGCTCGAACGCGGCGAAGTGTCCGCCCTTTTCCAATACGTTGTAATACACCAACGACTTAAAACGTTCTTCAACCCAACGCCTCGAAGCGCGAAATATCTCGCGCGGAAAGATGCTGACACCGGTTGGGACGTGGACATGCTCTTGTTGTTGGCCGATTACGCTAAAGCTTTCCCAATATAGGCGTGCTGAGGACGCCGCAGCACTCGGTAGCCAATACAGCATGACATTATCGAGCAGCTCGTCTCGGGTTAGAACGTTTTCTGGATGTCCGTCGCAGTCGGTCCACGCCCAAAATTTTTCGATGATCCATGAGGCCTGACCGATGGGGGAATCGGTCAGGCCGTACCCGAGTGTCTGTGGACGGGTGCTTTGCTCTTTTGAGTAGCCGGAATCCCAGTCCCAGTAATGCTGCGAGTCGTCGAGGGCCTTTTTTTCGAACACCGTTAAGTCCTGTAATGCTGCTTTAGTAGGACTGACGACTGGCATATTCATATGGATGCCGGCGCAATGGTCAGACTCCGATATTCCCATACAAGCTGTCACCACCGCTCCCCAATCCCCGCCTTGTGCAACGTAACGGTCATAACCTAAGCGCGCCATCAATTTGCCCCAAGCGCGCCCGATTCTTTCAACCCCCCAACCAGGGCTTTTAGGTTTGCCGGAAAACCCAAAGCCTGGCAGAGTTGGCAAAACTAGATGGAAGGCGTCGGAGTTATTTCCCCCGTGGGCCGCCGGATTGGTTAATGGTTCAATTATTTTAGTAAATTCGATGATCGAGCCAGGCCAACCATGGGTGATGACTAGTGGTAGTGCGTTCTCATTGCGGGAGCGGATGTGTAGAAAGTGAAATTCAAGATTATCGATCTCAGTCGTAAATTGAGGTTGGCTATTTAACCAAGATTCACAGCGCCGCCAATCATAATCGTTCTGCCAGTAGGAGCCTAGCTCTCTGACGTAGTCTAGCGGTATCCCTTGAGTCCAATTATTCGGTGTTTCACGATCTGGCCAGCGTGTGATCGCGAGCCGGTGGCGTAGATCCTCAAGAGCGTCTTCGGGTATGGCGATATTGAACGGTCTAATGGTAGTCATTTTGAGGATAAAATTTCAACGGTTTCGAAAAAACAATAGTATAAGGAAGTCTGCCGCTTGCCGAGGTATTATTTGCGCCTCGTAGATTCAAACCTCGATCATGTTCGGTGTGCTGCTATGATGAGCCACATTAAAGGTATGGACGTGTTCCTTGAGAGAACTTTTCGGTCGCCTAATTAGCATTTGATCGCGCCCATGAAACCACTACTGCAGTTAGTTTTACTTCGCCACGGCCAAACTTTATGGAACAAGCAGCATCGCTCGACCGGGTGGGCAGACGTCGGATTAACTGAAGCGGGTGAGCGACAGGCGCGAGAGGCAGGACGAGCGCTCGCCGCCGCTGGGTTCCAATTTGATACGTTTTACAGTTCGCAGTTGCATCGAGCGAAGGCCACGATGGAAATAGTCAAGAGCGAAATGCGGTGCGATGCTTCTTCGATTTTGGAGCGTTGGCGTTTAAACGAACGTCACATCGGTGCATTTGAAGGTTTAGGCCCATTCGCGGTAGTGTCAAAATATGGATTA
Organism: Legionellales bacterium; assembly: GCA_002721165.1. GTDB lineage: Bacteria > Pseudomonadota > Gammaproteobacteria > Eutrophobiales > Eutrophobiaceae > UBA11869. Next base: position 119,344 of record PBJS01000010.1, on the reverse strand, counting down.
CGACGATTTATACAATGTCAACTCTGCTATGATGTGTCTCCGCCACCGCTTGCGCTTGACGATGCACGGTTTCCCGGTAATCAGGAGCGCTTCGCGGGGATAGAGGCAGAAAATTGGCCGCGGGCTGAAAGTATGAAACAAACGTGGCTAAGAGTACGGCCCTTCTGGGAGGGAGAGATCGTGCCAGCGCTGAGATCTCGACGTCGCTTGCTAATCGTATCGCATAAAAACACTCTGCGTTTGTTGCTCGAAGCCATTACGGGCAGACCAGCGTCCTTCTTCGATATGTTGTCAGTCCGCGCTTGTAAGCCGTTAGTCTTTGAGTTGGATGACGATTTGCGCCCCCTTCGGGGTTACGTTGTCAAACGTTCACCTAATGGTTAAAGTTCATGCGGTATCAGTGTTGAACATCACCCGTACCTTTTCGAGATCCTGGAGGAAGTCGATCTCCCCCCACTGCAAACCCTCAATAGACTGTGTTTCCACTAACCCTCGCTCGGCAAGAATTCCGACGGCTTTGAGATACCACCAATTTAAACTATTGGGTGTGCGCATGATTTGATCTAGGATTTCAACAAAGCGTGCCGGACCAGTGCCTGAAAACCGGATCATGCCGATCGATTCACCGTCTATATTGTTTTCCTCGATAGATTTTCCAACTTCGACGAGTTTCGTTCCAGCAATGCGAATCTTCATGTCGTCCGAGTCGTATTTGGATTTGTGATCTATCGCCATGCTTACTGGTGCTTCTGGGGCCTGTAATAAAGTTTCACACACCGCGGGTTCAAACATAGTGTCGCCATTGAGCAGAATAAAATCTTCCGCCATTGCGTGGCGAGCCATCCAGCAACTCGCAAGATTGTCGGCGACGTTAAAAAACGGGTTAAATACACAACTTGGTACTTGTTCAGCGGTAGAGAGCTCACACAACGCGGTCTCGACTGCCCCGGCAGCGAAGCCAGTAACCACGGTTATATCTACGATTCCGCAATGGTTCAGGTTCTGAATTTGGTGAGCAAGGATTGTCTGTTCACCAATAGTTAAGAGGCACTTTGGTATGGTTTCGGTTAACGGAAGCAGACGCCCTCCTTGGCCTGCACTGAGAATTATTGCTTTCATCGGCTCCTTGGCTGTCTTAACTGTCGTCAAATTGCTCGCAACATCTATCGGTTTTTAGAAAAAAGGTTGCGGCTTAACCTGAAAGGTCTTGTGATCGTGTATGTTATTGGAATCGGATGCAACCGTCATAGCTAGTCCCGCGCGCCGGGGTTTAACCAGGACTCAATGTGACCGCCTTGAAGGTGGATTAGTGTAGCCTGGAGTAAACGAATCGCGTGGAAGCTTAGCGATAGGATAGTCCACACTGCGACACAAAGGAATCCTATATCTGGTCGCTGAAAAATACATGCTACTGTTAAAATCGCAAGATTGGAGTTGCGTCGCGCGGTTATAGTGCGAAAAAAATAATCTATTGGTTGCCATATGTGTGTCTCGATCTTAAACGTGAGCTCGAACAATCCTTCGAGTAGACGGCCTAGCACGTAGCCTACAAGAATTACCCAAATAGCGGGTGATACTAACGATGCTACGGCTGGAGAGGTCATTGGGAGAACGCCAACATACCACCCGTACCACCAAAATGGTGGGTGGATCAGGTCGATCCCGTGGTCGTAGATATTTCCCCAAAGCGAGGACGTTACGGTTACTCGAGCAAGTTTACCGTCCACAGTATCGAGAAAGGTCATTGCCCATGCGACAGGCAATGCGCTAAGGAAGTGACCTTCGGCGAACAACCACAATGCGAGGAGCATAAAGGTAAGGCTCGCCGTAGTGACGTTGTTCGGGCTCATGCCCCGTGCGGCGGCCCATCGTGTCACAATTCGTGCCGGTTTGGGCCAAAACCATTTCGTAACGAAATCCGTTGCACCTTTGTAAGCCGCACCAAATGTTTTGATCTCGAGTTCATCGAGTGGCGTATTCCTGTACGACAACACAAACGGTGTCGCTCGTTTGCGCAATTTACTATCGTATTTTGAGCTAAGCGCGTTTGGGCCAAGAAAGTCCAGCCCTAATATTATTTCTGATTCTGACTTAATTCTTTCCGAGCGCAGAGACTCCAACACAATTCCAAGATTTTCGGAGGTTACGTTTGCTGCTACCGCAACGTCGCCGCCAGGAGTCGTCAACACGGTATTGGAGCGCGTCGCGAGCGCGACAACAAGATCTGGGCTGATTAAATAATCAGCCCGGATCGCGACTATTGTCCCTCCATCTTCATGGGGGTGGCTTCCAGACATGTTGACACCGACCTGCGCAAATAAGCGCCGATGACGCTCTGCAGGATCTAGACTCCACAGTCTGACGTCGCACTCGCCAACAATCAGCAACCGTGTTTTTTTATTTTGGGGATCAAGGGGGGACTCTGATCTGCTGCTCTTATACACTCGAATTTCTCAATACATCCGTTAGCCGTTGAATTTAGCTGCATAGCTAGATAAACACAGGATCCAGCGCGCATGCTAGTTTGATGCGATACTTACTCTAATATACTAAAGCGATCGTAGCGCGGATCATCTGTGTTGATTATAGACCGATACATTATTAGAGAAGTACTCAAACCATTATTGGCTATTTCCGGGGTACTGATAGTTCTATTTATCGGATACAGTTCCGGTCGCTATCTGTCATACGCCGTCGATGGTCTACTCCAGCTCGATACGCTAGTGTCGTTCATATTAATCAAGATGGTGATCGCGCTGGAGGTTTTGCTGCCGATCGCATTATATTTGTCGATTGTTCTGGGACTTGGTCGGCTTGAGAGTCACTCCGAAATTGTCGTCGTGCGCGCGAGCGGTATCGGGAATGCGCGAGTGATGAGGGTCGTGCTTGGTATTTCTTGCTTGTTGGCAGTGATCGTAGCGTGTTTATCGATATATGGGCGGCCGCTTGCGTATGAGAAAAGTTACTGGCTAAAGGCACAAGCGGAAGCAGAGATAGAGCTTGATAAGCTCGAGAGCTCAAATTTTTATGATAGTGAGCGCCGTGATCGTACGATTTTTGTGGAGGAGGTTGACAAAAAAACGGGGAGTTTAAACCGTATTTTCATTCGAGGTGAACGCAATGGAATAATTCATGTCATCTATGCCCGGTCCGGCCGGCAGGACTTCGATGAGGAAAATGGACAACGGTTGTTAGTTTTGTCTGACGCTCACGTCTACTTTCTTGGCCCTGGGGGCTCGACCGATAAGGTAGTGGCGAAATTCAAGCAAATGAAACTGCGCCTAAATAATTCAGACTCGACGCCTGTTGGATATAAACGTAAGGCCGCTACTATCCTACATCTCGCTCGCTCGAACCAACCTTTGGACATAGCGGAATACCAGTGGCGCCTATCCACGCCTATTTCGACGGTGCTCCTAGCCGTTCTCGCTGTAATCGTAAGTCGGACAGCACCACGCAGGTCTTGGTATATAAAAATTATTGGTGCGGTCTTGGTTTATGTGATCTATTACAACCTGACGGCAATGGCAAAAGCTTGGGTTGAGGCCGAAGTAGTTGGCAAATTCCCCGGGATTTGGTGGGCTCAATTTATTTTGGTTGTTTTAATTGCCAGTCTAATTCTGTTTCCTAGGTGGAGTTTTCGGCCGGCTGCGAATAAAACATCGATCGGATCCGGTAAAGCGCTTTTCCATCGGTTGATCAGAAGCGCGCGAGTAAAATGAAGATCTTAGATCGGTATATTCAAGGGCATTTAACGAAAGGGTTTTTACTCGTACTGTTAGTTTTGGTCTCGATATTCAGTTTCTTAGAATTTGTCGAAGAGCTTGATAGTGTAAATTTAGGTAAGTACGATGTGATCGATGCGATTATCTTCGTAATTCTAACTATTCCTGAACGTACTTTGTGGTTGGTACCTGTCAGTGCTCTCTTGGGCTGTCTTATCGCGCTGAGCGTACTCGATCATAGTAACGAACTGTTAGTTATCCGTACTGCAGGTCTCCCGATTAGAAAGATTCGCCAGTCAATACTCAAGGCGACAAGCATATTGTTGTTGATAGTGGTTATATTCGCTCAGTTTATAAGCCCGAACTTGGGCGAACGCGCTTGGCGCGATCGAGCGCTGGCTATTGCAGGCGACATTGTCGTTCGAAAAGATAGCGGGACAAACTTTTGGTTCCGTGATGGCCGGCGATTTATCAGTATTCGCGATATGGTATTTGGGCGCATTCCCACTGGCATCGAGATTTATGAGTTTAATGAAGGTGGGGAATTGATGTTGTTTACCGAAGCACGTGAGGCGAAGCCCGAAAGCGATGGTCACTGGGTATTAAAAGACGTCACGCGAAAACGTTTTAAAGGTTTTGAGGTTGAGATGGAACAGTATCCCATCCTGAGATGGGATGCGTTTTTGAGCCCGGCACAAGGTGCAGTGATTCAACTCGATGTCGATACACTTGCACCCAGTGATCTTTATTTCTACGCGCGTGATCTCCGTTTACGAGGCCAGCGGGCCGATCGCTATGAGCTGGCCCTGTGGCGCAAGCTAAATGTGCCGTTTGCGACACTTGCGATGGTATTGTTGTCTATCCCATTTGTATTCGGCCCTCATGAGCGGGGAGGAGTTGGCCGACCAGTATTATTCGGTGCCAGTGTCGGCGTTCTGTTCTACGTGGGTGAACAAATATGTACACAAATCGGGTTGATCGCTGGTATAAAACCAGCATTAACGGCCACAGCGCCCGCGGCTTTCGTGTTAGTCATCGCCCTAATATTAATGCGGCGTGTATATTGACAATGGAAACCGAATTTTCCGAGTAATAGGCTAAACCATATATGGTTAAATTTTGTGCTGTGATTATGGCTGGTAGCCGCGGTGAGTTGGATCCGGTAGCTCGAGCGAGAGGCACGAGCCACAAGTGCCTCGTACCCGTCGTGGGCACCTCGATGCTCTCTAGAGTTATCGAGACGGTGACATCAAGTGAACAAATCAATCGAGTCGTGATTTGCGGTGAAGTATCTCTCCAGGATTTTCCGTCGGTAGGGACACGAATCAAGCGCTGCGGATTTGAGTTTTTAGAGGCAGCAGAATCGCCAGCTTCAAGTGCACGCCGTGCTTTTGATAAATTTAAAGATGAACTACCGTTATTGATCGTTACTGCGGATCACCCATTATTGGACCACGAAATGATCGACTATTTTTGCACCAATGCACGTGATCGAAGTGATGTTTTTGTTGGAGTAGCGCGGGCCGATTTAGTTTCTCGGAGCTATCCGCGATCAAACCGGACGCGATTGAGATTCTCAGAGGGCGACTATTGCGGTTGCAATATCTTCGCGCTTAAAACACGCAATGCCTGTTCCGCCGTGACGTTCTGGCAACGACTAGAGGCTGATCGAAAAAGTCCTTGGCGTTTGATCAGTATGTTGGGGATCGGTAGTTTACTGAGATATGTTTGCGGCAGGCTCGCGCTAACAGACGCTTTGGCGACATTCTCAAAAAAGCTCGGGCTTGAAGCTCGTGCAATTGAAATGCCCTTTGCAGAAGCAGCAATTGATGTTGACGATCTGGCAGACCTTGAGTTAGTTGAGTCGATAATCAGTGCCCGAGAGTTGGATCGGACTATCTGTGAATCCGAGAAGGGGAGAGGCTAAGTGCCCTTTGGTGGTTTCGTCGCTGGTCGCGAAGTTTGACCGATCTTACTGATTAATCGACAATACCAATCGTTGTCGATAATGCATAACGGTCGACGACGGCAATTTGTTCCGCTGTTGTGTCGTGCGCGCTAACGGGGGACCACTAATTAGCGACCCTATTTCCAGCCGACTACATACTCTATGACTACCGAATTTACTTACCTTGAGGGGCGTCCGATACATTTTTCCCGTGGTCGGGAGATCTTAAAAACGCATCCAGAGATTAGGGATTTAATGGATAAAAACCCGTGGACGGCGCTGTGGACCGTGATGCTGGTCACGACGCAATGGGTAACCGCAATCTTCGCCAACGATCTGGTCTGGTATTGGATCATTCCATTGGCGTATTTGCTCGGTGCGTTTCTGAACCACGCGTTGTACGTTGTTATTCATGAATGCACCCATAACCTAGTGCTGAAACATCCTCGGGCAAATAACTTAGTCGGTATTTTCTGCGATTTTGCCTTGGTCGTGCCTAGCGCGATGGCATTTCGTAAATACCATCTCATGCACCACAAGTTCCTTGGTCAGTACTTGCGTGATCCCGACATTGTTCGGCACGAAGAAGCTCGCCTAATTGGAAACTCGCCGGTGGGCAAAGCTGTGTGGTTGTTTATGTTTTCGGTGTCCCAGGCTTTGCGTCCGCTGCAGATTAAAGAAGTCCAGTTTTGGGATCGGTGGATTATTACTAATTTCGTGGCAGTTGTCCTAGTCGATATTTTGGTTTTTGTGTTGATTGGGCCTCAAGCTTTAGTGTACCTGGCGTTGTCAACTTTGTTTGCTCTCGGCCTACATCCCCTCGGGGGTCGTTGGATTCAAGAACATTACTTGACCGCCGCAGGGCAGGAGACCTATTCGTATTACGGTCCGCTTAACAAGACGTGCTTCAATATGGGCTACCATAATGAGCATCACGACTTCGCGACAATCCCGTGGAATAATCTACCAAAGGTCAAGCAACTGGCCCCTGAATATTATGACCACCTAAAGTCATACCAGTCATGGACGACCGTGCTGTTACATTATATTTTTGATCCCGAAATGTCTTCATACAGTCGAATTGTTCGGCCGGCGATAAACTCGGACGAATGCTCGCCGTTGTCAGATTAGTCTACTGTCTGGCGCTATGAAGATAGGAGTCCTTAGTAACCCCCTGAGTCGGCGCAATGTTAGCAATTTGAGCGAGATTCGGGAGTGCGCCAGGCAACTTGATAATGTCCTGCACATAGAACTCGCTGATTTTGGAGCACTAAAAAACGCCCTCAATGACTTTGCTGCGGCCGAAATACAGATTCTCGTAATTAATGCGGGCGATGGCACGGTGGGGGCTGTCTTAACAGAGATTTTCGAACTCGGCGGGTATCCTAATTATCCTAAATTGGCGATTTTACCGGGCGGAACATCTAACACGATTGCGGCAGACGTCGGTTTGAAGGGTGACCGCGTTAAGTCGCTGCGGCGATTAGTCGCGATATTAGAACGTGGCGAAGTTGAGCAGTACTGTGTGGTCCGGCGGCTTATTAGAGTGGACTATGATCCGACGCAGACTGCAGCAATTGGCTTGTTTTTCGGCACGGCGGGAATTTGCGATGCAATTAAGCTTAGGCGACGTTTGTTTCCGCAGAAGTGGATCCCCGATGTCGTGGCGGGTGCTTTGACGCTAGGGTATGTTTTAGGAGGTGTATTACTTTCTCGAAGTGAAGTGCTTAGTGGTCACATGATCGCGGTCGAACTCGACGCAGTATCAGAGTCTGAGAAAAGCTTCAGCATAATTGTTGTGACCACCTTGAACCAGATTTTCCTTGGAAGTTCCCCATTTTGGAGCACTGAAGGGGGGCCGTTAAAATTTACAAGCATTGGCTCCCCAGCCGTTGGCTTGGTGCGCAACGCATATCGACTTTTATATGGCAAAAATAAAGATTGCTTACCAGAGGTGACCTATAAAAGTGCTTCGGTTCATAAAATTCAACTGCGGATGAATTGCCCGTTCAATTTAGACGGTCAGTTTATGCAGCCGCCGCCTGAGGCTATCGTGACGCTGACAAGTCCGGGTAGCGCAAAGTTTGTCCGATGCTAAGCTATAACCTCTCCTGTTGCCCAATGTCTTGTCGGGTTTCCGATGGTTTTATTTGTTAACCGTTGGTTTTTAATTTTTTAACACTGAAGGATAGGTGGATGGAGCCAAAATTTTGGATTGAGAGATGGGAGGCAAACCGGATAGGATTTCACGAAGACGTATTTCATCCGATGCTTTGTAAATATTGGGACACACTATCCATAGATCTTTCTGTGCCAGTGTTCGTGCCCTTATGTGGAAAATCTAAAGATTTAGTTTGGCTTAGAAATCGCGGCCACGAGGTCGTCGGTGTTGAGCTAAGTGAGTTAGCGGCTCAGGCATTTTTTAAAGAAAATGATATATCTGTCGAACGACATCAAGATGGACCGTTTGTCTGCTTACGGGGTGCAGGCTACACGTTTTTTATCGGAAATTTTTTCGATCTAACCCCAGAGTTTATTGACCCGATTGCTGCTGTATACGATCGCGCAGCACTGATCGCACTACCGTCGGAAATGCGACGAAATTATGTCCGGCATCTAAAAACCTTATGCACAGCGGAGGCGATTGGCCTACTAATTACCATTTCTTATCAATTCGACGAGGTATCTCCGCCGCCGTTTGTAGTCGATCCCGAGGAGGTGAAATCTCTTTATAATCCATGGTGTAAATTAGATCTTCTCGGCACTAGTGAAGCCAAAGTTAAGGGTGCAATAGGGTGTGAATTGAGTTATCGACTGCGGGTTCGCTAGATTGTGGGGATCTCCTAAAAAAAGAAGCCCCTCCTCAGCGTGTGAGATGAACTGTAGGTCAACGGCAGTCCAGTTTAGGGTCTCTATGGAGTAACTTTGTCGAGTAGGTGCCAGTATAGAAAATTACCCAAATACGCCGAATAGTTCGGCGAATGCCTGCAACTGCCCGCCGCGCGTCGAACTGGGTACTAGGATTGGTGTTTTAATTCCCGCCGCTTTCCATTTTTCGACCTCATCGCGTACTCGCCTTGGCGAACCAGCGATTGTGGTGTCATCTAGCCAGCGATCGGACAAACACTCTGCCACACCCTCTATATTGTCGGCCGAGATGCAAGCTTCGACGTTTGCCATCTCTCGGGCGTAACCGGCCGCCTTCCAGTAGTTGCGGTAGTTTGGAAGCAGCGCGTAGCGGCTGAGCGTTTTGCGGTTGACAGCGCGCGCAGCGGCGAGATTTTCATCAATGCAGGTTGGGATCATATTTGCTATAAAAAAGTTTGAATTTTCCATCGTTCTATGCGGGATTGTTGCGAGAGAATTTGTCATATGTGAGCGCACTCCGTTCGCAAATACTATGCCGTCAGATATCTCGGCCGCTAATCGAACCATTTTGTCTCTCAATGTGCCCAAGATAATAGGTGGTAAATCGCCAACACGTGGTACGGCTTTAACGTTTGCGACGAAGTCTCGCGTATCAGCTAGTGGTTTATCATTCCGGAGCCCGCGTGGTGAAAGAGCCGGCTCGTGCGATACGCCAACCCCAAAGCGAAATCTGCCGGCGGATATCTCATGGATAAAGGATATTGTTGCTGCATATTCTTCGACCGAGCGGAAGTAGATTGGAGCAATTGCGGTCCCGAATTCAATACGTTCGGTTGTCAAAGCAATGGCTTCACAGAGTGCGAGGCCGTCGCCGATACTTGGACAGTAGATACCGTGATATCCTCTAGTCTCTATCTCTTTTATCAGTTCTAAGATGGCTTTGCGTTTGCCGGGCACCGCCGCCAAACTTACAGCAGGCTTGTCATTAAGCATAATTTGATTCCGGTTGTGTAGGTTAGTGCCTTATTTTGGTTGTGAATATTTTATTATCAAGTGATCAGTCTGCAGACTCAGTGCGCGTGCCGCGAAATGCTTTTTGGTCGAGGGGAGCGATTATCCCTCGGACAACGAGTACTAGCCGGAGAAGGAGATTGTAGGGCTTCCTATAATCGATTGGCGACGCGAGGGAGCGGGGCTCCCTATGGGGAACTTCAATGTTCCATCAGGCGGCTGATAATGGCACGCAAATTTTAGTAACAGCATTATACTATTGTTTTTTTTGGACTACGTTAGGGTTCTGTGGCGAGGTTTTGCTTTGAAACTCAATCTTCATCTCGTCGGCAAGGGGGCGACTTGTGAATCGACACCGTATAGCAGTTATTCCGGGTGACGGGATCGGTAAGGAGGTGATGCCGGAGGGAATTCGTGTTCTAGAAAGGGTCGCCGAGAGTTTCGATATTGTACTCGAATGGGATTGGTTTGATTTCTCCAGTTGTGACTATTACGCAGTCCACGGAAAAATGTTACCGGATGACTGGTTTCAGATATTGCAGGCATATGATTCCATTTTTTTTGGTGCGGTTGGATGGCCCGCAACTGTACCGGATCATGTGTCACTTTGGGGATCGCTACTGTTATTTCGGCAAGCGTTCGATCAGTATGTCAATCTCCGTCCAGTGCGCCTACTTCCTGGTATCAAAAGTCCCCTGGCGGACCGTAGACCGGGCGAGATTGATTTTTTGGTCGTACGTGAAAATACGGAAGGGGAATACACGAACGTTGGGGGTCGGCTTTTCGAGGGGACGGAACGGGAAGTCGTCATCCAAGAGTCGGTGATGTCAAGGATAGGAGTTGATCGCATATTAAAGTATGCCTTCGAAATCGCAAACGCACGTCCTGGTCAGCACTTAACTTCGGCGACAAAGTCCAATGGCCTTTCCATCAGCATGCCGTATTGGGATGAACGAGTTGCGGAAATGTCTCAAAACTACCCGAACGTAAAAGTAGACAAGTATCACATTGATATATTGAGCGCGAATTTTGTTTTGCATCCCGACTGGTTTGACGTGGTGGTCGCGAGCAACCTGTTTGGTGACATCTTGTCGGATCTTGGTCCCGCTTGTACTGGTACCATTGGGGTGGCGCCGTCGGCCAATATCAATCCGGAGCGAGAATTTCCTAGTTTGTTTGAACCGGTGCATGGCTCGGCTCCAGATATCGCGGGGCAAGGGGTGGCCAACCCAATAGCTCAAATCTGGTGCGGCGCGATGATGTTGGAGCATCTTGGCTACTCTCTAGCTGCCACCGCTATCGTAACGGCAATAGAGCAAGTCCTCAGTGCCGGGCCTCTAAATGCACCATTGACCCCAGACATTGGGGGTTGTGCGAACACTAGTGAACTTGGGAGGGCGATAGCCGACGCTATTTTGTAAATGGCAGTCATGTGGTTGCTACTGCGGCTTTTATTATGCCGTGTTCGATATTTTGTCGACCAATGGCTGATTTCAGATCAAAATGATTGCTCGCTATGACGAGGCGAAATACTCCTACGAAAAATTGGGCATTCAGCATGGACTTAAAGTTAGGTTGGAGGGATACTTGTACCCGTTACCATATTTAAGAAGGAGGTGATCCAAATGTCTAGTGAGATGTTATCGATATCTAATCAGCCTTTGGATCTTAAACAGATTATGGAAGAAATCCGGAACTCTGCATGAGATACTAGGATCGGGTGACCGATCTAGAGGTTGAAGAGATTCAGTCTCACGGAGGGCCGCTTCATCGCGGCCCTTCTTAATTTCAGGTAAAGCATGACTGCTAGATTTCGAAGTATTTCTGCAAATCAAAATGCCGACAACAAACATAGAAGGAATTATTGTTAGCTACGACCATTATCGGCCGACGGAAGATAATGGGGGTCAGCGAATTATGTACATCCATGGTACAGGCTGTAATGCGAAAGTATTTTCTGGACATATTCAAGCGATTTCGGAACAACACGAAGCGGTAGCGATAGATCTACCAGGTCACGGTGAGTCCGAAGGGAATGGCTTTCGTAGTGCTGCTGACTATGCGTTTTTCGTTGGTGCCTTGATTGAGCATTTAGAATGGGAGTCGTGTATTGTCGCTGGACATTCGCTTGGCGGCGGTATAGCGCTTTCGCTTGCCCTCTACTTTGGAGATCTCGTAGCCGGCTTAATGCTGATCGACACAGGTGCGCGCCTTCGCGTTAACCGAAAAGTATTAGATCTGGCGCGAAAAGCTGCAGAAACTGGTGGCGTCAATACCCAACAAGACTCGCGTTTTGGCTATGCCGATAGCACTCCCCAACACGTTGTGGAAGGGGTCACTGCGGTGACTTCTGGTTGCGATTCGCGTGTTGTTTACAAAGATTGGATCGCCGATGACAGCTTCGATTGTATGAGCCGGCTGGGGCAGATTACAGTGCCTTCGCTGGTGATCTGCGGAGAGCAGGATCCATTAACGCCATTGAAATATCATGAATATCTGCGTGATAGATTGCCGCATTGTGATCTGGCGACTATTGAACATGCTGGACATTGGCCTTTCGTAGAAAACCCCAGTGCCTTTAACGAGGCTGTCATCAATTTTCTTTCGGAGCAAGCCTAACCGTCTTCGTCGCCTGTACGCCAATTATCCGCTGTTGTGCCGCGGGTGTTATCCGCTCGAGTTTTATTCTCATCCTTTGATGGGGTTTGACTATCTAGAAAGGACTCAATGATTGGGATCAAACACTCTTTGTAAGGCCACATGATACCGAGTTCGGCTTCGAATTCGGTTCGTTCTTGGCGATCTCTGCCGGAGTAAATACCGACAAAGTCTAGTGGGTTGGAATTCAAGCCATTGGTACCATCGCGTTCAGGTGACTTCCGTCGACGTTTTATCATCACTGGGGACCCTGACATACCGGTTTTGGTTTTACCGTCAACGTAGATTCGCGGTTGAGAGTCAAAAACACTTGGCTCGGAGGCGATAGTCCCACTCTTATATATGGGAAGGCTGTTTGGGGTGATGGTTGCACTTAACGGATAACCAGTCACAAAGGCTTGATCCATCACCGAGAGCTGCGTGTCGCGGGATAATTCTACTGCGAGATCGATGCGGTAAATTTTGCTGCAATCAGGGATCAGTCTATCAACTTCGATTGCAATCACGTCTACATCGCAGCCAAATAGAGGGTGTTCAAGCCAAATAGGCGAACCGGAGTGATCGACTAGGGAGATATTGAAGGTCGTTGATGATGATGGCGTCTCGATCGAAGAGATCGATTTAGAGACGTGGGTGTGCACCTTCAATGCGCCTGGTAGTGCTTGTGATCGATGAAGAGGTTGTTTGGTTTGAAAGTGCCTGCCTGAAACTACATGCCAGTTTGTGACAAGGAAGGTTCTACTCGCGTACTCGCAAAAAAATCCGGTTGCCTCCCCTAATAGCGCGCCGGTTTCCTCCGCAAGAATTTCTAATTTTGCCACTCGAAATGAATGCCTATGGGCGTTGATCACATTAGTTTCAGCTAAAATCGTTGGTTTTCCGGTAGCTAGAACTGAATCGATAGTTCCTTCTACGGATTTTACGCTTAATTGCGCCGAATTAGGCGCTAGATCTGGATTTTTCAGGATGCTGCTGAGGGATTACCCTCCCTTTTTCCCCTGAAACCCTATATAAATTATCATTTCCTAGGCAATTTCCGTAATTTTTTTCGAAAAACTGTTCCGCTTCGCACCATTGGCGATTAAGATGCGCCACTGCCTAACCGGTGACTCGAAACTTGGTCGGGATGGCATGCTTATTACTAACCGAAAACATCCTTCTCTTCGGGACTACTCGGAGGTTATGGGGTTAGCTGCTGAAATCAATCAGAGAGAGAAAATGAAAGATCTGACCTTTTACCGAAATATTGGCATTTTTGCGCACGTTGATGCGGGCAAGACTACGACGACAGAGCGAATCCTAAAGTTGACCGGTAAGATTCATAAGATTGGCGAGGTGCATGACGGGGCGGCGACGACTGATTTTATGGAACAGGAACAAGAGCGTGGTATCACGATTCAGTCGGCAGCTACGACCTGTTTTTGGAAAGAGCATCAACTCAATATTATTGATACGCCGGGCCACGTTGATTTCACCATCGAGGTTTATCGGTCGCTAAAGGTTTTGGATGGTGGGGTCGGCGTTTTCTGCGGTTCAGGCGGTGTTGAGCCCCAATCGGAAACGAACTGGCGGTACGCCAACGATTCAGAAGTGGCCCGTATCATCTACGTCAATAAACTCGACCGGACGGGCGCAGACTTTTATAGGGTCGTGAAGCAGGTCAAAGACGTTCTTGGCGCTAATCCGTTAGTGATGACATTACCGATTGGGATTGAAGACCAGTTTGTCGGCGTCGTCGATCTCCTTACACGCAGGGCGTGGGTGTGGGACGATTCCGGTGATCCCATGAACTACACCGAACAAGACGTACCGGCAGATATGGTCGACGATGTTGAAAACTATCGCGAGCAGTTGATCGAATTGGCGATCGAACAAGACGACGATGTGATGGGAAAATATCTAGACGGTGAGGAACCTGATATCGAGACACTCAAGCGTTGCATCCGAGTCGGTACGATCAATCTTTCGTTTTTTCCGACCTACTGCGGGTCTTCGTTCAAAAACAAAGGCGTACAACTAATACTTGATGCTGTCGTCGATTATTTGCCAAATCCGATGGAGGTAAAACCACAGCCCGAAATCGACCTGGAGGGTAACGAAACTGGGAGTGTCGCGATAGTCGACGTCGACAAGCCCTTCCGCGCGCTTGCGTTCAAAATCATGGATGATCGGTATGGAGCCTTAACCTTCATTAGGATTTATTCGGGGAAGGTTGAAAAGGGAACTACTGTACTCAATACCTTTACCGGAAAAACTGAACGGATTGGCCGAATAGTAGAGATGCATGCTGATTCCCGAGAAGATGTTGATAATGCACAAGCTGGTGACATCGTTGCTGTGCTGGGTATGAAGAACGTCCAAACTGGACATACACTGTGTGACGTAAAAAATCCGGCGACCTTAGAGCCAATGGTATTTCCAGATCCGGTTATTTCGGTTGCGATTATGCCAAAGGACAAGGCTGGTGCAGAAAAAATGGGTATCGCGCTTGGAAAAATGATCCAAGAAGATCCGTCGTTTTCCGTCGAGACCGATATCGATAGCGGTGAGACAATTATTAAAGGAATGGGTGAGCTGCACCTAGATATTAAGGTCGACATACTCAAGCGGACCCACGGCTGCGAAGTGGACGTAGGTAAGCCGCAGGTTGCCTATCGGGAAACAATCACTAAACGTGTCGAAGATAGCTACATACATAAAAAACAGACAGGCGGTTCCGGCCAATTTGCAAAGATAGATTTCGTTCTTGAGCCTGGTGAAGTCGGTAGCGGATTTCAGTTCGAATCTACCGTGACCGGTGGCAACGTTCCTAGGGAGTTTTGGCCTGCTGTAGAAAAGGGTTTTGTGAACAGTATCGATGGCGGTGTACTTGCCGGATTCCCCTGCCTAGATTTTAAAGTTACGCTAGTTGACGGTGGTTTTCATGCAGTCGACTCCTCTGCGATTGCCTTCGAGACTGCAGCTCGGGCGGCCTATCGACAGACGATCCCAAAAGCGGGCCCGCAATTGCTGGAGCCTATTATGAACGTAGACGTGTTTACACCTGACGACCATGTTGGAGACGTTATCGGTGACCTCAATCGGCGACGGGGCATGATAAAAGACCAGGAGCCGGGGGTATCAGGAGTACGAGTAAAGGCTGATGTGCCTTTGAGTGAAATGTTTGGTTACATCGGAGACCTACGGACGATGACCTCTGGCCGGGGCCAATTCTCGATGGAATTTTCCCATTATTCAGCTTGCCCCTCGAGTGTCGCCGAAGAGGTTATCAAGGAAGTAGACGAGCGAAAAAGTTAACAGGAGGGTGTGTGTCGTCGCGCGATTCGCATACCGCTAGTTGAAGGAAGGCAAGAGAACAATCAAGGCTGAACCGTAAGCCTTGTTGTTCCCTTGTCTACACATGCTTGGGTTAAAAAGTAGAACCTAAATTTTTTGCGTCCTCGATAGCATTTTCCAACACTTTGTCAACTTCATCAGGAGGACTAAGCGTTGGTCCGACAGTGATTTGAGATACGATACTGAGGCCGACGAAGCCGAGCCATCCTTCGAAATATGGTTTTTGTTGGTCGAATGCTTCAGCACCACTGCCTTCATGGTAGGCGCCTCCGCTAGAATAAATCGTGGCAACCGGTCCGGTCACGAGTCCACTATAGCCAACTTCTGGATCAAAACTCCACGAATACCCCGGTTGCGTTATGACATCGATGTAATGTTTCAAAACATAGGGAATACTGAAATTCCACATCGGAACACTGAACAGATACTTGTCGGCTTCAGTGAAGCGCTTACAGATAGTTCCCACCTGCGCCCACGCCGTTTGTTCTTCTGGAGACGGATCTTCGCCATGCATGACGGCGTATTTTGCATTAATCATATCGCCGTCGAATGCCGGTAGAGTCTCACTCCATAGGTCTAGCAAGTCTATCTGGTCATTTGGGTGTCTCGATCTATACGCGTCTAGGAACGCGTTGGCGACGGTGATCGAATGTGAACGTTGTTTTCGTGGTGATGCTTCAATGTATAGAAGTGTTGCCATGATGGACCTCTTAAAGTTTTATATCTATTGGGATTGGGTGGCTATTATGTTTTTCGCTCTGATACTTATCAGGTTCGTCCCAGTTGGGCAGAACTAAGGCATAGTGTACGACCGAATACGGGGAAAATAACCCAAATTGAACAATTACCATGAAACTTGGAGACATTATCTACTACAGCTTTTAGGCTGAGCGCAACAGGTGTTCTGTCGGTGTTGTTTTACCCGAGTCGAGCGTTGTCGGAAGGTTTCATCCACAAATGTCTCGTGTTGCAGTGCACATCTGGCTATGCGTAGGGCATCACGGAGGTCGATCTTGGAGACGTCAAAATTTGGTACAGCATTGCTCGTTATTTGTCGCGCGTTTGCAAACCTTCGTCTATACTGTCCTCATCTATCCGCTCCCGATTCTCTCAGTTGCAAACCAGCGAATTTGAATCTTCTCCTTGCGAGCCCTTCCGCTACTTATTAGTGGAGGGAAATAACGTGCGGCGATCCCTTGGGCTAGGATTGAGCGGTGACGGCGAGTTTAGAGATTTACTGAAATACACAACGAACCTGGAGTTGTCATGCAACAAAATAAATTGTACGTAGGAAATTTCCCTTATTCAGTTGACGAGGATCAGCTGCGAGGGTTGTTTGCACCTTATGGTGAGATCGAGGAACTAGCATTGATCATGGATCGTGAGACTGGGCGTTCGAAGGGATTCGCGTTCATAACGTTTGCAACACAACAGGCTGCAGAAACGGCTTTGGAAAAAAATGGGGTAGATCTAGCCGGAAGGGCGTTGCGCGTTAATATGGCGCAGGAGAAGTCCAATACGCGTGGAGGTGGGCGCCGCGGCGGCCGTCGGTAGCCAGAACACGATTCAACAGGTAGGGTATCCTGTAACGCGTGGAACCAGCCGTGTTGATATTGAACTTAATCTGCGATTAGGCTGCGGATCCGATCTGGCGTGAGCTGCCCGTTCATCACCTTGACGCCGAAAGGTCGCAACGCATCCTCGACTGCGCCCATTAGCACTGTTGTGGTTGCAATACAACCGTCCTCTCCACCTCCTTTTGCGCCGACCCGAGTCGCAGGTGATTTAGTTACCAAATGCTCAAGATGGATCTCCGGCGCAGCCCACACTGTCGGCATTCCGTAATCTTTCATTGTTTTCGCGTACGGGATTCCATCCGGGTCGTACTCAAAGCTTTCGTAGATCGTCGCCCCGATTTGTTGTACGACCCCACCGATAGTTTGACCTCTAAGAATCAAAGGATTCAGGATTACACCGTGATCGCTGACCATCCAAATTTTTAGTACGTCAACCCTTCCTGTCTCTGGGTCCACTTCGACCATTGCTGCGGCAGCTCCTCCGGCGTGTGATGGGTAGAATTGAGCGCGGCCCATTTCGTCAAATTTCCAGCTAACTTGGGGATGTCGATAGGTGCCGTGTGCTTCCAGCAAGGGTGCGTCCGCGTCTGCGAGGATAATCTCTGCACCGGGTTGGACATAGCAAGCGTGCGCTAACTCTGAGAGCGTGCAATTTGCACCAGTTTTATCGCTCTTGATAACGGAATTATTGATTTCTAGTTCTTCATTGGTACATCCAAGCAATACCGAGGCACCCAATAAGAGTCGGGTTTTTATTTTTTCAGCCGCATCGACGATCGCGCCGGCCGCAAACATCGCGCCGCGGCTAGAAAAGGTTCCAGACCCGAAAGGAATTGCAGTGGTATCGCCCCACACAACGGATACGTCTTTCATACAACAACCAATTAGTTCCGCCGTAACCTGGGCATAGGCCGTCTCGATTCCCTGTCCGATATTCTGGATNCCAGTCATTAANAAGACTGAACCGTCGGCGGCTATGCGTAACGTGACAGACTCATAGTTTTGGAATGCNCTGCCNGGNAANGCNGCTCCTGCTGGCTCAATGTAGGGGACCACNCAGATNCCNAGATATCGACCTGCNTGTAAAGCNCGAGCNTGCTCGCGACGAAGTTCTCNGAGNTTNATGGCATCAANAATTTTATCGAGCGACTCGCGTAAACTACCGTTTTCGATTATCGGTCCTGTAGCCAATTGATGGGGGTAGCTGGTGAGTANATTTTTACGTCTAATTTCAATCGGATCGATCTCGAGACGATCAGCGGCTTGGTCTAGGACCCGCTCCATCATNATGTTGGCCAAATCTTTACCATACCCNCGNTACGCGTTGTANGGAGGCTTGTTCGTAACAACGCAGCGAACGCGTGATCGATAGGTGTCGACCAGGTAGGNACCAGGCATATACGACCCGCCGTTCAACGGCATCCCAAGGCCAGCGGCGCGCTCGGCGCCGTCGCAACCCATGTCAGCTAGTACGTCTGTTTCACAAGCGAGTAGCTGTCCTTGGCTGTCAAAGGCGGCACGGGAGCGTACTTTATAATCGCGTGCCGCGGGCCCGGCGAACATCCATTCAGAGCGCGACTCAAACCATTTTACGGGGCGTCCAAGTAGAATTGTCGCGAGAGCTGGGATTAGCTCTGTATCAACGCTAAGCTTGGAGCCAAAGCCACCACCGACGTCGCCAACAATGACTTGGATGTGCGTCTCCGGGATACCAAAGACCTGGCTCATGTACATCCGCATTTGATGTGGCACTTGTGTTGATGCACGTATCGTAAGTTTCTGCTCCGCGCGGTTAAAATCTGCATGTACCATGCGGGTTTCCATCGGCATCGCGCCAACGCGATGTGAGATGATTTCTTCATCTACGACAAGATCTGCGGCAGCAAACGCAGCATCCACGTCCCCAAGTTCAAAAGGCGACTCGAACTGAATATTGCTTTCCCATTCGGGGTAGAGCAATGCATTGTCGCCCGCGGTGATCCCCACGGCCGCGCGGCTATCTGTGTTTGCAGGCAGTTCTTCGTAGTCAACGACAACTAGCTTTGCTGCGTCCTCAGCAAGGTATGGGCTGGTGGCGACGACGATTGCAACGGGTTCACCATAGTAGACGACCTTGTCGACTGCAATTGCGTGTTTCCGAGGAAGTTTCAGATCGAGCATATCCATCGTTGGTGAGATGGGTTGCCAATGCTCTAACGTCTCTTTACCGGTCAGGACGAGTGAAACGCCAGGTGCTGCCTTGGCAGCCGTTGTATCGATTGATTTTATTTTCGCATGGGCTCGTTGGCTACGCGCGATGGTTAGGTGGAGATCTGCGGCACCTCCGTAGTTATCGGTGTACCGACCGCCGCCACGCACTAGCCGGTTGTCTTCGCGGCGTACGATTGACTGTCCAATCCACTTACCATCAGGGATAGTATCTGCGTGGAGATGCCCAGGAGCTTTTTCTTTACCGGCGGCAACCTTCACTGCTTGTATGATACTGTTGTATCCGGTGCAGCGGCAGTAGTTTCCACTTAACGCATGACGAATATCATCATCACTAAATTCACCGGTACCGACTGTATCGAGGAATGCACGGGCACTCATGATCATTCCGGAGGTGCAATATCCACATTGGACGGCATGGCAATCTACGAAGGCCTTTTGTAGTTTTGACAAAGTATCTTTTTCGGCGACGCCTTCGATTGTCGTAACAGATCCGCCGTCTGCCTGCACCGCCAGGGTCAAACAAGCTTTGATTGAGCGGCCGTTTAGTTCTACCGTGCAAGCGCCGCAAGCGCCTTCCTCGCAACCAATACGGGGGCCTGTGAGTAACGCTTCTGTGCGCAAAAAATCTATGAGTAATACTCGTGGTTCAACTTCCTTGGCAACCATGGATCCATTAACTAAAATTTGGATAGGCCAACTACTGCACCCGCCTTCGGTTTTATTATTTTCAGGCATGGTCACCTCCGTCGATACATTTTGCGATTGCGCGTTGTATCAATGTTGCTGCGAGTTGTTGCTTAAAAGCCGAACTGCCGAATTGATCGTTGATTGCTTCGAAGTGAGATCCCTCTATAGCTTCTCTGATCTGTGTTGCCAAAAGCTTTTTCGACAAACCTTGCTTGCGAAGCAGCAGTTCGAGTTGCGTTAGTCGGATAGGTTGCTGTGCAATACCCCCGACCGCTATCGCTGTGGTTCTATTGCGGTGTACAACGCAAACATTACAAAGGGCGAGGTCCTGACGTTGACGTGAAAATTCAATGTAGCTACCTATTGTGTCGGGTCTACGCTCGAGTTCTATTGAAATCGCGAGCTGCGCTCCAAGTATGTTACTTCTAAATCCAGTGAAAAAATCGCTGATGGGTATTTGTTCGAGGCTGCCATTTTGGGTAGTCGAGGTCGCATGGATGATCGCGTCGCAGGCTAGTAACGCGATGGCCATGTTCGCTCGCGGATCAGCCCAGCAGATGTTTCCGAGAACTGTACCGCGATTGCGGATCTGCACGTCGCCGATTTCAGTCGCCGCTTTTGCCAACCACGGGAATTCGCGTTGAATCGTAGGGTGTTCTGCCAACTGGCGATGTGTTGCTAGCGCGCCGATCTTGACCACTTCATGCTCACATTCGATCTCACTACTAAGATCCGCAACGGCATTGATATCTACAATGGAAGTCGGTTCCGCGCTTCGTAAACGCATAGCTTGGATCAGACTTTGCCCGCCGGCAAGCGGTACCGCTCCATTTAGGATTGCTTGCAGTGCCTGTTCAAGCGTCTCAGGTTTACTATACTGGAATGGTCCTGGTCTCATTGCCTCCCCCCGTTAAACTATTAGCAAAGGTAACATGATTAATAGTGCGGCGGCTGCTCCGGATGTTCTGTTGGGTTATTCGATGGTTGGTCAAGATTGACAATTCGTTGCAAGAGGGTTTGCAATTGATTCTCAAGGTCTGAGATCCGTTTCTGTTGGTTATATACGGTATTGTTAAGGGTCTGAACCAGATCTTCGTGGAAAGCGATTTTGCTTTCGATGGAGATAATTCGATCTTCTTCTAGCATGACATTATCCTAGGGGACGACGAGAAAAAAGTACGCGCGTTTTTGACAAGTATGGTGCGTTTCACTTGGTTACTGAGAGACCTTAGATTGATACCATGTTGTCGCAATATATTTCACAGTTTAGAGGATGGAAGCGATGGTCGACAGACTAAAGGGTAAAACTGCTTTGATTACAGGAGCGAGTCGGGGCATTGGATATAGTATTGCCGAGTCTTTTGCTATGGAAGGCGCCAATATTGCATTAAATGCACGCGATCCTGTGCGATTGGAACAGACGGCGAGCGCGCTTCGCGAAAGTTACGATGTAAAGGTTAGCTCACATGCTTGTGACGTATCCCATCGGGCGCCAGTCGACGCAATGATTGCAGAGATCGAGGGCGATGGCCAGATCGACATTCTGGTCAATAACGCCGGCATTCATATGGCGGCGAGTTTTCTCGACTACTCGTTTGAGGATTTTAAAAACGTTCTAGAAGTCAATGTGTACAGCGTATTTCATGTGACGCAGGCAGCTTTGCCTAAAATGATCGAGCGTAAGGCTGGGCGCATCATCAATATGGCCTCTACTGCGGGGAAGTGGGGTTCACGCAACCAAAGTGCCTACAACGCGTCGAAGCATGCAATGGTTGGTATAACGCGTTGCCTTGCTCTCGAGCTGGCACCCTACAACATTCTGACAAATGCGATTTGTCCATGGGTCGTCGAAACCGATCTTGCAGATAGTTTTATGGCGCAGCATTCGGATGCCGCCGGAGTCTCACTCGAGACTTTGCAGTCAAATCTTAAGAACACAGTGCCTATTAAGCGATGGATTCAACCCGAAGAAGTCGCTAACCTCGCGGTTTTTCTTGGCTCAGATGAATCAAGCTATATCAATGGTCAGGCTTGGAATGTGGATGGCGGCTACACGATGATTTAATCGATATTCGGTGTCATGTCTTAAGTTCGTGATCTGACTTAAAATGCTACAGCGTTTAGATTGACGGTCCGATGTAGTTTTATACGCTCTAATATAAGGTAGGAGTATGGTGGTGTCAGAGAAAAAACGAAATTTAAACTACCCTCTAGTCGAGGCGACAATCGGCGACACACACGCTGCGATGAAGGCAGGTCAAGTTACCGCACGCGGTCTTGTTGACGCCTATCGCGAACGTATTTCCGCATACGACCAACGAGGACCCTCAATAAATTCTGTCGTCACAGTGGACGATGCTGCGGCTGGCAGGGCGGATGCGCTTGATGCTAGTTTTGCTGAGTCGGGGAAGTTTAGTGGTCCGTTGCACGGAATGCCTATTCTCGTCAAAGACAATGTCGAGACGATCTCGATGCCGACGACTCAAGGTACGATTGGCCTTGCTGATTTTCGGCCAACTAGCAACGCGACGGTGATCGACCGGCTTGAGGCGGCCGGCGCGATCATCCTTGGAAAAACTACGCTACCAGATTTCGCGACTTCGTGGTGGGCGTACTCATCACTAAGCGGCGAAACACGGAACCCTTACGCACTTGACCGAGACCCGGGCGGGTCAAGCGCGGGTAGTGGTGCGGCGGCGGCCGCAAATTTTGCCATGGCAGCCATTGGGACAGATTGCGGCGGTTCGATTCGTGTGCCAAGTTCGTTTGACAATCTCGTTGGAATTCGCAGTACCCCTGGCCTTATCAGCCGGAAAGGAGCCGGTACCTTAGTTTTTTTCCAAGATACGATTGGTCCGATGACCCGAACGGTTGCGGACGCAGCGCGGGTGTTTGATACCTTAGTTGGCTACGACCCGCACGATTCCCTTAGCATGCATTACCTGACCGCACGCGCCCCAGCGACCTACATGGACTCACTAGATCCTAACGGTCTCGCTGGCGCGCGCATCGGCCTAGTTACAAACGCATTAGGTTCGGATGAGGATCCTTTCGCGGCGCCAGTAAACCAGGTTATACGTGCCGCGGTTGAGGCGATACGTGCAGCCGGTGCTAAAGTGATCGATCTTGAAATTCCAGATCTCTTACACCATATTGACGCGACGTCGATGTACGTTAATTGTTCGAAGTACGAGATCAACGAATTCTTGATGGCACGCCCAGAGGCGGGTGTGCGCTCTCTGCAGCAGATGTATGAACAAAAGCGCTATCATCCGATGCTTGACCTCATCGACGCCTGTATTCGTGGTCCCGAGATGCCCGAATACGATCCGATGTATTTTCGTCGACTTGCTGCCCGTGAGGAGTTTGCCCGTACCGTACTCAATTGTATGGGGAACGATAGTCTTGACGGGTTGATATTTCCTAGTATCCAAGTGGTTCCGCCAACACGTGAACAGTTGGATACCCGGGTGTGGACAACTTTATCCTTCCCTACTAATACCTTAATCGCGTCTCAAACATGGCTGCCTGCGGCCACTGTTCCGGCGGGATTTAGCGATGATGGCTTGCCAATTGGTCTGGAAATCATGGTTAGACCGTATGCCGAGCCGACTTTGTTTCGTTTTGCGTATGCATTTGAGCAGGCGACTAACCATCGGCGGCCACCGGCGTCGACGCCAGAGTTATAGATAATAAAAGGAAATAGCGGTGAATAAACCAGAACCTACAAATATCGATGACGAAATCAGCCCAATTTTAATGGCGGTGCTCGCCAATCGTATGGAATCGATCGTTCGAGAAATGACCAACACGCTGTTGAAGACTGCGCGGTCGGCGGTGCTCGCAGTTGTGCGTGATTTCTCTTGTTCGATTGTCACCGGTGATAATCGGCTTCTTTGCTCAGCTGAAGGCGCACCAGTGCATATCTTCGGTAGTAGCTTGCAGACGGCCGCAATGTGCGATTTGCATTCAGATCTGAGTCCAGGCGACGCATTTCTGCACAACGATCCCTATATCGGAAATACACATGCCGCAGATCACATGTATATGGTTCCGGTATTCGTTCACGGCGAGCACTTGTTCACCGCCTGCGCGAAGGCCCATCAAGCAGATTGCGGTAATGCAATTCCGAGTACCTACTATGCTAACGCTACAGACGTTTACACAGAGGGTGCATTAATTTTTCCAGCCGTTCGGATTCAACGTGACTATAAAGATGTTGACGATATCATCCGTATGTGTCGCAAACGTATTCGGGTCCCGGATCAGTGGTATGGCGATTACCTTGCCTCGATCGGGTCGGCTCGCATCGGTGAGCGACGGCTTATCGAGCTGACCGAAAGATACGGGATTAATAAGATTCGAAGCTTCATCGAGCAGTGGTTTAAGTACTCAGAGCGTCGTGCTACTGAGGCGATTCGTAAATTACCCGGTGGTAAATTCACGGGTATCAGCACCTACGATCCGTTACCGCCCGTGCTACCTGATGGCTTACCTATCCGTGTAGATGTATCAGTTGATGACGTAGAGGGACGAATCGAAGTCGATCTAACGCAAAATACTGACAACATTGCTTTGGGCCTAAACCAATCCATAGCCTGCGCGACGAGTAACGCGATGACTGGCGTCTTTAATTGTATTGACCCAGATGTACCCCACAATGCTGGAAGCTTCGCGCGCATAGATGTTAAATTACGTGAAGGCTGCGTCACCGGGAACCCGACCTTTCCGCACAGTTGTTCGATGGCGACTACCAACATTGGCGACCGTATCGTCAACGCGGTGCAACTCGCATTTTCAGAGATAGGAGATGGTTTTGGCCTAGCTGAAGGAGCGATGGGGATGGGCGCGGGAGCCGGGGTTATATCGGGTTACGATTGGCGTCTCGGTGGACCTTATATCAATCAAGAGTGGCTGCTTGCGAATGGTGGGCCAGCCTCGCCGACAACCGATGGCTGGTTAAATTTTGGTTTACCAGTAGCGTGTGGCGTCATCTACCGTAGTAGCGTAGAAGTCGATGAATCGAAGTTTCCGATGCTCGTTGAGTCGATGCGCGTTGTACCCGGCGGATCCGGTGCGGGACAATTCCGTGGTGGCCCGGGAGTAGAGGTTATTTATGGTCCGCGCAAGGATCCAATGATGGTTGTGGTTTCATGTGATGGCCAGGTGAATGCGCCGCAAGGTGTTCGAGGGGGGCACAGTGGTCCGCCAGCTGCGACATTCAAGCGCAAAACAGATGGGGTCGAGGAACGCTTACCGGGAGTCGTCGAGTGCAGACTTGAGGTTGGTGAGAAGATTCGAGGGATTGATGCAGGTGGAGGCGGCTATGGCGATCCCTTACTCAGAGAACCTGAGCGAGTGCTCCGAGATGTGCTTGAAAGCTGGGAGACGATTGAACGTGCTAATAAACTGTATGGCGTTGTTTTCAGCGGCAGCATCGAAGACGAGTCGCTTGCGATCGATGTCAACTTGACTGAACGGCGACGGGCAATTGGCGCTGCCGCGGGATGTGACGAATAAGATGTTTTCCTGAAATTTACCTACGGATTCTAAAATTATTAAGAACGAGCTTGATTGCAATAGACCCTTAGCGACATGGCTACCTTTACACAACAGATGCTCCAGTATGCACCATAACCCGGGCACTGGGATCTCAGGTTTAGCGAATAGTATGACATTAACATAACACTGTGGTTTCTAAGCGCGAAAACGATACTTTCGTTCGATGCGGCGAACACGAATTCGATTCTATTTATTTTATTATCAATGAGGCGGCAGCAGCTTACCGTGGCCTGATTCCACCGGCTCATTTTAAAGATCCTTATATGTCAAGGGATGAGCTTAGATCTGAGATCAATGCAGGTGTGGAGTTTTGGGGTTACAAGGAAAATACAACGATCCAGGGAGTTATGGGTATTCAGCGAACGCAGGACGTTGTCCTGATCCGCCACGCATATACGAAAACGGAGTTTCAGGGAGCAGGCATCGGAAGCGGATTACTAAAATTTTTGTTGAGCAGAACGCAACTACCAGTATTAATTGGTACCTGGGCCAGGATAACGCGCGCAATTCAGTTCTATCAGCGGCATGGATTTACAATCGTAACCAATGAAGTAAAAGATAAATTACTCAGACAATACTGGCAGGTACCGGGCTCTCAAATTTCAGGATCGGTCGTATTGGCTAATGTGTCGCTTGAGAGTCTAAAGCTTTGATCATAGCAAGTAGTGATCACGGCATACCCGAGCTTGCTATGCGTTTTAGCAGACGCGGAAACCGGATCCTCGACACCATTATTAGAATGGCGGGTTGCCAGGAAACATCGGTAATGACTCATCAATTGAGACCCATGGTTGTGCTGAAGCGCACCATATTTCCATTTCCGGTTTTAACCAGGAAGTATCGTCGAGGGTCCCAGCTTTAAGAAAAATACTGCCGGGCATGACGTCCGGAGCAGAATAGAGTGGTGATCCGCAATTGGCGCAAAAATATCGATTAATTTTTTTACCACTCTCATCGCCAGAGGTTACGAACAGTTTCAATTCTCCTGTGAATGAGATTTGATCTTCCGGCAGTGCGACAACGATCGATAGCGCTGAGCCTGACTGTTTCTGGCAATCGACGCAATGGCAGATAGCCGTCATTGCGGGCTCAGAATCGCTAGTATATTTGACGTTCCCGCACATGCATCCGCCTTTGAGCTTTGACATGGGCTAGGGCCTCCTGATGCCTATGACTTGGTATTAATAATGTTGACACGATCCTACCAGAATTAAGGTAAATTGATTACTTTCAAAATATGGCTATGCGGGTGAAGTGGATGGATAAGATTCGAAACCGAGGCGGACGGCGAGTTTTGAGAGGTAGTACGCTACCATGCTTGTAAGAAGCTAAGCTATAGAATGTCCGACAATCTTTGGCATGTGTATATTGTGCGATGTAACGACGGGACACTGTATACCGGGAGTGCGAAGGAGTTGGAAGCGCGAATCCTAAAGCACAACAGGGGCGTTGGTGCTAAATACACGCGGTCACGTAGGCCGGTCCGTCTCGTCTACAGTGAGATAGCACTAGGTCGAGGTGCTGCTTTGCGACGGGAGAGCGAGATAAAGCGGTTGCCGTTGGCTTCTAAACGTCGGCTGTTCGAGGAATAGCGTTGTAAGGTTCAGTGAGTTTTAATAGTCTAAATACCGCTCGACGCTCACAAGCTAGGGCACGCGCATTTATGCCGGTGCGACACTAATGCGGCTAATCTATATCAAATTGACTTTGATGGCGCTGTTTTTCGCGAGTTCGTACCCTCTTGGCCGCTATGTGGCGCATTTTGAGGCCCCCTCCGTAGTAGTGTTTATCCGGTTGTTTGCGGGTTTTCTGGCGTTAGTAGCGATCGCGCACCACTGCGGGCAATTGAAAATGAAAATAACTCTTCAAAAATTTTTGCGCCTAAGTTTCCTGAGCTTGAGTGGCTTTTGTTTCCACAACTATTTAATTTTTAAGGCGCTAGGACATGCACAAGCGAACGTAGGTGCGGTGATAAACGGTGCCATTCCAATTATTGTTACGGTGTTGGACTTTTTGCTTTTCGGAAGACGGCTTTCAGGGCTTGCGGTATTCGGCGTAGTCCTCGCGTTTGTAGGCACGGCGGTCGTGGTTAGTCACGGGAGTTTCCGCGATTTTCTAAATGGTCAAATTGGTTATGGAGAAATTATGTTTTTGGTCGCTGCGTTTGGTTGGTCGGCATTTACGATTGGTTCCCGAGAACTTTTTCAGTCAATCTCGCCATTGACAGTGATGACATATGCAGCATTAGTTGCTTTGTTATTGCTACTTCCTGCCGTGTTACTAAACACAGAGACCCTTATTGCTATCGTGTCGGATCCCAAGGCGCTGTTGCTAATTAGCGTACAGGGGGTGTTGTCTGTGTCGTTTGGGTTCGTGTGGTTTAACGAAGGTGTGAAGCGTATTGGTGTCGCTAATGCGTCCGTTTACCTAAATCTAGTACCTGTGTTTGGGGTCATACTTTCTGCGATTATGTTGTCCGAGATACCCGATCGGCCGCTACTCTTGGGTGGTGCGATGGTTGTGATTGCATTGCTAATAGTTACTCGAACGCAGGCCGCACGTTAACAGGGAGAAAAAGTTTATTAATATCACACTGAAAAAATTCGGCGTAGATGGCGATGGAGAAAGATTGTACTACTCGACTATGTCGCAGTTCCCGAGACGGTTTTCCGAAACTATGTTTATGTCTAGTGTGACTTAGGCACGTTTCTCCCGCCCGACAGCCATGACCGTTTTTTGGGGATAATATTAGGGTAAAATTGCTGCCATTACTGTACTAACTAATACAACCCAACATCGGGCGTCGATGACGCTTTAAAGTAACGAGCATATAACGTCAAGTAACTTGGCTTCGAGGTTGCCCAAACGTCGACTCAAGAACTAGCCTGCCAAATCGTGAAAAGGCGCGAATATAATGATTCAGATAAACGGTGTCGCGCACACGAATATTGTGGTGAGTAACTGGGAGATTTGTAGACAATTCTACGATCAGCTGTTGCCATTTCTGGGGATGGAGCGAGTTTTTAACGGTGTCGATTTTATCTACTATGTAGGGGGCCGAACGGCTTTTGGGGTTGGGCGATGTCACCCAGATTATGAAAAAGAACGGTTTGTGCAAGAGCGGGTTGGATTGCATCATCATTGTTTTCGCGCTCGTACCCGTGAAGACGTCAATAAGGTCTATAATTATTTGACTGGCATCGATGCGAAAATTGTACACGGACCAGAGGATGGCGGTTGGGCACCAGGATATTATTCGGTTCTTTTTGAAGATCCTGTTGGTACTAGACTAGAAGTTAATTTCGTGCCGGGGAAAGGCGTACTAGCCGAAGGCACCAGGTTTGATCCATCGGGTGACTATACATAAATTGGTGGTCGGCAAAAACCTCAAAAAAATGCTAACGTTCGTACGATATGAATCTCTACGGTGGAGCGGCGTTTATCTCTAGTAACGTGAAAAAACATGCGGTTCTTGAACGGACACCAAATGGAGATTGAATGTTAATGAGTAATACGAAAAAGGGAGATAGCATTCGAAACACTAGGCCAATTTCAATAGAGGCGCTACAACATAATTCTTTTAAGGACATGATGAATGACGTGGTAGATGCTGGTAGTTGTTGCGAATGCGGTAGTTGCGTCTTGGTCTGCCCACACAATGTCATTGAGTACATATCGGACAAGCCGAAGCAAACTGCTAAAGCTACTGCAGACTTCGACTATTGTGGGATCAGTGAGGGAGTTGGTTGTGATGTTTGTGCAACGGTCTGTCCTCGGTTATGGCCTCGCGAGGAACACCTAAAAGATGCGGTTTTTTCCGATGATCGGCCATATGAGGATATTTTCGGCGTCTATCGTCATATCTTTGTGGCACGAACCAAGCGTGCCGAACTCTTGGAACGCGCGCAGGATGGCGGTGTTGTGACGGCTCTCCTGTCTTGGGCAAAGGCTGCAGGCGTGATTGACGGTGCGGTTGTTTCAGCTGTGGGCGAGGAGGATGACCCGTGTTTCCCTACCCCTAAGGTTGTTACCAATGAGGGCGAAATCCGGGCTAGCGCCGGAAGTTGGTATACATATTGTGCAAATAACTTGGCACTTAAGGAAGTTAAGGACCGCGATCTCAAGGCCGTGGCTTTTGTAGGGGTGCCGTGCCAAATAACCCCACTTCGTAAGATGTCGCATATGGATCCGTCATTTCTCGTTACGATTAAGAAAAAGACCAAACCGCTTATCCGCCAGCGCGATTTTCTTCGCGGATTTTCGGATCGTGTCTCATTTAGTGTCGGTCTATTCTGTACCGAGGTCTTTACCCATGAACTGATGACGGAGCGGATAGAAAAAGATATGGGTATCCCGTTGACTGAGATATCGAAATTTAATGTAAAAGGCGAGGTACTTATTTACAAGCACGATAAAACAGTTGCGACAATCCCATTGGCAGAGGCGATGCGGTGCTTTCAGCGTCCTGAGTGCCAGCATTGCGGTGATTTTTCTGCCGAAATGGCCGATATTGCTTGTGGTGGGGTCGGAACAGATGGTGCGACCATTATCGTGATTCGTACAGAAAAAGGCGAGGAGATCTGGCGGAAATTTGAGGGTTCCGGGGAGGTCCAATGTACGCCAATTGGGGAGAACAAACGGGCGTGGAATATTTTACAACGCTTAGCGCGTCGGCAAAGAGAGCGGGTACCCAGTGGTGCTGATCGAAGCGGGACGGCGGACAGGTTGCCACAATATTACCCGAAGCAGGCGTTCGATGTGTCCGCAGGGAGGCTGCGTACGGCCGGCGTTGCAGAGGCGGAAATTGGTGAAAGGTTACAATCTGCTTACGGCGCTGATGAACCTCCGTTTGAGATTCGCGGCTTCATGGCGGGGCAACCAATACCGGATGATCCTGGTGCAGCGGCGCTCGGTGAAAAGCGCAAACTGCCACCGCCACCGTCACCGTTGCAGGGTGGTGCTCCTCCGGGATGGTTAGGTGGAAGTTCAGAATAAAGTCGGATTGTAAATAGAGGGAACGATCGCGGCCGTGTTGTTGATGAAATCCAGGAAGGCGGATGGGCTTGACTTCATAGCTTCTAGCATCTCAGTATCTTTTAATCATTGGAGTGTCTGTAATTAAGAATGGTAGTAACCGACGACAATTTTTATTTAAATGTGGTGTTACAGGTGTCGCGGCAATGGGTGCGCAAAGTGTCGCGTTCTCGGCTGATCTGCCTCCGCTTTCACCGAACGATCCGATGGCTGCAGCACTCGGCTATGTCGAGGACGCAACAACCACCGATGTGGCGAAATTTAGCCGTTACAAAACGGGTCAAGAGTGTGCAAACTGCCAGCTTTATCTAGGTGAAGGCGACAGTGAGGTTGGTGGTTGTCCACTTTTTGCCGGTAAAACAGTCGCAGCTAAAGGGTGGTGTGCGTCTTGGGTACTTAAGGCGAGCTAGTGTTTCGGTCTGGCCACAATTGGCTGGATCACTATAGACGGCTTAAACGGGGACTGCAGCAAAGAGCGACGGTTTTTTTAAATATAGTTACTACATCTTAGATTCGGTTTCGAAATTTGAAAATGGTGTTTCAATGCGTTGGATATCGGCGATTAGGTCAGGTGGGAGATCTGCAGAAACTTGCGAACTAGTACTGGCCAAAACCGTATCGGTAAGTCCGCCAAAACGTTGTTTGATCTGAGACGCGATTTGATCATGCCGACCGATGGCGGCAAAAAGTTGCAAGATATCATCTGGTACTTCCGCACTAAGTTTGGCCCACTGCCCACCCTTGGTCAGGCGGTTTAATTTTCGACCAAGATCGCCTGCATCATGCGCTTCCAGAACGGGCCAATACGCTGGTGTGGATCCGTAGAATGCAACTCTGTAGCGAGCCCATTCGGTTGCCATCGCTACAGCCTCATCAGTCGCTCCAGTAGCGATAAATCCGCCGCCACTAATCTCAAAGTTTTGTCGGAGTCGTGCCGATTTTTTTAATCCCGCCTCGAGGCATGGCATTACAGTTTCGGTTAGGTATTTACGCGTGCAAAATGGATGGAGACGAACGCCATCGGCAACTTCCCCACTCAGTTTTAGCATGCTAGGTCCAACTGCTGCCAGCGTTACGGCCGGCAGCTTGAGCCCGGATCCTTCGGGCACAAAGTTTGGGATCATAAGTGTGAATTGATAATGTTTCCCTTGAAAGTTGAGCCGCTCCCCGTACTTCCAGCTTCGCCAAATCGCGCGAAGAGCTCCAATGTACTCACGCATCCGCGGAGCAGGCGGACTCCATGGGACGCTGAACCGCTTCTCATTGTGAGCTTTTATTTGCGTTCCGAGGCCTAAGGTAAAACGCCCTCCGGACGCTTCACACAGATCCCAAGTTAAGTTTGCCGCAGACATCGGGGATCGCAAAAATGATATTGCGATTCCTGTCGCAAGCTCGATCCGCTCGGTGTTGATTGCCGCAACTCCTAGCGGCATGAATGGGTCGTGTTGATTCTCAAGCGTTGTAATGCCGTCGTAACCTGCACGCTCAATAGCAATTGCGGCGCTTGGAACCGCGCGCAAATTGTGTTGGGGAATCGTTGTAGTTATGCGCATAAACTAGCTTAACCCAAAGTTACGATCGTATGATTGTGACGAGTCAGGTGTCTATTGGCAATCTATATACGTCCGAAATATGGTGGCTAATTACACTTTACAGTGCTCGCAGACTTATTAATTAAACTAGAATGCGGGCTTAGATCCGGCTAGCACAATATCTGCCGTTTCAGAATTGAAAAATTATCTCGTGAATCTATGTATTTTAATACTCTTGCGTACTTCGGTTTTTTTGTCTTAACGTTGCTATTCGTTGCTTCTTCACGCAAACCCGGAACAGCTTTATTGCTTGCGAGTGCTGGATTTTATGTGGTCGCCGGCTGGTTTGATACGGCACTCATTTGTACCATCGTCGCCGCGAATTGGATCCTGATCCGCTATGTTCCAAATGGGAGAATGCGCATAGCTATCGCGGTGATCATTAACGTCGGGATCCTTGTGGCAGTAAAATATCGTGTGTTCCTGACCGGGGATGTCAGCGCTGATCACCCGACGTATATTGATAACGTGCTACCCCTCGGAATATCTTTTTACACCTTTCAACTATTAGCCTATCAGATCGACTTCACACGCGATGAGACCCTACGAGAGCGTCGCCTTGGCCCTTTTACGCTGTTTATTATTTTTTTCCCGCAACTAATTGCGGGACCGATCGTACGTGCCCGACAGTTACTGCCACAGATTCGCCGGCTGTATGATGGTAAGCGTCGGACGCTGCGTTTGTACAGTTATGGGTTAGCACTTTGTACTCTAGGGTTATGTAAGAAAGTTATTTTAGCTGATTCGTTGGCTCCCCTAGTCGACGATATATTTTTTTTCGGTCCGGCGACGATGGCACAAGCGTGGACCGGAGCGTGGTTGTTTGCGTTTCAAATTTATTTTGATTTTTCCGGATATTCCGATATCGCCATAGGTAGTGCCTATCTTCTAGGGATACGGTTACCGCAAAATTTTCGCACGCCGTATTTGAGTGTATCGCCTCGAGAATTCTGGCAGCGATGGCACATTACGTTGTCAACGTGGATCCGTGATTATCTTTATATCCCGCTTGGAGGCGCCAAAGGCATTCGGATCCGTCAAGTGTTATTGCTACTTTTGGTTATGGGCATTGCTGGGTTGTGGCATGGTGCGAACACTAGCTTCATCATCTGGGGAATACTATGGGGCTGTTACATCGGTTTGCATCGGTTGGTAGTTACCACTAAAACGCTGTTTCCAACTATCCGTAAGATGAGGACTAATGTGCTCGTAAGGGTTCCGCTCTGGGGCATACACTTGTTAATTATCGTCTCGTTGTGGGTATTTTTTCGGGCAGACAGTTCGGCCGACGCTTGGCGTTATCTTGGGGTGATGTTTCATGGACCAGTAAAATTCTCGGAGCACGCAATTATTACTTTCCTAGGTAGCATTTGCTTGATCGGGTTACATGTTCTCGAAGCACGAGGGCTTAGTTATATCTCTCGTTTTCGCATTAGACGTTGGAATCGTCCGTTTGTGTGGGGATTTCTCGTAGGTTTCTGTTTGTGGCTGATCATACTGCCGTCATACACTGAAAATCCCTTTGTCTATTTTAGGTTTTAATCGCCAGGTGAGAAAAAATTACCGATTTGTGGCGTGGTTATCCGGCGCAGTCGGTTTTACGCTATCGATAGTTGCTATAGAGGCTTTGCTACATGGGATAGAGCATTCGCCGGCGTGGCGTATCTTACCTATAGTTGAGCGAGAACTCGGTTGGCCTGATCCGAATCGGGGCTACGCTCTCCGTCCCAATCAAGAGATTATTAACGCGCGAGAAAATCGTAGCCGACCATCAACTAATAGTTTTGGTATGCGTGACTCGGAACGTTCGCTGACTAAGCCACCACATACATTTCGACTAGCAGTAACGGGGGATTCCTTTACTGAAGCGCTCCAGGTTAGTGATAAATCTACCTTCACTCGACTGGCAGAGATCGCACTGAATACCGGCCTAAACCGGAAAAGATATGAAATCTTGAACTTTGGTTTTAGCGGTGCTGGGCCGGTGCAACAGCTTGTCCAATTACACCATCAGGTGATTCGTTTTAATCCCGATGCAGTCGTAATGATTATAAATGTCAGTCATTTTACAGGCGATGAACTCTCCGACGATTCCCTGAATCCGGCCTATATTTATAATTCCGATGGGGAGCTTGAACTCGGTTACAGTTTTAGGAACCGACGCAGCCAACGTTACCGTAACACGTTAGTGGGTAAATTATTTTTTCTCTTGATGGATGATTCCCGGGTCGCACGTGCCATCTATTTGCGTTATGTAAATGGCATTGGCCTGGCCGCAGCTGCCCAGTTATATGACCGCCAAGCGGTGCCAACGTGTTCGTTTTTGGTTGCAGAGATCGATCGCCATCTTAAATTGTGGTCAGCACATGCACCAACTCCGGCTTTTGCCCGTGTCGAGAAATTTATTGCCGATATTGCAGGGGTTCGGCTAGGAGAAAAGATCCCAGTAGATCTTGTATTGTACGGTATCGGGGACGTTCGGGCCGATTGTGTGGACTTTTCGCTGAAACGGGAGGCATTGGTGGCTGCGATCGAAAGCACGTTATCACTGCACGGGTTAAGGCTATGGGACGCCGACCGAGCTGTTCGGTCCGGCTTTGCGCACGACAATGAACCTTTGTCACGCTATTACGGCTTTGGGCGCGAACGCGGTGTAGGTCATCTCAACTATAGCGGGCATCACGCCTATAGTGAACTCTTGCAAGAAGTGGTGAGGTCACTTAGTACTGATGATCACAAATAAGAGTGTACTCTATTCAGGGCTCTCTATAGAAGCGATGTGCGGGGAGCAAGGTATCTGTCACGTGTATGTCGATCTTAAATGGATAACTAGCCCACCTTCATGTGGAGAGGCTGACCGGGTACTGGTTGAGGACTCATGCCACTTCCAAGACAACTCCAGGCTTAGTTGCCAGCTTGAGTATACGAACGAGATGGACGGTCTAAGCCTACAGTTAGCGCCCGAGTAGCATGTTAGGTTGGACTATATGAACTAGCTTGCGAGGCGTGAATCGGCCTCTGTCAGCTTGATACTGTGCCCGTGTGTTTTTCGGTACTCAATCGCTTCATCTTTGCCCATATACTTAATTAGCAGCGGTAAATCAGTGTTCATCAAGTCGACCCATAGAAGACAATCGATTGCATTATTGAAATTTGGATCGATATTAAATCCAAGGATCTGGCCTCCGAGTTTCAAATATTGACGCAGTAGAACAGGCACACCTTTGTCGTCTGATTCCACAGTGCTCAGCAAGTCCGAAATAATGTTTAAGTCAATGCTGTCGAGATCAATTAGGTCGTCGATGAGGTTTGACTTTGCCCGGAAAGGTCGTCGGGGGGTGATGTGACTCGTTCGCCGGATTTCGGAGTTACGGTTACGGAGAAATTGCACTAAGAGTTTTTGCGATATCGGGTGGTAGTCGTTGCTAATACTCAACGGCCCAAAGAGTATTCTATATTGTCGGTTGCGCTTAAGGTACCAGCAGATACCTTTCCAAAGTAACATCAGCGACGAGTAGCTCCGTTGGTATTCGACTCGGACAAACGATCGACCGAGTTCTAAAGAGCAGCGTAGATCTGCAGTTAATTCCGGTGAAAGTTTGAACAAGGAATGAACATAGAGACCCTTTAGGCCGTAGGTATCGAGGATTTTATCCGTATGACCCATGCGGTAACCGCCTACAATCATTTCCGCGTTTCGATCCCAGACAAATAGATGGGTGTAGTAACTGTCGTACAAATCGAGATCGGAAGCATTGCCCGTTCCCTCGCCTACTGCGCGAAAAGATAATTCCCTTAATCGACCGATTTCCTGCAGAACTTGTGGGATTTGGTCTGAACCCGCGTAGTACACGTCGGAAGCGCCGCTACTTAGTAGTAGCTGATCGCGTGGTAAGCTTTCAATTTCACGGATAAATTCAGTTGTGTCCCCTGCTGGAGCAACCGGCTTCGATGGCAGCAAGTTCTTTGTTGTGGCGCCGAGCGCGATTTTTTGTCGGGTTTTTTCTTTGAGTAAGTACGTCTTGGTTTTTAGGTATCGAGTTATCTGTTTACGGTTCCCCAACGATCGCATGGTTTTTTCTGAGACTTCACGTCCAACGCGAACATCAACAGAAGTAGCAGATTTATTGAACATTTCTCGCACTAAAAGTACAGTTCGTAAGCTTGGGTGAAGCAAGCCACTTACTTGGAAAAGGTTGCTATTGCGCCCGCCTATGTGCATAGGTACAACTGGTGCACCTGTTTTCTCAGCAAAGCGCGCAACTCCCTCGTCCCAGGTTGGGTCGCTAACTCGCCAGTCTGGACGATTGAGGCTCGACACCTCCCCGCCCGGAAAGAGCATCAGCATTTTTCCCTCTAGTAACCAATTCGTGGCTGCGCGGGCAGTCGCAATATTGTCACGTATCGCTCCTTTCCCACCGAACGGATTGACTTGGAAAAAAACAGGACGTAACTGAACGAAGCGTGCGAGAAAATGATTAGCCATCACTCGGAAATCCGTGCGTACGGCGCCTAGCAATTGCATGACGATGAGCCCATCGAGCATGCCGTGCGGATGATTTGCTACCACAATACAGGGACCAGTTTTTGGTATTGAGCTTAGTTCGTCGGGATCGATGTTGACGGTCACACCGAGTCCGGCTATGACCGCTCGTGCCATTTCTACTGGTGGCAAGTCGGGCTGAAAGCCGTAGTAGAACTTGGCTAACCTGCGCAAACCGAGTGCTGTATCCAACAGCGTAGCGGACGCCGTCCTCAAAAACCCTAGGCCTTTCGGCAGAAATGGCGCGACTGAAAAATTTGCTATTTGGTCTCTAGTTGCCATGTGCCTCGAGATTTTCTGGTGCATAAAACCCGGCTGTTGGATCAAAATATTGTTACAATTAGCTGACACACCCCAAGAAAATGAACGTGGATGCCTCATTTTACGAGCATGTCTCATCTCATGCTACGATTTCTTCGAGATCGGGCTTGCTACGCGCACTATACCCGCCTTGGCGTTTTCGTGCATGAAACGGACCATACTCGGCTATTGTTAACTGGATATGAACGCACAAAGTAATTCTAATTTGCGTCGCCTGGCGCCTGGTTTTTACACATGAGTTCGCACTGGAAGCTTGATGATATCCCTTGGTCGGACATCCAACCGGACCGGGTCGACCGAGAGTTACTAGAAGCGGTGAAGGCGGCAGCCTTAGTTGAGGCGAACAGTGCGGACTACGTTCGTTATCTACATAATGTCTTTGCTGCAGACGAATCCTTCAAGCTTGCCGCTTCGCAATGGGGCCTTGAAGAGCGCCAACATGGTGATGCGTTGGGGCAGTGGGCACAAATTATTGATCCGTCCTTCGAATATGAATATTGCTTACGTCAGTTTCGCTTTGGTTATCAGATTCCACTTGAAGCGGGTACTTCAGTACGCGGATCTTGCGCAGGCGAATTAGTGGCTCGCTGCGTGGTTGAGTCCGGCACGTGCTCGTTTTATTCAGCGCTCCGAGATCGCAGCGAAGAACCTGTACTAAAACGGATCGCCGGTTTTATTGCCCAAGATGAGGCTCGTCACTATCACTTGTTTAAGTCGCATTTGCAGCGTCATCTGGAAGATACGAACATAGGGATGTTGGAACGCTGTAGAATCGCCTACAAGAGAGTGGCAGAGGTTGATGATGACGAACTGGCTTACGCTTATTACAGCGCAAATATCGCACCATCAGCGATAAAAAAACCGTATGAACGACTTGATTGCGCGCGAGCCTACTCAGCGCGCACCTTAAAACTTTACGAATTTGAACACGTGCGGTCGGCAGCGCATATGATTCTAGGGGCCGCCGATCTCAAAGCGAGCAGTCGACTCGCGAAAGTCTGCATTTGGATTGCTTGGAAAGCGCTCCAGTGGCACACCCGGAGGTTACGAAGAGTTGCGCTGACTCATTAGCGATTGCTGGACTAGCGGTGATTACTTTATAACTTCTAAATCCGTGCTCGACTGCACTTTACTCCATCTAAACGGCACGGTTAGCTGATTGATAAAGCTTGCCGGCATTTTCTCTGTGATGCCAATATCGGTAATGTCACAGTGTTTCTTATATAGAAAGGTACCGAAAAGTATATCCCAAAGCATTAAGTTTTCGCCGTAATTGTTGTTGCCTATGTCGCGTTTGTCAGAATGATGCCAACGATGAAGGTTAGGTGTATTGAAAACATAGTTTAGCCAACCGCAATCCATATCAACATTACAGTGTGTTAATACACCAAGGTACGCTGTTATCGCACTTACCCATACAATTGCGTCCATAGAGATCCCCGATAACAACAAAAAGGGAACGCTCGCAAGGACACTAGCTAACGAGTCGATAAAGTGGAAACGTCCCGTATTCACTAACCAGAGTTTCTTTACGCTGTGGTGTACAGCGTGACAGCGCCATAATAGAGGCCATTCATGTGCCAGCCGGTGTGCACCATAAAGTCCAATTTCAGAGACCACTAAACCAATTATTATTTGAATCGGCAAAGGTAGCGTTGCGACTGTTGAACTGTCATTGGCGCCAACAATACCAAGGCCAATTAGCTGGACGATAAGCAGTTGAACTAGTCCCTTATTCAGGATTGTATGGCCAAGATCCGGGCCGAGTTGCCCATCAGTTTTACGCCATGACGATCGGTAAGGCACGCCGATCTCGAGTAAAAGTAACCAGGCAACGATCCACGCGTAGGACAGATTAAAATACAAAATCTCGCGGTCTAATAGGAATCCGCTAGCTAAAATGGCCGAGGATGTTGCTACTAGGAAAGGCCATGCGAAGTGGCGAGTTGCGCGGTGATACAGAGACGAATGATCGACGGCTTGATTAGGCTTCACTAGATTTTTAAATCCTTATTCTTTGTAACGCCTTTATAAGGTGTAGACAATCAGTTTTGTCAGATAGCTTAGTTATCGGAACATTGCCACCGGATCGACGTAGACACGGCATATTGATCACTTTTCCTATCACGTGCGAGTCCACAAAGTATTTCAGTCTCGACAAAAAGCTTGTCCATACGTTTCGCAATATAGAACTGATATCGCGGACTGCAATTACCGCCACATAGTTTGTATAATAGTTTCCCGTCCGCTCCGCGTCCTTGGGAAAGATCCATAATCCAAGTATTGAGTTCCTCAACAGTATTGAACTCTTTTTTGTCGAAGCGCAGCGGTTTTAATTTCGTCCGTTTTTCCGAACTTAAGCATAGTGCTTGTTGCTTCCGTTCGGGAAGAAAGACCGTAGGTTGAACACGATAAACGACATCTGATTGCGGTCTCGATGAGCAGATATGATCACACTTTGGTAGTTCTTTAAATTCACGTGATTGCACTGCTTTTGATAGCAGGCGTGATGCGACCGCGCGGATTGAATCAGGATGTTCCGCTATATTCTTCATAAAACCTACTGAGCCAAATTCATTTTCGAATTTGATCTCATGTGGCAGTGCGTGACATGTAGGCCGTGATTCGGGGGTAATCACGAGCTCGTTTGCCGCAACAATAAGTGGGCCAAAGATACATATAACGGCTGCTAGTGCGTGGCAAGCACGGGACGCGGTAATAGGGTTGATGCACGTACTCCTGCGTTTAAGGTTGTTATTTTAGTATGAAACGAGTCTGTAACCTAACGATATAGAGCAATAGGCTGACATCTTTTTAGTTAGCGGGTAGGACATATTCTTCCAAGCTCCATTCGACTTTATGCAGGTGTGGTCAGTGTTAACCAAAATGTATCGGGGTTTTAGTCATAAGGCGAGGGCGCTATTCGCAGGTGCCAGTGATAACCACGTTCCCTGTGACCCCGAGAAACGGTTTTTTCGGGCCGTTGGCATAGCTACGCACCCACAGGTATTTCAGGTGAGTGAATGGGCCTTCCGCCAACCATACAATTTTTAGCGCCTCCTCTTCACTACCAGAACTCAAGATTCGACCATCTTTAGCGTCGATGGTAGCAAACGGGCCACCGGCAACGATGCCGCTTTTCCGATCCACTGCGAATCGCGCCTGGTGCATCGAAATAGCCTTCGCAAAGTCGGAATTTTCTAGCGAGCCAGCTTCACTTAACTCTAATACAGTAGAGGCGTCACAGATATAGAGATTCTCTTCGGCGATTGATGCTGCTGCTATTATGACCAGCAGCAGTGTGGTCCAGATCCGGTCCATCTAAAACTCCGTTATTTCTATTATTCAATGGGCAAAAAGATACCGCGAATCGCGTTCCGCCACCATAGGCAGTCGGCTCAGAGCATCGAATGTTAGAATTTTTCTATTGCGGCCGTTTTCCCTGTTTGTGCTGAGGGCTTCAGAATTTATATATCCATGGTGCTTAGTTCGCATAGAGCGACTCCGTTATTGATGGAATTTTGTGGAGTAAAATTTTAAAGGCTCAGAACTGTACTGCGGCGACTATCTTCGAAGACTCAGCCGGAGAGGTCCTAAGCGTATTTCCCCGCCTCCACCGCATAATTGGATAGACTATGAGGGATGAATGGTGGCCGGGGACAGAATCGAACTGTCGACACAAGGATTTTCAGTCCTCTGCTCTACCGACTGAGCTACCTGGCCTTTATTGTTTCTTAAAAAAAAGACGCGTATTAAACCGATATAAAGGTAACCCGTCAAGTTACGCTACTTTTCAGGCTCCACAAATTCTTTAGGTTTTTCAGAACCGCCGCCAAAGAAAAACTTTTCCATTTCCTCTTCCAGAAATTTACGTGCTTTGGGTTCTATTGGTGTTAACCGATATTCATTTATCAACATAGTTTGATGACTAAGCCACATTTGCCATGCTTCCTGACTAACTTGCTGAAAAATACGCTCCCCCAATTCACCAGGGTATGTTATCCATTTTAATCCATCTGCTTCCTTGTCAAGTTTTACACAATGCACTTTACGGCTCATTTAGAATTGCCCTTTTTGTATTATTTAAATCAACCAACATAGACAAGACAGGCGCTGGCAAACCTAAACTTTGATTTATTTCAGGATGAATCCATTTTAACACCTTTGAATCGTAATCTTTATCTTTTTCTAATTTTATATGAACAGGTTTAATCATTAAATGGAAATGAGTAAATGTGTGTTTAATCGGCCTATATTCTTTTTTTTGTTTAATATTAAATCCATATTTTTTTTGAATTATTGATTTAATTTTGGAATCATCTGAAAATTCGGGGAAACACCATAGCCCTCCCCAGATACCATTTAAGGGGCGTTGCTCTAGTAAAATCTCACCGCAATCATTTTCTAAAATAGCAAATATAGTATCTCGTTCTGGTATAGCAGCTCTTGGTTTTTTCTCTGGGAAATCATGTTGTTTATTTTTTTCTTTTGCAAAACAACTAAGCATTAAAGGACATAAATCACAATCCGGATTACGTCTGGTGCAAACTGTTGCGCCTAAGTCCATAATTGCTTGCGTGTACTGTTTAATAGATTTTGTCGGGGTATGTAACTCTGCAATTTCCCAAAGCTTATTTTCAACCTTTTTTTTACCCGGCCATCCCTTAATACCGTGATAACGAGTCAGCACACGTTTCACATTACCATCCAAAATAGGAAAACGTTTATTGTGTGATAATGACAAAATGGCGCCAGCGGTTGACCTCCCGATACCTGGTAGGGTAATTATTTCATCAAATAATAACGGTAAGCTGCCTTGATATTTACTGGTTATTATTTTAGCCGACTTATATAAATTTCTGGCACGCGCGTAATAACCTAAACCTGTCCAATGATGTAAAACATCATCTAATGTTGCATCAGCCAATACATGTACATCAGGGAATCGTTTCATAAATCGTTCAAAGTAAGGAATTACGGTTACAACCTGAGTTTGTTGTAACATTATTTCAGAAACCCAGACTTTGTAAGACGTAGCTTCAACTTGCCATGGCAAGTTTTTTCTACCATTAGACTTAAACCAACTAAGGACTAAATCTGAAAATGATTGAGAGACCATAATAATTAAAACAA
This sequence comes from Legionellales bacterium, assembly GCA_002721165.1. GTDB lineage: Bacteria > Pseudomonadota > Gammaproteobacteria > Eutrophobiales > Eutrophobiaceae > UBA11869. The sequence continues at coordinate 77,138 of PBJS01000010.1, read as the reverse complement.
CTTCTCAAATAGGTCTTCAATAACCGCATCTTTGAGTTCATTTAACGGGTCTTTTTGTTTTGGTGCTTCTTCTTTTGGTGCTTCTTCTTTTGGTGCTTCTTCTTTTGTAGTGAGACCTGGAATTTTAATTCCAATCTTCTCTAAAATCTTTTCTTTTGTAGTTTCTTTAAAAATAGCCTCAAGCATTGACCCAAGGTCAGGTAGGCATAGCTTATTAACAACCTTACCTCTACATTTAATCAAAATATTATATCCGCCAATGTTATATCGTTCTTCTTCCTTGGTTGCCGTTGCATTATCAACGATAACATTCATATTATATTTCCATGTCTCATCATTGAGATTAATCAACATTCCTTTACCATTAACCTTAAATCCCGTTGCGCTCAATAACAAATCATCGTTATCGATAATGCCATTTTTAATATTAAGTGTGGCGGTTAATGATTTAAATTGTGTATCACCCGTCGTTTCAATATCGCCAAATCGTTTTGACTCATACATCACTTCTATTTGCTTTAATGTGTTTGCAATATCAACACCTATTAAGGTCCCATCCTTAAATGTGATATCACCATTGCCTGACAGTGAACGCTTCAAATTATTAATATCCGAACCTGTGCTATTCAACGCCAAATTAATATTGGCCTCGCCTAAAAGATCGGCTGCACCCATCACATCCATTAATAAAGGTTCAGTTTGTACAGCTGCTAATTTTGACTGAATAGCTAAATTCGGAATTTTGTTTTTTACATTCAATACAATATTACCCGAATAGACTCCCTGATAAAGCTTTGCTGACACCGGATTGAGCTCAATTAATCCGTCTTTAGCATTGATACTAAGCTCAATATCAGAAAGTTTTGCATTGGATATCACTAACTGCCCTACTGCCAGATTACCCTGCAGATTCAATGCCTGTAATTCTTTGGCGGGGATATTTGTTGCAATACCAGCCGCGGCTGTTTCAGGTGTGATTGGTGTAGATTTTTTTGGTGAGCCTTTTTGTTTTGCTTTTTTTTGTTTGAGCAAATAACGATCAACGTTTAATTTATCAATGCCCACGCCAAACTCTACTGTCATTGGCATAAAACTTTTAATATTAATATCACCCTGTATTTTTGTTTCATCTAGCTCCATATTAATTTTTTTAAGTGAAAGTTTAGTTTTCCCGCCAGAAAAATTAGTTTTAACTGCGATATGTTTCAAGACATCTTTGTCTGATGTACTTGGGACTTCTTTATTTAAAGTTTGTAAAAATTTCTTTAAATCAAAAGGGGCAATTGTAATCTGGCCAGAATAAACCGGATTGCTTTTAAATTTAGAGGCTTCTACTTTTCCATTAACGTCGAGCCCAAGCCCGCTTACTTGGAATGAATCTAAATTTAATATTTCTTTTTCAAGATTAATTTTTGAATCAGCACTAATTTTTAGATCAACAGGTGAATTAGGAATATTTTTCCCCGAAAAAGTGGCGGTAAGTGATAACGGCTTCAATCCAATATTACTGCTATTACCACTAATATCAGTATTAATATTAATTGATTTTAAAACTTCCGCAATATCAGCCTGGCCAAGTGCGGTTAATAATGGTTTTGGATCTTTGCTGGCAATTAAAATACTGCCTTTCATGCTACCGCTACTTTTCTGAATATTTTTACCTTTTAAATTACCGTCAATACTTACTCCCAACGTATTAATACTAAGTGATGGTAAATTAATCTTGNCTGATGAAAGATCAGTATCAAAACTTGTTTTAATCTTGAAACTTTTATTTTTAATTTTACCTAAGTTCTTTGATATTTTTAATGTCTCNCTATCTGTTTTCTGCACCCCCTGAACAATCTGCATAATTAAGGGNAAATCNGGNCCACTGGCTTCCAATTCACCATTGAGTANTGGTGTATCCGAATTTATTTTTTTTGCCTTGAGTTTAGCACTTGTCGACATACCAAGTGCCTNAATTGATAAACTNGGGATATCTGCGATTCCTGTTTTTAAATCAACATCAAATACCGATTNAATATTAAATAATTTTGGCGCTAAGCTGAGCTGCTTAGTCAGTGAATTAATCTCTTTTTTATCGGCNCCAGAAAACTGAATTGCAATTTTAATCAGGGAGGGTAAATCAGNGCCGTTAGCACTTAACTTTCCTTTAGCAGCAGGAGTCTTTGATGCTAAATTACGTGCGTATACCTCGGCATTGATTTTATTATCAAAAACATTTAATACCAGTTCATCAATGTTTAAATCTTTAGTCTCTAAATCCGCATTTAGTGATGCATTCATATTAAATTTTTTATTCGGTAGTTTCGTCAACTCACTTGCTAATGGTTCTATTTCGGCAATCTTAAAAAGCTGAGGCAAATCATTACCGCTGATTGAAACCTTCGTGGTAATTTCGGGAGTCCCCGACAGTAAGTCAGTAACTGTCGCCTGACCTTTTATCTGGGTGCCAAAAGCTGTTAAATCTAACGAATTTATNTNNGTGNTATCCTCATCAAAATTCATTTTGACTTCAGAGCTNAGTTTTAGCGAGGTCTCACCNCCGGGNATTTCCTTACCGCTNACAGTTGCCCCCAATAACATCGGCGTTAGAATTAAAATATCACCGTTATCCTCGTAGGAAAGTGTGCCTTTAAACTGNANNAATGAGGATATTGCCGGTTTTGTAGCGACTAGCTTCGAAGANGCAGTAATATCAATTGGTTCGCCTAACTTTAATTCACCGGTATGAATATTTGTATTTGTAATGTTGTACTCAACACCCTGTTGCATATCTCGCCATTGAATACTCATGTCTTTTATATCAATACCACCTAGTATGAGCGCTGCAAAAGGTAAATGCTGATTTGTATTTTGTTTTTTGTTTTCTGGACTTACTAAATCATCCCAATTGTTAACTCCCTTGGCATCTCTGGCTAAATTTACTTTTGCACCATGCAAAATAAGCGTATCCATTTCTAATTCTTTTCTGAGAAGTGGTAATAATTTTGCACGAGCCTTTATGGTCTTCGTCTCTAAAAAAGGTCTGTCACCAAAATTGGCGGCGTTACTTAAGCTGATGCTCTCAACGTTAATCCCCAGCCAAGGATAAAGAGTTAAATCTATATCACCATTAATGTTAAGAGTACGGCCGGTTTGTTCTTTTACTTTGGCGGCAATTGTGTCTTTGTAATTATTTGGATCAAAATTTATTAATGTTATTGTAATAACACCAATTGAAAGAACTAAAATAATAACGAGACCGATTGCTAGTCTGGAAAGTAATCTCATCAAATTCTCACTTAAACTATTTTTAGATTTTTTTCTTTACGCGTGCTATTTGTATTTTAACCTGTGTTGGCGATGTCCCTCCAACATGATTTCTTGCTAATACAGAACCTTCAAGCTTTAGAACTGCAAACACATCATCCTTAATTAATTCAGAAAATTGCTGAAGTTCAGATAGTGACAGTGCTGATAGGGTCTTACTTTTTTTACTAGCATATTGTACAGCCTTGCCAACAACCGCATGTGCATCTCGAAAAGGCACGCCTTGAAGTACTAAATAATCAGCAAGGTCGGTTGCTGTTGTATACCCCCGTTCAGCAGCATCTAACATAGATTTATTGTTCACGGTAATACTAGGGATTAAACCAGCAAAAGCAGTCAGACACATCTTTAAAGTATCCACGGCATCAAATAAACTTTCCTTGTCCTCCTGATTATCCCGATTATAGGCAAGTGGCTGCGCTTTCATTAGCGTTAACAGTGCTATCAAATCTCCATAGACACGTCCCGTTTTTCCTCTGATAAGTTCAGGAATATCAGGATTTTTCTTTTGCGGCATAATCGATGAACCGGTGCACCATGCATCATCCAAATCAATAAACCGATTCCCCTCTGACATCCACAACACAATCTCTTCAGAGAAACGGGATAGATGCATCATAACCAAACTCGCGGATGCTAAAAATTCAACTATGAAATCACGGTCACTTACCGCATCTAATGAATTTTGTGCCACCTCATCAAAACCTAAAAGCTTTGCCACATAATTTCTATCAATCGGAAAAGTCGTTCCTGCTAATGCAGCTGAGCCTAAGGGAAGGACATTAATTCTTTGCCGACAGTCCTGTAGACGTGAACGGTCGCGCAATAACATCTCAGCCCAAGCCAAAAGATGATGGCCGAAGGTGACGGGTTGTGCAGCTTGCATGTGAGTCATCCCCGGCATAATGGAATCATGATGTTTTTCAGCAAGTTTGAGTAATGCTGCCATCACCGCATTAATTTTGAGTGTAGTATCATCTACCTCGTCACGCAGATAAAGCCGCATGTCTGTTGCAACCTGATCATTCCTCGAACGCGCGGTATGCAGTTTTTTTCCTGTCTCGCCAATACGTTCCACTAACGCACTTTCAATATTCATATGCACATCTTCAAGTGATGCTGACCATTTAAATTGATCAGATGCTACCTCTTCCTCGATTTGTTTTAAGCAAGTAAGAATTTCATCGCACTCTTTTTTACTAATAATTTTTGTTTTTGCCAGCATTTTGGCATGCGCGATTGAACCGGCAATATCATAATGTGCCAAGCGTTTATCAAAGGAAACTGATTGGGTGAATTGTTCGACAAATTCATCCGTCGGTGCTGTAAATCTGCCACCCCAGGGTTTTTTTGTTTGATCAGAAGTCATGTCTTAGTGTAATAGTAACACTCTAAATTAGTTAACAGTATAGCCTAAGCTCAACTTACTGCATTCGTGATTTCATGAGCTGCAGCGAGCAAAGCCAAGCGACTTATAACGCCATAGGTATAAAATCGATTTTGATGACAATCCACTTCTAAGTTGGGATCCGGTGTGTTGCAACAATCAAGAAATGCCAAAGGCTCAAAACGCATCCCCGGTGTATTCAAATTCTGACTGGTGGTACGTTTACCATGTACACGATAAAAACCACCCACCACTTGACGGTCCATCATGTAAACCACTGGTTCAGCCACCGTCTCATCATCATCCCAAGTTTCGTGCGTATATACCCCTTCCTGGATAATAACCTGACTAACCTTTTGGCCTTCCTTCGTTGTTGCCATTCGTGTTCGTTCCTTACGATTTAATTCAGCAATTTCATCCTGACTTCGTATGGACATCACACCCATACCATAAGTTCCTGCATCTGCCTTAACCATAACGAATGCTGGGTTATCTACATCATATTCGCTGTATTTGACGTTAATCGCCTCCAGCAATGATTTGACATTGCTCGACAAACAATCAACCCCTTCATGTTTCATAAAATCGACCTTTCCACAATTACGAAACATAGGGTCAATCAGCCAGGGATCTATATCAATCAGCTCTGCAAACTCCCTTGCGACCTTCTGATAAAAATTAAAATGGCCTGACTTAAGTCGTGATGACCAACCTAAACTTGTAGGGGGTGTTATTTTCTGTTCAATATCTTTGAATATTTCTGGCTCACCGCCGCTGAGATCATTGTTGAGTAGTATTAGATCAGGATCAAAGTTATCTACTAACAAACGATTTTGATCGCGTCTTACAGGTTCTAATAAAATTGTTTTTGAAGAATTTAGTTCAATGCTTATCGGATTATTAATGTCATCCATCAACGTACCCACTCGAACTTCAAACCCTGCCTTTTGAATTATTGATTGTAGACTAGCGATATTCTCCATATAAAATAAGTTTCGTGTATGTTTTTCGGGAATAATAAGTATTTTATCAACTGGTAGTCCGATGTGTTCAACGGCCATTTGTACTGCATGAATACATAACGATTCAAACGATGGATTGAGATTATTAAACCCAGAGGGAAATAAATTAGTATCAACTGGTGCAATTTTATAACCCGCATTCCTGATATCCACTGAAGCATAAAAAGGAACTCTTACCTCTCGCCAAGTGTTTCTAAACCATGATTCAATTTTTGTTTGATTATTAAGTATTACACGCTCTAAATTTTCTAAGGGGCCAGTCAGTGCCGTTGTCAGATGCGGGACAGTCACATTTTGATTCTTTGTCATTCTATTAATGTAAGTCCCCCCACAACTGTTGGGCATTACTTAAACTACATACTACTGCAGTCTCTGTTCTTAATACCCTAGGTCCCAAACTAATAGGAATATAATTATTATCTGAAGCTCTTTGCAATTCCAATTCGCTAAAACCGCCCTCTGGACCAATCATAAGTATTAATCTACCGTTCTTGACAGTTATCTTCGACATCATTTTTTCAACACCCGGATGAAGTATCAGTTTTGTTGCAGTGCTGTCTGAATTCAAACACTCATTAAATATTATTGGGCTTTGCAATTCTGCTAGTTTGTTTCGACCACATTGCTCAGCTGCCCCAATGATTATTTTTCTCCAATGTGACAATTTATTATCAGCCCTGCTACCTGTTAACTTTACATTACCAAATTCAGATATAATAGGTATTATCCTGTTTACCCCGAGCTCAACTGCCTTTTGTATCGAAAAATCCATATGCGGGCCGCGCGAAACTGCAAGACATAAAGTAATATCCAATGGCGACTCATTATTTAGCTGACTACTGCTTTTCACCTCTGCTCGGACAACTTTCTTGGCTACTTCAATGATATCAGCTTCATATTCGAATTCTGAATTATCAAATAATCTGATCTTATCTCCAACTCGTAACCGAATAACATGTGCTAGATGGTGAGCTTTGTCTGCTGGAAGGGAAATAATATCCCCTGTGTTAATTTTTTGTTCAATGAAAACTCTTGAAACTCGCATTATTTATTGGCCTGTTCTTTAAATATTCAAAATTGAATTTAGTGTTTTCATCAAAATTATTAATTTTGAATCAGTCTTTTAATTTATTATACTTAAATTTATTTTAAAATAATCAATAATTACTGAAATAGAATACTTATGATNAAAAGCTTAAAAGCCTACTTAGATAATTTTTTACAAGAATCTTCTGAAGACAACATATCGCCTCAAAATAAAATAGAGTTGGCCACAGCCGTACTTATGATTGAAATTAGTCTAGCCGATGAAAAAACNGGTGACGAAGAATACAAAATTATAAAAAAAATATTACTAGAGCAATTTCATTCAGATAAAATAAAAATTAATGAACTTATACGTTTGGCGGAAGATGAAGTTGACCACGCAATATCTTTACATGAATTTGCAGAAACAATAAATAAACAACTTTCAGCAATAGATAAGGTTAATATTATTAAAAACTTGTGGCGAGTAGCTTATGCCGACGCTTATGTACATAAATATGAAGAATATTACATTAGAAAAATTGCNGATTTATTACATGTCTCTCATGCTGACTATATAAAAACTAAATTAGAANCTGAAAAAGAGTTTTAAATCANAACAGATTACAATTACTTAATCGTTCTCTTGTCTAAACCAAGATTTTTCCAAATAGCGATACTGGCAGCTGATTTATTCATAGTAAAAAAATGNAGGCCNGGNGCACCNTTGCTAAGCAATTGATCGCATAACTCGGTAACCACATCAACGCCAAACTTAAATATAGATTCACGGTCATCACCAAAACCTTGTAACTGTTTAAGTACCCATCGTGGTATCTCTGCGCCGCATCCCTCTGAAAAACGGACTAACTGAGTGCAATTCGTAATTGGCATTACCCCCGCAACAATTGGGATATTAATGTTTAGTTTTTCACAATGATCGATAAAACGGTAATAAGAGAATGGATTAAAAAAATATTGTGTAATTGCGCCATTGGCACCAGCATCAACTTTCCTTTTAAAGTTATCAATATCTACCTTTGGGCTAGCTGCTTGAGGGTGAAATTCCGGATAAGCTGCTACCTCAATATNAAAATGATCCCCCGTTTGTTTCCTGATNAATTCAACTAACTCATTAGCGTGCTGATACTGCCCATAACCAACTGTCCCGGAAGGTAAATCGCCACGAAGTACGACAATTTGTTTGATATCATTGTCGATATAACTTTGTAACATAGCGTTAATCTCGTCATTATAATTGCCTATACAAGAAATATGAGGCACCGATTCAAAACCTGTCTTTTCACGAATATCTAAGACAGTTTCAAAAGTCATGTTACGAGTGCTCCCTCCCGCACCGTAAGTTACTGAGAAAAAATCAGGTTTTAGTGAAGCTAGCTCTAGCTGCGCGTTTTGAAGATTGGCTATTGCTTCTGGTGTCTTTGGCGAGTAACACTCGAAACTGAATNTTGGACTATATTTTTTTTGTGACTCCATTAACCTTTAATACCTGTAAAGATTCGGTTTATAGGGTCCGTCTACATCGACATTAATATAATCAGCTTGTGCCTTTGTTAATTCTGTTAAGTTCGCACCAATTCTTTCCAAGTGTAATCGAGCTACTTTTTCATCAAGATGTTTCGGAAGAACATAAACATCCTTTTTATAATTTTCATTAGAAGTAAATAACTCAATCTGTGCTAACACCTGATTGGTGAATGAATTAGACATCACAAAGCTTGGATGACCTGTTGCACAACCCAAATTAACAAGACGTCCCTTTGCTAATAGTATAATTCGCTTGCCATCTGGAAATATAACATGGTCAACCTGTGGTTTGATTTCCACCCACTCGTATTTTTCAATACTCGCCACATCAATTTCATTATCAAAGTGTCCGATGTTACTCACAATAGCTTGGTCTTTCATTTTGAGCATATGGTCATGTTGAATAACATTAAAATTACCTGTAGCAGTGACAAAAATATCAACCTTGTCGCATATATCATCAATTTTAACAACGCGGTAACCTTCCATAGCTGCCTGTAAGGCACAAATTGGATCAATTTCTGTTACCCATACAGTAGCACCAAGACCCCGAAGTGACTGGGCACAACCTTTACCAACATCACCGTAACCAAGTACCAAAGCAATTTTTCCGGCAACCATAACGTCGGTTGCACGTTTTATGCCATCAACTAAAGATTCACGACAGCCGTAAAGATTGTCAAATTTTGATTTAGTTACCGAGTCATTAACATTAATTGCAGGAAAAGGTAGTTCGCCTTTTTTTTGCATTTGATAGAGACGTTGCACACCTGTCGTGGTCTCCTCGGTAACACCCTTAATATTTTTTAATACATTAGAGTAGAAACCACTATCCTCGGCCAATTTCTTTTTAATAGAAGCAAACAAATATTCCTCTTCTTCTGATGATGGATTTGCAATAACAGAATTATCTTTTTCTGCTTTTGCNCCGAGAATTAATAATAATGTCGCATCACCGCCATCATCCAAAATCATATTTGGTGTGCTGCCATCATTCCAAGTCATAATACGGTGCGTATAGTCCCAGTACTCGGCTAAAGTTTCNCCCTTCTGGGCGAACACAGGAATCCCTTGTTCGGCAATTGCGGCGGCGGCGTGATCCTGCGTTGAAAAAATATTACATGAGGCCCAACGAACTTCGGCTCCTAAAGCCCGTAATGTTTCGATTAAAACAGCCGTTTGGATTGTCATATGTAATGAACCAGCAATACGTGCACCTTTTAAAGGTTTTTCTTTGCCNTATTCATTTCGAATAGCCATTAATCCTGGCATTTCAGTTTCTGCAATACGTATTTCTTTATGGCCCCAATCAGCCAAAGAAATATCAGCGACGTGATAATTTGATGAGATAGGTGTTGCTGCTACGCTCATGTTGTTTCTCCTTAATAAACAAAATAAGCGAGCGCCGTTGGAATTTTTTTGTCTTTATCTGAGCCTAGCGGATTGTAATCCGTCGCAACGCTCCTCAGTAAGACATTTTTCGTTTAACAGGCTGCAGATTATAATACTCTGCAGGCTAAGTTTCAAAAAATTAGATTAATTGTTGCTTTGTAAGTTTCAAAAAATTAGATCAATTGTTGCTTTAATATCTCAGCCTTATCAGTTTGCTCCCAAGGCAAATCTATATCTGAACGGCCAAAATGCCCATAGGCAGCGGTTTGCTGATAAATAGGCCTCAAAAGATTAAGCATATTTATAATACCTTTTGGTCTCAAATCGAAATTTTCACGAATTGCCTTGATCAATTTTTCTTGATCAATTTTGCCTGTTCCGAATGTCTCGATGCTAATTGAGGTTGGTTCAGCAACACCAATCGCATATGACAACTGTAATTCGCAACGATCTGCAAGTCCGGCAGCAACTATATTCTTTGCNACATATCGAGCTGCATAGGCAGCTGAGCGATCGACTTTTGAAGGATCTTTNCCGGAAAAAGCTCCGCCACCATGTCGTGCCATACCGCCATATGTATCGACAATTATTTTACGCCCCGTCAATCCACAATCCCCAACAGGACCTCCTATCACAAAACGTCCGGTTGGATTGACCAAATAACGAGTTTGATCGGTAATCATATTTTCGGGAAGTACGGGTTTAATAATTTCATTGATAACAGTTTTCTCGATATCTTTATATTCAATATCGGGATCATGTTGGGTGGATAAAACAACTGTATCTATTGATGTTGGTTCTCCATTCTCATAAACAACCGTTACCTGAGACTTAGCATCGGGTCTTAGCCAATTAAGTTTTCCGCTCTTTCTAACATCAGCCTGCTTTTTAACCAACAAATGTGAATATGTAATTGGACATGGCATTAAAACATCGGTCTCATTACAGGCATAACCAAACATTAATCCTTGATCGCCCGCCCCTTGATCCAGATCTACCCCNTCACCTTCGTTNACACCTTGAGCAATATCTGGNGATTGTTTATCAATCGAAATTAAAACCTGACATTTATCTGAATCAAAACCNACNGCATCTGACGTATAGCCAATTTCACGTATCGTACTACGCGCTATTGTTTCGTAATCAATATTCGCAGATGTCGTAATCTCGCCAGATAACACAACCATCCCTGTATTAATCATTGCCTCACAGGCAATACGTGCTGTTGAATCTTCTTTAAATATTGCGTCAACAATTGAATCCGAGATTTGATCCGCTACCTTATCTGGGTGCCCCTCGGAAACAGACTCTGAAGTAAATAAATTAGTTTTGCTCATAAACCTTCCGTATTACATATATTTTTATAATTGTCGGAATTTTATCCTTATTCGATAAATATCTCACGAACTAAAAAAGATTTTTATAAAAAAAATAAAAAACTCTTACATTAATCCCTATATTAGTTAATATAAATTATATGGTCCTAACAAAAACGCCTATCTGCAACTTAAATGAAGAAGCAATCGATTTTAAACTTCTGGGTACTGACGGAAAAATGTGGTCATTGGCTGACTGTAGGGGGGAACACGGGACTTTGGTGATGTTCATTTGCAATCATTGCCCTTATGTCAAAGCAATTCAGAAGAATTTGATAGAAGATGCTCGTAAGTTAATAGAGTTTGGTGTTAATAGCGTCGCAATCATGTCTAATGACCCGCAGGACTATCCAGAAGATTCTTTTGAGAATATGAAAAAAATTTCAGAAAAATATAATTTTCCTTTTCCATATCTTTTTGATGAAACACAAAAAATTGCAAAAGCATATAATGCTGTGTGCACGCCCGATTTTTTTGGATACAACAAATTACTTAAACTGCAGTATAGGGGTCGTTTTGATGCAAGCGGTATGTCGCATGCAAAAAAAAATACAAGGCATGATTTGCTAGAAGCTATGTTACAAGTTGCTAAAACATCCAAAGGTCCTGAAGAACAAATTCCAAGCGTGGGTTGTTCGATTAAATGGAAAATATAATTTTACGAGAAGCTTGCTGCAATCCTGTAGGTAGGCGACAATATCGGGCTAAATTTTAGATAAATAGTCTGTCTGCATCATCGAGTTTTATGAGATTTTTTCTCTAAAAACATAAAGATAGCCACCCTGGGAGACAAATTATGCTTTCGAGGCATGAACTAGCAAATGCAATTCGTGCGTTAAGTATGGATGCGGTGCAACGCGCAAATTCGGGGCACCCTGGTGCGCCTATGGGAATGGCTGATATTGCAGAGGTTCTCTGGAACGACTTTTTAAAACATAACCCAAATAATCCAAATTGGGATAACCGTGATCGGTTTATCATGTCAAATGGACATGGTTCAATGCTGGTGTACGCACTTTTACACCTGACTGGCTATGAGTTAAGTATTGAAGAAATCAAAAATTTTAGACAATTACATTCTAAAACGCCTGGCCACCCTGAGTATGGATATGCTCCTGGTATAGAAACCACTACAGGACCACTTGGCCAAGGACTTGCAAACGCTGTTGGTATGGCACTAGCAGAATCTATATTGGCTGCAAAATTTAATAAAGAAGGGTTTGATATTGTCAATCATCATACCTATGTGACTGTCGGTGATGGTTGTTTAATGGAAGGCATTTCCCATGAGGCAAGCTCACTTGCTGGCACACTTGGATTGGGAAAGTTAATAACAATATATGATAGCAATCAAATATCTATTGATGGGGATGTTTCAGGTTGGTTTACCGAAGATATTCCAAATCGTTTTGAATCTTATGGCTGGCAAGTGATTCGAAATGTTGATGGGCATAATCCTGATGAAATCAAAGTTGCTATACAAAGCGCAATTAAAAATATAAATCAACCCAGCATAATTTGTTGCAACACCATCATTGGCTGGGGNTCACCCAACAAAGCCGGNAAAGAATCATCCCACGGTGCGCCTCTTGGAGACGAAGAGATCCGACTTACTCGTGAAAAAATCGGTTGGCAACATGAACCGTTTGTTATTCCCGATGAATATTATTCTGCTTGGGATGCAAAATCTCAGGGTAAAAAATTAGAAAGTGAATGGAAAAAGAAAATTACTACTTATGAGAAAAAATTTCCTGAACTTGCCGCCGAATATAAACGAAGAATAAAAGGACAATTGCCAGATAATTGGGATGACATTGTTCAAGAACACTTAGACTTCACTGTAAAAAAATCCGAATCTATAGCATCACGAAAGGCATCACAAAATTCGATTGAAGCATTTGCAAAAGTTTTGCCTGAAATGATTGGAGGCTCAGCCGATCTAACTGGCTCTAATTTAACAAATTGGTCTGGATCGATCGTCGTTGGTAATAAAAATAAAAACGGTAACTATATAGCATACGGTGTTCGTGAATTTGCAATGGCTGCNGTAAACAGTGGGATTGCTCTGCATAAAGGATTTATTCCTTACTCTGGGACCTTTTTAATGTTTTCAGAGTACGCAAGAAATGCGCTACGTATGTCTGCCCTAATGAAAATCCAGAATATTTTTGTGTTTACACATGATTCTATCGGTTTAGGTGAAGATGGTCCTACTCATCAGGCGGTAGAACAGACATCAACGTTACGCTTAATGCCAAATATGTCATTGTGGAGACCTTGTGACGCAGTAGAATCAACTATTGCATGGCAAGCTGCAATTGAACGTCGGGAGGGGCCAACAAGTTTGCTTTTCTCTAGACAGAATTTAAAACATATAGAAAGAACAGAATCTCAAATAAATAACATAAAGCGTGGGGGGTATACGCTAATAGAGGGATCTGATGATCCAGAACTTATAATTATAGCAACCGGCTCTGAAGTTGAAATTGCAGTTGATGTAGCAANGGAACTCAATTCAAAGAATAGAAATATACGTGTTATATCAATGCCAAGTACTGATGTTTTCGATAAACAAGATGAACAATATAAAGAAACTGTTTTACCCTTTTCATGTCGTAGTAGAGTTGCTATTGAAGCCGGGGTAACCGATTACTGGAAAAAGTATGTTGGATTAGATGGGCTCGCCTTGGGTGTTGATAATTTTGGAGAATCCGCGCCGGCAAAAAATGTATTCGAATATTTTGGATTAACGAAAAATAATCTAAAGGAAGTAATTGGTAATTATCTAGTAGAGACTAAAAAATAAATTAAGCATGGAGTTAAGAGAATGACGATTAAAGTAGGTATAAATGGTTATGGGCGAATCGGACGAAATATTTTACGCGCTCTTTATGAATCAAAGCGTACTAACGAAATTGAAATAATTGCGATAAATGATTTGGGTGACACAAATACAAATGCACATCTAACTCAATATGATACCGCTCACGGCATATTCCCAGGTACTGTAACTGTAGAAAATGACAATATGATTATTAATGGAGACAAGGTTCATGTCTTGTCAGAACGTGATCCTTCTAAATTGCCTTGGGGGAAATTAGGTGTTGATGTTGTTATTGAATCCACTGGTTTTTTTACTAGTAAAGCAAAAGCTCAAGCACATATTAATGGCGGTGCAAAAAAGGTTATTATCTCAGCNCCGGGGGGAAGTGATGTAGATGCAACCGTTGTTTACGGTGTCAATGATGATGTGCTTCGCTCAACACACACNGTTATTTCTAATGCATCATGNACAACAAACTGTCTAGCACCTGTCGTAAAAGTTCTACACGAAAATATTGGCATCCTTTCTGGNGTTATGACAACGGTACATGCCTATACAAATGATCAAGTCTTAACAGATGTTTATCATACAGATTTACGGCGTGCCCGCTCAGCAACAATGTCAATGATACCGACCAAAACAGGTGCTGCTGCTGCAGTTGGTTTAGTCTTACCTGAATTAAATGGTTTACTTGATGGTTACGCTGTTCGCGTTCCAACAATCAATGTTTCAATGGTTGATCTAAGTTTTTCTGCGGCAAGAGAAACAACAATCGAGGAAATTAATTCTTTAATGAAACAAGCATCGGGGGGTCCTCTTAAAGGAGTGCTTGAATATAACGATGTGCCCTTGGTCTCTGTTGACTTTAACCATAATCCTGCTTCATCAATATATGATTCTGAATTATCGAAAGTTATTAATGGTAACCTTATTAAGGTGGTAGCTTGGTATGATAANGAGTGGGGGTTTTCAAATCGCATGCTTGATACAACAATCGCGTTAATGAATGCTAAATAAANATTAAATATGTCAATATTGGTAAAAATAGCTGACCTTGATTTATCTAATAAAACAGTGCTTATTCGCGAGGACTATAATGTTCCGATCAAAAACCATGAAATTGTTGATGATACCCGGATCACNGCAACCTTACCGACAATAAAACAAGTTCTCGATGAGGGTGCCAGAGTAATTCTAGTATCACACTTAGGGCGCCCTGAAGCAGGTAAATATGACGAGGCGCTCTCGCTTGCTCCAGTTGCAAAATCACTAAGTACTAAATTAGGAATTGAGGTACCAATCATAAAAAACTGGGTTGATGGAATAGAAATGTTAAATCACCAAGTTGTGCTTTGTGAAAATGTACGCTTTGAAGAAGGCGAAGTGAATAATGATGAAGACTTGTCAAGAAAAATGGCACAACTTTGCCAAATATACATAAATGATGCATTTGCAACATCACATAGAGCACAAGCGTCAACTCATGGTGTCGCAAAATATGCTTCTGTATCAGCTGCAGGTCCTCTATTAATTAGTGAATTAAAAGCCCTAACTAAAGCATTAAGAAATCCTGAAAAACCTATTGTTGCAATTATTGGTGGGTCAAAGGTATCTACAAAACTAACTATACTTGAAACACTTCTTGAAAAAGTTGATACGCTAATTCTTGGCGGAGGAATTGTTAATACTTTTCTAAAAGCTTCTGGATATGAAATTGGAAAATCTTTATATGAATCAAACTTATTAGAAATTTCAAAAAAATTAATTGAAAAAACTAAAGAAAGTAATTGTGATATTTTTCTACCAGAAGATGTTATCACTGGAGATAGTTTTGATGAAAATACAGTCGCAAAAACAAAATTGGTCAGTGACATTGAAAAAGACGATATCATTATGGATATTGGACCTAAGACAGCAAAACAACTAAATGAAGTCATTAAAAAAGCCAAAACTATTTTATGGAATGGCCCTCTTGGGGTTTTTGAATTTGAGCAATTTAGTGAAGGAACAAAAAATTTAGCTCAGGCAATTGCCTCATCTAGTGCTTATTCAGTTGCGGGTGGCGGAGACACGATAGCAGCTATCTCTAAATTTAAAGTTGAAAAGAGTATTTCTTACATCTCAACTGGTGGAGGGGCCTTTCTTGAATTCGTAGAAGGAAAAAAACTTCCTGCGGTCGCGATTCTTGAAGAAGCTGCGCGAGTATGGGTTGCTATGGAAAAGGGTAGGGAACTATAACTTTTACCACTTTAATTAGGCAGACATATAAATGCCTAAAAAAATAAAATGCTAAATAATTAAAAATTAAATGAGAAGAACAAAAATTATCGCAACACTTGGCCCAGCAACAGATAAATCTGGCGTGCTGGAAAAACTCATAACAGCGGGTGTTGATGTATTTCGACTAAATTATTCTCACCAAACGCATGATCATCATGAAAAAAGAATCAAAGAAGTACGTCGTTTATCATTAAAACATAAACATGCTGTCGCAGTAATTGCAGATTTACAAGGACCAAAAATACGAATTGAAAATTTTAAAAATGGAAAAATACAATTAATTGAAGGGAAAAAATTTAAAATAAATACAAACCTATCAAGTAATGATGGCGACGAGTCACAAATTGGGATTAGTTATAAAAAATTGGCAAATGACTTAAAAGTAAAAGATAAATTATTAATAGATGACGGAAGAATTGTATTAAGTGTTTTGTCCATAAATAAGAATATTATTGATTGTAAGGTTGTTACTGGTGGTGAACTTACCAATAGTAAAGGTATTAATTTACAGGGTGGGGGTTTATCCGCAGGTGCTGTTACAAATAAAGATGTAGAGGACATGAAACATGCAACGAAAATTGAGGTTGATTTTATTGCTATCTCTTTTCCTAGGGACGCAAAGGATATAAAGAAAGCCCGTAAAATGATGGAAAAATGTAATTGTAATGCGCAGATAATTGCAAAAATAGAACGTGCCGATGCACTAAATAATATTGATGAAATCATTAGAGAATCAGATGCCATAATGATTGCAAGAGGTGACCTAGGTGTGGAAGTTGGTGATGCAGCGCTTCCTCCAATTCAAAAAAGTCTCATAAAAAAAGCACGGGATATGGATCGCGCTGTAATAACTGCAACACAAATGATGGCATCTATGATCGATAACAAAATCCCAACAAGAGCCGAAGTTTTCGATGTTGCAAACGCAGTCATTGATGGCACTGATGCTGTTATGCTGTCAGGTGAAACAAGTATCGGGCTTTATCCGGATGAAGCCGTAAAATCAATGTCGCGTATTTGTGAAGAAGCCGAAAAACAACGAAGCGTTAGATAATCTGCCCATCGCATTAACCAGCGTTTCGAAACAATTTCAGAAGCTGTTGCGATGTCGAGCATGTATACCGCTAATCATATTGGTGCTAAAGCAATATGTTCATTAACTGAGACTGGGGGCACTTGTTTGTGGATGTCACGTATTAGTTCAGGTATTCCTATCTTTGCCTTTACAAGACATACAACAACACGTCGTCGTGTAGCATTGTATCGTGGTGTTTACCCAATGAAATTCGACATCACACACACTGACCCATTAGAAGCAAATAAACAAATGATTGACCAGTTAATAGAACAAAATATAGTTGCCGAGGGAGATTTTGTTATTATTACCAAGGGAGACTTACGAGGGGAACGTGGGGCAACAAACAATATGAAGATAATTCAAGTGGGCCAAGCATTAGAACATACGCTTTAAATTAATAAAAAGTTAATGGGGTAAAAAATGACTGTAATAGAACAAGAGCTTGAGACAACAGCAAAAATGATGGTAGCTGAAGGAAAAGGAATACTTGCAATAGACGAGAGCACTCCTACCATAAAAAAGAGATTCGATACTATTAACGTTGAGTCAACGGAAGAAAATAGAAGAGCTTATCGTGATTTATTAATAACAAATCCTGGTGGTAGTAAATACATAAGCGGGATGATTCTTTACGACGAGACAATTCGTCAATCAACATCCGATGGGACGACATTTACAGAAAAATTAATAAATGACGGGATTATGCCTGGAATTAAAGTTGATACTGGTGCAAAAGATTTTGCTTTACATGCGAATGAAAAAATTACTGAAGGGCTTGATGGGCTGCGTGACAGATTAGCAGAATATAAAACCCTTGGTGCAAAGTTTGCAAAATGGCGTGCTGTAATAACAATCGGCAATAATATGCCAACGGATGCCTGTATTGATGCTAATGCTCATGCCTTGGCCCGATACGCGGGATTATGTCAAGAAATTGGTATTGTCCCAATGGTCGAGCCTGAAGTGTTGATGGATGCAGACAACACTATTGAGCGTTGTTATGACGTAACTGAAAAAACATTATCAACATTATTTACAACGCTTAAAGATCAGGATATCAGTATTGCGCATACCATACTAAAAACAAATATGGTGATTTCTGGTAAGCAGTGTTCAACTCAGGCAAGTGTTGAAGAAGTTGCTAAGAGTACTGTTCGTTGTTTACTAAAAAATGTTCCTTCAGAATTAGCAGGTATTGTTTTTCTATCAGGTGGGCAAAGCGCTGAATTAGCAACAGCACACCTTAACGCTATGAATCAAAATAATAAAGATTTGCCTTGGCCATTAAGTTTCTCATATGGGCGTGCTTTACAAGAACCTTGCCTTAAAGCCTGGGGTGGTGAATCTACAAATATAGAAGCCGCACAAAAGGCATTACTACATAGAGAAAAATGTAATGGACTTGCTTGTAAAGGTGAGTATGACGAGAAAATGGAAGAAGCTGCATAAAATTATTTCATACTAAAATAATTTTTTCACTTTAGTAATAATTTATCTACAGGTAAAAATGTTTCCCCCTGCTTACTAAGTAGGGAACCTGTTTCCATATCAAAATACCAACCGTGTATATTTAGCTCTCCGCTTTCACACTTTTGTTTTACCCATGGGAAAGCCATCAAATTATTTAAAGAAATTTTAATAGAAGCTTTTTCACAATAACTGCATTGATCTTTGAAAGACTTATCTTTGTGATCTTTTAAAACGTTTTCCCTTGCTTTCTTTGCTATGTCCATCCACGGATCAATAAAATCATATTCATCGCCGGAATGTTTGCCTTCCATCAAAGCTCTGATTCCACCACACTGAGAGTGGCCAAGAACAATAATATGCTTAACTCTTAAATGTTTTACTGCAAACTCAATTGCCGCACCAACACTATGTGGTTTCCCATCTGACTCATTAGTAGGAACAAGATTGGCAACATTACGAATAACAAATATATCACCAGGTTTAGTATCCATAATTTGTGATGGATTTACTCTTGAATCGCAACAAGATATCACTAAGAATTTCGGCGTTTGCGGCTTTATAAATAAATTTTTATCAAGTTCTTTTTGTTCTTCAAAAAACTTTTTATAAAATCTTTTATAACCATCAATTAAAGTTTTTAATTCGTCCATCTTTTTCCCTATAAATTATAAAATTAATTTTTTCCTTGCATCTTCATATTTTTCTGCGGTCATATTAATTACTTCTTCTGTCAACTTTGGGCCAGGTGGTTTTTTATCCCAATTCAATGTTTCCAAATAATCTCTGACATATTGTTTGTCAAAACTAGGTGGGCTTATACCCGTGCTATAAGATTCAATAGGCCAAAAACGTGAAGAATCTGGCGTCAATAACTCATCAATTAAGACCAAATTATTTTTTTCATCCAAACCAAACTCAAATTTGGTATCAGCAATAATAATTCCTCTTCCAATAGCATATTCTGCAGCTTCATTATAAATTTTTAAACTTATGTTACGGATTTTATTGGCAATCTTTTCCCCAATTAATGTTTTGACTGTTTCAAAATCAATATTCTCATCATGATTACCGACATCCGCCTTTGTTGCAGGAGTAAAAATGGGTTCGGGCAATTTTTCTGCTTGCTTTAGGTCCGAGGGTAAACTAATACCACAAACACTACCCGTTTTTTTGTAATCTACCCAACCAGAGCCAATTAAATAGCCGCGGATAACAGCCTCGATTGGCAAAGGTTTAAGCTTTCGGACAACAATGGACCGACCTTTTAGCGCTTCTAAATCAATTTCTTTTTTTATAACGTCTTCAATAGCCAAATCTGAAAGGTGGTTAGGAATAATATCTCTACAGCGACTAAACCAAAAGTTTGATACTTCGGTCAAAACACGACCTTTACCCGGTATAGGGTCTGGTAAAATAACATCGAAGGCAGAAAGTCTGTCACTAGTAACAATTAATAAATGCTGATCATCTATATCGTAAATATCTCTTACTTTCCCGCTGTTACTGAGCGAGAAACCTTTCAAATTAGAACGATATAGAGTTTTAGAATCTGGCTGCATGTATTTTAAATAAATATAATTAGAGTAACCAATTTAGTTTTTCTGTTTTTGTTTTAGCCAAGAGTCTCTTAATGAAACAGTTCTATTAAAAATAGGTTTGCCTTTTTCAGAGTCCCTATTATCGACACAAAAATAACCAAGCCTTTCAAATTGAAAAAATTCTTCTTTTTTTGCTAATTCCAATGAAGGCTCAAGATAAACATCCTGTATTATTTTTTTGATTCGTTATTCAAAAAATCCTTCCAATCTTTTTGGTGTTTATTACTATCAGGTTTCTCATCATTAAATAATCTATCGTATAAACGAACTTCCGTTTTAAAAGCATGCTCAGCAGATACCCAGTGAATTGTCCCTTTTACTTTACGGCCATCAGGTGCGTTACCCCCTTTTGTATCAGGATCATAAGAACAATGTAATTCAACTATATTTCCGAAATTGTCTTTTACAACTTCATTACACTTAATAAAATAAGCATAGCGTAATCTAACCTCTTTACCCGGAGTTAGTCGAAAAAACTTTTTTGGTGCATCTTCCATAAAATCATCTTTTTCAATATAGATTATTCCCGAAAAAGGTAACTTTCTTACACCCATCTTTGTATCGTTCGGATGATTTGGCGCCTCCAATTGTTCAGTTTCTCCTTCAGGATAATTTGTAATAACAACTTTTAATGGATCTAACACGCCCATTACACGTGGTGCGCGATTATCAAGATCCTCGCGCACACAGTTTTCTAAAACACCAACATCAATTACTGTGTCATTTTTAGTGACCCCGATTCTATCGCAAAAATCACGAATTGATTCCGGAGTATAACCACGCCGACGCATACCAACAATTGTCGGCATACGAGGATCATCCCACCCTGAAACACTACCATCTATTACCAATTCGTTTAATTTTCGTTTACTAGTTATCGTGTAATTTAAATTTAAACGGGCAAATTCAATTTGTTGCGGATGACAAGGTACTGGTAACTGATCTAAAAACCAGTCATAAAGTGGTCGGTGATCTTCAAATTCAAGCGTACACAACGAATGAGTTATTCCCTCTAAAGCATCAGAAATACAATGTGTGTAGTCATACATTGGGTATATACACCAATTATTTCCAGTACGGTGATGGTCTGCTTTTTTAATCCTATAAATCGTCGGATCCCGCATATTCATATTAGGTGAAGACATATCTATCTTTGCCCTTAGTACACATTCCCCATCTTTAAACTCGCCCTTTCGCATACGCTCAAACAAATTAAGATTTTCTTCAGTATCTCTTGTACGGTATGGACTCTCTTTCCCGGGCTCAGTCAATGTTCCTCTGTATTCACGTATTTCTTCTGCGCTTAAATGATCGACATAGGCTTTACCATCAGTAATCATTTTTTTAGCAAATTCAAAAAGTTTTTCGAAATAATCAGATGCATAAAAAAGACGTTCGTCCCATTCAAAACCTAGCCACTTAACATCCTTTTGTATAGATTCTGTATATTCAGTGTCTTCTTTTTCAGGATTAGTATCATCAAAACGAAGATTACAAAGACCCTTATTGAAATCATTTGCAACTCCGAAATTTAAACATATCGATTTTGCATGACCAATATGAAGATAACCATTTGGTTCTGGGGGAAATCTTGTATGGACAAGACCTTTATTTTTCTTATTTTTTATATCATTCTTGATGATATTACGAATAAAATTATTTGCTTAAGAGTTTGAATTCTCAGACATTGACTATCCTCTAGTCATACGAGTATTAAAAAATAAATAAACTAATCTTGTAATTGCATAGGTTAACAATAATCTCTTGCAAACTTGGGTAAGTTTCCCTTTAACCCCATTGCCCGCATCATAATAGCGTTTTTAACAATAGGCATATCGTCGATGATGTCTAATCCCAAATTACGTAGCCATTGTACTGATCGAAACTGATTTTCAAAGAGATATTTGAAACCATCAAGTAAATACATTACTTGTTTATTTTCCCCTTTGCGCCAACGCTCGTAACGACGTAGTACTTGTAGTCGACCAAAATCTCTCTCTAGATTGAAAGTGTCTATGAGTATCTCTGCTAAAGCTGCAGCATCGAGCAAGCCAAGATTTGCACCCAATCCTGCTAAAGGGTGGACGGTATGGGCGCTATCACCAATTAATGCAATTCTCGGTTGAACATAATGCTCTGCATGTGCTCTGTTGAGAGAAAAAATATTACGTTCGGTACTGTTCTGAATTTTACCCAACTTATTGTCGAAAGCGGTCTCTAATTCGCTATGGAACATTTTTTTATCACAATTAAGAAGTTGGCCAATCCGCTCTGGACTACTAGACCACACGATGCCAGACTCAAAAGGGTTTTTCATAGGTAAAAAGGCAAGCGGACCATCTTTCAAAAAACGCTGACGTGCTACTTCATCATGTGAAATCTCTGATGTAACGATACAAGCTAAAGCAGATTGTTTGTAATCGTGTTTGCTATAGTAAATATTTGAAAGTTCTCTTACTTTTGAATTGCTGCCGTCTGCAGCAACTATGAGTTTTGTTCTATACTGTTGGCCATTATCTATACCTAATGTAATTGCATTAGTTTCATTTTTTATTAGTACAGGTGAAACACCACTTATGTATATTACGTTTTCTAAATCACGTATTTTTTTATGTAATGCATCAAGAATAACTTGATGGGGAATAATATACCCCATTGTAGGCTCGCATATTGAGGCACTTTCAAAACGGATTTCCCCAGTGCCGTTCTCATCCCAAACATGCATACGACGAAAAGAAGAGATGTTTGCTTCATTTAAAAGTGACCACGCGCCCGTTTTCTTTAAAATCTTTTCAGATGCAATTGTAATTGCAAATACTCGAGGATCATTTTCTATAGATGATTTTTTTGGCTTAGTATCTACGTCAAGCAGGATAACTTTAAATCCAGCCTGTCCCAATAAACAAGCTAAACAACTACCAATAATGCCGCCGCCTACTATAGCAATATCACCGTCATACTTATTTTCGTTTTCCTTCATAATTGTAACCCTCTGACAAGCCGCGGCTGATATCCCGCTAGACCCATTGCTCTTTTAAGAAAAAGAGATCTAAATTCAGGGATAAAATCTAAAAGCAACATTATGGTATTCGCAAGAGAAGCAGACAATAAAGAAGTATTATAAAAAGAAGATGCGATACTATTAGTGAGTTTTATAATGCGCTGCTGATCGGAATGACGCAATTCTATATATTTATTAAATATATCCATATCATTAATTGGCTGTTTTTTTTCTTGGGCTGAATATATACATTCCGCCAATCCTGCTACGTCTCTTAAACCAAGATTAAAACCTTGTGCTGCATTTGGATGAATTGTATGTGCAGCATTGCCTAATAAAATCAGATTTTCTTGAAACTGATTTACTGCCTCAATAAAAAAAATTGGGTAGGTATGTCTTTTACCAATTTCTTGGATTTTACCCAGTCTGCGTCCAAATTCATTTTCTATAATTTCTAAGTATTTATTATCTGACATACTTAGATAAGAACTGGCCTTATGTGTATCCACTGTAAAAATAAGAACAAAACGATTCCCTTCGACTGGCAAAAAAGCAATTGGACCATGTGGTGTAAAACGCTCGTAAGCAGTGAACTGATTTGGCTTTTGGGTAGTTACATTAGCCACGATTGCTGTCTGTTCAAAATTATGTTCTTTAGTTTTTATTCCAGCTAACTTTCTAACTAAGGAATGACTGCCATCTGCACCTACAAGTAATTTTGTATTGATAGTGCTATTACCTTCAGGGAGCATCACTTGTAAAGATATATTCGAATTATGCTTTACAAAATTATTTAATTCAGCGGGACAAAAAAGTTTTATATTTTTATATTGCTTTATTTTTTTGTGCAGGGCATTGCCTAATGAACGAGCAATAACAACGTGACCGAGTTCTGTAAGTCCTATCTCAGATGCTGCTAAATGAGTAAAACCAAATTTCTTTTGATTTGAGATATGTATTTTTTTTATTGGTGTTGCATTTGGATAAATAGACTGCCAGATACCAATATGCTCAAGTATTCTTTTTGAGGAAGGAGAAAGAGAAATACCTCTATCATCATAACTTGGTTGTTGATCATCGTTAAATAATACGGGCTCAATGAGTGCAATTGAAAGATTTGTAGGGGCTATGGCGCAAGCTAGGCTTGCCCCGACCATGCCTGCGCCAACGATGACAACATCATAATCATGCGGCATTAGCCATTAGCTCCTCAATTTCATCAATCGTCTTTGGAGCATCTTTACTTAAAATATCGTACCCATCTTTCGTTACTAAAACATCGTCCTCAATTCTTACCCCAATATTTCGCCACTGCTCAGACAAGCCTTCAGAATTCGCAGATAAATAAAGGCCTGGCTCTACAGTCATTACCATACCCGCCTCTAACATTCTCCACTCACCATCAAGTTTGTAGTCTCCAACATCATGAACATCCATTCCTAACCAATGTCCTGTTCGATGCATATAATATTTCGCATAATCTTTATTTTTTATTAAATCTTCAGGGTTACCTTTTAATATCCCTAGTTCGACCATTCCCTCTGTCAGTACTCTAACAGCAGCATCATGTGGGTCATTCCAATGGTTTCCTGGTTTAATTTCATTGAGAGCGGCAGTCTGTGCAGATAAAACTAAATTATAAATTTCGCGTTGTGCTTTAGAAAATTTTCCATTGACTGGAAATGTCCGCGTAATATCGCTTGCGTAACATTGGTACTCTGCACCCGAGTCAATTAATAATAAGTCGCCATCAGCAATCTCATCGCTGTTGTTCGTGTAATGTAATATACAAGCATTGGGGCCTGAACCAACAATCGGAGGATAGGCAGTATAACGCGCGCCATTTTTAATAAATTCGGATATTAATTCTCCTTCTAATTGATATTCATACATGCCTGGCTGACAATTCTGCATAGCTCGCCTATGTGCTTTAGCAGAAATTTTAGCAGCTTGCCGCATTAACTTAATTTCATAACGACTCTTATACAATCGCATCTCATGCAAAAAATGATTAAGTGAAATAAATTCATCAGGAGCAATAATTCCTGCTCTAACTTTGCCTCTTATCTGATTAACCCAACCCAATACTCTTTGGTCAAAATTTTGATCGGAACCCATATTATAAAAAATTCGATCGTGTCCCTCGATTAATCCTGGCAAAATGTCATCCATATCTTCGATGGGGAAAGCATCATCCGCAGCATAAATATTAACCGCACCGTCTAAGCCAGAACGTCTCCCATGCCATGTTTCTAGCTTTTCATCACTTTCACGACAAAATAATATACATTCACCCTCTTCCCGATCAGGTATCAAAACTAAAACAGCTTCAGGTTCTGGATAGCCCGTTAAATAAAAAAAATCGCTATCTGGGCGAAAAGGGAATTCAACGTCACGATTACGTACAACAACAGATGAAGTAGGCAGTATTGCTATGCTATCTGAACCTATCATGTCCATTAATCGCTTACGACGATTTTTCAATTCTTTAGTTTCAATCAATGTAAAATCTCTTTTTTGTTAGTATTTATTTCTTGTTTTTCGTGTAAATGTTGATGAATCAAAATTACACCAATACGGATATATTCAACAATTTCAAAATAAGCAGTTTCCGCATCATTCCCCTCTTCGGATGATGTCTCCATTCTAGATATTGATATCATATCTCTGAGAAATTCATCTCCATCAACGCCTAAATCCAATTTTTTTCCAGCTCCGCCTATGCCCAAACCGCTAACAAACCCCGCACACCACTCAGAAATTGAATTAGAGCGTTCTGTAATACTTGCCTGGTCGCTTGGTAAAAGCGGTGTAAAAATAATCTCACTAGATAATATTTCTTCAGCGACACGTTTAGCAAGCTCTGTTAACAAAGCAAAAGATTCGTCATGATCTAGAGGTTCTTCAACGCCAGCCAATAAATATTCCTGCCAAATACTTGATGCCACTGTGTTGCCAGCACAAAAAACGCCGCACAAAAACCCGTGCGACTCTGATGCCCACACGCCAGTACCGGCAGAAATTAATTTTCCATTTAGTGAATTATAATCAATCATAATTATCGTACGCTCAGCCAATATTGCAGTAACTAATTGATTTTTACAGGGCAATACCAATGATAACTCTCGCTCTTACCCCACAGGCAAGATCACTAGTTGACCAGCAAATACAGTAGCTCTATATTGGTGGTTTATATGATATATCAACAATATAATCAGTTCATGCCATAACTGAAAATAGGACAGAAATAATGGGTAATTACGAAGACAATAATACAGACCTTACAGCGCTTGAGGAACGTGTTGATGAACTGATCAATACTGTCAACGATCTCAAAACGGAAAATTCAAGCCTAAAAAATCAACAGGAAAATCTTGTTAGTGAACGTGCTATATTAATAGAAAAAACCGAACATGCTAGAAGTAGAATAGAAGCAATGATCACGCGCTTACGTGCAATGGAAACTCGCTCATGAATAAAACGACTCCACTAAAAGTTACAATCTTAGACAAAGAATATTTAATTACATGTGAGGAAGAGGAAGTTGACTCGCTTCATAATGCAATTGATTATTTGAACAATAAAATGCTTGAAACTAAAAAAAATGGCAGTGTCATAGGTTCTGAAAGAATTGCTGTTATGACTGCATTAAATATTGCCAATGAAATGTTAGAGCATACAAAAGAAAATCAAGACTATGCTTTTAAAATTGATAGTACGCTTAGTCGATTACAAAATAAAATTAATGATGCGCTTGATATAAAAAGTCAATTAGACTATGGCTAATGTAATCAGCATAGTTAAATAAGCGAATCAAGATATTTGAATTTGGGTGTCTTCTGTCATGGACGTTATCATGCTCGTGGTTACTTGAGCCGATAAGTTAATATACAGGGGATCTTTAATTAGTGTTGTTGTGCATGTCCATCCACGTGGAAAGCCTGAAATACTAAGTGAGATACCCACTTGAACCTCTGGTTCAAGTACAATGCCTCTGAAACGACATTACGGTTGATACCCCCCTAATTTATATCAAGAGAGAATAAATTTAACTTAGAAATTTCTTATAAGCTGAGTTTTCACTTTCATCCCAATATGGTATATCGAGTTTATTAATGAAACTCTGAAACTTTTCTCTTTCGTTTTCCTTAACCTGAAAACCTATAAGTACACGACCATACGCTGCTCCATGATTTCTATAATGGAACAAACTAATGTTCCAGCTCTCCCCCATATCACTTAAAAAATGCAGCAAAGCGCCAGATCGTTCGGGGAATTCAAAGCGATACACAAGTTCATTCTCAGCCTGTGGAGCATGTCCTCCTACCATATACCGAATATGCATCTTAGCAACAGCATCATTACTTAAATCAACAACATCATAGTCCTTATCTTTCAGTTGTTTTATTAACTTAGCTTTTTCATCAGTGCCGTGCTTGAGTTGCACCCCCGCGAAAACATGTGCCAATTTTTTATCGGCGTAACGATAATTAAATTCAGTAATTAACCGCGGGCCAAGATCATGACATAAACGTCGAAAACTTCCTGGCTTTTCAGGAATCATGATAGAAATTAACGCCTCTCTATTTTCACCTAAAGCAGAAAGTTCAGCGATATGTCTTAAACGATCAAAATTTACATTTGCACCGCTAAAAATAGTTATTAACTCTTTATCTTTTATTTTCTGCTCGGCAACGTACTGTTTCAATCCAGCAAGTGCTAATGCACCAGCGGGTTCTGGGATTGAACGCGTATCTTCAAAAATATCTTTTACGGCCGCACAAATTTCATCGACACTAACTAAAAGAATTTCATCAACAAGTTCTTTTGCGATACGATAATTTTCTTCGCCCGCCTGTTTAACGGCTGCGCCGTCTGCAAAAATACCAATTCGTTCTAATTCAATCCGTTTGCCTGACTCAAATGCCTGATGCATACAAGGAGCTTCATCAGGCTCTACACCAATTATTTTTATATCAGCGTTGTTTGCCTTTGTATAAGCAGCAATACCAGCAACCAAACCGCCGCCGCCAACAGGGACAAAAATAATATCCGGTGTGTTCGGGTGTTGTTCTAATAACTCAACGCCAACAGTTGCCTGTCCTGCAATGACTAATGGGTGATCGTATGGTGAGATGTATTGCATACCCTTTTCAACAGAAAGTTCTAGTGCATGTTCTTTAGCATCATCATAAGTATTACCAAATAGAATCACCTCTGCGCCCATGCGTTTGACTGAATCTATTTTGATTTCGGGCGTTGTTTTTGGCATTACGATAATTGATTCTAAACTTAGGTGATTCGCTGCTAATGCTACACCCTGAGCGTGATTACCTGCAGAAGCTGTGACTACACCCAAATCCTGTTCCTCCTTAGATAAAGAGGCAATTAAGTTGTAAGCACCTCGTATCTTGTAGGAAAATACAGATTGCTGATCTTCACGTTTCAACCAGATTTTGTTGTTATGGCGCGCTGAGAGTTGTGGAGCATAGTCAAGGTCTGTCCGTTTTGCGACTTCATAAACTCGCTGGCTAGCTTCCTCAATTAATTTTTTGTATTCATCGAACATTAGCATAAGATAACATTAACAGCCGTTCTAACATACTTATTCATTGGAGCTGACCTATATGTCACAAGAACAGAAAAAAAGAAATGCTGCAAAGGCGGCAATCGAACATATAAATAATAATGCCGTTATTGGTGTTGGCACAGGGAGCACTGTCAATTTTTTCATAGAAGAACTCGCTAAAAATAAAGGCCTTATTGATGGAGCAGTATCAAGTTCCGTAGCCACAGAAAATCTACTCAAACAACATAACATACCGGTAGTTCCGTTAAATAGTGTTATTGAGTTACCGATTTACATAGACGGTGCTGATGAAGCAACAAAAAATAAGCACCTTATTAAAGGCGGGGGTGGTGCGCTGACCCGTGAAAAAATTATTGCGGCGGCAAGTGAACAATTCGTGTGTATTATTGATGACACAAAACTCGTACCCCTATTAGGTAACTTCCCCTTGCCAGTTGAAGTTGTGCCGATGGCACAAAGTTATGTTGCAAGAGAAATTACGAAACTTGGAGGGCAACCTGAATTAAGGCAGAATTTTACAACCGATAATGGCAATGTCATTCTTGATATACATAACATGAAAATAGAAAATCCATCAGAAATTGAAAACAAATTAAATCAGATTACAGGTGTCGTGACTAATGGTCTGTTTGCAAAAAGACCGGCAGATGTGCTTATTATTGCGTCAGACAATGAAGTTATAAAAAAATAAGAATCTTATTTAAATCAATATGAAGCGATTACATCAGGTATTAGGTTATGCTGGGCTGATTCCTTTTTTTGTTTTTGCTTTACTAAGTTATCTAAACCAAGATTTTAAAATCATCTTAGTATGCTACTCGGCTTTAATATTTAGTTTTCTTGCTGGTTTACTTTGGGCTTCATCATTAAGTAATAAGCAACCGACACACACCTTATACATGTCTATCAGTGCAATGTTATGGTCATTCATCTGGATTTTTTTTGCTTTAGAAATTAAGTTTTATTCGTTATTGTTTATTACTATTTCATTCTCTTTTGTTGCTTTGTACTGTTACGAGAGAATATATCTTTCGAGCATCTATCCTGCATACTTTCTAAAATTACGGATGCACCTATCGCTGTCTGCTGCAACTATACTTTTTCTAGTTTCTTTTATTTAATTATTCTGAAAGCCAATCTTTGGGTTTAAGAAAAACATCATAGAGTTCTGCTTCCTTTGAGCCCGGGCTGGGTTGCCAATTATATTCCCAACGTGCCTGTGGCGGCATAGACATTAATATTGACTCCGTACGACCACCAGACTGTAAACCAAATAAAGTGCCGCGGTCATATATTAGGTTAAACTCGACATAACGACTGCGACGATACAACTGAAAATCCCTTTCTTTTTCTGAATAGCTGATATCCTTACGACGTTCGACAATAGGTAAATATGCTTTAAGAAAATGTTCGCCAACACTCTGCATAAATGAAAAACAAGATT
This sequence comes from Legionellales bacterium, assembly GCA_002721165.1. Lineage (GTDB taxonomy): Bacteria > Pseudomonadota > Gammaproteobacteria > Eutrophobiales > Eutrophobiaceae > UBA11869. The sequence goes on along the minus strand of PBJS01000010.1, from coordinate 46,787 downwards.
CAAACCCCCACGCATTTAAATCATCATAAAATATGCCGCCGATACCTCTAGGTTCTTGTCGATGTTTTAAATAGAAATAATCATCGCACCATTTCTTATATTTCAAATAAGTATTCTCGCCAAAACCATCACAAGCGGCTTTTGACATTTCATGCCAGTGTTTAGCATCTTCAATAAATCCATAGTAAGGGGTGAGATCAAAGCCTCCGCCAAACCACCAAATTGGTTCTTCCCCGTCCTTATCAGCGACAAAAAACCTAATATTCATATGTGTCGTCGGAATATACGGATTCAAGGGGTGAATAACCAATGAATTCCCAAGCGCCTGGAATGACTTGCCGGCAAGCTCCGGTCTATTCGCTGTCGCAGATGGTGGCAAATTATCGCCACATACATGGGAAAAATTAATTCCACACTGCTCGAAAATGCTTCCTTCTCGCAACACACAGGTTTTACCACCACCGCCAGTCGGCCGCTGCCACTCGTCCGTTTTCAAGACTAAATGATCATCAATATCAACGAATTCCGAACAAATACGTTCTTGCAAGTCTAATAGGTAGTGTTTGATACTATCAATATCGATCATTTTATATCCGATTGTTGGTAATCATGTCTATAGAGGTTATCCTATCACGCTTATTTTTAATGGAACAATGATGCGAGTCAGGTGGCAAAAACAATGAGTAATCGTAAAGCAACAGTAGAGCGAAATACAAAAGAAACACAAATAGAAATATCACTAATGCTAGATGGTCAGGGTAAAGCAGAGCTTGATATCGGTATTCCATTTCTAGAACACATGCTGGAGCAGGTTGCACGTCATGGCTTATTTAATCTCAACATAAAAGCAAAAGGGGACCTAGAAATTGACGCTCATCACACTGTCGAAGATGTTGGTATAACACTTGGACAAGCATTCACGCAGGCGTTAGATGATAAAAAGGGTATTCGTCGCTACGCAAGTGCTTACGTCCCACTTGATGAGGCATTATCTCGCGTCGTAATAGATTGTTCGGGCCGCCCTGGTCTTGAATATAACGCAAATTATCCTCGAGCAAGAGTTGGAGAATTTGATATCGACTTAGTATTTGAATTCTTCCAAGGTTTTGTAAACCATGCAATGATGACCTTGCACATTGACAATATAAGAGGACGTAACTCACACCATATTGCAGAGACAATATTCAAAGCATTTGGTCGTGCTCTACGCGTTGCGGTTGAAATCGACCCGCAAATGAAAGATGTTTTACCATCCACAAAAGGTGCGCTCTAAAAAATAGTTTTAGATTATGTCAAAAATTGTTGTTCTAGATTACGGTAGCAGTAACCTGCGTTCTGTTGAAAAAGCACTTGAAACTGTTGCTGCTGATAATCAAAAAATCACTGTAACTGATTCTCCTAAAGTTATATTAAATGCAGACAAAGTTGTTTTCCCGGGACAAGGTGCAATAGGTCAATGCATGCAAAATCTTAAAGAAAAAAAACTAGATGATGTAATCAGAGAGTGCATAAAAAATAAACCTTTCCTTGGTATATGTCTTGGTTTGCAGTCACTAATGGAACATAGTGATGAAGATGGTGGAACAAAAGGATTAGGAGTCATGTCTGGTAATGTCGTTCGTTTTACCGAGGGCATGAAAGATGACAAAAATAATGCTTATAAAATTCCTTCAATGGGATGGAATCAGGTATACCAAACAAAAACACATCCCTTATGGAACGGAATAGATGACGGCAGCCGTTTCTATTTTGTTCATAGTTACTATGTCAAAATGAATAATGACTCTGACATTGCGGGTAGTACGGATTATATTTGTCGTTATACTTCGGCCGCATCATGCGAAAATGTTTTTGCAACACAGTTTCATCCGGAAAAAAGTCAAGTAGCAGGGCTAACTTTGTTAAAGAACTTTCTTAATTGGAATGGCAATACCTAAGCTTGTATTAATTTTCCCTTGTAACAGCCCGATGGCCGATATCATTTCGAAAAAACATACCTTCGTAGGTAATATTCTCTATTGCTTTATATGCATACTTTTTTGCATCAACGACTGTTTCGCCTAATGCAGTAACACACAAAACACGTCCTCCTGCAGTTACTACTTTATTATCAATAATTGAAGTGCCTGCATGAAACACTTTGATATGCTCGGAAAATTTTGAATCGAGTCCTGTAATTAAATCCCCTTTACTGGCACTCGCAGGGTATCCGGCTGAAGCTGCTACTACCCCAAGCGCAGCATGCTCTACCCATTCAGCCTTACATTTAGCTAATGTATTGTTGAATGACGCTAGACACAAAGCAACTAGGTCACTTTTCAGTCTCATCATTATTGGTTGTGTTTCTGGGTCACCAAAACGGCAATTAAATTCCAGTACTTTTGGTGTGCCTTGATGCGTAATCATCACACCTGCATAAAGAAAACCCGTGTAAGTTCTGCCTTCATGCTCCATCCCTTTTATGGTTGGTAAAATAATCTCATCTAATATGCGTTTCTGCATAACATCATCGACTATTGGTGCTGGTGAATACGCGCCCATCCCTCCGGTGTTCGGGCCATTATCACCGTCATCACGCGCCTTATGATCCTGTGATGTTGCAAGAGGTAATACATTCTTCCCGTCTGAGATAACAATAAAACTAACCTCTTCTCCTTCTAAAAATTCCTCAATAACAATACGATGTCCTGCATCACCAAATTTATTTCCAGATAACATTTGATTTATCGTTTCAATAGCTTCATTTTCAGATGTCGCTACCACTACACCCTTCCCGGCGGCTAATCCATCTGCCTTAATAACAATTGGCATTTTTTTTGATTTTACATAGTTAACCGCAGCACTTTCCTCAGTAAAAATTTCATACTCAGCAGTCGGGATTTTGTATTTTTTTAGAAAATCTTTACTAAAAGATTTAGAGCCTTCGAGGATTGCGGCAGCCTTTGTCGGTCCAAAACAAAGAAGCTCCGCCTTTTGAAATTCGTCAACGATACCCGCTACTAGAGGCGCCTCCGGTCCAACTATTGTCAGGTCCACTGATTCTTTCTCTGCAAATATTTTTAATGCATCAATATCTTCGGCATTTATTTCTATATTAGTAATTTTATTTTCAGTAACAGTTCCTGCATTACCTGGTGCAACATACACTGTTTCAACTTGAGTTGATTGTGCAGCTTTCCAAGCTAAAGCATGTTCACGACCGCCGCCGCCGACAATAAGAATTTTCATAAAAATTAAATATATTTAAAATTGAATAAATGTATTAGTGAAGAAAGTGCCGCATTTTTGTAAAGATCATTGCTATATTATGTTCATCAGCCGCAGCGATTACTTCCTTATCACGCACTGAACCGCCAGGCTGAATTATTGCTCGTATACCCTCCTTTGCAGAAGAATCAATGCCATCTCGAAAAGGAAAAAATGCATCCGATGCCATAACAGCATCAATTATCTTCAACTTTTCATCCTTTGCTTTAATTGCAGCAATACGTGCGCTATAGACACGGCTCATTTGTCCTGCTCCGATACCGATAGTCTTTTTATCTCTCGCATAGACAATTGCATTAGATTTAACATATTTTACGACGTGCCATGCAAAAATGAGATCATCAAATTCTTCTGCCGAAGGAGACCTTTTTGTCACGACCTCTAAATTATCACGACTGATAACTCCTTGATCATTATCCTGCAACAATAAACCACCACTAACGCGCTTCATATTTAAACGCTGGATATTATCTTGTCGAACTCCAGCTTCTAATAAGCGTATACCTGCCTTGCTCGCAATAATTTTAATGGCTTCAGATGAAATGGTTGGTGCAATAATGACTTCGACAAATTGTCTTTCAACAATTGTTTTTGCCGTTTCCGCATCTAATTCTCGATTAAATGCAATAATCCCGCCAAAGGCTGATGTTGGGTCTGTGTGGTATGCGCCATTATAAGCCTCTAGAATTGTTGCCGCAGTTGCAACGCCACAAGGGTTAGCATGTTTTACAATGGTACACGCCGTTTCTTTGAAAGAAAGCACACACTCAAATGCAGCGTCGGTGTCAGCTATATTATTATAAGAAAGTTCCTTGCCTTGGATTTGCTTAGCGCTTGCTATAGTTCCCTCCGCCGGCCGAGGTTCTGAATAAAAGGAAGCTGTTTGGTGAGGATTTTCGCCATAACGTAAATCTTGTTTTTTTATAAATTGACTTGTATAGGTAAGTGGATAATTTATTGGTTCTTTATTGTTATTTAACCCACTTAAATAATTCGAAACATTTGCATCGTAATTTGCTGTATGAGAAAAAACTTTTTTTGCAAGATAAAAACGCGTTCCGTAACTAATACTTCCATCATCTCTTAATTCTTTTAATACTCTGTCATAGTCTTCTGTATCAACAATTGCTGCCACTGAATTATGATTTTTTGCTGCTGAACGCAACATTGCAGGACCACCAATATCAATATTTTCAATTGCGTCTTCAAACGCACAATTTGATTTACCAACAGTTTCTTCGAATGGATATAAATTCACAACAACAAGATCAATTGCCGTTATTCCATGTTCTTTCATTACTGCATCATCGACACCACGCCTTCCTAAAAGTGCGCCATGAATTTTTGGGTGTAGAGTCTTAACCCGACCATCCATCATCTCTGGAAAAGCGGTATATTCTGACACCTCTACAACATCGATGTTTTTCTCTGTCAGTAATTTTGCTGTACCGCCAGTTGAGAGAATTTCAATTCCTAATTCTGATAAAGCCTTACAAAAATCAACAACTCCTGATTTATCTGACACACTAACTAGTGCACGTTTAACAACAGTCATTTAACTCGCCCTTTATTTAATTAGGTAACTGGGAATACGACATTATTGTATAAATTGCGATATTGCAATGGATAATAAAGTTGATTAACTTTAATGATATCAGGGTAATCATTATTCCCTGTTTTTAATCGAGTTTATATTTTTTTAACCTATTACGTAATGTAGCGCGGTTTATGCCGAGCATATTTGAGGCGTGGGTAATATTCCAGTCTGTGTGCTGCATGACAACATCAAGAAATGGTTTTTCAACTTCTTGCATAAAAAAATCATAAAGACCATCTGGTTTACTACCATTTAGGTCCTTAAAATATTTTTGCGTGGCATTTTCTACATTATTCGCTAAAGATTGTTTGGCGTAATTTCTTTTCTGAGCCGCTGTTTTTTTTCTCGCCTTTCGTTCGCTCATGCTGCAAATCTCTGCTCTTGGTTAAAAATGTTACTAAGCAACGAAATCTGCTCACTCGCTGATTCAATTTTATTTATTGGATAATCCAACATGCTCGTATACCTTTTATGGGCATACCAGGCTATATGCTTTCGCGCAATCCTCACTCCCTGGCGTTCGCCATAGAATCGATGTATGTGCGTTACGTGTCTGATAATAATATCGTGAATCTGTTTTAGTGTTGGTGGGAGTAATTTATTGCCTGTTTTCAGGTAGTGGCTCATCTCTTGAAAAACCCATGGATTACCTTGTGCTGCCCTTCCTATCATAACTCCATCTACCCCATATTTTTTTATTATTTCTTCTGCTTGTTCTGATGATGTGATATCGCCATTAGCGATCACCGTCATATTTACCTTCGCTTTAATCTCACCAGCAGTTTCATGTTCAGCACTGCCTTTAAAACCACAGGCTCGTGTTCTACCGTGAACTGTAAGTGCCTGTATACCTTCTTCCCTGGCAATCTTTGCAACGCTAATAGCGTTACGATTATCTTTGTCCCAGCCCGTTCTGATTTTTAATGTCACCGGCACTTCAACGGCGTTGACAACGGACTCTAAAATCTTACTTACTAATATTTCATCCCTTAATAAAGCCGAACCTGCCATCACTTTACAAACTTTTTTCGCTGGACAACCCATATTGATATCGATGATCTGTGCGCCATTATCAACATTAAATACAGCGGCCTCTGCCATCATGCCCGGGTCTGCTCCAGCTATTTGAACAACCCGAGGCTCCATCTCACCGCGAATATCAATTCTTAATTTTGTTTTTCTAGACCCGAATAGTGAGCTATCTGATGTCACCATTTCGGAAACAACCAAACCTGCTCCTAATTCCCGGCATAACATCCTAAATGGCTGGTCAGTAATTCCCGCCATGGGTGCTAGCACTATATTATTTTTAAGTTTATGGGGTCCTATTAACATTGAACCAAAGAATCGAAATCCATCTCGTTTAAATAAATAAAACTTTTTTACTTATGATAACGACAAACTGTAAGTTGTAAAGGAAGAATTTTTTGATGAATAAAATCAGTTACTTTAATGTCTAGCACCATGCAAACTTGCCCAACTTTCTCTTAAAACAGGTTTATCCATATTAAAATGTCTTTTATATACCACTAAACACTCTTCTACCTGTTCTGCGAGTAAACCAGACAAAATAATATCACTACCAGATTTTGTTAAGCTAGAAAATTCTTTAAGTAATTTATTAAGTGGATTTTTTAAAATATTAGCAACTAAGATATCTGCTTTCGGAATAATAATATTTTTTGGATGAGATATGAGGATTTTTTCATGCAATCCATTATTTACAATATTATCTTTTGCTGTATTCAAAGCCTGTTCATCAATATCGATTGCAAAAACCTGTTTTGCGCCAAGTTTTGCAGCAACCATTGCAAGAATCCCTGACCCACAACCATAGTCTATAATAATTTTGTCATTTAAATCATTTTGACAAAGCCATTCGATACAAAGTGATGTAGTAGGATGAGTCCCTGTTCCAAACGCAAGGCCTGGATCCAAAATTATGGTAGGTATTTCACTTTCTGGGTTACACCAACTCGGTGATATACATATTTTATTTAAAAAAAATATTGGCTGATATTTAGATTTAAATTCGTGAATCCAATCTTTGTCTTTGAGAAATTTAATTTTATGACTATGGATAGCATCACTACCAAGATTCTTATGCAGTTTAATTAATAAACTATCGACATCGCATTTTGAATTTAATAATGCAGTTAATTTCGTTTTATCCCACAGTGTATTATTTTCAGCATCCTCATCAAAAATAGGTTCATCACTTGATGCTGTTAGACTGATGGAAATTGCACCAAACTCTTCAAGTAACACTGAAAGTTCTTCCCCAAAAACCTGGTTTGTTTCTAATTCAAGTTGTAACCAACTCATTAGGAATAAAAATAGAAGTAATTCAAACAGACGATCTACTTGATGCCCAGTTTGTTTTCTAAATAATGAATGTCAGTTCCCCCTGCTGCAAAAGCAGTGTCCTGAACTAAAGTCTGATGTAGGGGGATATTTGTTTTAATACCATCAATTACAATTTCAGATAGTGCCACTGATAAACGGGATAGCGCATGCTCTCTTGTATCGCCATGAGCAATTAATTTACCAATCATTGAATCGTAATAAGGAGGGACCTTATAACCTTGATATACGTGCGTATCAACGCGAATCCCAAATCCGCCCGGAGGGTGATAGTGTCGAATAGTGCCAGGTGAAGGTAAAAATGTCTCCGGGTCTTCCGCATTGATGCGGCACTCAAAAGCATGTCCTCTCACCTTAATATCAGCTTGTTTATAACTTAATGGTTCGCCGCTTGCTATTTTTAATTGCTCATTAACAATATCAACACCCGTTATCATTTCTGTAACCGGATGTTCCACCTGTATGCGCGTGTTCATTTCTATAAAATAGAATTCTTCATCCTCATACAAAAACTCAAAAGTACCTGCGCCTCGGTAGGAAATGGATTTACATGCTTTTACACATAATTCACCAATTTTTTTTCGTGTTTTTTCACTTAGGCCTGGTGCAGGTGCCTCCTCAATTACTTTTTGGTGTCGTCTTTGCATTGAACAATCACGCTCAGCCAAATAAATTACATTCCCATGTTCATCTGCAAGAATTTGTATTTCAATATGTCTTGGATGATCAAGAAATTTTTCCATATAAAGTACATCGTTATTAAAAGCGGATGATGCTTCAGCTCGAGTTAACGAAATCGATTTAAGTAATGCGGCTTCACTACGGACAACACGCATACCACGTCCACCAGCACCACCAGCTGCTTTAATAATGACGGGGTAACCAATTTCTTTTGCGGGTTTCATTAATTTTTTAGGATCTTCGCCTAACGGACCATCCGAACCTGGCACACAAGGGATACCTGCTTTTTTCATTGCCCTAATTGCTGAAACTTTATCTCCCATTATGCGTATCGTTTCCGCCTTTGGTCCGATAAAAGTAAAGCCGCTCTGTTCCACTCGTTCTGCAAAATCCGCATTCTCAGAGAGAAACCCATAACCCGGATGAATACCGACTGCATCGGTTACCTCAGCTGCACTTATGACAGCAGGAATATTCAAATAACTTTCAGTTGATGGCGAGGGGCCGATACAAACAGATTCATCGGCAAGATAGACATGTTTTTGTTCACGATCTGCAACAGAATATGTTGCGACCGTTTTAATGCCGAGCTCTTTACAGGCACGTAAAATTCTAAGTGCTATTTCACCGCGATTTGCAATTACAATTTTTTCAAGCATAGATCATTAACGCTCTGTATAGATTTTATTTGTAAATAAACGCCATTAGTAAAATAACGTTTTGACTTAAGATTGGGCGATAACAAATAAAGGTTGACCGTACTCTACAGGATCGCCATTTTCGACCAAGATACGAACTACTTTTCCATCAACATCAGCTTCAATCTGATTCATTATTTTCATTGCTTCAATAATACAAAGTACATCACCCGTTTTAATATTTTGTCCTTTATTAATAAAAGGTGGCTGGTCAGGCCCCGGAGATGTATAAAAAATTCCTACCATAGGTGCAGTAACTACCTCACCTTCATCACTGTAATCATCAGATGAAGTTTCAGTTGTGCCTGATGCTTGCATGGGAGCACTTGCTGCAATGGGCGGTGCACTAATCACAGTCTGTGGTGCTGCAGTTGAGCCGCCGCGACTAATCCGAACTGATTCTTCGCCTTCATGAATTTCAATTTCAGCGATACCAGATTCTTCGAGTAATTCGATTAATTTTTTTACCTTTCTAATATCCATAGTATTGTTTAATCACTTGTTTAAGTATCGTTCAGCGCCCATTAGAGCAAGTTCATAGCCATAATCACCAAGCCCGCTAACAACGGCAACAGCAATGTCAGATAAAAATGAAGATTTTCTAAACTCTTCACGAGAAAAAACATTCGACAGGTGTACCTCAATAAACGGAATCTCTGTGCCTAACATCGCATCACGTAATGCAATACTGGTATGTGTAAATGCCCCAGGATTAATGAGAATAAAATCCACAGCGGATTTCTTTGCCTCATGAATTTTATCGACCAATTCATGTTCGGCATTGCTTTGGAAACAAGACAGCTGATGGCCCTGAGCGGTAGCCAAATCAACTAATCTGGCATCGATCTCGGCTAAGGTAGTTGTCCCGTAGACCTCCGGTTCCCGCTCACCGAGAAGATTGAGATTCGGTCCATTTAACACCAAAAATTTCAATGAAAGCCCCTATAAATAAGTAATAATATTCTCATTTTTTGAGATTTTAACCACATTTAGGGGGATTTTAACAGAAATTTAACGAAAATACGAACAAGTTATTTTAATGCTTTGTGCTACAAAAAGTTCCTGATTACCGCCTCTGCCTCGTCTTTTGACAATGGTCCGCGATGTGTGAAGGCAATTTTCCCCTCGGCATTAATCACCACCGTATAAGGCATAGCCCCAATATTATTGCCCAATTGGCTGGCGATTTTTACTACTTCATCCCCGCCATACAATGAAGGGTAATTAACATTATACTCATTAATAAAATCCCTTATCTCATCGGCCTGCTGTAGCGCAATGCCGATAAACTGCAATCCCTGTGATTGATATTTTTCCTGTAATTCAACAAATGCCGGGATTTCCTCACGACAAGGTGCACACCATGTTGCCCAAAAATTAATTGCAATTAATTTGCCCTGCCATTCGGATAGATACCTTCGCTCACCATTTAAGTCCATCAAACTAAATTCGGGAACATCAGTGCCGATAACTTCTTCGGGGCTCGGTGACTTCTTTTTATCTAGTTGTTCTTTGTAACTGATATTATCTTTTGTTAACTGCTGTAAATAGTAACCGCCAAATCCGGAGACTATGGCAATGACAACAGCAATGAATACTATCTGTGATTGCTTCATAAAGATTTAACTTTTCTAATATGATTAATAAACTTTTTTGGTTTTGCAAAACCAATAAATCGCTGTGATTTTATTTCTGCTGATTCATTATTAAAGAAAAGAATCGCAGGTGGACCAAATAAATCAAAATGTTTTAACAATGCTTTATCATCATCGTTATTTTGTGTGACATCTGCTTTTAATAATTTTATGTCGCCTAATATATTCTGCACTGATAAATCAGAAAAAGTATATTTCTCCATTTGCTTGCACTCCACACACCAGTCTGCATAAAAATCTAACATAACGGTTTTATTTTCAAGTTTTGATTGCAGTAATTGAGTTTCAAGTTCTTCAAGATTTGAAATATAAGTAAACGTTAAAGCTTCAGTTGAAGTATTAGATGATACTCTATTGTTAAAAGGATCGAGCAGCGTACCCTTACCGCTTACTGCAGCAAAAATTAGTATGCCGCCATAGAACAACATGAGAAAACCCAGTCCTTTATATAAGCGTTGCCAGTTACTACTGTGTTCTTTTATTTTTTCTAATGTCCCAAGAAAAACTGCACTAATAATAAATAAAGCTGCCCATAAAATTAAAGTAAAAGATGTTGGGAAGACACGCTCTAAAAACCAAATAGCAACGCCAAGCATAATAACGCCAAAGACACGTTTAATATTATCCATCCATGCACCAACGCGTGGTAACAGTTCTCCTGAACTAATGCCAATCACCAATAACGGAACACCGAACCCCAGACCCATTGCAAATAATGCCAAACCACCCAACTGTGCATCGCCTGTCTGACTAATATAGAGTAATGCGCCTGCAAGTGGTGGTGCCACGCATGGCCCGACAATCACAGCAGACAACGCTCCCATGACTGCAGCCCCTGTTATGGTGCTATGGCCTGAATTGCTTTGACCCCCAGAAAGCTTATTTTGCCAACTGCGAGGTAATTGCAACTCATAGAAACCAAACATCGATAATGCAAGCAAAACAAAGACGCCACTAAATAAACTTATCGCCCAGATATTCTGTGATGCAGCTTGTAGATTAAAATGAAAGAGACCGGCAATTACACCCAATAGAGCATAAGTTAATGCCATTGCTAATACATAGCTTAGCGTCAGCATGATGGCCTTTGCTCTTGTGATACTAGTACCTTCACCAACAATAATACCCGATAGAATAGGAATCATTGGGAAAACACATGGGGTTAATGCTAATAGAAACCCAAGAACAAAAAATGAAATTACATTAATGAATAAATTATTATCTTTTAAGTTCTTCGTAATCAGGTCTTGTTCGGATAATAATGTTTCCTCGTAAACTTCATCAAAAGTATCTGGTATTGAAACTGTTAGATTCTTTTCTATTGGCGGATAACAAATAGAACCTTCCTTGCAACCCTGATAAGAAATATTAATATTAAGATCGGTAATATCTTTATTTTCACTGTTAAATGGTACTAATAACTGGCCATCATTGTAGTAGACTTCAACCTCACCAAACGCAAGGTCATCTTTTAATTTACCGATAGGGAAAACATAATCTCCAATCAGAACTGATGGGTCATTTGTGCTGATTGAAAATTTATCTTTATAAAGATAGTAGCCTGATTCTATTTGCCATTTTAGTACTAACCTATCATCAGAAATCACGCTGAGACTGATCCTAAAGGCATCGTCAGGGTGTAATACTTCATCATCGGAAGATATAAATGAAAAAATATTGCCTAAACGTTCTTCAAAATTTATTGCATTCGCAGAATATGAAAATAGAAAAATATAAAAAATAAATATTTTTTTAAAAAAATACATTATTATTTGGTGCTCTCGCTAATCCAATCTAAATATTTGTTAAGACCTTTATCTATTGGGACAGAAATTATTTCAGGAAGTTCGTACGGGTGCAGTTCTTTAATCCTGGCTTCTAACTCATCGTATAAACTATCTTTTGTTTTTATGATTAAGATATTTTCATTGGCATTATCTATTTTATCCTGCCATCTAAAAATAGATTGAACGCCGGGTATGACATTAACGCAAGCAGCTAATTTTTCATTTACTAATGTCTCTGCGACACTTTTAACAGATTCGGTCTCTGGGAAAGTACATAGCACCAGAATAGATTTTGTATTATTCGCCATATCTTATTTATGTATTTAAAATTACTTGCATAATAGTATTTTGCCCATACATTAATCATAATGCCACAATGGTAATTTAAAAATAAATATTGAGGTTATTTTTTTGTTTAAACTTTTTCTCATACTTTTTATCACGATACCACTCGTTGAAATTGCTATATTAATAAAAATCGGCAGTATCATTGGTGCAGGCTACACAATTGCATTGGTTATTGGTACCGCCTTCCTTGGTGTCTCATTATTGCGTATTCAGGGCATATCAACACTTGCAAAAGTCCAGGCAAATATTAGCAGAGGGCAGCTACCCGCAACTGAGCTCATTGAGGGATTAATCCTTCTAATTAGTGGTGCGCTTTTATTAACACCAGGTTTTTTTACCGATACCATTGGTTTTTTGATGTTAGTCCCGACGCTGCGCCAAAGATTGGCGGAAACTTTCTTCGTTAATTTTATGAAAAATCGTATTAACATCAGACAAAAACAAACACGTAACGGGAATATTATAGAAGGGGAACATTGGGATTCTGACTCAGAATAAAGTCTAAAAATATGTTATACGAAAAAATATTAATCATGGGCAAAACAATAACGGGAGAAAGATTTCGGCCTAGTGATTGGGCAGAAAGACTCTACTATACAGTCGCTAGTTATGGTAAAAATGGTCGTGTGATTTTTAATCCACTTGTCAATCTTAAGCAGGAAGATAACTCAAAGTGCTTTGTCGTTGATGTCGAACTTCAAAATAAAAGCCCGATGATTTATGATTTTCTTGTTGATTTTGCAATAAGCAATAAACTTGAGATGCGGGACCAGAATCACAATTTAATTCAAATCTGATATCTTATTGCTTCTCTTTCGGCCAGTCTTTTATATAACTCTTTAACAATTTATTTTGAAACAATGTTTTATCAAACAGTGCATTAATAATATCGCCGATTGCTAGCACGCCAACAATTTTATTGTTTTTCATGACTGGAATATGGCGAATATGATGCTGGGTCATCTGTGACATAACCTGTTCAAGTGTATCTTCTGGTGTTGCGGTTACCACCTCTTTGGTCATGACGTCACAAACACTAATATCCTCCCAGTCTTTCGCATGCTTACCAACTATACTTAGAAAATCACGTTCAGAAATAATACCGACTAATATGTCATTTTTATCAGTAACGACAAGCGAGCCAATTTTTTTTACAAGCATTTCATCTGCCATCTCTCGCAATGAACTCTGAGGAGAAATACTATAGACATCGCTACCCTTGTTATCGAGTATCATGCTTATCTTTACTTTATGGTCATTGCCAAGCTCTGCCATAGATTGTGATTATATCGTAATAAAAAAGTAATATGCCCATGTTATTTTGAATCGGCTGATGTTCCACGATAAGTCCATAAAATATAATTACTAAATTTACTGACTTAATTTAAAACTATTCGCTATAATAGCCGGCCGAATTATATGTCGACCATAATTTATATCCTAAATACAAATATTTGGTAATCAGAAAATGAGCAGTAAAAGTAACATAAAGCATAAACCTTCAAGCCCCACAAAGGCAGAACTCGCAGACCGTTTTTTCTTGTACGAGGAGGCGGTGCAATGTGTTGAAGCCGAAATCGATATTATTGATTCGTTGTTCGAAAAACTAAAAGGTCGTCAAGCTAGCACGCTTAGAGAGGACTTCTGTGCAACGGCAAATACATCCTGTGAGTGGGTAAAACGTCGTGATACCAATACAGCGATTTGTTTTGATATCGACCAGGTGGTTTTAGATTGGTCTCAAAAAAATAAAATTGAAAAACTCACAACTGAACAGTCATCACGTATAAAACTAATCAAAGAAAATGTTTTAAATGCCAAAAATGATCCTGTTGATATTGTGCTTGCAATGAATTTTAGTTATTGGGTATTTAAAGAACGGAAATTAATGATCGAGTATCTTAAAAAAGTCAGAAATTCATTAGTTGATGATGGCATCTTCTTTTCTGATGCGTACGGTGGATATGAAGCATTTCAAGAACTCAAAGAAAAAACAAAAGTTAAGCCTGATAATGATTCACCAGTAAATGATAGATTTACCTATATCTGGGACCAGCACAAGTATGACCCTATAACGGGTTCGGCGATTAACCACATACATTTTAAATTTAAAGATGGTTCAAAAATAAAAAAGGCGTTTACTTATGAGTGGCGTGTATGGACACTCCCAGAATTATTAGAAATGCTTTCTGAAGCTGGCTTCAAATCGACCGTTTACTGGGAACAGGCTGATGAAGATGGCGATGGTAATGGTGAGTTTCTACCGCAGACAGAAGGCGAAGCCGATGCAGGCTGGATTGCTTACATCGTTTCTCAAAAATAATTTTCTAATTTAACTCTCTTGGCTTTATTGCCTCGATTAACTTACAACTACCTGTTGCTGGGTTAAAGTGATTTTCAGCATATTCAAATATAAATAAATTTGCTGTTGTCACTGCTGTTTCCGGATTGTCTGATTGAGAACATAGATAATTAACTAAATTTTCAATTCCGGGATTATGCCCAATAAGCATTAAACTCTGAGCATCGTTTTGGTATGTGTTAATAATTTCGATTAATTGGGTAAACTGGGCAAGATAAAGATCATCCTGGAAAATTAAATCGTCATGATTAAATTTAGTTATCTGTTCAATAACCAGTTCAATTGTTTCTTTTGCTCTGGTTGCCGGTGATGAGATAATTTTTTGTGGGATGTAATTATTATCACTCATCCACTGGCCAATACGAACTGAGTTTCTCCTTCCCCGCCCATTAATTGGCCTCTCAAAATCAGGTGTCTGTGGACCTGACCAATCAGATTTTGCATGTCGCATAATATATAAGTATGAACTCATAAGAAATTATCCTTAAAAAAATCCTTTAACAACAACACGATAAAAAAAAATAATTTTTATTGAAATATTCTCTTGCAATTTAAAAACGATGTGTTTAAATGCGCGAAATTATGACATGAAAAAGTTAGAAATCAGTCATGAGTTTTGCAGTTTTTAGAAAACTTTACAAACTAAGGACACTAAACAATGTCAAGTTCTAACTATTTTTCTAGAATATTTGGTAATTCCCCTGTAAGCCCCCTACAAAAACACATAGAAAAAGTTGTTTTGTGCGTCGAAGAATTAATTCCCTATTTTGATGCTGTCATTAAAAATGATTGGGGGAAGGCTGAAAAAATACAAAACAATCTTGCAGCATTAGAAAATGATGCAGATGAAATAAAAAATTTATTGCGTATGCAACTTCCTAGCAGTCTTTTCATGCCGATGGACCGAAGGGATGTTCTCGATGTACTTCAGCTACAAGATAAAATTGCAAATAAAGCAAAAGATATCGCAGGACTTGTGCTTGGAAGAAAAATGTCATTGCCTGAATCAATATGTAATACATACATTGAATTTTTAAACAGATGTGTTGACGCAACCCGTCAAACACAAAACGCAATTAATGAATTGGATGAATTAGTAGCTGCTGGCTTTCGTGGAAATGAAGTTACCCGTGTTAAAAAAATGATCGAGGAGCTTCATGTTATCGAAGATGAAACAGATAAAATCCAGATCAAATTACGTGCTGAATTATATAAAATTGAAAAAGACTTACCGCCTGTCGACGTTATGTTTATTTACAAAATTATAGAGTGGACAGGTGACCTCGCAGACAATGCCCAAAGCACGGGCAACCGGCTTCAATTAATGATCGCTAAATAGAGAGAAACTCAATGGAACATACAACAATATTATTAATATTGGCAGCTAGTTTCGGATTGTTTATGGCCTGGGGGATTGGGGCAAATGATGTTGCGAACGCGATGGCAACTTCTGTTGGCTCAAGGGCATTAACAATAAAACAAGCTGTCATCATTGCTGCGATTTTTGAATTTACAGGTGCCTTTCTTGCTGGCGGACAGGTTACATCAACAATTCGCAAGGGCATAATTGATGCGAACCTACTCAGTGGCTCACCGGAATTACTCGTTTACGGGATGCTCGCGGCTCTTTTATCCGCGGGGATATGGTTATTAATTGCCACTCGGTATGGTTTGCCGGTTTCAACAACGCATTCGATTGTGGGCGCCATTGTCGGCTTTGCTGCCGTTGGTATTGGGATTGAGGCGGTTAAGTGGGCGAAAGTTGGCTCTATTGCTGCAAGCTGGGTTGTCTCACCAGTGATAGCCGGCGGGATTGCCTATTTCTTATTTCGTAGTGTTCAAAAATTAATTCTTAACACCGACAACCCAATAGACAATGCGAAACGTTACGTGCCTATTTATATTTTCTTAACAGGTACCATGATTTCACTCGTAACCATGCTCAAAGGTTTAAAGCACATTGGTCTCGAGTTATCTAAAAATGAATGCTATAGCATTAGTCTTTTTGTAGGAATATTTTGTGCGCTTGTTGGTACTTTCTTAATTCGCAAGATTAAATTTACAAAAGATAAAAATATAGCAAGTCGCATAGTAAACGTTGAAAATGTTTTTGGTGTTTTAATGATTTTTTCTGCATGCGCTATGGCTTTTGCACATGGTTCAAATGATGTTGCTAATGCGGTAGGGCCTGTTGCCGCAATAGTTAGTATAGTATCTAGTGATGGTGAGATTGCACAAAAATCTATGATGCCTATCTGGGTACTTTTGCTTGGGTCTGTGGGGATAGTCATCGGTCTTTTAATGTACGGCCACAAAGTAATTGCGACTGTGGGTCGTCGCATCACCGAATTAACGCCTAGTCGTGGTTTCTGTTGCGAATTGGCTGCTGCCATAACTGTCGTTTTAGCATCGGGGACTGGAATACCTATATCAACTACTCATACTCTCGTCGGTGCTGTACTTGGTGTTGGTTTTGCGCGCGGAATATCAGCTCTGAATCTTAGAATTGTGGGAACAATATTCTTGTCATGGATTATCACCTTGCCAGCTGGCGGCATAATGGCGATAGTATTTTTCTATTTCTTAGTCGGAATCTTTTAATTACAAAGGAGACATGTGTTGTTTAAAAAAAATTGCTTAAAAAATATAATATTTTCTAGCTTTATTATATTTTTCATAATGCTATCGCCTCCCGCAGTAGCAGCTAATGAAGCACTATTAGAACTTTTAAAGGTCCTTCGTGATAAAGGTACACTCTCACCTCAAGAATATGAGCTCCTTGTTGAAGCCTCCAAAGAAGATAACGAAAAAATTAAAGAAAGTATTGACGAGATAAATGCTGAAGTTAAAAAAACAAAAAAAGATTCGTTTAAAATTACAACAAAAGGTAAATTCAAGGTTGCATCACAAGATGGGTCCTGGGAATGGCAGCCCATTGGCCGTATTTTTTGGGATACTATTTACGTTGATAATGATGGAGGCTCGTTAGAAGATAACGGGGAAGAACTACGTCGGGCTAGATTGGGTTTTCAAGGAAAAATCAAACCAATGGCATACAAGCTGGAACTAGATTTTGCAAATTCAGGCACACCTTCATGGAAGGACGTATGGATTGCCTACAATGGTAAAACAGATACTGGTAAGTGGTGGCTTAAAGTTGGGCAACATCATGTTCCTTTTGGCCATGCAACTATCAGTAGTAGTAAATACATGACAATGATGCGTCGACCATTGTTTGCCGACGGTCCACAGCTTTCAAGAAATGTTGGTATTGCAGGTCGTTTCCAATCAAAAGCAAAAAATAGATGGTTTGCACATGCTGGTGTATTTGTACCAGGGCTTAGCACTACCAGCGATGAAACTGGCCAAGCAGCTACTGACCGTAGAACAACAGCATTTCGTGTAGGGGGTACTCCATACTACAAGGATAAAAATCATTTATTACATGTTGGTTTTTCTTATCAATACGAAGAACATAAGGGCGATGCCTTCTCCAATATTGACAATACATTGTTAACTCATATTGGTAATGGCGATTCACTTGAAGCAAACTTTGGGACTAATGCTGATGATTCTGATGCATTTGACATAGAAGCTATTACAGTTATGGGATCATTTCATGGCATCTTTGAATACGTTACTTGGGATGTAAGCGATCCAATTGGCGGTGATGTTGATTTATCAGCATGGGCAATTGATGCAGGGTATTTCTTTACCGGCGAATCAATGAAATACAAGTACGGTGCATGGAGTGGTATCAAACCTAAGAAATCTTTGGGTAAAGGAGGATTAGGGGCATGGCAAATCACAGCACGATATGAAAATATGGATTTGTCTGATATGGATAATACAGGCGGAGGCAACACATCTACTGCAGATGATGGTGGGGAAGCTGATGTTTTTACCATTGGCTTGAACTGGTATCCAACTTCAAATACCCGAATTATGGCTGATTACAGCAAGGTTCTCGATTTTAGTCATGTTGATCTTGCTGGCACAGCAAATGACGCTGTTGAACCAGCGGCATTCCAAATGCGAGCACAAGTTTATTGGTAAAATAATATGGCTATCAGAAAATCAACTACTCAATAACCTCGCATTGCGAGGTTATTTTTTATAATTTAAAAAAATCTCCCATGCTGTATGCTTTCATTAAGAAAGAGCAACAAAAAATGAAAACTTAATGAATAACGAATATAGACCAGACCAAATAGAAACTGACATACAAAAAAAGTGGTCAGATACGAATGCCTTTGAAGTTTCCGAGGACCCAGCCAAAGAAAAATTCTATTGTCTTTCAATGTTCCCCTACCCCAGTGGCAAACTCCATATGGGGCACGTTCGTAATTACACAATAGGCGATGTCATTAGCCGTTATCAACGCATGCAGGGTAAAAATGTTTTGCAGCCAATGGGGTGGGATGCATTTGGTTTGCCTGCGGAAGGGGCTGCAATTAAAAACAATGTACCTCCCGCTAAATGGACCTATGAAAATATTGATTACATGCGCGGACAATTAAAACGACTCGGGTTTGCTTATGATTGGAACCGGGAATTAGCAACATGTGACCCTGATTATTACCGTTGGGAACAATGGTTCTTTACAAAACTTTATGAAAAAGGATTGGTTTATAAAAAAACATCTGTTGTTAACTGGGACCCCGTTGACCAAACTGTTTTAGCAAATGAACAGGTTATCGATGGTAAAGGCTGGCGTTCTGGTGCCACAGTTGAACGTCGTGAAATACCACAGTGGTTTTTAAAAATTACCGATTACGCAGATGAACTTCTTGAAGGCCTAGAAAAACTCTCAGGCTGGCCGGATGCAGTTAAAACGATGCAGGCAAATTGGATTGGTCGCTCTGAAGGTGTCGAAGTTGATTTTAAAGTCGAAGGTGCGGGTGAATCATTACGTATCTATACAACACGTCCCGATACTATTATGGGAGTAAGTTACATGGCAGTTGCAGCGGAACACCCGTTAGCAAAATCAGCGGCTAAAGGTGATGATGCCATCGCTAAATTTATTGATGAGTGTAAAAGTAGCGGAACCTCCGAGCTTGAACTTGAAACTATGGAAAAAAAAGGTATGCCGCTTAACATTAACCTCCGTCATCCGATAAGCAATGAAATCATTCCGCTCTGGGTTTCAAATTTTGTGTTAATGGGATATGGCACGGGGGCAGTTATGGCCGTACCTGGTCATGACCAACGTGACTGGGAGTTTGCAAATAAATATACGCTACCTATTAAACAAGTTATCTTTCCGGTAGATGGCAATCAACATGATATAACTGAATCAGCCTATATAGAAAAAGGGGTGCTTAAAAATTCAGGGCAATTTGATGAACTAAGTTCAGAAGATGCCTGTAATGCAGTCGCAGAATTTGTTGAAAAAAATAAATGCGGTAACCGAAAAATTAATTATCGTTTAAGAGACTGGGGAATTTCGCGACAACGTTATTGGGGGTGTCCGATTCCTATTATTAATACAAAAGACGGTAAAGCCCTCTCTGTTCCTGAGGACCAGCTGCCCGTTGTACTACCCGAGGAGATAGAATTTGAGGGTATCAGTTCTCCGATAAAATCAATGGAAGAATTTATTAATACTGATGCACCAGATGGTAGTGGTAGTGGCGAAAGAGAAACCGACACTTTTGATACCTTCTTTGAATCTTCCTGGTATTTTGCACGATACTGCTGCCCGGACAATCACAAAGTTATGACTGATGAACGTGCCAATTACTGGCTTCCCGTTGATCAATATATAGGGGGAGTTGAACATGCCATCCTACATCTTCTATACGCACGTTTTTTTCATAAGCTAATGCGCGATTTAGGTTTATTAAAATGTGATGAACCGTTTACTAATTTACTCACTCAGGGAATGGTATTGAAAGATGGCGCTAAAATGTCTAAATCGAAAGGTAACACTGTTGACCCGCAATCTTTAATTGATGAATACGGGGCAGATACGGTTCGTTTATTTATGATGTTTGCATCACCTCCTGAACAAAGTCTTGAATGGAAAGATGAAGGTGTTGAAGGTGCGCATCGTTTTTTAAAAAGGCTATGGAAATTTGCGAGCACACATATTAATGAAGGGAAATCTCCAGCTTTAAACCAAACATCAATGACTGATGCGCAGCGTGAGTTACGTCGTAAAATTCATATGACAATTGATAAGGTAAATGATGACATTGGTCGTCGGTATACTTTTAATACTGCAATTGCAGCGGTAATGGAAATGATTAATGCGCTGTTGCGCTCTAAATTAACAAATAATAATGACCATGCAATTATGCGCGAAGGAGTTGAAACCGCAATTCTGCTACTTTCCCCAATTGTCCCACATATAACTGATGCACTTTGGGTTGAACTCGGTCATAGCGAACCCCTAATTGATGTGCCCTGGCCCAAATCAGACCCGAATGCATTAGAACAAAATGAGATAGAAATGGTTGTTCAAATTAACGGCAAACTCCGCGGGAAGATTACTGTTACAAAAAATGCCGAACAAAAACAAATAGAAAATCAAGCAGTTGAAGATGAAAAAGTAAAACAAAATTTAAAAGGGAAAACAATTAAAAAAATCATCGTAATCCCAGAACGTCTAGTGAACATCGTGGTGTCATAGGGTAAGATACAAAGCTAATAACTTATTAAAGCTGGCAAGAGGAAAACTAATGAAGGCCCGTCTGTTGTTGATTTATATTTTGTTGTTAACCACGGCATGTGGTTTTCATTTACGTGGTTCGCAAACAACAAAAATTAATATTGATAATGTTTTTATTAATGGCGGTTCCGCATTGGCAGCAGAAGTTAAATCTCAATTTATAAATTCTGGTGTATCTCTTGCAACATCAGCACAAAGTGCTGCCCATATCGTGACATTAAAGGAAACAAATTTTGAAAAATCAGTACTAAGCGTTTCGCCAACAACAGGGAAAGTGGAAGAGTATCAAATATTATTTCAGGCAAAAATAGATGCTATGCGTGCAGATGGTACTTATATCGTTGAAAATGAAAAAATAACCGTGACTCGAGACTTTGCCTTCGATGAAACTGAGGTACTAGGTGAATTCTCAGAAGAATCGATCATTCAGGAAGATTTAGTACGTCGTGCTGCAAGCCAGATCCTTCGTAGACTTCAAGCATTACTGTCCTCATCTAAATAATAAAGCACTGCAATAAATGAGATTGCGCCCCGAACAACTTAAAACACACTTAGAACGTTCAGGCAAAATGCCTGTTTACTTTGTGAGCGGTGATGAACCATTACAAAAACTCGAGAGTATTGACCTGATAAGAAATCATTATCAAAAACAAGGTTATGATGAACGCATTATATTTGAGGTGAATAAATCATTTGATTGGAATCAAATTAATGGGGCGAGCAGTAATTTATCATTATTTTCAAACAATAAGATTATTGAATTAAGGATGGCAGCACCTAAGCCTGGGAGGCAAGGTGGAATTTTCCTACAACAATATGTTGAAAACGAAAATAACGACACTGTACTTATAATTAGCTCAGATAAAATCGACAAAGGCACACAAAATAATAAATGGGTAAAAGCGATTGATAAAGCCGGGTTGATGATACAAGTCTGGCCAATAGGACCGGCCCAGCTACCCGGCTGGATACAAGCTCGGATGCAAAATAGACAGAAAAAAATTACGCATGATGCAGCTAGGTTAATTGCTGAACGCGTTGAAGGAAACTTGCTAGCGGCTCAACAGGAAATTGAAAAACTACTATTATTAATTGAAAAAGATCGTATCGATATTGAAGATATTATGGGCGCAGTAGCAGATAGCTCGCGCTACAATGTTTTTGATATGTTGGAAAGTGCATTTGTTGGTAATATTGATAGGACATTACTTATGTTAAATGGTCTAAAAAATGAAGGCACGGAACCGCTCCTTCTTTTTGGCGCATTAATGTGGGAATACCGTAGACTATGTTCAATTGCCTATGAGTATGAAGCGGGAACTCAATTAGAAAATATTTTTAGGTCTTATCGAATCTGGGATCAGAAAAAACGCCCGATAACTTCAGTTTTAAAAAGACACACAAGTAAATCACTTGATCGATTATTAAACTATTGTGCGGTAATTGATAAAACATTAAAAAGTGGTCAGAGAGATAGGGCATGGGATCAGTTCAGTACATTATTATTAGCAATAGCGGGTATCAATACGGATAAATTGCAAATATCATAAAGTAAATATATTTAAATAATCAGATGGATATAAATAAATACATAAACACATTNGGTAAACANGCATATGCTGCTTCACGTCTTATGGCATCTATTTCATCTGAAATGAAAGATAAGGCACTGAATGCTATTGCAAAAGAAATTATTAAAAATAAGGATCGTTTAATNGAAATTAACAACAAGGATTTACAAACAGCAAAAAAATCTGGCTTAGAATCAGCGCTACTCGATAGGCTTGAATTAACAACAACAAGAATTGAGGCAATGGCTGACGGACTTAAACAGGTAGCTGACCTTGAAGATTTAATCGGTAAAACATCGGAATATGTTGAACAATCAAGCGGGATCAAGGTTGGCAGAATGCGTGTCCCACTTGGGGTGATTGGAATTATTTACGAATCACGCCCCAATGTTACCGCCGATGCTGCTGGGCTTTGTCTAAAATCAGGCAACGCGACTATCCTGCGTGGCGGTTCTGAGGCAATCGAATCTAATCAGGCCATCGCTAACTGTATCCGCGCAGGCCTTAAAAGTACGGGTCTTCCAGAAAATGCGGTTCAGTTAATTGAGACTACAGATCGTGAGGCAGTTGGTGAACTGCTACATATGTCTGAGTATGTTGATGTAATTGTCCCTCGCGGTGGCAAGGGTCTAATTGAAAGGGTTAGTGCAGAAGCGAGGATGCCGGTTATTAAGCATCTAGATGGTATTTGTCATGTCTACATTGATGATGATGCTGATATTGAAAAAGCAATCAATATTGCTTACAACGCAAAGACTCAGCGATACGGAACCTGTAATACGATGGAATGTTTATTAGTGGCACGTTCGCTAGCAAAAACTGTATTAGAAAAATTAGGACCNATGTATCAGCAAGAAAAAGTTGAAATACGCGGTTGTGAGGAATCAAAAAAAATATTAGGGGATATCAAAATTGCCAGTGATGAAGATTACGGAACTGAATATTTAGCGCCTATCATGTCACTTAAGATAGTCAATGATATTGATGAGGCGNTGCAACACATAGATAAATTCGGTTCAAAACATACTGATACTATTGTTACAGAAAATAAATCNAAGGCAGAACGTTTCCTTCGTGAAGTTGATTCAAGTTCGGTTATGCTAAATGCGTCAACTCGTTTTGCAGACGGATATGAGTATGGTCTCGGCGCTGAGATTGGAATCAGCACAGATAAATTTCATGCTCGCGGTCCCGTTGGCCTTGAGGGATTAACATCACAAAAATATATTGTGCTTGGCGATGGAAATATTCGTTCATAACTGATGCAGTTTATTGGATTTCTTGGCGGTACTTTTGACCCAATTCACAATGGGCATATTCATCTTGCTATCGAGGTACAAAAGAAATTAAAGCTTGATGAAATAAAATTAATCCCTGCAAATATTCCGCCTCACCGCCCGATGCCTATTGCTACTTCTGCTAACAGAAAAAAAATGGTGGAACTCGCAATTCATAATGAAAAAAAATTATCAATTGATCTTCGCGAAATTGAAAATGAAAATATATCTTATACGGTTAACACACTAAAATCATTACGTGCTGATTTTTTAGATGACGCTTTATTTCTAATAGTCGGNGAAGATGTTTTTAANCTGATTGATAATTGGANAGATTGGGAATCGTTATTAAATTATNCACATATTATTGTTGCAACAAGACGNCCTGAAAAAAAAGATAGTATGTCTGATAAACTAAAGAAGTGGCGAGATGATAATAAGACAGATGATATAAAAATTTTGAAATCAACTTTGTTTGGTTACATTTTTTATATCGATATACCAATTGTTGAAATTTCTTCAACCATGATAAGACAATGTTATAGTACAAATGAAACTATGGATGAGTATTTACCTTCTAATATCATCACATACATAAAAGAAAATAACCTTTACATAGATAATTAATGGATATAAAAAAATTATTAAATATTGTGTTAGCCTCACTTGAAGACGGCAAAGCAGTTGATGTAGATTTATATGATGTAAAAAAACTAACTAGCATGTCGGATTACATCTTAATTGCGAGTGGTAATTCAAGAAGACAAGTTAGTGCACTTGCCGATAAATTAATACAATCCGTAAAAGAAAATAAGTTTAAAACTTTNGGTGTTGAGGGAAAAGCCGAAGGAGAGTGGGTGCTAGTTGATCTGGGCGATATTATTGTACATATCATGCACCCCAGTAGCCGCGAATATTATCAGCTTGAAAAACTCTGGAGTAAATAACTATTAAAAAACATAGTCTTATAGCTTATGCGCCTTAATCTCATTGCAGTTGGCAAACGTATGCCAATATGGGTAGATACGGCATTTATTGAATATTCAAAACGACTTCCTAAAAATATTAATTTTAATTTAACTGAAATTACCCCTGCTAACCGAAATAAAAATAGAAACTCAGATGAGTCAAAAAAAATAGAAGAAAAAAAAATTAATGCGGTTATTTCATCTGATGATCTCGTAATAGCATTAGATGTAAAAGGAAAACTAATAAGCAGTCTTTCCCTTTCAAAAAAATTGAATACTTGGATTGATAATCAGCAACAGATTAGTATTCTAATTGGTGGGGCAGATGGGCTAAGTTCATCAATAAAAAAAACAGCTGATGAAATCTGGTCCTTATCTGAGATGACATTACCTCATGGCTTGGTAAGAATTATAATAATTGAACAACTTTACCGTGCTTGGTCAATTATCAGCAACCACCCCTATCACCGCGAATAAATAATCTGTTTTGGTATGAAAATATATCTTGCATCTAGATCGCCTCGTCGTCATGAATTATTAAAACAGATTGATGTCGATTTTGAGGTTATTGATATCGATATTGATGAGTCAATTAAAAAAGNTGAGNTGCCAATTGATTACGTACGNCGTATCTCTATACAAAAAGCAAGAGCTGGAAAAAAAATTGCTAAAAAATCTTACCCAGTAATCGCAGCTGATACAGCNGTTGCTATTGGTAATTCTATTTTAGGAAAAGCTACTTGTAGTGAAGAGGCAATGTCTATGCTAAATAAATTATCAGGACTAACCCACACTGTTTTATCTGCAGTTAGTGTAATTGGTAAAAAAGAAATAACTAAGGTGAATATAAGTAAAGTTACTTTTAAACCATTAAGTGATAATGATATTGCCAACTACTGTCAAACTAATGAGCCTATTGGTAAGGCAGGCGGTTATGCAATACAAGGTAAGGGTGCATTGTTAATTGAAAAATTAGAAGGNAGTTATAGTGGAGTGATGGGATTGCCGCTTGATGAAACCCATCAGTTATTAGTTGANTTGCTCAATTAAATCACAACTTCATCAACTCTAAACAATAACCGTAATAATGATCAACGATATAATAATAAATTGTTGACCAATCAGGCTTGCCCTTATCATTGGTAGGCCACCACATTTTTCTATTACGCCAATAATCATGAAAATGCTCNCCACATAATGTGATCACTTCATTGCTTGATGCCTGACCACTACCTTTTTTATTACTAGATTCGAAATAATTATCAAGAACATCCACATAAGCATCTTTCAGTATTGGCTTATTATTTTCCTCTCTTTTTAAGCGATTTACTGAAGATGCAAAATTATCGCCAAGCTCAACAATACGATCAGCAAGTTGCTCGCCCTGAAGCATTGCCTGTGCTTTTTGACAACTTTCTTGCTCACCCTCATTGCATTGGCGTTGATGATACTCCCGTAACGAATCAGCTTGAGCCAATGAATATATGAAAAAATAAGCTGTTATAAAAAGAAAATATTGGAGTGTGCGTAATGGCATATAAATTGTTAATCTATTTAATTGAGTCGTAGCATAATACAACATTAGCAGATAGGAAAATTTCGTATAAATAACAAATTATTGAAATAATTTTCTATTTTTTCGATATTAGATTTTTCAGACTCATTTTTGACAGCGCGTTGTGATATCGGTATAAGGTGTGCCCAAGATGAATCACAATAATAAGAATTACCTACGCGCTAGCAGTAAATAAATAACTAAGAGAGGAAACTTCAATGATTTCAAGTGCTTTTTTGCCTATTGGGTTAGGATTATTCGGTCTTTTTGTCGCTGTTCTTGTTTTTTTAAACATAAAAAGTGCCCCAGCTGGCGAAGGTAAAATCAAAGAAATTTCAGATGCCATTCATCTTGGCGCAATGGTCTTTATGAATAGTGAATATAAACGGCTCGCAATATTTTGTGTCGTCTGTATTACTGCGATATGGATGTCAGAGTTGGGTAAAAATACTGCTTTGGCNTTTTTGCTTGGGGCTATATGTTCAGGTTCAGCTGGTTACTGGGGAATGTATACAGCTACTCACGCAAATGTCAGAACTGCTGTTGCAGCAAATACTAAAGGAGCGGCAACGGCACTAAACATTGCCTTCTTCGGTGGCTCAATCATGGGGCTNACTGTTGCCTCAATGGGGTTATTTGGTATTGGTATTTTATATTATTTTTTCGCTGGCGATCCTCACACTNTGCATGCCATTGAAGGCTTTGCAATGGGCGCATCTTCAGTAGCATTGTTCTCGCGTGTTGGTGGTGGCATTTTTACTAAAAGCGCGGATGTCGGTGCTGACTTGGTAGGTAAAGTTGAAGCCGGAATTCCTGAAGATGACCCAAGAAATCCTGGCGTGATTGCCGATAACGTCGGTGATAANGTCGGTGATGTTGCTGGTATGGGTTCAGATATTTTTGAATCTTATTGCGGNTCTATGATTGCAACCATGGCACTTGCAGCAACCATGGCCTCAACTACCATTTTTGATCTATCTCCTATTGGTGGTAAAGAGACGTTGACATTTATGCCATTAGCCTTAGCTTCAATTGGCCTAATCTGCTCAATGATTGGAATTTACTCTGTAAAACTTTTCTCTTCAAAGAGTCCGGAAGTTGCCCTTCGAATAGGAACAATGGGTTCTTCAATTATATTTATAATTGCTGCATTCATTTTAATTAAAGAACTAGGAGTATCGGTTAATGTCTGGNTCGCTGTTTTAACTGGTGCTGTTGGTGGAATTGTTATTGGTCTTGTCACAGAATATTACACAGGTGGCTCACCTATTAGAAAAATAGCGCAAGGCGGTGAAACTGGTCCGGCTACCATAATGATTACCGGTCTTGCGGTGGGAATGCAGTCCGTTGCCATACCCGTTATAACAATTTGTGCAATCATTTTTATTTCAAGTCACTTCACGGGTCTCTATGGTGTGGGTATTGCAGCCGTCGGTATGTTAAGTACAGTTGGGATAACAATGGCAATCGATGCATATGGCCCGGTTGCAGATAATGCTGGTGGGATTGCTGAAATGGCTGAACTTGGAAAGGAGACACGCCAGATTACTGACTCACTTGACGAGGTTGGAAATACTACTGCGGCAATTGGAAAAGGTTTTGCAATTGGTGCAGCGGCACTTGCAGCATTAGCATTAATCAGNGCATATATAGAAAAAGTATCACTTGGTAATGAAGACTTTATATTAAAAATAAATGACCCAATAGTTTTAAGCGGTATGTTCCTTGGTGCTATCTTCCCCTATCTGGTCAGCTCAATCACCATGACTGCAGTTGGTGATGCTGCATTTGATATGATTAAAGAAATACGACGTCAATTTAAAGAAATCCCTGGGCTAATGGAAGGTACAGGTAAACCGGACACGGCAAGATGTGTTGATATTGCAACACGTGCAGCATTAAAGCGTATGATTTTACCAGGTTCACTTGCTGTTCTTGCACCCGTTGTAGTTGGTTTTGGTCTGGGCCCTCAAGCCTTGGGTGGAATGTTAGGTGGTGCACTTATCTGCTGTGTGATGATGGCGCTTATGATGGCGAATGCTGGCGGCGCATGGGATAACGCAAAGAAATTTGTTGAAAAAGGTAATCTTGGCGGCAAGGGTTCCGAAGTTCATAAAGCGGCAGTTGTTGGCGATACTGTTGGTGACCCACTAAAGGATACCTCAGGACCATCAATGAATATTCTAATTAATGTTATGGCAATTGTTAGCCTGGTAATAGCGCCACTATTAGTTTAAAAATAAAGCTGTCTTAATTTGATGTGGCTTTTTTACTAAAGTCGCACAATTTGATCTAACATAACTTGCGCATCAAGATAATCAGGTTCAATTCTTATTTTTCTCTCGCCGTCTATAAATAACAAACTAGGTAATGATTTTAAATCGAGGCTTTTAGACTGCTGAATTTCTTCTTCTAAAATTTTATCTGTCTCTGTAGATCTGACATCCTTTGAAAATTTATTTTTATCAGCACCGATCTCTTCTGCTAAATTAATCAGTGTTTCATAATCCGACGGGTTACGTGCCTCTAAGTAATAGGCTTCTTGTATTGCCAGAGTCATTGCTGTATCAAATACATCTTTTTGTTTTCGAGCTGCAATAACTGCACGGCATGCAGGATAAGTACTACGGCGCGGTTTACATTTTTCCCAAAAATCATAATTAAATTTAGTTTCAGGAACCTGCTTTTCGATAGCGCGCCAGTTTTGCAATACATACTCACGGGTATTTTCAGGCATCGGCAAATCACTATCGGGAGCAAGACCACCTAATAGACGAATAATATTTATTTCTTTTGGTAACTCTTCTATTAAAGTATTAAGTGACAATCTGAAAGCCCAGCACCAACTACACATTGGGTCATGAACATAATAAAGTGTTTTTGGCACGACTAATCTTAAGAGCTATAGTTTAAAGTCTGTGTTTAGAATTTTTGTCACGGATTTATTTTTAAGTGTTACGTATTCCGGCATTCCGTTTTTATAGGGCGGATAGTCTTCACCTTCAATCAATGGCAATAAATAACGACGGCATGCTTCGGTAATACCAAACCCGTCATCTGTTATAAATTCCTTTGGCATCATCTTTTCAATATTAGCAACATCTTCAAGTTTAGCCTTGCCAATTTCCCATACATAAGGACTATCTGATTTTCTGACAATTGATGGCATAACTGCATTCTCACCGGCAATAGCCATATCAACAGCTGCTTTACCTAAAGCATAAGCCTGTTCAACATCTACTTTCGAAGCGATATGCCTTGCTGAACGTTGCAAATAATCTGCTACCGCCCAATGATATTTATAACCCAGTGCATCCTGAATCATATTAGCAACAACAGGTGCTGCCCCGCCAAGTTGTGAATGTCCAAAAGCATCTCGCGTACCCTGTTCTGCAAGAAATTTTCCATCGGGCCAACATGCGCCTTCAGATACAACAACAGAACAATATTCATATTTTTTTACATTGGTATCAACCTTTGCCAAAAAAGCTTCTTGATTAAATTTTATTTCCGGGAAAAGAATAACAACGGGTATATCATTTTTTTCATCTGCTGCTAAACCGCCAGCAGCTGCAATCCAACCTGCGTGACGACCCATTACCTCAATTACAAAAACTTTTGTTGATGTCTTTGCCATAGATGCAACATCATAAGAGGCTTCTCTTGTAGAAATTGCAATATACTTCGCAACTGAACCAAAACCAGGGCAAACGTCCGTGATTGGTAAATCATTATCAACTGTTTTTGGAATATGAATTGCCTGAATTGGAAAATTCATTTTCTCTGAAAGCTTTGAAATCTTATAACAAGTATCAGCAGAATCACCGCCACCATTATAAAAAAAATAACCGATGTTGTGCGCCTTAAATATATTTATCAGACGTTCATATTGCGCGATGTTTTCTTCAAGTCCTTTCAGCTTGTATCGGCATGAACCAAAGGCGCCTGATGGCGTAAATTTTAGAGCCGCTATATCAGCATCTGTCTCCTGATTTGTATCTATCAGGTCTTCTGTTAGTGCGCCAATGATGCCGTTTCTGCCTGCATAAACATTGGCAATTTTTTCAGGATGCTTTCTTGCTGTTTCTATAACGCCGCATGCGCTAGCATTGATTACAGATGTAACCCCGCCAGATTGTGCATAGAATGCGTTTTTTGCATCAGTCACGAAAAATTTCTCCCTTAAATCAGATATTTTATGAAAACAATATACGAAAAATTCGGTCTATACCATTGTGATAGTTTACAATGATAATCAGCGCAAAAGGTAATTATGTTTTCATTAATAACAAGCAAAATAATTTAAAATGTATTTTTCTGCCCATAATCTAAAGAAAATAAGAAGAGGGTTAATTTTCTTATTTATTTTGTTGGCAAGCACGTTATTTGCGGCTAGTGAAAATATTAGTTTACCTGATTTTGGCGACTCCGCAGGCAGTGTTATCTCGCCTAGCTATGAACGAAGACTTGGACAAATGTTTTTAAAGCAAGTTCGTCATTTCTCTACTATCATAAATGACCCGGAAGTTGAATCATACATCCAATCGCTCGGGTATGACTTAAGTTCACACAGCGATAATACCGAACAGTCATTTACGTTTTTCGTTATTGATAATCCAACAATTAATGCGTTTGCCGGACCTGGTGGGATGATTGGGATTAACAGTGGCGTAATTCTCAATTCTGAAAGTGAGAGTGAATTAGCAGGTGTTGTTGCTCACGAAATTGCACACGTTACCCAAAGACATCTCGCTCGTACTTTTGAAGAAGCTAAAAAATATTCTCTTCCAACTGCTGCTGCAATGATTGGGGCATTGATTATCGCTACGCAAGACCCGGCTGCAGGACAAGCAGCAATTACTAGTATCGCTGGGTTTAATATACAGAATCAGATAAATTTCACGCGTGAAAACGAAGAGGAAGCTGATCGAATAGGTATTAATTTATTGGCGAAGTCAGGCTATGACCCACTTGGTATGCCGTTATTTTTCGAAAGACTACAAAAACTATCAAAGTTCTCACAAAGCAATGCGCCTGAATTTTTTCGAACCCACCCCTTAACTACATCTCGTATTGCGGATTCAATTGCAAGAGCTGAATCTTATCCTAAAAAAAATTATGAAAATTCACATGCTTATGAGCTTATAAGATACAAGTTACTGGCTAAAACAATTAAAAAACCAAGAGAAGCTATTTTGTTTTTGCGTGACAGACTTGAAAAACATGAAGGTAGTACAAGTAAAAAACTACCGATACGTTATGGATTAGCTTACGCCTATCTTTTAGATGGGGCATATGCGCATGCAAATCAGCAGATCAAACGTTTACTCAAAAATGATATGAATGATGCTGCCTATTTGCTATTAGCAGCAAAACTTAAAACCGAACAGTCAAAATATGATGACGCTTTCGTTATTTTTAAAAAGGCCTACGAACTCTATCCTGACTATAAACCCGTTATTATGGCTTATGCCCGTGCCTTAGTTGACGTAGGCAGAGCAGAAGAAGCACGCAATATTATGAAAAATTATGAGCGCCATCATTCACATGACTTAAACTCGTATGCGCTACTTGGCCAAGCTGAGAGTATGCTCGGTAATGAAATTGAAACTGCTATACTCCAATCCGAATATTATTACTTAGCTGGAGAAACTAAGCTTGCAGTTGAAAAGTTAAAATTTATCAAACAAAGATACAAAATGGATTATTATCAAGAACAAAGTGTTTCAGCACGTCTATCAGAACTTGAGTACGAGTTTGAACTAGAACAAGATATAAAACTCTAAAAAAATATTATTATGCTACGAAGAAAATTTTTAAAAATTCTAACTTCAGGTTTTGCAGTATTTGCAACGGGATTACTAACGCCAATAAAAGTATTAGCAGAATGGAATCAGGCGGCTTTTTCGGCAAAAGATTTTGATACAGCGATTAATGCTTATTTCCCAAACCAACAAATTCATGAATCAGATCAAATTAATATAGAAGTTTATGATGAAATCGAAAATGGAGCGGTAGTCCCTGTTAAAGTTAAAACAAATCTTAAAAATGTAAAAACAATTACAATTTTTGCAGATAAAAATCCAAATCCTTTAATAGCAAATTTCAATTTAACTCCAAGTTGCTCTGGTTTTATCTCAACAAGAATTAAGGTCAGTGAACCTTCAAATATTATCGTCATAGTTAATGATAATGATAAGCTTCACATGACTAAAAAATTTATTATAGTGCATGAAAACGGGTGTGGTTAAATGGCATCGACGATTAGATTAAAAACTAAAATAAGAGATGATGTAACAACAGTTCGNGCNATCATTCGTCATCCAATGGAAACAGGTTTTAGAATNGATGATGAAACGGGNGAACGTATNCCNGAACACTACATAAAAAAAATAATAGCNAAACANAATAGTAATATTATTTTTTCATGCGATTGGAGCCGTGCAGTNTCTAAAAACCCTTNTCTTTCATTTATGTTTAGTAATTCAAAAATCGGAGATAAAATNGAAATTGNTTGGTTTGATACAAAAGATGATACNGATTCTCTCGAAGCTACAATAGAATAACTATTCTTTAAAAAGAGAAAACACTGATGCGTGCAATCATTTCTTTTAGTTTTTTTGTAGTACTCACATTTATTATAGGTGCGTTATTAGCCTANCCANTAAAGTTGGTCCTTGACCCGGTTTTTNATCTAGCTTTCCGTAGGTATCTAAATTATGCAACTCTGATTAGTGGGCTAATAACTTGTTTTATTTATCTGCGAGTTAATAATCTATTATCATTNAATGCATTTGGTCTNGGGGGAAAATTTAATAAGTTTTTTGCNAANCTCTTAAATGGCTTCATNTACGGGATAATAATAATGTTNATTATTGAGGTTATCCTGTTTCTTCTTAGAATACATGAACTTGANCCTTATCGTGGAATTTGGTTATTTTCTAATGTCTCCCTTTTATTAAAGGCATTGCTTGCTGCTACTTTAATCGCATTGGCTGAAGAATTAATCTTTAGAGGGGCTTTTTTTTCAGGACTTTATAAAAAAACCGGGGCTTTTATTGCAGTCACTTTTACTAGTCTTGTCTATGCTGCTGTGCATTTTGTTCGNTATCCTGATTTGATTACAGACTCAAGTATCGGTTGGTTAACAGGAATTCAAATGATGCCTGATGCATTTCGTCGCTTTCATGAATGGGCAATAGCAGATTATTTTCTCACGCTTTTTATTTTTGGTGTGCTCTTAAGTTTATTACGTTTGAAACATAAAAATATTGCTGCATGTATTGGTNNGCATGCTGGGGTTGTAATGTTAATAAAAATAGCAGATTACTTTACCAATCGNGGGAGTAACAGCGATTTTGATTATCTTGTAAGTCCATATAACTCAACTTTTGGTTGGTTAAGTTTTTTTGTAATTTTACTTTTTACAATATTTTATTTTATTAAAATAAAAACTAAGANAAGAAGTTATTAATTAAAGTTTAGTAAGGAGAAAATAATTTTTTATTATTAATTTTATAATCTTTTATTATGTTCTGCCCCTTTTGACTCCTTATAAATTCGACATACTTTTTTGCTAAATTTAGATTAACGTGGGGATGGATCTTAGGTGAAACAATAATGACATGATAAGGATTTATAAGTTGATAATCATTTTCAAAAACAATATCTAACTCTATCTTATTGTGATAGGCAAGATAAGTGCTCCTGTCAGATAATGTGTAGGCCTGTTTATTATCTGCCATAATTAATGCTTGCCCCATGCCTTGGCCTACCGATAAATACCACTTACCTTTAGGTTGATGCTCTATCATCTCCCAAAGACTGTTTTCCTTTTTATGAGTCCCAGAATCATCACCTCGAGAGATAAATAAATGCTCTGTTCTTGCCAACCGGGACATTGCATCTTTTATGTTCTTTGAATATTTTAGTTTTGCGGGATCATTCTCNGGGCCAACAATAACATAATCGTTATGCATGACTGGTAGTCGCTCAATACCATAACCTTCTTGGATAAACTTAAGTTCTGCTTTAGGAGCATGAACAAGAATAACATCTACATCNCCGTTTTNAGCTAAACGAATTGCTTTGCCTGTACCTACAGCAATGACACTAATTTTAACATTATATTTTTTTTCAAATGGTGGGTGCAGTCTGGCGAGTAATCCAGAATTTTCAGTGCTTGTTGTNGTAGATAATCTTAATCGCTGAGGCTCACTAAATGAACTATTGTTAGCCCCAAAAATAAGTAAAATAAAAAATATAAAACGCAACATAAAAAATCCTATGCCTTATAACCTAAACCGGTATTTCTTGATTCAGCCAAATAAAAAAATGGTGGGCCGTGGGCGATTCGAACGCCCGACCAATGGATTAAAAATCCACTGCTCTACCGGCTGAGCTAACGGCCCCTATTCATTGGTTTACTAAATTAAATGCTGGTTCAAAAAATCTATTGCTTGTAGAGTAACGGCGGCGATAATACCCAAGAATTGCTCTTGGGTAAATTATAAAGTGAAAGTTTGCTGTTTTCTCTTGATTTTGTAGGTATATCACCATATTTTTTAATGCTGTTATGATACAACAGAATTTTTTGGAGTTTTTAAAATAAGTGCCGATTTACGAATATAAATGCGAACAATGTGATCATCAATTCGAGATATTGCAAAAAATAAGTGATAAACCCGCTAGTACATGTCCTGCATGTAATGCGGATAGCCTGCGAAAACTTATGTCGGCTGCCGCCTTTAAGTTAAAAGGAACAGGCTGGTATGAAACTGATTTTAAAACTAAGAAACCAGGAAAAGACGATAAAAACGGAAAAAAAGATAACAACGATTCAAAGCAAACTGCCGGGGGAACAACAGATGAAACAGGAAAAATTTCGAAAGATTCTCCAAAAAAAGCAAAAAAACAGGCAAAAATATCGCCTACTAAATCCAGTTCTTGAGTAAAATATCATTCCTATTATGGCAACGCTAAGAAAATACATCATTGCAGGGCTTCTTGTTTGGCTGCCATTTGCGGCCACAATTGTCATAGTCAAATTTCTAATTGATTTAATGGATAAAACTGTNCTGTTGTTACCGCCGGATTGGCAACCGGCTAATTTACTAGGATTTTCCATTCCNGGTTTTGGCGTCATTATAGCTCTTTCTATATTANTNCTAACCGGAATGCTTGCTGCNAATCTGTTTGGACGTCGCTTCGTTGAAATGTGGGAAAGGATACTAAACAGAATACCACTCGTAAGGTCGATCTACAGTAGCGTTAAACAAATCTCGAGTACTATCTTTGACCCTAGTGGTAAATCATTTCGTAAGGTTGTCTTGCTCGAATACCCAAGAAAAGGGCTTTGGAGTATCGGATTTTTAACTAATGATAGTATGGGAGATGAACTGTGCTCTGTTGATGATACTCTGGTTTCTGTATTTATACCGACAACACCGAACCCAACCTCTGGTTTTATTATCATGACGCGAAAGGATGAAATAACTGAACTAAACATGAATGTCGAGGAAGCTTTCAAATTCGTAATTTCTATGGGCGTTATTATCCCTGATAATGGCACTCTTGAAGAATTAAAACAGAATAAAGTTGCGCAATCATCTGCCGACTCGTAAGATTTCGCCCTCTGTTCATACAAGCTGGAAATTAAGTAAATGCGTACTCATTATTGTGGCGAATTAAATAGCAGTCATATCGATCAAGAAATCGAGCTTTGCGGCTGGGTNCACCGTCGTCGTGATCATGGCGGTGTTATTTTTCTTGACCTTCGTGATCGTACCGGGCTAGCTCAAATTGTATTTGACCCGGATCGCGCAGAACCTTTTTCAATTGCTGATTTAATTAGAAACGAATTTGTTATAAAAATTACCGGGAAGGTTCGCAATCGTCCAGAAGGAACAATCAACACTGATTTAACAACAGGTGAAATTGAAGTTTTAGGTTACAGTATTGAGGTCTTAAACAAATCTAAAACACCCCCGATACAAATAGATGATGAGCATGTCCATGACGACATAAAACTTCGGTANCGCTATATTGATTTACGTCGTCCTTTAATGCAAAAAAATCTCCAACTAAGGTCAAGGGTCGTTAAAGAATTAAGAACCTTTCTTGATAAAAAAGGCTTCCTAGATATTGAAACGCCGATGTTAACTAANGCAACNCCAGAAGGTGCTCGTGATTATCTGGTGCCAAGCCGTACACAGCCTGGTAGTTTTTTTGCGCTCCCACAATCACCACAATTATTTAAACAATTATTAATGATTGCTGGTATGGATCGCTATTACCAGATTGTTCGTTGTTTTCGTGATGAAGATTTACGTGCTGACAGGCAACCAGAATTTACCCAGCTCGATATAGAAACATCATTTTTAAATGAAGATGATATTACAAATATAATGGAAGAAATGATTGGTTCATTATTCAAAAATATTTTAGACATAAAACTACCTTCGCCTTTCCCGCGCCTTAGTTACCAAGAGGCAATGAGTCGATTTGGTAGTGATCGGCCGGATATTAGAAACCCACTTGAGTTAGTTGATGTTGGTGATTTAATGAAAAAAGTCGACTTTAAGGTCTTCTCAGAACCTGCAAATATGGCAGGNGGTCGGGTTGCTGCATTAAATATACCTAATGGTAGTTCNCTAACGCGTAAAGAAATTGATGATTACACATCTTATGTTGGTCAATTTGGAGCTAAAGGACTNGCCTATATAAAAGTAAATGACAATATGTCGGGCAGAGAGGGCTTGCAATCACCGATTTTAAAATTCCTACCTGATGATGTAATAAAAAGTATTATCGAGCGNACAAAAACAAAAAATGGTGACTTAATATTCTTCGGTGCTGATAGAACAAAAATAGTCAATGACGCATTGGGCTCTCTACGAAACAAACTGGGACAAGATTTAAATTTACTAGAAGGTAAATGGGCGCCTGTTTGGNTTACGGATTTCCCAATGTTTGAATATAATGAAGATGAAAAAAGATGGGAATCATTACATCATCCATTCACTTCNCCNAATACCGATGACATTGAAGCAGTTAAGAAAGANCCGGGGNCAACAATATCTCGTGCGTATGATTTGGTTGTAAATGGTATTGAACTTGGTGGCGGTTCGATTCGTATTCATGATGCTGAAATGCAAAAAGCNGTATTGGATCTCCTAGGTATTGGAGAAAAAGAGGCACAAGAAAAATTCGGATTCCTTCTTGACGCATTAAGCTTTGGTTGCCCGCCACATGGTGGTATTGCGTTTGGNCTTGANCGTACTGTAATGCTAATGGCTGATTGTGAATCTATTCGCGATGTAATTGCATTTCCAAAAACTCAAACTGCTAGCTGTCTACTTACTGCAGCACCTGCCAGTGCAAGTTCAAAACAATTGCATGAATTAGGTATTAAGCTGTCCAAACCAAAATCTGAATAAATCTAGCTTATTAACTTGTCTAAAGTTACTTAATAAGTCTATATTTATATTATGAGCTCACAAACTAATCACCATCGTTCGTATACATTNAGTAGNGAACAAATTCCTCCTGTCGTTATAGAAGAACTAGATGAAATCGAACGCATTAATTTAAAAGAAAAAATCAAAAAGNAACTGGTGAGACAAAATGCTGTTATTGTTTCACACTATTACACAGATGCAGATTTACAGCTTCTGGCAGATGAAACCGGAGGTTGTGTATCTGACTCACTGGATATGGCCCGCTTTGGACATGAATCAAAAGCAAAAACATTAATTGTCTGTGGCGTTAAATTTATGGGTGAGACAGCAAAAATACTCAACCCAGAAAAACGAATATTGATGCCTGACCTGAATGCAAACTGCTCATTAGATATTGGTTGNCCCATCGACGAGTTTTCAAAATTCTGTGATGAACATCCCGAACATATTGTTGTTGTCTACGCCAACACAAGCGCTGAGGTTAAAGCAAGGGCTGATTGGATGGTTACATCAGGCAGTGCAGTTGATGTCATCAAACATCTCACTTCTAATAATAAAAAAATTATCTGGGCTCCTGATAAATATCTAGGTGATTATGTACAGAAAGAATCTGGAGCAGATATGCTGATATGGCAAGGCTCTTGTATTGTGCATGAAGAATTTAAAGGCAAGGAATTAAAATCACTTCGTNAGAAAAATCCTAAGGCAAAGGTATTGGTTCACCCGGAATCACCATCATCTGTAATAGCGCAAGCAGATATGGTTGGNTCAACGACTGCGATAATTAATGCGGTAACTGAAATGGATGCAAAAAAGTTTATTGTGGCAACAGATAAAGGAATTTTCCATAAAATGAAAGAGGCAGCAAAAAATAAAATTCTAATCGAAGCACCAACAGCNGGNAAAGGAGCAACCTGTATAAGTTGTGCGCATTGTCCATGGATGGCAATGAACAGTCTAAAGAAATTATTATATGTCCTTGAAACAGGNGAGAACGAAATTTTTGTAGGAAAAGATATTATTAATAATGCAAAAGGTTCGATTGAGAAGCTATTAAAATTTACAAATAATAATGAGAGAGTTGGTCTGGCTAACGATGCTTAGTCAAAAAGTATTTTTGTGTCTGANACGATAATATTTATTCATGGTTTATGGATGAATGGCATAGATATGTCGTTACTTAGATATCGTTTCAAAAAAAGTGGTTACAATACGTTTCAATTTAGCTACGAAAGCACNAAGAATACTCCACTTGAAAATGCGCATAAACTTTCTGAGTTCATTAATGTAATAAAATCTGAAAAAATACATTTTGTTTGTCATAGCATGGGCGGTTTGGTGTTACGTCACTATCTAAA
This sequence comes from Legionellales bacterium, assembly GCA_002721165.1. Classification (GTDB taxonomy): domain Bacteria; phylum Pseudomonadota; class Gammaproteobacteria; order Eutrophobiales; family Eutrophobiaceae; genus UBA11869. The sequence continues at coordinate 7,164 of PBJS01000010.1, read as the reverse complement.
TTTGAACTCCGTACAGAAATTTGGAAATACTGTCATGCTTGGGACACCAAATAGAACAAGTGTAATCGCACAAACACTCGCTGAATGGTCATTAGGNAGAAAATTACTTGGTAAAAGCTTAGATAATGGATTGATTGGGTCGCCACCGAAATGGAATAGTAGATCAAAGCTTGGCATCATTGCCGGNTATTTTCCATTAGCATCGGGATTGCTTTTACCTATTATTAAAGGCCCAAGTGATGGGACTGTATCTGTTGAAGAAACGCGATTAACTGGCTCTCTGGATCATATAACGCTTCGCCTACCACACCTTGGTTTATTATTTTCAAAAGATGCNTTTTTGGAAACCAAACATTTTATAGAGCACTCTTGTTTCATGCATAAATAGCCATAAAACAGTCTTGTCTTGGGCGTCTTCGAGACGGGTGTTATAATTGTCAACACTTCAAGAAAAACCATCAATATTAAATATCAAAAAATACAATGGCAGGTCATAGTAAATGGGCAAATATCCAGCATCGTAAAGGTCGGCAAGATGCTAAACGAGGGAAACTATTTACTAAATTAATTCGAGAAATTACTGTTGCCGCAAAATTAGGTGGGGGTGAGCCAANCGCTAACCCTAGGCTAAGAGCCGCAATTGACAATGGTCTATCTAACAACATGACCAAAGATACAATAGACCGTGCAATAAAGCGTGGAGCTGGTGGAGATGATAGTGGTAATGTTGATGAAATTCGTTATGAAGGGTATGGTCCGGGTGGTGTTGCGTTAATTGTTGATACAATGACAGACAATAAAAACAGGACAGTTGCTGAAATACGGCATGTCTTTTCTAAATTCGGCGGTAATCTTGGAACAGATGGTTCTGTCTCGTATTTATTCACAAAAATAGGATTGATTTCATTACAGAATGAAGTTGATGAAGANACTATTATGGAAGCGGCCTTAGAAGGGGGNGCTGAAGATATTGTTACCAATGATGATAACTCAATAGACATAATTACTAACCCCGATAATCTCGTTGATGTAAAAGAAGCTATACTTGCTGCTGGTTACAAACCNGAAAATACGGAAGTTACAATGCGAGCCTCAACGACGAATGAATTGGACAAAAAAAGTGCGGAAACAATGATTAGGCTACTAGATGCATTAGAAGATTTAGATGATGTACAAAAAGTTTATTCAAATGCGGAAATCCCCGATGATATTTTGGCTGAATTAAATTGATTAAAATTTTAGGCATAGACCCAGGTTCAATAAACACCGGATATGGAATCATTGAGTCCAAGGCTAATCATAATAAACATATTGAAAGCGGTGTGATTCAAGTAAAAGGTGAAACNCTTGCTGAGAAATTAAAAACAATCAATGNTGAGATTATAACAATCATAAAAACATTTGAACCCGATGAGATTGCTATTGAAAAAGTGTTTATGCATCGCAATGCTGACTCAGCTCTAAAACTTGGNCAAGCAAGAGGCGCTGCTATCACAGCTTGNGCAATGAGTGATATTCCGTTNTTCGAATACAGCGCGAACCAAGTTAAAAAAGCATGTGTTGGAAAAGGGCATGCGACTAANGAACAAGTGCANCANATGATAAAAATTCTATTATGTTTAGAAAAAATCCCATTATCAGATGAGGCTGATGCTTTAGCTATAGCTTTGTGTCACGCAAACTCACGTGAAAGTTTATTGCGCATGCAAGGTGTTAGCGGTATGAGATATGGNCGATTACAATGATCGGTTTTTTACGCGGCGTACTCCTAAAAAAACAACCCCCCCTTCTAATACTTGATGTNGATGGCGTGGGTTANGAGATAGAGGCGCCAATGACCACCTTTTACACTTTACCTGACGTTGGAAATAAAATTGAAATATTTACACACCTTGTTGTTCGTGATGATGCGCATTTACTTTTTGGGTTTGCAACAGAAAATGAACGTCTATTGTTTAGAAATTTAATAAAAGTAAATGGTGTTGGGGCAAAAATGGCTCTCACTATTTTATCCGGGATAGAAGCTGATGAGTTTTCCGAATGCATACACAACAATGATACCGATAGACTAAAAAAACTGCCGGGTGTTGGGAAAAAAACTGCGGAACGATTAATCATTGAAATGCGTGATCGTCTAGACAATTTACCAAAATCTAAAACATCAAGAAAAAATGATGCTGACCCGGCTGATGAAGCTGTAAGTGCATTAATTTCTCTTGGTTACAAACCTTCAGAAGCAAGCCAGTATGTACTTGCTATTGAAAATAAAGGTATGAATAGCGAAGAATTGATACGAGAAGCATTAAAGTATTCGGTAAAAAAGTAATCTTTTTTATGATGAAATCGAAAAAATCATCACTATTTTGTCATTTTACCAACATATCATTGTCATTTTTTTAGATTTAAATGAAAATTTAACCCTAACTAGTTTATTCTGGCACACACAGAGAGATAATAGGTATCAATTATGGCCGAGCCCAATACAGTAGTCTCACCACAAAGTAATCTGGATGATGTGGCAGCCGAGAATACATTGCGCCCAAAAAGTCTGAAGGATTATATGGGACAAAAATCGGTACATGAGCAAATGGAGATTTTTATTGATGCGGCTAAACAAAGAGCCGAGCCATTGGATCATGTACTCATTTTTGGGCCGCCTGGTCTGGGTAAAACCACGCTTGCTCATATTATTGCTAATGAAATGAACGTAAATATGAGACAAACTTCGGGTCCAGTTTTAGAGCGCCCTGGTGATCTGGCCGCCTTACTAACAAATCTTGAGCCCAATGATGTCCTGTTTGTAGATGAGATACATCGCCTTAGCCCCATTGTAGAAGAAGTATTNTATCCGGCAATGGAAGACTACCAAATTGATATTATGATTGGAGAAGGGCCTGCGGCACGCGCACTTAAACTTGACGTACCAGCATTTACTCTTGTTGGNGCAACTACAAGAGCTGGTCTCTTAACATCGCCGTTACGTGATCGCTTTGGGATNGTGCAACGACTNGAATTTTATTCTCCAGATGAATTAACTCAAATTGTAAACCGTTCAGCTAAAATCCTTGGTGTTGAAATTGAAAGTGAAGGNTCTAAAGAAATAGCNGCTCGTTCTCGTGGTACACCGCGTATTGCTAACCGTCTGTTAAGACGTGTCCGTGATTTTGCTCAGGTAAAGGGAGATGGCAAGATTTCTGGGGTAATCTCATCTGAAGCATTAAACATGTTAAATGTTGACGNNCATGGTTTTGATATGATGGACCGAAAATTACTATTGGCAATCTTACAAAAATTTGACGGTGGTCCTGTTGGTGTTGATAGCTTGGCTGCTGCAATAGGNGAGGAACGTGACACAATCGAAGATGTGCTTGAACCCTATTTAATACAACAGGGCTTTATGATGCGTACACCGCGNGGCAGAATCGCAACACGTACNGCATGGCTCCATTTTGGGTTAGATGCACCAAAAGATTCTCCTGAAACTGATGATTTATTTAGTGAAAAAAAATAAAGATGTTAAAAGATTTTATATGGCAGATACGTGTTTATTACGAAGATACTGATGCTGGTGGAGTTATATTTTATGCAAATTATTTACGNTTCATGGAGCGGGCTCGCACGGAATGGCTTAGAGAAATAGGCTTTGATCATAAAAATCTGATTAAAAAACATAAGTTANTATTTGCTGTGAAAAATTTAACAATTGATTATATTAAACCTGGTTATCTTGATGATTTATTAACCATTACTTCGAAATTATTGGAAACTCGTAATGCAAGTCTTGTATTTCAACAAAATATTAAAAATGAAAATAATGAATTACTTAGTCAAGCTGAAGTTAAGCTTGCTTGTATTAATGCTAAAACATTTAAAGCCTCATCAATGCCTGAAGAATTAATCNTGGAGTTAACTAATGACAGCTGATTACTCATTTATTGATTTAATATTAAACGCTAGCCTAGTAGTTCAGTTAGTCATGTTGATACTAGTAGTAGCATCGGTGGTTTCNTGGACNATGATTTTTAATAAACGTTTATTACTTAAACATTCTAAAAACGATGCTGATATGTTTGANGAAAGATTTTGGTCATCGGAAGATTTAAGTCCTTTATACAATAGAATTACANCAGGTCGCTATGAATCAAGTGGCATGGANAAAATTTTTGGGGCCGGTTACAAGGAATTTTCAAGGCTTCAAAAACAAGAGAGCATTGATCCAGAAGCAGTACTTGATGGAGCCCAAAGATCAATGCGCATCGCAATGAATAAAGAAGTCGATCACCTTGAAACGAATCTTTCTTTTTTAGCTACAGTTGGCTCAACAAGCCCGTATATAGGTTTGTTTGGTACAGTTTGGGGAATCATGAATAGTTTTCAGGCTCTGGGTACAGTACAACAAGCAACTATATCAATGGTCGCTCCCGGGATAAGTGAAGCTTTAGTAGCAACTGCCATGGGTTTATTTGCTGCTATACCGGCAGTTATAGCTTACAACAGATATTCTAATGACGTTGAACGTCTAATAAATCGTTATGATAATTTTTTGGAAGAATTTTCATCAATTTTGCATCGACATGCGCATAGCTAGTAATTATCTATGAGGCAACGTATACGTAAACGGCCAATGTCAGAAATTAATGTAGTCCCCTACATTGATGTAATGTTGGTCTTATTAATAATTTTTATGATAACTGCGCCTTTACTAAGCCAGGGAGTTAAAGTTGATTTACCACAAGCCCCTTCAGCACCTTTGCCACAAAATGAAAAAGAACCAGTAATCGTTAATGTTGATAAAAATGGAAATTTCTTCATAAATTATGGAGAAAATCAAGATGCGCCTGTTTCGCCAGATGCTTTAGTCAATCGTGTTAGCGCTCTGTTAAAGTATCAGCCTGGTATACCGGTTCTCGTCGGAGGAGATACAAATGTGCCGTACGGACAGGTTATTCAGTTAATGGCGTTGCTTCAGCAAGCAGGCGTACCGTCAGTTGGTATGATTACTGACCCCCCTGAAAAATAAAAAGTATGTATAAAAATTGGCTGCAAACCTCAAGATCATTATTTTTTTCTGTTGTCCTACACATTGTATTGGGGGGGATATTAATATTTAGCTTTAAATTTTCAACTAAGCCCGTGCCAATGCATAAGCCGACTACAAATATTGTTAATGCTGTGTCAGTCGACAAAAAGCAAGTTGAATTAGAACTAAAACGCTTAAAAGATATAGAGGAAGCTAAAAAAGCAGATGAAAAGAAACGGCAAAAAAAGCTTGAAAAAAAAGCAGATGACGCTAAAAAGAAAAGAATTGCAGAAGAAAAGAAGTTAAAAAATCTTAAGAAAAAGAAAGAGGCGGAGAAGAAGAAAAGGAAAGAAGAAGAGAAGAAACTTAAAAAATTAGAAAAAGAGAGAAAAGAGTTAGAAAAAAAGAAGAAACTAGAGAAAGAAAAGAAAAAGAAAGAAGCAGAACGTAAACGTAAAGAAGAAGAGAAAAAGAAAGCTCAAGAAGCAGAACGTAAACGTAAAGAAGAAGAGAAAAAATTAAAAGAGAAAGCACTACAAGAAGAACTCGAAGCTGAACAATTACAATATGACCAATCTGAAATATCTAAGTATACAGGTTTGATTGTAAGTGAGATTGAAAGTAAGTTTAACGAGACTAATCTAAAGGAAGGATTATCTTGTGTAATTCTTATCAGAATGATTGAGGGTGGAAAAGTGATAGAATCAAATATCGTCGAAAAAAGCGGAAATGATTTATTTGATCAAAGAGCAGAGCAAGCCGTCTATTTAGCATCGCCACTACCTGTACCAGATGAAATTAGATTATTTAATAAAATGCGTACAATACGAATAACCTTTGAGCCATAGAAATATAATAGAAATTATGAAAAACTTTACTAAATTATTTTTAATTTGCTTTTTATTAACACCATTTAAATCATACGCTGTACTTGATATAAAAATAACAGAAGGCGTAGAAGAGCCGATTCCTATTGCAGTTGCAATTTTTGGCTGGTCACAATCAAGTAATATTGCGCCAATAGATATGTCAGAAATAATCACGAACAATCTTGCCCGCAGCGGAAGATTTAATGTTATGGACGTAGAAGACCTGCCACAAAATCCGTCGGAATATGACGCTATAAATTTTGGCGATTGGCGAAAACTTGGGATGGAAAATATTGTAATTGGAAATCTTACTCTGACAGATTCTGGCGCCTATGATGTAAGTTTCCGTTTAGTTGATATCTATCGTAAAAAACAAATTGCTGGTTTTCGTATACCAACAAAGCCAAATCTTCTAAGAAGAGTGGCACACCAAATTAGCGATATTATTTTTGAAAAATTAACTGGAATTGAGGGTGCATTTAATACTCGTGTTGCTTATATCACAGTAAAACAAAATAATAAGAAAAAAACACACGCGCTTCATATTGCCGATGCTGATGGTTACAATGCAAAGGTTTTAGTTGAATCACCAGAACCTCTGCTTTCTCCGTCATGGTCAAATGATGGGAAAAAGATTGCATATGTATCTTTCGAAGGAAAAAATTCTTCAGTTTTTATTCAGGATATTTCAACTGGTAATCGAACACAGGTATCGAAATTTTCGGGTATTAACAGTTCGCCAAACTGGTCGCCGGACGATTCTCATTTAGCGCTAACTCTATCAAAGGATGGTAATACTGAAATTTACACCATGAATTTACTTACAAAATCACTGAAACGTATTACTCAAAATAATGGAATTGACACAGAACCGATATGGTCTCCCGATGGAAAAAAATTGGCTTTTACATCTGATCGAAGCGGTAGCCCACAAATTTATGAAGTTGCTGTTAAAAATGGGAAAGCTAAAAGATTAAGTTTTGAAGGTGCTTACAATGCCCGACCTAGATACTCACCTGACGGAAAATTTATTACTTTAGTGCACTCTACAGGTGGCTCATATCATATTGCTTTACTCAATCTTACTAGTGGCTATATTAATGTACTAACTGACGGGCCTTTAGATGAATCGCCAAGTTTTGCCCCAAATGGAAGCATGGTAATTTATGCAACAACCGGAAGACGTGGGGGTCAATTAGCCGCAATATCCGTTGATGGTAGGATTAAACAGCGACTCGGATTACACCAAGGAGATGTTCGTGAACCCGCTTGGGG
>PBJS01000009.1 GCA_002721165.1 Legionellales bacterium | reverse complement strand
TACCATTGAACTACACCCGCCTAGTTTATATCGTACATTTACAATCAATATTTGATTGAAATACCCGATTCATCCTAAATCTTTATCTAGCGAGTCAATCAACATTCCTTATTTTTCAGCTTTCCAAATCTGTCGTATATGTCCCACAACCAATACCCACAATAAGCTCCAACAAAACAAATTTGTTCTGGTGGAGGGGGTAGGATTCGAACCTACGAAGGCTGAGCCAACAGATTTACAGTCTGCCCCCGTTGACCGCTTGGGTACCCCTCCAAAAATCCAAGCCGGCCATTCTCGAATAATCCCTAACCACTGTCAATAAGCGTATTAGCAATATTTAGCTTGAACGCAAAATATTCCCCGTCTGGGCATCTCTAATTTCAGTCGGATTCTTATTATTCACAATTTTCGCCGGTATAACGTAGTCAATTTTTTGATGAAAATAAGACCTTACACGTTGTGAAGACCTAGCTGGACGAGCATTATTAGGATTAGCACTTGTTGAAACTATTGGCCCCAAATCAGTACAAAGTGACTTAATTAGATTATGCGAGCTAACTCTTACCGCGAGCGTTTTATGCTCCCCAGTCAGCCAAAAAGGTGTTGTCTGTCTTGATGGGATAAGCCATGTTATTGGTCCTGGCCAACTATCAAAAACGGTTTTTAAGTTTTTAATCTTAGAAAAATCGACAAATTCTTCAAGTTGTTCAGTCTCACTAGCAACTAAAATTAGCCCTTTTCGTATAGATCGTCTTTTCAGTCTTATAATTCTACGAACAGAATGCTCATATATCGGTATGCACCCTAGTCCAAATACGGCTTCAGTAGGGTAAGCAATTACGCCTCCTGCTCTACAGGTACTAATTGCTTTCTGCATATGCAGTTTATTCATAAGAACTTTAAAAATAAGATTGGGATTTTTTAGCCTTCTTCAACTTTTAGCTCTTCTGAAACTGAAGCTTTCTTTTTTGCTGAAGCTTTCTTTTTTGCTGAAGCTTTCTTTTTTGCTGAAGCTTTCTTTTTTGAGGTCGCACGTGTCTTTTTCTTACCTCTGCGTGTCCCTCTTGCAGGAGCTGCTTCTAGAAGAGCGATTGATTGCTCGAGACTTAAACTTATTGGCTCTACATCCTTTGGTACCTTGGCATTCTTTTTACCATTGGTTACATAGGGGCCATATCTGCCATTCAAAATAGATATTCCCTCTTCTTCAAATAACTTTATTTGTTTTTCAGCATCAGCCTTTTTCTTTTCAGCTACTAACTCTAATGCACGTTCGAGCGTAACAGTGTAAGGATCGTCCTCTCTTTTTAAAGATACGAATTTACCACCATATCGAATGTAAGGACCAAAACGACCTACACTTGCCGCAACTTCCTCTCCTTCTTCTGTCTCGCCTAAAAGCCTCGGTAACTTAAAGAGTTCCAATGCTTCTTCAAGAGTTATCTTATCTAATTTTTGTGCTGGCTGGATAACCTCACCACTGACTGGATCTTTAACTTCACGGCGTAAACCTGCAAATTTTGGTTTATCTTCATCATCTTTAGTCCCAATTTGCGCATAAGGTCCGTAACGTCCAATTCTCACTGAAACTTCTAAACCAGATTTCGGATGATTGCCTAAAACTCTCGCCTGAATAGCCTCTTCTCGAGTTACTTTTTCCTCTTTATCCTGAATTTGGCTGTTGAAAGAATCCCAAAAATTTTTCATTAATGGCACCCATTCTTTTTCTCCTCGAGAGATAGCGTCTAAATCATCCTCAAGTTTTGCAGTAAATTCATAATCAACATAATCACTAAAATGCGCTGTCAAAAAATTATTAACTAATTTTCCAACATCAGTTGGATGAAAACGCTTNGCTTCTACTTCAACGTACTCTCTGTCCCTTAAAGTTGATATAATGTTGGCATATGTCGATGGTCTTCCAATACCATACTCTTCTAAAGATTTAACTAATGATGCTTCGGAGTAACGTGGTGGCGGAGCTGTAAAATGTTGTTCATTTCTTATTTGTTTTAGTTTAACTTTTTCGCCTTCTGTTAGTTGGGGCAGCATTTTTTCATCGTCTTCGCCATTGTCTGAATCATCGACACCTTCAAGATATACTTGCATAAAACCAGGATCAGCTATTGACGAACCATTAGCCCTGAATGAATTACCATCGCCACAGGACATATCAACAGCGACAGAATCAATAGTTGCATGAGTCATCTGACTAGCCATAGTTCTTTTCCAGATCAACTCATACAATTTGAATTGTTCATCTGTCAAACTACCCTTTATGTCGTTAGGCACCCTAGTTACCGATGTAGGTCTTACTGCCTCATGTGCTTCTTGAGCATTTTTAGATTTTTTCTTAAAGACCCTTGGTTCATCTGGTAATGATTTTTTACCATAACGAGAAGAAATAAAATCACGTATTTCTCTTAGCGCCTCTTCAGCAAGATTAACAGAATCGGTTCTCATATAAGTGATTAAACCAACTGAACCTTCGCCGATATCGATACCTTCATACAACTGTTGCGCAACTCTCATTGTAAATTTTGCTGTAAAACCAAGTTTTCTTATTCCTTCTTGTTGCAATGTTGACGTTATGAAAGGAGCAGTAGGCTGACGTTTGCTTTGTGTCTTTTTAACATTTTTTACTAGTAACTCCCCTGTCGACGCCTTTTCAAGAGNAGATTTTATTGATAATGCTTGTTCTGTATTCTCTATAGTAAATTTTTTGATTTTTTCACTGTTAAACTCTGTTAATTTACCTAGAAATTCAGACCCGCCAAATTCTAAATCTGACTCTATTGTCCAATATTCTCTAGCAATAAAGTCTTCTATTTCTTTTTCACGCTCAACGATCATCCTTAATGCTGGTGACTGAACACGTCCTGCAGATANACCCTTATGTATTTTCTTCCACAGTAATGGAGATAAATTAAATCCNACTAAATAATCAAGAGCACGTCTTGCTTGTTGTGCATCAACTAAGTTTGATGATAATTCTCTTGGGTTATTTATTGCCTCTTGTACTGCGCTTTTGGTTACTTCATAAAATGCGACTCTATGAACTTCCTTATTCTCAAGACAGCCATTTTCTTTTAACAGTTCATGTAGATGCCATGAAATTGCTTCGCCTTCTCTGTCAGGATCTGTTGCTAAATATAGTGTGTCAGCTTTTTTTAGTGCCTTTTTAATCGCATTCACTGCTTTTTCATTTCTTTCGATACCCTCATAAATCATTGCAAAATTATTATCAGGATCGACTGCGCCTTTTTTAGGTAAAAGATCTCTAACATGGCCATAAGATGCCAAAACTTTGAAATCTTTACCCAAATAACTTTCAAGTGTTTTAGATTTTGAGGGCGACTCAACAACTACCAATGAATTTGACATATATAGTTAATCGTTAAAGGATACTAATTTAAAAAATAATTAATTAAGAACAATTTTATTTTGTTCNTTTAGTGAACTACATTGCTGACTTTGTCTAAGATAATGTCTTCCATCCAAGCAAATGCCGCTTCTTTTCCTGGTCTATTAAATAAAACCATCAACACAACCCATTTAAGCTGTTGTAATTCTATCGTATCAGTTTCAAGTGCCAACACCCTATCAATAACAAGTTCACGATCTTCAGAATCTAACACGCCAGATTGTTCAAGAAAAATCAAAAAACCCTTACATTCGACATCAAGCCTTTCATTTTCAATGCCACTAAAAACTCTTGTCGATCCAGAGCAAGCATCGCCAACATCAATTTCATCTTTTTTTACAGCAAGTCCTTCCAGCCAATCAATAGCCTTATCAATTTGAATATCAGCAAAACCAGCTTGATTCAGCTGACTTTTTAAATCTTTTTGGTTAGGTATTACCTCAAGCTCCTGCTCAATATAGTGGTCAAATAAATATATGAGTACATCTAAAACTGATTCTTTCATAAGTAATCCATCTCAATTATTAAAGTTTAGACTAAAGAAATATATTTGTTATATCAAATCTATTAAAAATAAAATACTCATAAACTTCTAACTGTATCTAAAACATGTACTGGGCCATTAATTTCCATAACTAGTGCGTAACTTATCTTATCAAAAGTTCTAAAAACCATCATATTGCCGACATACTCTTCTGGTAACAATATAGTTTCTGAGTTTGACTTTCTATTTGCAAATTCCGGAAATCTATTATCAAATTTATTAAAAGCATTTCTAATTCCATTAACTAATTTACTTAGTTCCCGATCAACAAAATGTGTGTCTTCACGTTCAAATTTAATTCTCTTTTCATCTTCCACTGCTATATTTTTTGGTTGGTTTGGGCCTATCGTATCTATTACTTCAAGATTACTTTGATATATTCCAAATACATTGCCTGGTTCTACTCCACTACTTTCGCCAATGTTTAAAACTACGACTTGGTATTGTCCAATTTGTGCTACACCGCCCAATTCTGATATTCCTGTCAACACAGATAAAATATTGCCCTCAAGTTGAGTTTTATTAGAGCTTGGTGTGAATTCAATATTTACTTTTTGATCAGAATTAGGAATTAATCGATCGCCCGTTAAAACTTCCCGATCTACCGAAGTTATTACAGCCGATGCTGGGTCACCTTTTTTTTGCATAATAGCTTGGCCCACATATATTGCTTCATAACCAAGTACTTCATCCTCCTCATCCTTATCTTTTTTCAAATTTACATATGCAGGTCCTTTGCGATAGATAGAATATTGATTCGTTTCCACGTCATCCGACAAACCTCTAATATAAATTGTATTATTTACCGATGCGATTAGATGCCCTTCATAACTTGACACAATGTATGGCCAATCATCCATCTCATCTTCTTCAAAAATTAGCGGCCATTTCAAAAATTGTTGAATAGCATCGACAGGAATGGGTGGTATTGCCTCAGTTTTCTCATAACTCCGCACGGTTGGAGAAAGTTTTACATTTCTACCAGATGTTATCTCCCCTGCCCGTTCAAGGCTTAGAACTGGCTGTCCATCTTGAAAAGTNAGCGCAACTAAATCTCCGGGGTAGATTAAATGAGGGTTTTTTATTTGTGGATTTACTTGCCAAATTTCCTGCCAACGCCATGGTTTCTTTAAAAAACGCGCCGAAATATCCCAAAGCGTGTCCCCTTTGACAACCGTATATTTCTCCGGATGTTCAGGGTTCAGCTCTATTTCGCCTGCATTTGCATAAAAAAATAGCAGCGAAATTACGAATGAAATTAGAATCTTATTAAGCATCTCTGCTACCTTACATAATCTTACGGATGTAGATTATCAAAAAGCTGAGTAAAATGTCAGTAAGATAGTCAATTTGTTTATCTCTCTGATCAAAGAAAACTCATTTTCCTGTATACTATCAGTAAGTTAAATGATTTTTTAGGGCAAAAGTTGCGATGACAATACTTAAAGTTTTGCATTTTCCAGACGAAAGGCTCCGATTAAAAGCNGTTCCAGTCACGGAAATCGGACCGGAAATATGTGTTATTGCCGAAAATATGCTTGAAACCATGTATTCGGAAGGAGGTATTGGCTTGGCAGCAACCCAAGTTAATATACAAGAAAGGATTGTGGTTATTGACCTATCTGAAGATAAAAATGAACCAATAATTCTAATCAATCCTGAAATATTAAAATTGGAGGGAAAGGAAGTTACGCAAGAAGGTTGTTTGTCAGTACCCGATTATTTTGATGTTGTTGAACGTGCAAAAAATATAGAGTTTCGTTACTCCACAATCAAAAATGAAATCATTACAAAAAAAGTTGATGGTCTTTTAGCAATTTGTATACAACACGAAATTGATCATCTAGATGGTAAATTATTCATCGATTACCTATCTCCTTTAAAACGTAATCGTTTAAAGAAAAAAATCCATAAACAAAAAATAGAAAATAATCGTTTTAAAAAATCTGAACGACTCGAAAATAAGTCTCTTAATAAAATACTGTGAGACATCCGAAGTTAAAACTAGCATTTGCAGGAACTCCTGAGATTGCCCGAATAGTTCTTGAATCTATTATTGATTCAGATCAATACAATATTAACGCTATCTTTACTAAACCTGATCGTCCATCTGGAAGGGGACATAAAATTAAACAAAGTGAAGTAAAGATGTGTGCGATTAAAAATAATATTGAAATATTCCAACCGGAAAACCCAAAAGAACTCGAGTCTTATGCTTTAGAAAGTTATGACTTATTATTAGTTGTTGCTTATGGCCTAGTGCTCACACCGAAAATCTTAACAAAGCCAAAATTTGGGTGTATCAATATACATACCTCATTACTACCGCGTTGGCGTGGTGCTGCCCCTATTCAACGTGCTATTGAGGCGGGAGATAAAGTAACTGGTATATCGATTATGAAAATGAATGAAAATTTAGATACTGGTCCTATTTTGAAACAAATCAGTTGCCCGATAAATGATAATGATACNGGTGCTACTCTACATGACAAGTTAGCAAACATTAGTGCAGAACATATAAACGAGACTCTAAAAAAAATTATAACGAATAAACTTATTCCAACTAATCAAGATAATGAAAAAGCTACGTACGCAAAAAAAATTGGAAGAGAAGATGCAAAGTTAGATTGGAATAAACCAGCAATAGAATTGGAAAGAAAAATTCGTGCTTATAATCCGGTCCCTGTAACACATACAAATCTCAAAGGTATTGATATGAAAATATGGGAAGCAAAAATAAAAACTAGCGCAACTAAGTTAAAACCTGGGACCATATTAAATGAAAAATTAACACTGGATATAATGACAAGCCAAGACCTTATTTCTATAACTAAATTACAGTTACCAGGGAAAAAAATAATTTCAGCAAAGGATTTTCTAAATAGTCATACTAACTTCGTTAATAGTAAGTCTTCATAATTAATAAAATAAATATCTTATGTCCTCTCGTATAATTGCCATTGAAATTATCAAAGAAGTAATAGAAAAAAATTTACCTCTAAAAATTGTATTAGATAACAANGAAGCAATTAAAAAAGTAGGAANGGACGAGTCTTTGATTAAAGAAATAACATTTGGGACATTACGTTGGTATACACAACTCGAATATATTCTTAGTCAGTTAGTTGAAAAACCAATAAAAAATAAAGATCGAACACTTAAATACCTAATAATAATTGGTCTCTATCAACTGATACACATGCGGACTCCTAATCATGCTGTAGTATCCGAAATGGTTGAAGCTTGTACAAAAATAAACATGGAGTGGGCAAAAGGATTAGTCAATGCAGTACTAAGAAGGTATCTTAGAGAATCAAAAAATATACAATATAAAATTTTTGAAAATAAAATAATTAAATTTGCACACCCNGAATGGTTAATTAAGAAAATCAAAGGGGACTGGCCTGAAAATTGGAGGGATATACTTTCCGCAAACAATGAACGTCCGCCAATGTATATTCGTGTTAACAAACTTCGTAATAGTAGAAAAAATTATCTTAATAAACTAAGGAAAGTAGGTATTACAGGGGAAGAGACGAAATATTCGTCTGACGGTATTTTACTTAAAGAACCAACAAATGTTGAAAAGTTACCGGGTTTTTTTGAAGGTGACCTTTCCGTACAAGATCTAGCCGCCCAGCTTGCAGTTGGATTGCTTGACCTTAAACCCAATCACAATGTCCTTGACGCATGTGCTGCGCCTGGCGGAAAAACTTCACATATTCTTGAATCAGAACCAAAAATAAAAAACCTTTTGGCTATAGAAAAAGATAAAATTCGTGCAAGAAAATTACGAAGTACTTTAGATAGAATCGGGTTGCAGGCGAATGTAAGTGAAGAAGATGCTATGAATACTGATAGATGGTGGGATGGGGAAAAATTTGACAGAATTTTACTTGATATACCATGTTCCGCAACTGGGGTTATACGTAGGCACCCAGAAATAAAATTATTGAGAACTGAGGATGAAATAATTGAAATTAATAAATTACAGATGAAACTTTTAACATCACTTTGGAAAACATTAAAAGATAACGGCTTACTCTTATACGCGACTTGTTCTATTCTTAATCAAGAAAACTGTAACTTAATAAAAAAATTTTTAAAAAATCATTCTGAGTGTAGCTTAAAATCAATTACAAAAAAATGGGGNAATGATACTACCTATGGCACACAAATTCTTCCNGGAGAAAATAATATGGATGGGTTTTTTTANGCCTGTCTCGTAAAGAGTGTTAAATGCTAATTAATATAAAAAAAATAAACTTAATTTATATGATTATATTAATGATNTTCTCATATGAATTAACATATGCTGCTAATATAAATATAGTTTCGACGAAAACCTACATTGATAATGACATCATTTATTTAGACTCATATTCAGAACTTAAATTGACCAAAGAAGCTTATAAAGCACTACGTCAAGGAATCTCGTTAGAAATGCATACAGATTTTCAATTACTCGAGAAACGTAAATGGCTTTGGAATAAAATTGTGTTTAAAAAAACTTTGGTGCATAAACTCGAACATAAGCCATTAACAGAAAATTTTTTAGTAACTAATCTAAATAATGGAATTGTCAATTACTACAAAAATTTTGATTCTGCTGTTAATGCTATTAGTAAAATATCTAAAATGAAATTATTTGATAAAAATAAATTAAAAAAGAATATAAACTATTCAGCAAGAATTCGTTTATTTCTAAACGTAGACTCATTACCAAGCCCTTTAAGGCCTCGTGCATATTTTTCATCAGATTGGAATATTTCAAGTCAGTGGTATAGGTGGAAAATATGAGAATAAAAAAGGGTAGTAAACTAATAACATTTATAGGGTTATGTTTGTTTGTCTTCATGCTCTCATCACTTTTGATGATGAGTAAAACTTTACAAAACTCAGATTTATTTGATCGTTTCTACTTAGGTTTACTTTTATTTAACACTCTTGGGTTAATTAGTCTTAGTATCTTAATCATACTTAACCTAAAACGCCTTATTCGTCAGTTAAAAAATCAAGTAATTGGATCGCGAATGGCGATTAGAATTGTAATCTTATTCTCGCTACTCTCAGTGACGCCGGTATTAGTAGTCTATTATTTTTCTCTAGATTTTTTACATCGTGGTATTGATAGTTGGTTTGATTTAAGAGTTGAACAGGCGCTTGATGACTCACTTGAATTAAGTCGTCTTGCTTTAGATGTTCGGATGCGGGAACTTTTGAATACAACAGAAAAAATTGCAGAAGAGTTGGGCGAAAAGAATGAATCTGAATTACNATTTTATATCGATCAAATCAGAGAACGCATCAATGCCAATGAACTAACCTTATTAACTAAAAAAGGGGTAATTGTTGTTTCAAGCTCTGAGGATACAAAAAGCCTTGTCCCCGATACACCAGAAGAAACTATACTGCTCCAACTAATGCAAAATAATAGTTACATAGGCTTAGATTTGATTAAAAATAAAGGTCTGCTTATTAGAACTGCTGTAAATCTTCCAGCAGTTGGCATCNGTAAAAAAGAAAAAATTATACAAGCACTGTACCCGATATCAGAAAGAATGAACCAACTTGCTGCTAATGTACAAACATCCTACATAGAGTACCAAGAATTATCGTATCTACGTGAGCAATTAAAATTCAGTTTTATAATAATACTTACCTTAGTCCTTTTATTCAGCGTATTTAGCGCAGTTTGGGCAGCATTTTACTCAGCTCGTACATTATCAGCCCCAATTAAAGATTTAGCGCAAGGAACTCGGGCAATTGCAAAAGGTAATTACAACACAAAGTTACCTGTGCCGAGTAATGATGAGTTAGGATTTCTTGTAGCATCATTTAACGATATGACAGATAAAATATCACAAGCAAGAGATACTGCTAAAAATAGTCAAGAAGANGCAGAGTCACAACAAATTTATCTTGAAACAATTTTATCTAGATTATCTTCCGGAGTTATAGTTTTAAACAAAAATGGGAAAATAGAAAAATCAAATATCAGTGCAGCTCAAATATTACAAATTGAAATAGACACTTTAAACGAAAAAAACATAAATGATATGGTAAATAAATTTCCAAAATTAAAAAACTTTTTTGAATGCATTTCAAATAATATCAATGAAAAAACTGATGATTGGCGAGAGCAAATAAATTTATCTGAAAAAACAGGCAACCAAATTCTGATGATCAACGGTTCAATACTNACAGGCTACGATAACTTAGTAAGTAAGCATATCGTAGTCTTTGATGAAATTACTGCTTTAGTTCAAGGACAACGAGATGCTGTATGGAGTGAAGTAGCTCGTCGACTCGCGCATGAAATTAAAAATCCACTTACACCGATTCAATTAGCTGCTGAGCGATTGAGAAATAAATATCTCTCGAGTTTAGATTCGAATAATGTTGAGATGCTTGACAGAATGACAAACACAATCATACAACAAGTTGAAACAATGAAAGTCATGGTAAATGATTTTTCTGATTATGCTAGAACGGAGGTTTTTGTAAAAGAAGAAATTGAAATTGTTCGCTTACTAGAAGAAGGTGTAGATTTATTTAGTAACATGCATCATGGTAGCGAAATAGAAACGAATATCGAGGCCAATCTACCAAAAATATATGGTGATGAAAAAAAGCTAAGGCGAGTGTTAAATAATGTTCTCACAAATGCGGTTGATGCCAACGCAATGGGTGATGATAATTCGTTGAAAATAAGTGCTAAAACTCTAAATATTGAGGATAATAAAATAATTGAGATACGCATAATAGATAGTGGGCCTGGGATAGATCCAGCCGTTGAAAGTAGCTTACTTGAGCCTTATATAACAACAAAGGAGAAAGGAACAGGATTAGGGCTTGCTATAGTGAAAAAAATTATTGATGAACATTCGGGTACTTTTTGGCTCGAAAATAATAGAGAACAAAATGGCGCATGCGCTGTAATAAGACTTCCGGTAAATTTATTTAGTTAGTTATATATAAGAAATAAACTAAAATGAGTAAGCGACACATTCTTGTTGTTGATGATGAGCCAGATATTCGAAATCTGGTTCAAGAAATTCTTGAGGATGAAGGATTTAGTGTTAGTGTAGCTGAAAACGCAACAATAGCTCGTCAATCTATCACAAAAACTAGGCCCGATTTAATATTATTAGATATTTGGATGCCAGATATTGATGGTATTACTTTACTTAAAGAATGGAAAAATTCATTTGGCCAAAAAACTCCTATTATTATGATGTCTGGTCATGGGAATGTTGAAACGGCCGTTGAGGCAACACGTAATGGAGCTTATGACTTTATAGAAAAACCACTTTCTACTGCAAAATTATTATTGACAATTAAACACGCTCTAGAAACTTATTCTCTAAAGAGTGAAAATTTAAAATTAAATCAAATTACGATGTCGAAGCTAGAGCCTATTGGTAAAAGTAAAGTAATCAATAATTTGAAATCTCAATTATCGCAAATTGCAAAACATGATGCGTATGTTTTAATGAGAGGTGAATCAGGAACAAATAAGGAACTATTAGCAAGGTATCTTCATTCNCTTAGTTCACGTTCTGATAAACCTTTTTTAACCGTAAATATTTCAACACTAAATAGTGAAAATCCACAAAAAGAGCTATTTGGTTTTGTGGAAAACGATCAAACACAAGAAGGTTTACTAGATAATGCTGCAGAGGGGACATTGTTTATTAACGACATTGGGGAACTCAGTACAAACCTACAATCTTATTTTCTTGATGTATTAAAAACAAAACAATACACACGAATAGGTGGTTCTAAACCTATAAACTTGAATATCAGGGTGGTTGCGGCGACACGTTACGATATCGAACTATTAATAAAGGAAGGTGTGTTTATTGATGAATTGTATTATTTAATGAATGTGTTACCAATAAATATTCCTTCGTTACATGAACATTTCGAAGATATTCCTGAATTGCTTGAATACTATGTAAATCAATTTATAGAGTTTGAATCACTTCCATATAGAAAATTTAGTGTCTCGGCACAAAATCGTTTACGAAGCTATAAATGGCCAGGAAATGAAAGTGAATTGAAAAATCTCGTTCAACGTTTGTTAATCATGGGGACAGAAGAAATAATTAATGTGGATGAAATTGAATCATATTTAAAAAAATCTGAAGTACATGAAAAACAATATAATACTGAAATATTTAATTTAGATCTTCCGTTGCGAGATGCTAGAGAAAATTTCGAAAAAGCATATCTTATGTATCAATTAGAAAAAGCAAATGGTAATGTTAGTAAATTAGCAAATGAGATTGGTATCGAGCGTACACACCTTTATAGAAAACTAAAAACACTGGGAATTAATTTAAAATGAAAATCATTATTCTCGGGGCCGGCCAAGTAGGCTCATCTGTAGCTGCTAACCTTGTAAATGAGGATAACGATATAACCTTGGTTGATGTCAATCCAATAGCGTTACAATCAATTAGTGAACGTTTTGATTTAAGGACAGTTACTGGAGTAGCATCTCACCCCTCAATACTTGAGAAAGCTGGCGCGAAAGATGCCGAAATGATTTTAGCTGTCACAAATTGTGATGAAGTAAATATGATCGCTTGCCAAGTTGCCTATACACTATTTCATACACCAACAAAAATTGCACGAATTAGGGAAATAGAATATTTAAAAAACCACCCTTTGTTTGCCCAAGAAGCGTTACCAGTAGATGTCCTTATTAGTCCTGACAGATTAGTTACAGAACAAATACAACAATTAATAAAGCATCCAGGTGCACTTCAAGTACTCGATTTTGCCGATGGAAAAGTGCAAATGGTTGTTATACGTGCTTCCTATAGTGGTGTTTTAGAAGGACTCTCGCTTCGTCAATTAAAAGAAAGACTTAAAGATATCGAATATAAAATTGCCGTTATCTATAGTAGCGGGAAACCTATAATNCCTAATGCTGACACTGTAATCAAAGCTGATGATGAAATATTTTTTATCAGCTCACAAAAATCAATGGACAAACTTTTACAACACATTCGAATTAAAGACAAACCTCTCAAGAATATTATGATATCTGGTGGTGGTAATATCGGCTTACGTTTGGCTGAATCATTAGAAAATGAATATAAAATAAAGTTACTAGAATTGGACCCAAATAAAGCATCGCGTGCAGCTGAAAAACTAAAAAATACTATTGTATTAAATGGTGATGCTACAGATGAAGAATTATTAGACGAAGAAAATATAGACAATTCTGATGTATTCTGTGCTTTAACTAATGCAGACGAAGTTAACATAATTTCTTCGATGCTTGCAAAACGGCTTGGAGCAAGAAAAGTAATGGCTCTAATTAATCGAGCGGCATATGTAGATCTTGTACAAAGTAATACAATCGATATTGCTATTTCACCTCAACAAGCAACTATAGGTAGTTTGCTTGCACATGTCAGAAAGGGAGATGTTGTAGTCGTACACTCTTTAAGAAGAGGCGCTGCTGAAGCTATAGAAGCTATTGCTCATGGAAACGAATCATCATCTAAAGTAGTCGGGAAAAAAATACAAGATATAGAATTACCAGAAGGAACAACAATTGCAGCTATAGTTCGTGGGGAAGATGTACTAATGGCTAAGAAAAAAATAATAATAGAAACGAATGATCATCTAATTTTGGTTGTATCNGACAAAAAACATGTTAAAAAAGTTGAATCGTTGTTTCAAGTGGACATTACATTTCTGTAAATTAAGATAAACTAAGAGAGAAAATAACCATGCAGCATGCAGTAATTCTCCGAATATTAGGTATTTTACTTTCTCTATTTAGTTTAACTATGATACCNCCGTTAATAATCTCTTTTATTACTAATGATGGTTCAATCTTTGCGTTTTTTCTTGCATTTGTAATTATACTTTTTACTGGTATAGCCTTTTGGCTGCCAGTAAGGAACTTTAAAAACGATTTAAGATTACGTGATGGTTTTTTTGTTGTTGTTCTTTTTTGGGTTGGTCTTGGAATAACGGGTAGCATACCTTTATTATTATCAACTACTCCTAATTTGTCAGTTACAAACGCAATATTTGAATCAATTTCAGGACTTACGACCACAGGAGCAACAATTATTACTGAAATTGATAACTTACCAAAATCAATTCTTTTTTATCGACAAGAACTACAATGGCTTGGAGGTATGGGGATCATTGTTTTAGCTGTCGCGATATTACCCATGCTAGGTATTGGAGGGATGCAATTATATCGAGCTGAAACGCCAGGACCAGTGAAAGATACTAAGCTGACTCCCAGAATTACAGAAACAGCAAAATCCCTCTGGTATATTTATTTAACTATGACTATAGCTTGTGCATTTTCATATTACCTCGCTGGAATGAATTCTTTTGATGCGATTGCTCATAGCTTTTCTACTGTCTCGATCGGTGGATTTTCAACGCATGATCAAAGTATAGGTTATTTTAATAATGGTTTAATTGAGTTAGTGGCAATATTTTTTATGTTAGCTTCAGGTATTAATTTTAGTTTACATTTTCTTGCATTTAAAAATGCAAATCTTAAATCATATTTTGCCGATGATGAATTACGCACATATTTAAAAATATTACTGATTATTTGTATTGTATGCTCTGGTTATAATGTGATTGGGGGTAATTATGAAACTATAAGAGAGGCATTTAGAGATAGTATTTTTCAAACTATTTCCATTGCGACAACAACAGGTTTCACAACAGCTGAATTCCATAATTGGCCAGGATTCATACCTCTATTGCTAATTATTTCTTGTTTTATTGGTGCTTGTGCAGGTTCAACCGGCGGAGGGATTAAGGTTATAAGAGTATTATTGCTTTTTAAACAAGGGATGCGTGAAATAAAAAGACTTATCCACCCTAATGCAATTTTTACTATTAAAATCGGTGATAAACCAATATCTGAACGTATTATTGANGCAGTATGGGGTTTTTTAGCTGTCTATGTTGTTATATTTACAATCTTACTGCTAGCATTAATGGCAACTGAAATTGACTTTACAACTGCATTCTCAGCTCTATCCGCCTGTATGAATAATCTTGGACCTGGTTTAGGTGAAGTTAGTCAAAATTATTATGCAATTAACAACTTTGCTAAATGGATTTTGTGCTTTGCTATGCTATTAGGTCGACTTGAAATATTTACACTCTTAGTTTTATTTACACCTGCTTTTTGGCGACATTGAATAATAAAATCAAAAATAAATGGAATAAGTACTACAATTCTAATGTAGAAGTATCTACCCGCCCCTCTGATGTTCTTTTTTTTAATCAACACCTATTACCAAAAAACGGTGATGCACTAGACCTTGCCTGTGGATTTGGCTTAAATGCAATATGTCTTGCTGAGAATAGACTACAAGTTACAGCTTGGGATATATCTGAATTAGCATTAGAAAAACTATCTATTCACTCAAAGCAGTTAAACTTAAAAGTTTGCTGTGAAGTTAGAGATGTATTAAAACATCCGCCACAGCCAAATACATTCGATGTAATAGTCGTCAGTAAATTTCTTGATCGTAAGTTAATAAAAAATATAAAAAAATCAATAAAAAGTAATGGATTAATTTTTTATCAAACGTTTACAAAAAATAGAATTGATAAATCTGGTCCAAAAAATCCCGACTACCAATTGGATGAAAATGAATTATTAAGATTTTTTAGTGACTGGAAATTAATATTTTATAAAGAAGAAGGGGTAACTGGAGACCTTAAAAACGGCTTTAGAAATCAGGCAATGATTATTTCTCAAAAAAATAAATTATAGATTTTATAGAAAATTAATTATTTAATTCTAATGTTCCAATAAGATCAGAAACACTATTTAAATTATTTCTATCTAAATATTCAATTATTCCTTGATTTAATTTTGAACAAACTAGTGGCTCATAAAATAATGCTGTGCCAATACCAACAGCGGTTGAACCAGCTATGATAAATTCTATAGCATCTTCTATTGTTCTGATCCCTCCTTGCCCTATTATTGGTATATTGTATTGCTTAGCTACTTCATAAACTTGGTGAACTTTTAATAGTGCGATAGGTTTAATTGCCGGTCCCGATAGTCCGCCTTGATTATTATCAATTATAGGTTTACGTTTTTCTATATCGATCGCCATTCCTGTCATTGTATTTATAACAGCAAAACCATCAGTCCCCGACTCTATGCAACATTTAGCATTTTCTGCAATATCAGTCTGATTCGGTGATAATTTTGTTATTAGTGGTTTCTTTGTAGCTTTTCTACAAGCCTCGACAACTTTTGCCGACATTATAGGATCATTCCCAAATTCGAGACCGCCCTTCTTAACATTTGGACAAGAAATATTAATTTCCATTGCATCAATTGGAGAATCATTAAATATTTTTGTTATTTCTCTATACTCATCAATCGTTGTCCCTGATAAATTGGCTATGAAACGTGTTTCAGAAAAATCAAGATTAGGTAAGTATTTATCAACGACTACTTTTGTCCCTGGGTTTTGCAATCCTATTGCGTTTAACATACCCATGTAGGTCTCGGTGATTCTATGGGGGGAATTACCCAAACGGGGTTCAAGTGTGGTTCCTTTTAAACATATAGCGCCAACGTCAGTATTAGAAAATCCATTAATCCGTGTATACTCCTCGCCAAAACCAACACATCCTGATAGTAATACCAATGGAGAGTTAAATTCTAGCCCGCAAAAATCAATGCTAAGTTTTTTCTTTTGTTTCACATTTGAAGATTTTTTTGTCATATTGAGTATTATTTTTTTAGATATTTAAAGTTAGCCTATGTTTAATGTTGTTCTATTTGAACCAGAAATTCCACCTAATACTGGAAATATTATACGCCTTTGCGCTAATACAGGAGCAAAACTGCACTTAATTCATCCTCTTGGCTTTAAAATAAATGCAAAAGAGCTACGTCGAGCTGGATTAGATTATATCGATTGGTCAATTGTTTATCACTATGATAATTATGATGACTATATCAAAAAAAATGGCCTAAATTCCCTATATGCTATTTCTACAAAAGGAAAAAAATACTATTCAGATTGTAATTTTACCAAAAATGATAGTTTTATATTTGGGCCAGAAACTCGAGGGCTCCCAGTAAAAATTTTAGATAAATTCAAACCCGAAAAAATTCTAAAAATTCCTATGTTAGAAAATAGTAGAAGTTTAAATCTATCAAATACAGTAAGTATTATTATTTATGAAGCATGGAAACAAATAAATTTTTATTCTAATTAAAAAAAATTAAAATATTTCCGGTAATGGTGGGCCAAAACAATATTTTTTGTTAATCATTCTTTTGGATAAAAACCAATAAATCATAACGCTTTCAACTTACGATACCCATACAAAACCATTCGTAGTAACTGTAATCCATGTCGAAAACGTGCTATCTGTGTTTTTCCATAAATACGAGCTTTATATTCGATCGGTATTTCAACCATTTTTAAATTTAGTTTTGAACTGCCAAAAATTAGATCAAAATCACCAAACGGATCAAAATCACCAAAATATAATCGATTGCTTTTTATTCTTTTATAATCTGAGCGTGATAATGCTTTTGTTCCACATAACGTGTCAGTATAACGCTGATTCAAGAGCCAACTAAAAATCTTAGAAAATAATTGATTTGCTATCAAATTTAAAAACCTCATAGCATCTTTCTCCATTGGGTAAACTAAACGACTGCCATTAATATATTCACCCTTACCCGATGTAATTGCATTCCAAAATTTACTAAGTTGCTCTGGGGGTACTGTCAAATCAGCATCTAATATTATCAATATATCACCATTTGAATGATCGAAAGCTTTGTAAACGGCATCGGCTTTCCCATAGCCATCCTGTTGTAATATTTTTATATTTTTATGATTATACTTTGAACTAATCTTTTTTATTTCTTCGTAAGTTCCATCTTGACTATGTCCTTCTATAAAAATAATCTCTAGATTTTCACAGAAGTCAGGAATACGAAGGATAGCACTCTCAATATTCCCCTTTTCGTTCTTACATGGAATTATTACAGAACAAGATTCATATTGATTATTCGCCTTTTTAAGAGATCTCCCTACAATATAATTTCTTAAACATAGTCTTCTGATTATTGGTAATGTTGCTAAATATTTATTGATAAGACTTCCAATTCCAAATAATGATATTGGTAATAATTGTTTCCATTCTTCTTGTACGACATCAAAATCTGCTAAAGTCATAAGGTTCTTGATGTCGTCGGCCGGTAGGAAATTTAATTCAATTTGAGGTATTTTCAATTTTAAAATTTCAGCAAGCCTTAGAATAGGCTGCCATGAATAAGAATAATAACTTATGATAATACGAGTTTCCCGTTTACAAAATTTATGTAATAAATTAAGCGTTGACTGACAGTCATCTAGGTACCCAATCGTATCTGATAGAAGAATATAATCGAAAGTACCATTTATTTTATCGAGAGATTCTAAGTTCTCAACATCACCAACCACGAATTCAAATTGAGGAAAATTTTTCTTAGCATTATTAATCATAGATTCACTTATATCGATACCAACACCTCTAGCCGGTTCTAGTGATGAAAGTAAATCTCCGACACCACATCCAATCTCTAAAACTTCTGATTTCTTTGGAATAATAAAAGAAAGATACTTCACGTCCTCTTGATGAAAGTATTTGCTCTTTTCTTTCCAATCTAATCTGTTATTTGCATTAATATCAGAAGAATCTAATATTCTTTTTTTTCGGCTTGAAAAATTCACTTTTAATATCCCTTATCTACTAATTGGCTAGCTAAATCTCGATTTTTTGTTCTCGAGATATCAAATTTTGTACTGCTTCTTCTACTGTGTATTTAGAATTTATAACGTTTAAAACTTGCTCGGATATTGGCATCTCAACTTTATTTTTTCTTGCTAAAACCTCTACCTCTTTAGCGGTATTAAGGCCTTCTATTTCTTGCCCAATTTTTCCGCTTGCTTCTTCTACAGATAAACCCTCAGCCAATAATAACCCAAGCTGTCTATTACGAGATTGATCATCAGTACAAGTTAATATTAAGTCGCCAAGGCCGGCTAACCCCATAAAAGTTTCTTGTTGAGCTCCCATTGATAAGCCCAAGCGAATAATTTCTGCTAGGCCACGAGTAATTATTGCAGAACGTGCATTGCTACCAAAACCCAAACCATCTGAAATTCCAGTAGCAATTGCCATTACATTTTTTACTGCGCCTCCAATCTGCACGCCAATATAATCTGAATGCATATATACCCTAAAAAAATCTGTATGAAAAAGACTTGAAAAATCTTGTGCAACTTTATTATCTTTTGCTGCTATTGTTATCGCGGTCGGTAATTTTTTAGCCACCTCTAAAGCAAAAGAAGGCCCTGAAAGAACTGCCGTTGAACAATTATCGGCTACTTCTTCGACGACTTTATGACTTAATTTATGTGTTCCTGGTTCGAAACCTTTAGAGGCTATACATATACTACTAATATCAAGTGTTTTTAAGAAACTTAAACTACTTCTTAATGCATGACTGGGTACTGCGCTGATTACTTTTTTAATTTCAGGCGGAATCTCTTCACATTTTACAATTGGATAAATATTTTTTGGGATTTCAATTTCGGGCAAATATCTTGCATTATGTCTTCGTAGCTTTATATCCTCAATAACATCTGAATCAATATCCCAGAGATAAACTTGATGATTATTACGTGCAAGGACTAACGCCAATGCAGTTCCCCATGAGCCAGCGCCTTGTACTAAAACTGGTTGTGACATTATTCTATAAATTCCGGTTAGTGTGTTGTACTTTCTTTTGCCTGTTCTGACGCTTGTTCCCTTTGCTTTTCATACAAAGCAAAAAAATCTACGGGGGAAAGTAATAACTGAGGGAAACCTCCTCTTACTACAGTATCTGAAATTGCTTCACGCGCGAATGGAAATAAAATGTTTGCACAAGATGTCGCCAACATACGACTCAATAAATCTTCTGGAAAGTTTTTTATTAAGAAAATACCGGCTTGATTAATTTCGACCAAATATATTACCTTATCATCAATCTTTACCGTTAGAGTTACAGACAAAACTACATCAAAAAGATCATCGCCGAGCGGTGTAGCCTCATTGGTTATATTCATATCTACAACAGGTTTCCATTCCATTTTAAATGCATCAGGTGTATTTGGTGTCTCAAAAGATATATCTTTTACATATATTTTTTGAATTGAGAATTGACTTTCTGTTGTTTCTTCAATTTTCTTTTTTTCTTTGGCCATAATTATGTAACCTATTCTAAAATTATAATTTTCACAAATATCTATTAAACATCCTTTCAACCTTTAGTTAAGGGTAAATTCGCATTTGTCCATGATGCAATACCTCCCCTTAAGCAATAGATCATTTCTTCACCTTGTTTCACTAATTTTTGCGCTTCCTTAAGTGAGACACTGCCATTGGAACAATAAAAAATAATACCCTTACTGTTATTTTTTCTGTACTTATTTAATTTTTCGGGCAATTCATGCAGACTAAAATTTTTTGCATTAATGATATGGCCATTCTCAAATTCTTTTTGGCTTCGTATATCTATTAGTTCAGCATCTTCACGATTAATAAGCTGAGTCGCTTCGTCCGCGGTCAACAACTTAACACCACCAACCATTCCACCAAAAATATTCCATATTAACAATGTTAAAATTACAAAAAGCAATGAAAATAAATATGGATGATTTATAACAAATATAGGGAACTTTTCCATTTAACTATTCTCTTATTGTTGAGTTTAAATAACGACGATAATACGTCATATCTGACAGCCAAAAAACCATTGAAATTGGATAAATAACCGTGTTATTTAACGTGTTGTATTCAATAATTTCATGTTAATATTCACAAAAGTCTTTGAAACTCAAAGCCTAACGAGAATTTTGCTTAAATTAACCAACAACTTCGATTATATATTTATTGCAGATTAAAATTGCAAAAAAATTTAAACGGTCCAATATTCTTCTGCATTTCCGTAAGTGATGCCCAATATTAGTGATGCAACTAGTACATAAACCGACCATTCTAATAATCCTTGATGGCTGGGGGCATACGGATAATACCGATTACAATGCAATTTATTCTGCTCATAAGCCAAACTGGGACCAAATCTGGGACCAATACCCACACACATTAATAAGTGCATCTGGGCTTGATGTGGGCTTACCCGCATCACAAATGGGTAATTCAGAAGTTGGGCATATGAATATTGGAGCCGGACGTGTAGTAGATCAAGAATTCACCCGGATAACTCGAGCCATCAAAGATGGCACATTCTATGAGAATAAAATACTCAATGATGCATTTATTTTTGCGGCAAAAAATAATAAAGCTGTTCACTTGCTTGGCCTTTTATCTGCTGGAGGTGTCCATAGTCATGAAGATCATATTTTTGCATTAATGGAACTAGCAAATAGGTGTAAGGTAAAAAAATTATATCTTCATGCATTTCTTGATGGAAGAGATACATCTCCAAAGAGTGCAATAGAATCAATACATAAAGTTCAAATAAAAATCAAAGAATTGAATGTTGGTCGCATTGCTACTTTGATTGGCCGCTATTATGCGATGGATAGAAATAAACATTGGGACAGAACAAAATTTGCATATGATCTCATTAGCCAAGGAAAGTCTGACTACAGATCAAATGATCCATTTATTGCCATTGATATGGCCTACGCTAGAGGCGAATCAGATGAATTTATATCTCCAACTGCAATCACCCAGGGCGGCAAACCCCCGGTCATTGTTGAAGATGATGATGTTGTTATATTTGCTAACTATCGAGCTGATCGCGCACGACAATTAGCGAGATCATTTACTAAACCTACATTTGTTGCATTTGAACGAGAAAGGATGCCAAAACTATCAGCCTTTATAAGTTTAACATCTTACAAAGCAGAGTATGAATTTCCAGTAGCATTTCCCTCGGTTTCCTTGCCCAATGTGTTTGGAAAATATATTTCAGGTCTTGGCTTAAAACAATTACGTATTGCTGAAACTGAAAAATATGCGCATGTCACATTCTTTTTTAATGGCGGCGACGAAAGTGCATTTGATGGCGAAGATCGTGTCTTAGTCCCGTCCCCTCATGTTCGTACTTATGATCTCGCTCCTGAAATGAGTGCTGAAAAAATTACTGACCATATAGTAAAGTCAATTAATAGCCGCAAATATGATTCAATAATATGTAACTTTGCTAATGCTGATATGGTTGGCCATACCGGTAACTTTAAAGCAACGATTACAGCAATAGAGGCAATAGATAAGTGTTTAGGTAAAATTATTGAATCTACACGAAAAGTAGGTGGTGAGATTCTAATAACTGCAGATCATGGAAATGCTGAACAAATAAAATCATATACAACTGAAAAAATTAAATCACAAGCGCATACCGCTCATACAAGTAATTTAGTACCCTTAATTTACATTGGTAGGCCAGCAAAGTTTTTGCCAGGAACTGGATCATTATCAGATGTTGCGCCAACACTTCTAACTATCATGAATATTGCACAACCCAAAGAAATGACTGGTAAATCACTCATTAAACTTTCAGAAGATAAAGCGCCTGCAATCATTGGAAAATAAATTTTCTATGATCCAATATAGAAGAATAATTATTACTAAAAAATATTTTTTACTATTTCTGCTAATTTTATCACTCTCGGCTATTGCCAATGAGTCAAACCATAAAGAAAAATTAAAAGATATACAAAATCGTCTAGAAAATGTTAATGCCGAAATCGAAAAATCTAAAGATCAAGTAAAGGAATTCCAATCAGAATTAAAAAAAAATGAATTAATGGCAGCCAAAATATCAGAACAACTAGAAAATATTCAAAATAACATTTTAAAAAAGAAAGATAATCTTGAGCGATTAAAAATCAAGAAAAAAGATAGTCAGAAAATTATTGATATAGAGAAAAAAATATTAATTTCACAA
Source organism: Legionellales bacterium (assembly GCA_002721165.1). GTDB lineage: Bacteria > Pseudomonadota > Gammaproteobacteria > Eutrophobiales > Eutrophobiaceae > UBA11869. The sequence goes on along the minus strand of PBJS01000009.1, from coordinate 108,704 downwards.
ATAAAAACTATGTATAAAATAGGAAAGTATGATTATGTTAAACTTTTATTAAATCAACAAAATGTATCAGAAATTACTCGTGCGATAGCGTATTACGATTACGATAATTATGCTCGTTCTAAACGTATAAAAAAATTGAAAAATACGCTAATAGACATTGAAAAAATTCAATTAACAATATTGGATCAAACCTCTAGACTTGAATCTCTAAATACTACTCATAAATCTAAATTAGACAAATTTAATAAGTACCGCGGCGATAGACTAAAATTTATAACAGAAATTAATAAACACATCGATAGACAGGGAGTTGAACTTCTACTTTTAAAGGAAAACGAACATGAACTTGTAAAGCTTCTGAACAAACTGAATGTTCATAAAAAAAATAAGACTGATACATTAAAAAAGGGATTCTCATTTAGCTCAAAAAAAGGAGAGCTAATCTGGCCTATAAATGGAAAACTGTTAAAAAAATATGGAGAGAAAAAGAAAAAAACTGGTCTAAAATGGAGAGGTGTACTTATTGAAAGTGTTCAAGGTTCACATGTAAGTGCTGTTAGCCAAGGAAAAATTGTTTTTGCTGATTGGTTTCGTAATTTCGGGTTATTAATAATTATTGATCACGAAAATGATTATTTAAGCTTATATGGACATAATCAGAGATTATTGAAATCGATAGGAGACTTTGTACAGACCGGTGAAAAAATTGCTACTGTTGGTGACAGTGGAGGACAAAAGAATTCGGCCCTTTATTTCGAAATTAGAAAAGGAAAGAAAACCTTAAATCCATCACTATGGTGTAAAAAATAGTCGCTAATATCGCTTGTAGATAAGGCCCAATCACTAGTATGCTTAACAAAAAAAATTAACAAGGACTATATCAAGTAAAAAATCAAATTACTTCGCTGAGCATAGCCGAATGGAGTTATATATATGACTATATTTAAAAAAATATCATACGTTATTACGTTTTTTTTTATAACAAGCAGTTTTAGTCTGGCGAACTCTGAAAAAAAACAAGAAGTTAATACCCTGCCTTTAAATGAGATAAGGATTTTCACAGAGATTTTTTCAAAAATTAAAAGTGACTACGTTGAAAATATTGAAGATAGCACGCTTCTAAAAAATGCAATAAGAGGAATGCTACAGGGTCTTGATCCACACTCTGCATATTTAGATAAAGATTCTTATAAAGAACTACAGGAAGGGACTTCAGGAGAGTTTGGCGGACTTGGAATAGAGGTTGGTTATGAAGATGGTTTTGTAAAAGTGATATCCCCAATTGATGACACACCTGCAAAACGAGCAGGGATCAAAGCGGGAGATTTGATCATTCGTTTAGATGGTAAATCTGTTAAGGGTATTTCTCTCATGGAAGCAGTTAAAATGATGAGAGGTAAGCCAGGGAGTGAAATTGAATTGACTATACTAAGAGGGGGTGAAGAAAAACCATTTAATGTAACTATAGTACGGGACATTATTACAGTTAAAAACATTAAAGCTGAAACAATAGAGTCTGCTTTTGGATATATACGTATCTCAAACTTTCAAATACATACAGTAGATGATTTAAGTAAGGCGCTTACGAAATTAGAAAGTGAAAATAATAATATGCTAAAAGGATTAGTTTTAGATCTGAGAAATAACCCTGGTGGTCTACTCAATGCAGCAGTTGGTGTTTCCGATTTATTCCTTGACGAAGGATTAATTGTTTACACTGAAGGAAGAGTAAAAGGATCAAAATTAAAATTTAATGCTAAACCAAGTGAAATGTTTAAAGACATTCCCATTATTGTACTCGTTAATGGTGGTTCAGCTTCTGCATCAGAGATAGTTGCTGGCGCTCTACAGGACCATAGAAGAGCAATTATCATGGGAGAGCGTACATTTGGTAAAGGCTCTGTACAAACTATTCTTCCAATGAATGATGAAACTGCATTAAAATTGACAACTGCGCGGTATTACACGCCTTCGGGACGTTCGATACAAGCATCTGGCATTGAACCTGATATGATTGTAAAAAATATAAAATTTGATGTTAAACAAAATAATAATATGGGTAATGGACTAATTAAAGAATCCGATTTAACTGGTCATCTCGATAGTGAAGTCACTAAAAATGATTCGAATCAAAAAAAAGATAACGTTGATAACTCATCTCTGGCAGAAACTGATTATCAACTCTACGAAGCATTGAATGTATTAAAAGGACTTTCAATTCATCTTAAGAAAGCCGGATAAAACTTGTGTATTCTTATCTTATATCGGTGAAATATATTCACTTATTATTTCTTTTTTTGATAAGTTTATTCCCAGCACTCGTATATTCTGACTCAGTAAGCAAACCTTCTATTTCTATCATTATTGATGATCTCGGTTATAGACAAAAAGAGGATTTACTCGCACTGTCATTACCTGGACCAGTTGCTTATGCAATTCTCCCCCATGCTCCCTATACAAAAAAGATGGTATCAATTGCATCCAAAAATGGAAAAGAAATTCTTTTACATCAGCCTATGCAAGCATATAAAAATAATGAACTGCTCGGGCCAGGAGCATTAACATTAAATATGACACATAAGGAATTTGTAAAAACATTAGAAAAAAATATGAGTTCTGTTTCAAATATAATCGGGGTAAATAATCATATGGGTAGCTTATTAACACGTCACCCCGGTCATATGCAGTGGCTTATGAATGTAATAAAAGAAAATGAATATATTTATGTTGATAGTTTGACAAGCACAAGTAGCGTAGCGTGGGAAATAGCAGAGAAAAATAAAATTCCTTTTTTGTCTAGAGATATATTTCTTGATAATAAAAAAGATTTAGACTATATAACTAGTAAATTTTACGAGCTGATCGAAATTGCAAAAAAAGAAGGGACAGCACTAGCTATTGCACATCCTCATTTTAATACTATTGAAATACTTAAGAAATTTTTAGATGATATTGATAAATATGGTGTAAAACTAGTTAGTATTAAAACACTAGTAGAAATAAAAAATCAATAGATCAATAGCAGCTACTTGTCTTTCCATGAAAAATAAATGAGAACTAATCCAAGTACCCCTAATATCCATGAAGCAAGCGGAATAGAAATAATTTCGCCATGAGTTGTGTTATTCAAAGCATAAATAATTGTTGCTGATAAAATAAGTCCGGAGCCAATTACTGAAACAATTGTTTTGCGGTTATACGTTTTCATCTCCTTTCGTAGTTTACGTATTTCATTTGACTTGTTTTCCATTTCTATCTTTCCATCATATAATTTATCAATCAAATCTATCGTCCTATTTGGAAATTCTGGTAAACGTTCAATTAGTCTTGGTAAGTTTAGCATCGCGCTCTTCACAAACCCTTTTACTCCCATACGCTCACTCATCCATCGCTCCATCTCCGGTCGAGCTGTTTCCCATAAATTAAGTTGGGGATAAAGTTGTCTCCCAATTCCTTCAATATTTATGATTGTTTTTTGTAACAAAATCAATTGTGGCATGATCTCTACATCAAACCTACGCGCAATTTGGAAAAGTCTCTGTAACAACTCACCCAAAGAAATTTCATGAATAGGTCTATCTATCAGTGGTTCACACACGGTTCTAATAGCACCTTCTAATTCATCGGCACGTGTTTCTTTAGGAACCCAGCCAGACTGTATATGTAATACAGCAACTCTATGATAATCACGATTTAAAAATGCAACTAAATTGTCAGCAAGATAGTGCTGATCAAACTCAGTTAATGAACACATAATACCAAAATCGATAACCTTGATGATTGGCAATTCCTTTTTTTCTCCTGGAACAACAAAAATATTCCCAGGGTGCATATCTGCATGAAAAAAATTATCTCTGAATACCTGAGTAAAAAATATTTCAACGCCATATTCTGCTAGACATTTTAAGTCAATATCAGCAGCTTTTAGTGCATTAATATCACGTATTGGAATCCCTTCAACTCGTTCAATTGCGAGCACATTTCTTTTTGTTAATTCCCAATCAATTTTTGGTACATGATATCTTTTTTCATTTACAAAATTACGGTGCAATTGAGAAGCATTTGAAGCCTCCCTTTGTAAATCCAATTCATTGAATATTGTCTTCTCAAATTCTTTTATAACTCCTGTAAATTTTAAAGATTTCGCATTTTTATTATATTTTTCTGCTTTTTTAGCCAAAAGATGTAACAAATCTAAATCTTTTCGAATTAGTGATTCGATGCCTGGTCGTATCACTTTAATGATGAACTTACGCCCGTCTTTAAGTGTTGCGCTATGTACTTGAGCAACAGATGCTGAAGCTAATGGTGTTTCATCAAATTTTGAGAAAATATCATTAATGTTGCGCCCATAAGCATCTTCTATAATTTCTCTAGCAATTTTCCCTGAAAACGGAGCAACGTTATCCTGTAATTTAGCAAATTCATCAGCGATATCCTTTGGAATTAGATCACGACGAGTTGATAGTATTTGTCCTAATTTGACATATATAGGACCTAATTCTTCAAGCATCAAGCGAATTCTAACTGCTCTTTTTTCCTTATGCTTATTAAACCAATTCCAAGGTAAGATATAAAAAATAAAGCGAACGGGTCTTAATAAATGTGTTGCGAAAATAATCTCATCGAGACCGTGAGAAATCAATACTCTCTGTATTACTAATAAACGTAAAAACTGTGGCATGAGTTAATTATTACTCTCATTATTCATTAAAAAATGGTTGAGTTTTTCAACTCTTTTTGAGATCAATTCTGTCTCGTCTCGAAGAGAATCAACCTCTTTACTAAATTCATCCACTAATAATTCATCCGGTAACATTTCAATTTCAAAGCGCAAATATTCGCTAATGTCTAGTATCATTTTCTCAGTTATGTTGGATGTAAAACCTTCAGCTTTACGTAAAAAATTACCAATTTGAAATGCAAGTGTATCCCCTAATATTCTAGATAGTGGTTCTTCAAAATCTGTTTGTAAATTACTCATTACCTTTTGGAAATCTCGAGCTAGATTGATATCTCCTACTACCTGCATATCAATAGGAATATCTGGTGTTTTTGTTTTTGAAGATAGTAATAATCTTATAAAATTAATAGGTGTGCTTTTTATTAGTACATCCGGATCTTTGCTGCATTCATCATCAATACTTAATCCATTTGCAGAGGGAGTAATATATATTTTCGTTTGCGTATTCTCAAACTCAAAAGCAATAACTTGATTATCAAACTTACCCAATTCGTAACAAGTTTCTTTATCAAGACTTAATATCTTGTTAATACATTTCTCAAATTTGCTAATCCAGAATTCCATTATTTACTCAAAAACTAAATTTTATACCCTTGATGAACAGCAGCTATACCGCTCAAAAGATTATAATACTTAATATTTTTAAACCCGACTTCATCCATCATTGAAACTAATTTCTTTTGGCTAGGATGCACGCGGATAGACTCTACTAAATATCTATAACTTTTTTCATCATTTGCAACAGCTTTACCAAGTTTAGGAATAAAATTAAAAGCATATTTTTCATAAAGCTTATCTATAAATGGAATTGTAACTTTAGAAAATTCCAAGATAATTAATTGCGAACCATATTTGAGTTTTTTATACATTGATTCTAGAGCAGTATTCTTATCAGTCATATTTCTAAGTCCAAAGGCAATTATTATGTAATCAAAACTATTATCTTTGAATGGCAAGTTTTCCGCATTTGCTCTAACATAATCTATACCTTTGATCACCCCTCTGTTAATGAGATTATCTCTGCCGTGGTACAACATATTTTCATTTATATCGCATGAGATAACATGCCCATCTTTTCCTAATTTCTCGTAAACTAGCTTTGTAAGATCGCAAGTGCCGCTAGCTAAATCAAGAACTCGAGAATTTTTTCTAATACCACCAATATTTACAGCAAAACGTTTCCATAATCTATGTACACCAAATGACATGAGATCGTTCATCAAATCATATTCATCAGAAACCGATGAAAAAACTTCATAAACACGATTAGTTTTTTCTTCTAGAAGAATTTTCTCATATCCAAAATCTGTTTTTTTATTTATCATTTTTTTGACGTTTATACCCTGATTTATTCAGTGCAAGAAGATAGTTTTCCCAATTACTTTTATGATTTTCTCCAAGTTCATATAAATAATCCCATGTATATAAACCTGTTTCATGTCCATCATCAAATACAAGACGAACAGCATAATTACCAACCGGTTCAATTTTACTAATATTCACAGTCTCTTTACCTATCTGTAAAACTTCTTGCCCAGGACCATGACCCTTTACATCCGCTGATGGTGAAAAAACACGTAAGTATTCACACGGTAGTTTAAAACTAGCCCCATCATCATAAACAATTTCAAGAAATTTAGACTGCTTATGTAGAGATATAGTTAATGGATGTAAATTACTTTCAGTCATTATGCTTTAAACTAATTAATATTTTTATTATTTTTTAGAAGACTTCGTAAAATGTATGAATAACTGTAATTGTACATGAGCCTAAATTTAGACTTAAGTTAAACAGGCCTTTATATATTATTTATTTTCCTTAATCTGATTTTTACGCGCGCGTGGGTGTGTTTTATCATAAACCTGAGCCAAATGCTGGAAATCCAAGTGAGTATAAACCTGTGTTGTACTAATATCCGCATGCCCCAATAGTTCCTGTACAGCACGTAAATCACCACTAGACTCTAAAATGTGACTGGCAAATGAATGTCTTAACATATGAGGATGAACGTTGCCTGACAAGCCTTGCTTTACTGCCCATCTTTTAATGCGTTCTTGCACTGATCTAGGACTAATACGGCTACCCCTATTACTAATAAAAAGAGCTCTTTCTTTATTGTTTTTTACTAATTGTTGCCTGCTTTTAAGCCAGTCATCTATTGCCTGAATGGCGAATTTACCTATTGGGAGGTTGCGTGCTTTTTTTCCTTTGCCAATAACAGTTAAAACTCGATCTATGGAATCAATATCGTCAATATTCAAACTTATAACTTCGGTCAAGCGCAATCCAGATGAATAAATTAGTTCAATTATTGCTTTGTCGCGTATTGCTAATACATCATTTTCTTTAATTTCCAATAATTGAAAAGTCTGATCAACGTCTAATAATTTTGGTAGTTTTCTAGCTGACTTTGGAGTAATTATTCCTTCCGCAGGATTTATACTTACCACATCAATCTTACATAAATATCGATAGAAAGTTCTAATTGAGGATAGATTCCTTTGTAACGTTCGCCCTGAAATACCTTTTCGATGTCTATCAGATATGAAATCTCTTAATTGTTGACTTTTAAGATTAGACCATTTTTTTATATTTTTTTTAGTGCAGTAATTTTGTAAATAATTCAAATCTCGATGATAAGCATCGCGAGTATATTTTGATAGATAGTGTAATGTCTCTTCAAAAGAATTGAGTAATTGTATTTCCGATGAATGCATAAAAATATTTATTTTTTCTCAACCCATGGTTTTATAATAAAACTTAAAATTTCACCTAGATTAGCTAGCAATTCAATGCCCATTCCCGGTTTAAAATATTCGGCATCAAAACTTCCAATAGCAAGTACGCCAGTCCACCTGAAGCCATGTAAAGGTATTATTACAGATGATGCGATATCATTTTTTTTATCGCCAAACAAAAATACTTCTTGTTGTCGATTTATTTTTCCGCTTTGTGGTTCCCGACTTTCAATAATATTCTTAAATAACGATTCATCTTCAGAACTTTTACCTACAAATTCTTCTACACGAGGAGGATCTATAAATATAGGATCGGCAAATAATCGTACAACAACACTATCAGCATGAAAATTTTTCTTCAAATTTTCATACAATGCTGTGAAAACATCTTTTGGATTATTAGCATCTATTAAAGTAAGCGCTAATTGATGCATGCGACGAGCAAGTTTTTCATTATTACGTGCTATTTCTATAAGTTCACATATCCTTTGATTAGTCTCTTCATTTTGATCGCGAAGCACAGCTAATTGTTTTTCAACAAGTGAAATTGCAGTTCCACTCTCATGAGGTATTTTTAATTCGGTTAGAATTAAAGGATTTTCAACAAAAAAATTTGGGTTATTTTTTAGATAATCAGTAACTAAATTCTCTGAAAGACTTTCCGAAATATGATTCTCTTTTTCTTTTAGACTCATAACTCAATTTCCCCCTCATACACCGTTGATACAGAACCACTCATATATACTGGCATTCCTTTTCCTTCCCAGCTTAGTGATAAACAGCCCCCTCTCAATTCTACATCTACAGCTTTATCTAGATGGCCTTGTTCGTGTGCAATTACGACTGCGGCGCAAGCACCGCTACCACAAGCAAGAGTTTCGCCAACTCCACGTTCATACACACGTAGTTTAATAGTCTTTTGATTTAAAATCTGAACAAAACCTACATTTACGCCTTCAGGAAAAATCGCTTGTTTTTGAAAAGCCTCGCCAATGGGTCCCACAAATGCAGCTTCCACATCATCTACAATTATCACAGCATGAGGATTCCCAAAGGAAACCGCCCCAAAAATAATTTTTTCATCTCCTAGGCTTAAAGAATAAGTATCCAATTTTTGATCTACGTCCAGTGGTATATTAACAGGATCAAATTCTGGTATACCCATATTTACAGTGACAGAGTGATTGTTATTAATTTCTAAAATGAGTTTGCTGTTTTTAGTTTCTGCAATAATAGTGTTTTTTTTAATCAAACCTTTACTGTTAAGGTATATAGCCGCACAACGTGCGCCATTTCCACATTGCATAACTTCAGTGCCATCAGAATTAAAAATTCGATAATAAACATCTGCCTCATCATTCTTTGGTGGCTCTAACAATAAAATTTGATCGCAGCCAACGCCTAAACGTCGATTCGCTATGCGCTTTATTTGCTTAGAATTTAGCGAAATAGATTGAGAAAATGTATCAAATATAACGAAATCATTTCCTGTTCCCTGCATTTTTGTGAATTCGAGTATCATTTTCTTAAATAAAAACCCAAAAAATATAAATGAAATACTTTAGTTACTAAGCCTCTTTATCAGAAGCGTCAATCATCGACGAAACGTGTAATGTCGATGTTGGAAAAGCGCACTCAGCGCCATTTGATTCAATAATCTTTATAACGTTCAATAGTATGTCTTGCTTAATCTCATGATAACGAACCCAATCAGTAGTTTTAGTGAAGGTATAAATAAAAAAATCTAATGAAGAAGGGGCAAATTCATCAAAATTTACTATTAAGATTTTTGTCGTATCAATATCAGAGTGATTTTTCAGCATTCTTTTTACATCATCAATAATTTTTTCCATTTTAGACAAATCATCATAACGAATTCCTATTGTTTCTTTAATTCTTCTGTTAGACATCCTTGAAGGATTTTCAACAGAGATGTTATTGAATACTGAATTTGGAACATACAAAGGTCTTTTATCGAATGTTCTGATAGTTGTTAATCGCCATCCTATTTTTTCAACGGTTCCCTCAATTTCTTTATCTGGTGATCGAATCCAGTCGCCAACATTAAAAGGGCGATCCATATAGATCATCAACCCGCCAAAAAAATTAGCTAATAAGTCTCTTGCTGCAAAACCAACAGCAATACCTCCAACACCACCAAAAGCTAGAACACCTGAAATACTGAACCCTAGTGATTGGAGAGCAACTAAAAAACCTATAATGATTACTGAAATACGAAGTAATTTAGCAATAGCATCAATGGTTGTCTGGTCAATCTCCTCGCCAGCAGATTGTTTAGTCGAAATAATATTGCTTTCGGCGTACGTTATAAATCTTATTAAGAACCAGCCTATTACAATGAGTACGCCAATTTGATATAAAGGTGAAACAGCACCAAAGATAATTGACCCTGTGTGTTCCTCTGCTATATCTGCTGCAAAAGCAAGACCAGTTATCCAAATTAAGAGTGACAGCGGTTTCTTGGCGGCCTCGAAAAATATATCATCCCAAAAAGTTTTTGTCTTTTTAAGCTTTGAAAGAATCTTATGATGAGATCTTTTTTGTATGAAATTTATAAATCCCGTCAATAATACAATTATAAAAACTTCTATTATCCATGTTTCATCGCCGAAAAAATCTTTGTTAAACTCCATCAATTCTGAAAAATTCATTTAGTCTCGCCTATAATTAAAAATTATTTATTTAAAAAACTTTCGATTTTTTTAGAACGTTCTTGCCATATTTTTTTATTTTTCAGATCACTATAAATGTAATTAAAATTACCATGCATTTTCTCTAAACGAGTTAGAGAACAATCATTAGTAGATACTTTATTATTATCCATTACAGAAATTAAACCCTGCCTACTATTACAGATTAATACCATATCGCAACCGGCTTCAAGCGCGAGTTTTGTTCTTTTAGTATAATCTCCAACAATCTCAGCGCCAGCCATACTGAGATCATCGCTAAAAATTGCCCCCTGAAATTTCAACTGTTTTCTCAAAATCTCTTTTAACCAAATAGATGAAAATCCTGCCGGTACCTTATCAATCTCTGAATATACAACATGTGCTGGCATTAATCCTAAAATACCAAAATTTATTAGATCCCTGAAAGGTATCAAATCTCGTTCATTAATATCATTAAATGAACGTGGATCCGATGGTGCAGAAAAGTGAGAATCCTCAATAACCGAACCATGACCCGGGAAGTGCTTCCCAACAGCCGCCATACCGGCTTCATTCATGCCAGTCGTAAAAGCTTTCGTTAAACTAGAAATCTGTTTTGGCTCAGTATGAAATGCACGATCGCCTATTACTTCACTTCTGTTTCCGCCAACATCTAGCACGGGAGCAAAACTAAAATCTATGCCTACTGATAATAATTCAGTAGACATAAGCCAACCAGCATATTCGGCTAGTAGGTTTGCTTCTTTTGTTGATTTATGTGCGCCAAACAGACTACATGCGGGTAATTGGCTGAAACCATTGCGAAACCGTTGGATTCTACCTCCTTCATGATCTACCGCAATTAGTAACGAAGGATGTCGTAATCCATGAATCTTACTGGTTAATTCTGCTAATTGTTTTGGCGAATCATAATTACGAGAAAATAAAATAACGCCGCCAATTAGAGGATGAAGCAATAGTTCGCGTTCATCTTCATCTAGATCAAGCCCGTTTATATCGCACATGATCGACCCTAATTGTAATGCTCTAGGAGCTGCGTGATTTCTCATTTTTAATCTCTAATATCCATTCTGTCTCTCATATCATCACCCATAAGGTTTATGCATAGTACCAGTGAGAGAATAGCAAATCCCGGAGCTAAAACCATATGTGGAGCTACCAACATATATTGAGTTCCATCGCGTATCATAGTCCCCCAAGAAGCTGCCGGAGGCTGTATACCCAAACCTAAAAACGATAAACCCGCCTCAGCAATAATGACACTTGCAATTGTAAATGTTGCTTCGATAATTAATGGCGCAATTATTAATGGTAAAATGTGTTTTAACGCAATCACATAATCTAATGTTCCAAGAGCATGCGCTGCAATAATATGATCACGATTCTTAATGCTTAGTGTTTGTATTCTAGCCAATCTAGAAAACCCAACCCAACTTACAATAGACAACGCTATAACTGTATTTGCTAAACCTGGTCCTAACAACCCAGCTAGTACAATTGCTAATAAAATTCCAGGAAAGGAAATAAAAATATCAATCATCGCTACAAGAAATTTATCATAAATTCCACCAAGCCATGCACAAATTACGCCAAAAAAAGTACCGACAATAAAAGATATTAAGACAACAACAATTGCAACACTCAAAGATGTTTTTGCTCCCATAATTAGCCGTTCGCAAATCGGACGGCCTAAATGATCGTAGCCACACCATTGTTCTAAATTCGGTCCTAAAAGAATTTTGTTCAATTCGATTTGGTCAGGCTGCAACGGTAATATTAATGCCAATATGCCGCAAACAAACCAAAATTTAATTATAAAAAAAGGTATATTAATTTTTTTCATCATGAATCTAATTTAATTCTTGGGTCTAGTGATAAGCAAATAAAATCAGTAACAAGATTGACTAGTACATAAGTAAAACTGATTAATATTACACAGCCTTGAATAACCGGATAATCTCTTTTTTGTATAGACTCTATAATCAACTGGCCAATGCCTGGCCATGCAAATATAGTTTCTGTGATGACGGCACCTGCTAAAAGGGTTCCAAGCTGCATTCCCAAGATGGTAACTATCGGCAATACAGCATTACGTAACGCATGAAATACTAAGACATTAAATTTAGTCAATCCGCGAGCATATGCTGATCGTATATAGTCTTCTTGTAAAACTTCTAGCATCGAAGAGCGTATCATTCGTGACAAAATTGCAGCAAGTGCGGTGCCTAGTGTCAATGCTGGAAGGATTAATGAAGTCACACCTTCATTACCGCTTACGGGAAACCAACCTAGCCAAAGTGAAAAAGTCAAAATCAATAGCGGGCCCATAACAAAGTTAGGGATAGAAACACCGAGTACTGCTGTCATCATTGAAAATTTGTCTAAAATAGAATCCTTATGCACTGCTGACAATATTCCTAGTGGAACGGAAATTAGAATTGCGACAAACAAACTAGCTAAACTTAATATAGCTGTTGGTAATGCATGTTCTAACAACAATTGACTAACCTGTTGTTTAGAATGTAATGATGTTCCGAGATCAAAGTGAAAAAAACTATGTAAATAAATTAACCACTGTTGAATAATTGGTAAATCCAAACCGAGAGCATGCCTTAAGGCTTCTCTATCGGTTGTTCTAGCTGTCTCACCCAACATTACCTCAATAGGATCACCAGGAACAATATGAATCAAGAAAAATACTAGAGTTAATATACTAAACAATACAAAAACAGCACTGAACAATCGTTTAATTATATAATTGAGATACACTGTTTTATTTTATATATTTTTTATCTTTCACTAATAGTTACAGTCGTTCCAACTTCTACTAAATCAAATAATTCAATAACATCAGAATTTCGCATTCGAATACATCCTTTCGAACCAGCCTTGCCCATTTCAATATCATCAGGAGAACCGTGTATATAAATATATCTGTCATGGGTATCGACGTCACCGCCTTTATTCTTGCCCTCTTCTAAACCACTTAGCCATAGTATTCTTGTAAGTATCCAATCTCTTTCTGGGAATAAATCGCGTAATTCAGGTTTATACAATTCATTTGTTTCTACTCTACCGACAAAAACAGAATTTTCTCTAGCCCCATAACCAATTTTTTCTGTGATGATGTGTTTTCCCTGTGGAGTACATTCACTATTCTTTTTCTCCCCTGCACCATTTTTAGCAGTAGAAACAAAAAATTCTCTAACCGCCCTATCCTCATCTAAAAGAATCAGCTGTTGTTGAAAAATAGATACTTTAATATGCATAAATATATTAATTATTTTTTGTTACGTATCTAAGTGAATCAAAATTACCATCGGTATTTAGTTTATAACCTTTTATATCAGATTTAGACACCAATATATTATCTTCATACCACAAAGGTATATAAGGCAATATATCTAATAAATATTTTTGTAAATCCTTATAATAAAGGGCTTGTTTATCCAATGACGCCTCAAATTTAGCTAATTCAAGAATTAAATCAACATTATAGTCATTAAGTCTACCTCGATTAGCCCCATGGGGTGGAATGGATTTACTATGGAATATGTAATAAAAAATGTCAGGAATTTTCAGTCCGACCCATGAGAGACTATACATTTGAAAACGTCCTTCTTTAATATCACCATAAAAAGTTCCCCAGTCATAACTACGTATTTCTACTTCAATTCCAACAGACTTTAATTGGCTTTGAATAATTGTTGCTAAGCGCAGTCGAAAAGGGTCATTTGATATTTTGTAGATTATTCTAAGCGGAGATGAATCGTTATAACCGGCCTGTGCTAGTAACCTCCTAGATTTATCAGGATTATAATCCAAACTCACTAAATCAGAGTTGCCAGCCCAATGTTCTGGGGGTAACAATGCTTCAGCCTGTCTTGCTGATTTTCCCATTACATGCCGTATGATTGATTTTCTATCTATAGCGTGCGCAATCGCGCTTCTAATATAATAATTACCGGTTAGCGGATCTTCCATATTAAAACCAAGATATGTAAAAGTACTTCCCTTTTTTTTCTTTACCTTTATGGAATCTTTTTCTGCTAACCAGGATACAATCTCAGGTGGTAGATTACCTCGAATTAAATCAATTTCGCCTCTCAGTAACTTCAAAACTCTCACTATAGGATCTTTTAATGTTATAAATTCTATTATTTTATTGTCATCGAGGCGTTTCAATTTTAGATGCTTATCATTTTTGAAGCTTATAATTTTCATTGGGCCATTACCAATAGGTTGCCGGGAAAAATTATGTTTTTTGGAAATTAACTCCTTAGGCAAAATACCTATTACTAAACGCCCGGGAAAAAGAGGATCAGCATAAAATAATTTGAAATCAATAGTATTAGGGTCCACAGCATGGATTGATTTGATCATGTCAATTGATCCTTTATGTGGTGAGATCTCTTCTGGATTTAATACTGATTGATATGTTGCTCTAACATCCTCAGATGTTAGTGGAGAACCATTATGAAATTCTTTCAAGTTTTTTCTTAAACTAAACCTGTAATGAGTTGGTGAGATTTTTTGCCAATCTGCTAATTGAGGTTTAACACGAAATTCTTCATCAAAATCTACAAGGCTTTCATAAAGTAATCTAGTTATACGATATGAAATTGCATCAGTTGCATAACGTGGATCTAAAGTTATTGGGCTAGTACTTAAACCGACTGCGATAGTTTCTCTGTTTGAATCCTTACAACTACTAATGAAAAATTGAAAAAATATAACATATAATATTAATAAATATTTAGTTTGTGATATTTTTTTTTCCGTTCTCATTTATTATAGAAAACAGTAATAATATAAATATATTTTAACTATCTTGCCAGGCTTTAAGAAATTCTTCTAGATGCGATTTTTTTTTATTTTTTAGCATTTCACGTACTTGATTACATTCTTCAATATATGAATCATTCGTTAATTTTCCTCGTATTAATTGATACCTCATATAAATTAAATATGTATTAAGTACATCAGTCTCACAATAGTTACGAATAGACTCTATATCACCAGCTCTATATTTTTCCCAAACTTTTCCACCACTCATATCCATTTTTCCTGGGAAGCCTAAAATAGTAGCGATTTTATCTAGTGGTGCTTTAGCAGTAGGGATATATCCTGACAAAACATCCATTAGATCTGTATGCCTACTATGGAAACGAGATAAATAATTGTTCCAACGAAAAGATTGATCACCGTCACCACTTTCCCAGTAGCGTTGAGAAACAACGCCGTGTATAAGCGATCGATAATGCATGACGGGTAAATCAAAACCACTTCCATTCCAAGATACAAGTGTGGGGGTGTATCGTTCTATTCCCTCATAAAAATGTTCAAGTAATTCTGCTTCAGACGAACTTTTATTTCCTAGTGACCATACATTTATTTTATCACTTGTTTTTAAAATAACAGATATTGATACGATCTTATGTAGGTAAAGTTGTAAAAATTCTGTTTTGCCATCGCTTTGTTGGTAACGATGATTTTGCATTACTTGTACAACATTTTCCTCACTAAGATCGTCTAGATTAAAAATCTTTTTACCTGAGTCAATATCCGGAATTGTCTCAATATCAAAAACGAGTATATTCATTCTAGAGTACTATATTTTAATGGGATCATTCTGGAAAAACATTCGTTGACAGATAACGATCGCCCCGATCACAAATAATTGAAACTATAACAGCATTTTCAATTTCACTAGATATCTGAAGTGCAGCAGCCACAGAACCTCCGGACGATATGCCGGCAAATATACCTTCCATTTTGCCAAGAGCAAGAGTTGTTTCCTCCGCAAGAGATTGTGTAACGTCAATAATTCGATCAACTCTTGTAGATTCGAAAATTTTTGGCATATACTCTTTAGGCCAACGCCTAATACCTGGGATTCGCGCACCATCTTCAGGCTGTACACCGATAATTTGAATATTTGGGTTCATCTCTTTTAAAAAACGTGATGTCCCCATTATTGTCCCCGTTGTACCCATTGCACTTACAAAGTGTGTAATCTTTCCATTGGTATCTCTCCATAATTCAGGGCCTGTTCCCTCGTAATGTGAACGAGGATTATCTGGGTTAGCAAATTGATCTAATATTCTACCTTTACCTTGCGCCTCCATTTCACGGGAAACATCAATAGCCTCTTCCATACTCCCCTCATCGGAAGTCAATACAATTTCAGCGCCAAAAGCTTTCATTACCGCACGTCGTTCAACACTCATATTTTCAGGCATTATTAGTATTATGCGATAGCCACGAATTGCTGCTGCCATAGCCAGAGCAATACCTGTGTTACCGCTAGTTGCCTCAATTAATGTATCGCCGGGTTTAATTTCTCCACGCATTTCTGCGTGCTTGATCATGCTCAGTGCTGGTCTATCCTTCACTGAACCAGCGGGATTATTGCCTTCAAGTTTACCCAAAATAATATTAGTAGAATTTCCCGGCAAACGTTGAAGTTTTACCAAAGGTGTATTGCCTACAAAAGATTCGATTGTCGGAAAATCTGGTAAGCCTTTGCTAATTTTTACATTGTCTTTTGTGGTCATTATAAATCTTCTTTCAATAACGTTTTAGCTAAAATCAGTGCGTCTTCTCGCCCAATTTTTGTTGGATAATAATCACGGCGTTTACCTATCTCATTAAAACCCATACCTGTATAAAGGCTAATGGCTTTGAAATTTGTTGGTCTAACTTCTAAAAAAACCCTTTGTATATTATGTCTTTCAGCTAAACCTAGAAAATGTTCTAACAATTGCTTACCAATTCCCATTGATTGATAATCAGGATGAACGCATAGATTTAAAATGTGTGATTCGTCCGATGTAATTAACATAACACCATAGCCGATTAAAGTTTGATTATTTTCAATAACCCAAGAACTATAACCTGAACGCAAACAATCTTGAAAAATTGTTTGGCCCCATGGAAAATCATATGCATTCTTCTCGATGCTAATAATAGAAGTGACATCCTGTTCTACCATCGGTCTGATATATATATCACTTGTTTTGATAACTGCACTCATGCTGACTCTCTAAATATATTCTTAGCTAATTTCAGGTCTTCCCATACTTTGCGTTTTTCAGTGGGCGAACGAAGTAAATATGCCGGATGGTAAGTAACAACCACAGGTAGATTGCTGTTTGGATAAAGATAAGAATTCCCACGCATTTTACCAATAGGCGTATCTGTTTTTAATAAATTTTGAGCTGCAATTCTCCCAAGTGCCAAAATAATTTTGGGCTGAATTAATTCGATCTGTTGCTTTAAATATTTCTCACAAGTCTCTACTTCTTCTAATTTTGGATCACGATTTTTTGGCGGCCTGCACTTTAATATATTAGCAATAAACACTTCTTTTCTTTGTAACCCCATAGAAAGAAACATTGCATTTAATAATTTTCCTGCGCGTCCAACAAAAGGCTCTCCTTTGAGATCCTCCTCTGCCCCCGGTGCTTCACCAATAATTAACCAATCTGCATTCTTGTTGCCAACACCAAAAACGGTTTTTGTTCTTGATTTATATAATTCGCACTGTTTGCATGATTCAACCTCACTGGCAAGATGGCCCAATTCTTGGCCTAATTCTTCATCTAATAATTTATTCGCTAAAGAAAAATTTTGAGTATCGGCTTCAATATTTTTAATACTTCTTAGTTTTTTTTCCGACCATACTGTAATACCAATCTCTTTTAAATATTTTTGTTGATAAGTACTATTCATATAAACTTTAGACTTGCTGTGGATGTGCCCGCTCCCGATGATCTAATGCTTTATTAAGCGCATTGATATAAGCTTTAGCAGATGCGATAACAATATCGGTATCAGCACCAAGTCCATTAACTATTCGGCCACCCTTGTCAATACGAACTGTTACCTCACCTTGAGAATCTGTACCATCAGTTATGTTATTAACCGAATATAATTGTAGATTACAACCACTCTCAACCATGTTTTCAATAGCCTTATATGTTGCATCAACAGGGCCGCCGCCTTCGGCATTGGCGCATTTTTCTTCACCGTCGATTGATAATGTAACGAGTGCTTTAGGCTTTACACCAGTCTCTGTCCCCACCTTAAGTGACACAAGCTTTATTCTTTCATCAGCACTACCTTGGATTGTATCGCTTACCAAGGCTTGTAGGTCGTCATCATAAACTTCATGTTTTTTGTCGGCTAATTCTTTAAATTGAGAAAAAACTGCGTTTAATTCTTCTTCTTCTGTAAAAGTGATTCCTAATTCCTCTAAACGAGTACGAAAAGCATTACGTCCGGAGTGTTTACCTAAAACCATTCTATTGGTATTCCAGCCAACATCCTCGGCACGCATGATTTCATAAGTTTCACGACTTTTTAAAACTCCATCTTGATGAATACCCGATTCATGTGCAAATGCATTAGCACCGACTATAGCCTTATTTGGTTGAACAGGAAAACCCGTTATTGTTGAGACAAGTCTTGAACAATTAACAATCTGACTTGTATCGATATTAGTATCACATGTAAATACATCCCTTCGTGTTCTTACTGACATTACTATTTCTTCCAAAGCCGCATTGCCAGCGCGCTCCCCTAGCCCATTTATTGTACATTCAACTTGCCTTGCACCATTTATAACAGCTGCCAATGAGTTACCTACAGCGAGTCCTAGATCGTTATGACAGTGTACTGAAAATGTAGCTTTGTCAGAATTTGGCACGTTCTCTATTAGCTTTCCTATTAACTCTCCAAAGTATTGCGGTAAGTTATATCCGACTGTATCTGGGATATTGATCGTTGTTGCACCAGCATTAATTACTGCCTCAATCACTTGGCATAGGAAGTCAAATTCAGAGCGTCCAGCATCTTCAGGGGAAAATTCTATATCATCTGTATACTTTCCTGCTCGTTTAACAGCCTTAACTGCATTTTCAACAACTTGTTCTGGTTGCATGCGTAGTTTTTCGCGCATGTGAATCGGTGATGTTGCTATAAAAGTGTGTATGCGAGAAGACTTTGCTGGCTTTAGTGCATCAGCAGCACAATCTATATCTTTATTTAAAGCTCTCGCCAAACCACAGACAGTGCTCTGTGTAATTAGTTGAGATACAGCCTTTACAGCTTCAAAATCACCAGGGCTTGCAATTGGAAAACCCGCCTCAATAATATCAACATGCATTCTTTCCAATGCCTTTGCTATACGAAGTTTTTCATCTTTGGTCATTGACGCTCCAGGGCTTTGTTCCCCATCACGTAAAGTTGTATCAAAAATAATTAGTTTATCTTGCATCTTTTCTTGCCACTCTATGGCGTCGTAATAATATTAATGTATAAATTGGTCCAGAAATTGCGTAAATTATTGCTAAAAAAAACAAAATCAGTGCTGGTTCTATAGCAATTAAAACAAACACCGGGACTATTATAAGGAAAGTCACAAACGGAATACGATTTTTGAGATCAAACTCTTTAAAGCTGTGATATCTAATATTGCTAACCATCAATAAACCTATAATAACTGTTACTAAAAAACACATAGCCCCAATGGTTGTGCCATCAATTAATCCATAACTGCTACCAAACCATACCAGCCCCGCTAATACTGCCGCTGCACCCGGGCTTGGTAAACCCTGAAAATAACGCTTATCAATGCTCGTCGCCTGAGTATTAAATCTTGCCAACCTTAATGATGCGCAGGCTGTATAAACAAAAGCTGCCAGCCAACCTAATTTTCCCATACCAAATAATGCCCATTGGTATACGACCAGAGATGGCGCTAAACCAAATGAAACCATATCCGACAAGCTATCATATTGCATTCCAAACGCACTCTGAGTATTCGTTAACCGAGCAATTCGACCATCCATTCCATCAAGTATCATTGCAACAAAAATTGCAATTGCAGCAGAACCAAAATGCTGATTCATTGCTGCGACGATAGAATAAAAACCAGAAAATAATGCCCCCGTCGTAAGCAAGTTAGGTAACAAATAAATTCCTCGTCTTGATTTCATCTCTGTCATTAGCACCATTTTTAAAGGTTAGATAAGGAAGTTTACCCTTGAAAGTTATCAACTTAAACAAAGAAAAAGAAAAAGTTAATTATTCTGAGTGGTCTTTAACTGAGCTCAGGGGTTCAGAATGTATCAATTCTGCTAATACTGTACTGCCTGAATCCACATGTTGGCCAACTTCTACAAGAATTTTAGATTCAATCGGTATAAAAAGATCGACAACGGCACCAAAAGATATATATCCGCAACGTTGCCCTTGGCCAACTCTTTCTCCAGAATTCAAATAAATATGCGACCTGCGCATGAAGTTTCTGAACCTTATTGCGGTGATAACGTCATCGCCTTCATCGGACTGAACATGAAAATCTAGATGCTGGTATAGTTGGTTTTTAAACGACGGCTCATACCATTGCTCAACAACTTTTCCTTCAATTGGACTTCGTAATGAGTAGATATCATTTATACGCATTACAATTCGTACACGTATCGTATTTACATTCAAACGAATTTCTTTCGCTTCGCCAACTTTTGAAACAACGCCATATACTGGACTAACTATAGCCAATGGTTGTGATGGAATTTCACGATGAGGATCCCGAAAAAGATAAATAATAATTAATAAGACAAGTAAAGATAATAAAAAAAGCGGCCCAGCAAAGAAAAGTTTTATAAAAAGAACAATTGCAAAAATTATTATTATTGTTAGCCAAGACTCTCTTGCTATAAAAGGATAATGATTGCTAGGCATTTAACTCTAAACTCAAAAAAATAATTTTTAGTAAATTGAATATGGATCTATAGTGCTTTGTTAATTCTTTTTTTCATCAACTAATTTATTTTCTCCAATCCACGGCATCATAGATCTCAACTTTTCACCAATAATTTCAATTCCGTGTTCACGACTTACACGTCTTTTTTCTTCCATTACAGGAGCACCATTTTTATATTCTGAAATAAATTCACGTGCAAATTCACCGCTTTGTATCTCTGCTAAAATTTCTTTCATAATGCGCTTTGTGTCTTCAGTTATAACACGAGGTCCGCGTGTAAAATCACCATACTCTGCGGTATTTGAAATTGAATAACGCATATTTGCAATACCACCTTCGTAAATTAAATCAACAATCAATTTTGTCTCGTGTAAACATTCAAAATATGCCATCTCAGGCGCATATCCTGCTTCTACTAAGGTCTCAAAACCAGTCTGTATGAGAGATGTAATACCGCCGCATAATACTGTTTGCTCGCCAAATAAATCGGTTTCAGTTTCCTCTTTAAATGTGGTTTCAATGATTGCTGCACGGCCACCCCCATTAGCTGAAGCGTAAGATAGGGAAAGCTCTTTAGCGTGACCAGAAGAATCCTGAAATATAGCAATTAAGGATGGGACTCCACCGCCGCTTGAGTAAGTAGCACGAACCAAATGTCCTGGGCCTTTAGGGGCTACCATAATCACATCTAAATCAGCTCGCGGAATGATTTGTTTAAAGTGAATGTTAAAACCATGAGCAAATGCAAGTGCTGCGCCTTGTTTTATATTTGGCTCTATTTCATTTTTGTATAATTCAGATTGATGTTCATCAGGTGCCAGTATCATAACTACGTCAGAGGCAGAAACAGCCTCTGCAATAGATTTTACTTCTAACCCTGCTGAATTGGCTTTTTCGATAGATGATGACCCGTCACGTAAACCAACACATACATTAACACCAGAGTCTTTAAGATTATTTGCGTGCGCATGTCCTTGCGAACCATATCCAATTATGGCTACTTGTTTACCTTTTATGATTGATAAATCAGCATCTTTGTCATAATAAATATTCATTGAACTTCTCTCATTAAAATATAGTTTAAGATTGTATTGCTTTATCGCCAAGTGATATGGCTGACACACCAGAACGAACAATTTCAACAATTAAATGATCATCTAATGCGGTTATAAAAGCATCTATTTTTTCACATGTATCTGTAATTTCTATTGTATATAAATTCTTTGTCACATCAATTATACGTCCATTAAAAGTATCTACTATGCGTTTGATTGTATTATGGTCTTCTTTTTTCCCCGCAATTAATTTTGCAAGTAATAACTCTTTTTCAACATGCTCATATTCATTGAGATCGACTACTTTAATAACATCAACCAATTTATTTAATTGTTTTGTTATTTGCTCAACAATAGCATCTGAACCAGTAGTAACCAACGTTAATCGAGAAATTGTTGGGTCCTCAGTTGGCGCAACAGATAACGATTCAATATTAAAAGCACGCGCTGAAAACAATCCTGAAACTCGTGAAAGGGCTCCCGCTTCATTCTCAAGAAGCAATGAGATGATATGTCTCATAAATTAAGCAAGTTCCCTTTCAGAAGACAAATGCATTTCATGATGTCCTTTGCCAGATGCAATCATAGGGTAAACATTTTCAGTCTGATCAGTAATAAAATCCATTATTACGGTTTTATCCTTCATTGATAAAGCCTCTTTTAAAACACTTTCAACATCACCGCTTTTTTCAATTCTCATACCAACATGGCCATAGCTTTCGGCTATTTTGACAAAATCAGGCAAAGCCTCCATGTATGAATGAGAATAACGCCCAGAATAAAAAAACTCTTGCCATTGCCTAACCATTCCCATATAGCGATTGTTCAGATTTATAATTTTTACTGGTGTCCCATATTGAAGACAAGTCGATAACTCCTGAATACACATTACGAGACTTGCTTCGCCTGTAATACATGCAACTGTCTCATTCGGAAAGGCCAATTTGACTCCCATCGCAGCAGGCAATCCAAAACCCATGGTCCCTAAACCACCAGAATTAATCCAGCGCCTTGGTTTATCAAACTTATAAAATTGCGCAGCCCACATCTGATGTTGCCCAACATCTGATGTAACATATGCATCACCCTTTGTTAATTCCCACAATTTTTCAACAACAAATTGTGGTTTTATCACAGATGATGTTCGATCATATTTGAGACAATCAATTTTTGCCCATTCGTTAATTTGCTTCCACCAAGAATCTAAATCTTTTTTGTTTTCTTGAAGTTTATCTTTAGTATTTTTTAAAATTTCATTTAAATCTTTTAAAACATGTTTTACATCACCAACAATTGGAATATCAACAGGAACATTTTTGGCAATAGACGATGGATCAACATCTATATGAATAATTTTTGCGTACGGACAAAACTTTTCAAGATCGCCAGTGACGCGATCATCAAATCGCGCACCAATTGCAATTAAAACATCGCAGTTATGCATTGCCATGTTAGCTTCATATGTCCCATGCATGCCAAGCATCCCAACAAACTGTTTATCAGTAGCTGGGTATGCACCAAGACCCATAAGTGTATTAGTTAT
The DNA here is from genome assembly GCA_002721165.1 of Legionellales bacterium. Classification (GTDB taxonomy): domain Bacteria; phylum Pseudomonadota; class Gammaproteobacteria; order Eutrophobiales; family Eutrophobiaceae; genus UBA11869. The sequence continues at coordinate 85,159 of PBJS01000009.1, read as the reverse complement.
TGGAAAATTCAGTGTACGTGCAAATTTGGTCAGTTCTCTGCTCGCCTCACCGAGAATTACCCCGCCACCTGAATAAATCATCGGTTTTTTTGCTGACAAAATTAATTTTGACGCTCTTTTTATTTGGCCAGGATGTCCTTTAATAACTGGGCTGTATGAACGCATATCAATACTTTTAGGGTATTCGTATTCACATGAATCAGCTGTTACATCCTTAGGAATATCCACGACTACCGGACCGGGTCGTCCGCTTGTTGCAACATAAAAAGCCTTTTTTATGGTTGTAGCCAACGTCTTAACATCTTTAACTAGAAAATTATGTTTCACACAAGGTCGGGTAATACCAATAGAATCGACTTCCTGAAAGGCATCATTTCCGATCATTTTTCTTGGCACTTGGCCTGTGAAAACAACTAGCGGAATAGAATCCATATGAGCCGTCGCAATTCCAGTAACAGCATTTGTTGCTCCTGGTCCAGACGTAACTAACACAACACCCGGCTTTCCTGTTGCCCGCGCGTAACCATCTGCCGCATGAGTTGCCCCTTGTTCATGACGTACCAGAATATGTTCAACGTCATCCTGTTTGTAGAGAGCATCATATATGTGAAGTACTGCACCGCCCGGATAACCGAACAAATGCTTGACGCCCTCATCTTTGAGTGCGCGACAAAAAATTTCTGCTCCTCGTAAAATTTCTTTCTTTTTTGGCATCAATCCTATCCAATTATTATGTTTAAGATTATAAATATACATCAATTTGAGAAAAAACGCGGGAACTTACTAAGATTCTATGGTTTGGTCAAGCTATGTTATAATAATTGTCTAGGAAATAGCTCAGAATTGGGCAATTAGGTATAACCAAAACCTTCATAAAATATTGAATCTTATTAACCCAACCAAATCCGATTCAGCTAGATATCGCTTACCATTCTGTGTCTGATATGATTCATTATATCGTTAGAAAATGGGTGTTTTTTAACTGACTAATATAGATAATCCGATATATGAAACTATCAAAATTACTAACAGCCACTTTGAGAGAGGCACCAGCTGATGCCGAGATTGTAAGTCATAAACTTATGTTACGGGCTGGTATGGTCCGCCAGCTGGCCTCTGGCATATACACATGGTTGCCATTGGGCTACCGAATATTAAAAAAGGTCGAAGCTATTGTCCGCGAGGAAATGAATGCCGCTGGTGCACAAGAAATATTAATGCCAGCCATTCAGCCAGCCGAACTCTGGCGTGAATCCAAACGTTGGGACCAGTATGGCCCAGAATTACTGCGAATCAATGATCGTCATGAGCGTGAGTTCTGTTTTGGTCCAACTCATGAAGAAGTCATTACAGATCTAGCAAGGCGTGAAGTTCGAAGCTACAAACAACTCCCTATTATTTTGTATCAGATACAAACAAAATTTAGAGATGAGGTACGCCCAAGATTTGGAATTATGCGTGCCCGTGAATTTTTAATGAAAGACGCCTATTCTTTTCATTTGAATGATGAATCGCTGCAAGAAACTTACGAACAAATGTATGCAACATATTCGAAAATATTTACTCGTCTGGGTCTCAAATTCCGTGCCGTTATTGCTGACTCAGGAAATATAGGTGGTGACAAATCACATGAATTTCATGTTTTGGCAGAATCGGGAGAAGACCAAATCGTATTTTCAAAAAACGGGGATTATGTTGCTAGTTTAGAAAGGGCTAAGGCAGATTTGGGTGAAGATGCTAATGCGTTAGAATCTGCGCGCGGTATTGAGGTAGGGCATATTTTCCAGTTAGGTACAAAATATAGCTCAAGTATGAAAACAAATTGTCTTGATGAACATGGAAAGTCAGTCACTTTAACGATGGGTTGTTATGGTATTGGGGTTTCACGTATTGTCGCAGCCGCCATTGAACAAAGCCATGATGAAAAAGGTATTATATGGCCGACCTCCATTGCACCTTTTCAGCTGGCACTTATCCCTGTAAATATGCATAAATCAGTGCGTTTACGTGATGCGGTAATTTCCCTGTATGATGATCTTAAGTCAAATAATATAGATGTTTTGCTTGATGACCGACATGAGAGGCCTGGGGTAATGTTTTCTGATATGGAATTAATTGGAATTCCTCATCGTTTGGTCTTTAGTGAAAAAGGTCTGGATGCGGGTGAAATTGAATATAAGGCGAGACAGGATGATGCCAATAGGTATATTCAAATTAAAGAAATAATTACATTCATTAAAGAAAAAATTAATGATAACTAACGTATGGAAAAATCCTCATATTCTTGATAATCAGTATTAACACACTCAACATTAATAACTTTTGCCAAACTTGGACCATGTAACAACCATTTATGTATTTGAATAAGTAAATTTTGGTCACCACAGACATATACTTCTACATTACCATTGTCAAGATTTCTAACCCAGCCTTTAAGTCCGAGTAATTTACACTGTTGGCTTGTTGACATACGAAAACCAACTCCCTGAACTCTGCCGCTTACAATACAATTAATTGCTTTTTTCTGCATAAAGTTTTTTTATACCCTTCATAATTATTAATATGTTTTTCAAGACTTATTTATAGTATTTAGATAAAACGAAGATAAACAAAAAGTAATATGCGCGCCAAATAAAATTATTACCCAAGAAATATAAATCCATACAAGAAAAAGAGGAAGGATTGCTAATGCACCATAAATATTCTCATAGCCTGACATTTCTTTAACATATATACCGAACCCATACTTTGCTAATTCGAACAATATGGCGCAAATCACACCAGCCGAGACAGCATATTTTTTGTATACGTAACAATTCGGAACAAGTATATATAGTAAGATAAATGCTATCGATGTCATCAAAAATGGCAGCCAGCCCAATAAATGCGTTTTTACATTAAATGTCGTATCAACATCAGCAATAACAGGTATTGATAGTAAATATGATGTTAAAGCAAGGCCGATGCCTATTAATAACGGCCCCACAATAAGCAAAGAAAAATAAATAAGTATGCGTTTAATCGGATTGCGCTTCTTTTTTATTTTCCATATTCTATTAAAAGAATTATCAATCGTTGCAAGTAACATCATGGCAATCAAGACAAGAAAAACGCTACCGCTTATTGTAAGCTGAGATGCTTTCATCGAAAAAATATATATATACTGTTCTATGGTTTGTCCAAATTCGGGCACAAAATTAGCAAAAATGAAATTCTGTATTAAAGTTGAAAAATTCTGTAATACTGAAATTTCACCGAAAAGACCAAACATGACAGTTAATAGAGGAACAAGTGAAAGTAGAGATGTGAAAGCAAGTGATGAGGCGACCTGCATCGCATTTGACAGATAAAAATGACGAAGAATATATGATGTTCTTGCAAAAATAATTTGAAAAAACATAAAAAATTTATTTTTACTATTTATGATATAACCCGTCATAATCAGAGAGTATAATCTAAGAAATATTTAATGGATAATGGAGCAGATATGAAAGCGAAAATTTTTCATAACCCACGGTGTTCAAAATCAAGAAAAACTCTGGAATTACTTTTAGAAAGGGAAATAGAAACAGAAATTGTGGAATATTTGAAAACACCGCCCGATGTTGAAACGTTAAAAAATATTACGCAAATGCTAGATTTAAGACCGATAGATCTGGTACGAAAAGGGGAAAAACTTTATCAAGATTTGGATATCGGTAAATATGAAAATGATGCGGATGCGTTACTGAAGGTTATGACAGAAAATCCTATTTTGATTGAGCGCCCTATTGTAATCGCAAATAATAAGGCAATTATCGGCCGGCCACCTGAACTAATACTAAACATAATCTAAAATGACTCAAATTCTAATCCTATATTATAGTCATGGGGGCAGTGTTGCTGAGATGGCTCAATATTTTTCCAGAGGTGTGGAATCTGTAGAAAATTGCGAAGGGAGTCTGCGGACTGTCCCCCCAATTAGAACAACAACACAAACTATTGAGTCAGATATTCCGGAGAGTGGCCCACCTTATGTCACATGTAATGATTTAGTTAACTGTGATGGTCTTGCGCTAGGAAGTCCGACAAGATTTGGAAATATGGCTGCCCCAATAAAATATTTCATTGATTCAACATCTGATGTTTGGATCTCGGGCGGTCTTGTTGGAAAACCAGCGACCGTATTCAGCTCAACGGGTAGCTTGCATGGTGGTCAGGAAACAACATTGCTATCAATGATGCTGCCATTAATTCATCATGGAATGTTATTAATTGGTTTGCCTTACACTGAACCAGGTCTATTTGAAAAAGAAGGTGGTGGAACTCCATACGGAGCAACTCATGTAGCTGGAGAGAAAAATGATCTCCCAGTTACAAAAAATGAAAAAGAACTTTGTTTTGCTGCCGGCAAAAGGTTGGCAACAATTGCTAAAAAACTCAAAAATTAATCTATTAATTTCTTAACAAAAGGTATTGTCACTTTTCGCTTCGCCGCTAACGATGAATGATCTATAACGTCAAGAATTTTTATTAAAGAATTTAGATCTCTATCAGTTCGATGTATAAGAAACTCTGCTACACTTTTACTAAGCTCGAATGAACGTTCTGACGCTTTTCTCTTTAGTATCTCAATTTTTAACTCATCATTGGGTGGTTTTATTTTATAGACCTGCCCCCAAACTAATCTAGATTTAAGATCATCGAGTTCAATTTTTATATTTTTTGGAGAAGAAGTAGAACTTATTATAATTGAATTATTATTATCTCTAATTTCATTATAAAGTAGAGTCAAACGCTGCTGCCACTCTAGGTTACCAGAAATAAATTCAAGGTCATCGACACAAATTAGATCTAATTTTCCTAAACCATTAAATATTTCAGAGTCGAACTCTTCATATTGTTTTAATGGAATATATGTAACTTGAGAATTCATATCATCTGCTTGTTTACACGCTGCTTGTAATAAATGTGTTTTTCCTGTGCCCTGAGAACCCCAAATATAAAGACAATCGTTTTTCTTTTTTTTAGTCATTGTGTTCAAAAAATCTAATAAATCTTGATTTTCGCCCTCAATAAACGAGGTGAAATCTATTTTCTGAAAATTGCCAAATTCAAATGGTATTTGAGGCAATGATATGCGTTTAGAATTCATAGAATATAGAGTTATTATTTAAATTTATTGGTTTTAACTATGGTAACAAGCGATACTCCGATGTATCACCATCTTCAACAGATTCTAAAATTTTACCAAGTGAAATTGCCTGATACACGCCTTCAGCACCACGACTACTAGTTAATTCGAATAAAATATAATTTGGTGTTGTTTGCTTAACTTCTACCGAATCTACAGATTGTATCGATGCAAGGTATGAAAAAGTTTGCGCGTATTCATCAACATTATTTATATCATTAACTAATAATTGGATTACTTCTGTATTTTGCCCTTCTGTTTGTGTGTACCGTGATACCAGCTTATCTACAAGCTCATCAATTCCTTCTTCCAAAACAATATCTGCAATATCGCTTTGACTTGTCCAATTAACAACTTGGTTATCAAAATAAACTGACCAGTCTGACTCCCATAAAGTTGGCAGTATTTGTGTAAATTTACTTGTTAAGACAACATTTGCTTGATAGCGTTTTGATGCGTTAAGTATAGGTTCTGTGAAACCACCCCAAACATCTGTTACTGAAATTTTAGAGTTATCCTGCAAGTCAAGTAATGGAAATAATAATCGGACGCCCCTGGCTGATGCCCGATTTTCTAGAATATTTAAATACTCAGAGCCTTTTTCAATACCTACAAAAGACCGATCTTTATTTTTTTTATGGACTAGCCAAACTAAGATAGATGGGCGCTCTTTTTCCCAAATCGGTACACCGTAAGTTTTGAGTGCTGCGTCTAATGCGCCTTCGTCAAATTGAACCCATAATTCATAGGCTAATTTATCTTGATTCCAATCATTACTATTTTGACGATATCGATATTGCTGAACAAATTTTCCCGGTGTTGCTAGTAGCGAAGTAACGCCCATGCCTTTATTAATATTCCTGTCGCCTGTAATTTTAACAAGAACCTTGCCTAGAGCTTGTTTTAGCGCCATACGCCGTTTCTGCGTAGATTCATCACTTACCGAAACTACTGCCTGATAAAGTCCCGTTACTTTTATCGCATAAGTTGGTTGAGAAATAAATGCTAAAAAGCATGTAAAATATAATATTCCAAATCTCATGGAGAATACGCTATTCAAGAGTCGCTACTAAGTCAAGGATTGCGGTTAATAACTGACATCTATAACATACCAGAATGAGTAATCACACTAATGAAAAGATTAATTACCGCGATGCAGGGGTTGATGTCGAAAAAGGTAATGAATTGGTTCAGCGACTTAAAAGAATAGTCAATGATACTAATCAAAAAGGTGTTATTGGAGGACTTGGTGGCTTTGGAGGGTTATTTGATCTTAGTTCTTTGAATTATAAAGAACCAGTACTCGTATCAGGAACGGATGGCGTTGGAACAAAGATTAAACTTGCCATCGAAAACAATTTACATAACACAATTGGCATCGATTTAGTTGCTATGTGTGTAAATGATGTAATTGTACAAGGTGCAAAACCGTTATTTTTTCTCGATTATTTTGCCTGCTCTAAACTCGATATCGATATTGCTGAGACAGTTATAAGCGGTATAAATGTGGGTTGTTCGCAGGCCGGATGTAGTCTGATCGGCGGTGAAACCGCTGAAATGCCTGGAATGTATGGGGAGCAAGATTATGATCTGGCTGGATTTTGTGTGGGTGTTGTTGAGAAGGATCAGCTGATTACGGGAGAGAATGTGAAAGCTGGTGATGCATTAATTGCTCTCGCATCTAGTGGCTGCCACGCTAACGGATATTCCCTGATAAGAAAAATTATAAAAGATACTAACTCTGATTTAGCTCAAAGCCTAGATAACAAGAAACTCTTAGAGCATTTACTCGCCCCAACTCGAATTTACGCAAAGCAAATCTTAAGCCTGCTTGAATATGCGCCTATCAAATCAATCTCACATATAACAGGCGGTGGTTTGATTGATAACATACCAAGGGCTATACCAAAAGATTTATCAGTAATAATTAACACAGATACATGGGCAATTCCCTCAGTATTTAATTGGATAAGCGAGAAAGGAGGGATTGATTCATATGAAATGTTCAAAACATTTAATTGTGGAGTTGGCTTAGTATTATGTGTTGAACAAAACAATGCAGAAAAAATTATCAATTATCTTAATGACAATGGTGAGACTGCTTGGTTGATTGGTGAAGTCGTAGAAAATAATAAGAAATCAAAAGTGCAGCTTAAGTAATCACAGAATAGGAAAATATTAAAAAATTATTTCTTAATTTCCCAAATTTGCCAAATACTTGCTCGGGAAGTCCAATTATTTATATTAAATTTTAAAATCCATTCAGGTAGTCCCTGACATATCAACTGATTCGAAATTCCCTTACTAGCAAGTTCAGGTGCTCTTCCTTTTTTTCTGGCAGCATAAAATAATTGTTTATCAGGAAATTCAATTTTTTTTGTAAAAATTTCCTCCTCATCACTTACCGAAATTATTGGTACATCATTCACATTGTAAAAATCTAATTCTAATTCGCCAGTTGTAGAACCAGACCCGTCAGGATCATATGTCAATAACACTGATTCGCTGGAAATATTTTTAGAAAAACAATTTTGCCAAAGGGCAACTTCCTTACTAGCAGGTAAAGTAATAGTCAAAAGAACCAATATTATGTTAACAAATACTGAAATATAGATGACAGATTGACATAAATACTTAAAAATATTTTTATTTAAATACTTAAACCGTTTTATAAGATCCTCGATTGACATAGCAAACATAATTGGAAGAAATGGTATAACAGGAAATAAATATCTCATCTCTTTATGCCCAAAATAATGATGAAATAGAATAAAAGGTATAGTTATCCATGTTATGGGGTGGCGTGGGAATAATATCCAGAAGACAGCAATGATAAGCGGTACAAATAGAGTAATTGGAGGTATAAGTTGAACCATCGAGTAGTAAATATAAAACCACCAAGGTTCAGTAATATTATCTATGGAACCTTTTATTATGTGCCATTCAAAATAATTCCAAGAACTTAATGTTAGTTTCCCGTAGAGCCAGTAATCTAAAAGAATACCAATGGATAACGAGGCAATAAAGCCTAAAATTATCAGCCAAATATTTGAAATTTTTTCACTTTTTTGTAATAACAACCACATACCAAAACCAAGAATAAAGAAGCCTATTTGGTATCTCGACAAAAACGCCAAGCCTAACAGCATCCCGATAAAAAAATATTTTTTTGTTTTTTCAGATTCTTGAAAAAAATATAGCGCATAAGCAAGTATAAATAATGATGTAGCCCAACCTTCCGATGAAAAGCGTACATTTAAAAACACTAATATCCAGGAGAATAAAAGAAAGAAAAGAACTAAAGCTTGGGTTCTATCAGTTTTTATATCCCTTTTAATAATCTGGAAAAAAGCAAACACAGAAATAAAAGAAATAATTAAACTAATTAAACGCAGATAAAAAGCCCATATAAATGGAGACGTTACATCAATAAAAGTTAATCCTTTAGCAATTACATAAGCAATAAAGGGTTGCAAACCACTTCTCACGCCCTCCTTATATTCCCACATAACTGTATTTTGCATTTCAAAGCCAAGCTTATACGCAGCAAAATCTAATATCTGGTAGTACTCATCATCATGATAGTGGCCGACGCTAAACCAAGCGACTACTGAATAAATTAAGAATGCGAAAAAAAACCAATTTTTTTCTGGGATGCTCATTATTTTTTAACTGAATAATTTATACAATGTAAATCAGTTTATATTATGACTTATTGGAAAAGACAGACTCTTTTATGTTCTTAACAATATAAAGAGGTCTGTTTTTTGTTTCATTAAAGATTCTTCCTATATATTCACCAATAATACCAATGGAAAGTAATTGAATACCGCCAAAAAAAGTTATTAGTACAACCAGTGATGTGAAACCAACGACTGGCTCATGAAAGAATACTTTTTTAATAACGATCGTAGCTCCATAAAAAAAACCAAATAATGCTGATAGAAAACCAACAGTTGATGCTAATCGTAATGGCAGGATAGAGAATGAAGTAAGCCCGTCAAAAGCTAGATTAAACAAACCGAAAAAACTCCATTTAGTTTTACCCTTATATCGCGCTTCTCTCTCATATTGTATTTCTTGTTGTTTAAAACCAACCCATGCAAATAATCCCTTCATATAGCGATGTTTTTCTCTTAATTTCAACACCGCATTAAGCGCATTTCTATTTAATAATCGAAAATCGCCGGTATCCATAGGAATTTTTATATCGCTGAGATGAAATAATAATCGATAGTAAGTATACGATGTTATTTTCTTTAATAGACCTTCGCCCTTTCTCTTTATACGTTTAGCATTGACAACATCATTACCATCACGCCATTTTTCAACTAACTGTGGTATTACTTCGGGAGGGTCTTGTAAATCACTGTCAATAACAATGACGGCATCACCAGATGCATGGTCTAATCCTGCTGTTAGTGCTATTTCCTTTCCAAAATTTCTACTTAAATCTATAACAGTAATGCGACCATCATTTTCGCTTTGCCTATTAATAACCTCAATGGTGTTATCGTTACTGCCATCATTGACATAAATAATTTCTATCTCCAGATTTAAATTTTCTGTCGCATTCAATATTCTTGAATATAACTCATCAAGATTTTCTGCCTCGTTATACGCAGGGGATATGATGGTCAATAATTCTTTATTTTGATTTTCAATCATTTTCTAATTATAAAATATCATCTCAAGATTAACGAAGTAATTATTACTTTTTTTTCACTTTTTCCTGAATTTTTGATATAAAACCGCGCAGTATTTTCCATTCGCTCTCATATAACTGAGCACGATTAAATAATCGACGGATTCTATGCATTAATTTTTTTGGATTATTAATGTCATGAAAATCAATCTGAACAAAACATTCTTCTAAATGCTTATAAAATTGTTCCATCTTATCCTGATTAATAAATGCTACTTCATTTTGTTTATATTCTATGCTATCAAGATTAGTTATGAGTAAATATATTTCATAACATATGATTTGAACCGCAGCGGCTAAATTAAGTGAATTGTATTGCGAATTAGTAGGTATCTTTAATACCATATTACATAATTGTAATTCTTCATTTGACAGTCCTGAACTTTCTTTTCCAAAAACAATAGCAACAGAAGAATAGGTTTCTTCGGAAATCTTTTTTGCACAGTCACGCGGAAGGATCATAGGCCAAGGTATGCCTCTAACGCGTGCACTGGTCCCGATTACTAAATCGCAATCTTTTATGGCATCTTCTAAACTTGAAAATTGTCGGCATTCGGCGAGCACATCATCAGCACCTGCTGCCCTCGAACTTGCCTCAGCAGAAGGAAATTCTAATGGGTTTACAAGACGTAGATTTCGATGATTCATCGTTTTCATAGCGCGCGCTGTTGCCCCGATGTTGCCTGGGTGTGTTGTCCCAACTAAAACAATATTTACTTTATCAAAAATACTATCCATTACGGTATTACTTCACTCATTATTGCCAACAACGTAGAATAAGTTTTTAGCCTTTCGGAGAACTATTATGCACCCCATGCTCAATATAGCTATTCGCGCAGCTAGAACTGCGGGTGATTCTATTGTACGTGAAATGGATCGTACACGTGATATATCAATTGAAACTAAGGGTAAAAATGATTTTGTCACGGAGGTCGACAAAAATGCAGAAGGAATTATTATCAGTGTTATTAAAAACGCTTATCCTGAACATGCTTTTTTGGCAGAGGAATCAGGCCAAGAAGGTGAAAATGATTATCTATGGATTATTGACCCGCTTGATGGCACTACAAATTTTCTACATGGATTCCCTCATTTTTCGGTTTCAATTGCATTACAAAATAAAGGGGTTCTCGAGCAGGCTGTCATCTACGATCCTTTAAAACAGGAACTTTTTACTGCATCAAAAGGAAAGGGTGCTCAACTTAATAATAGAAAAATTAGGGTAAGTATTAAAAATACACTTGATGGAGCGCTACTTGGCACGGGCTTTCCCTACAATAACGAAAGCGTGATGCAACAGTTTATTGAAAGTTACAAGAACCTATTCCCGAATGTAGCCGGTATAAGAAGAGCTGGTGTGGCATCACTAGATTTAGCTTATGTTGCATGTGGGCGACTTGATGGTTTTTGGGAATTTAATTTAAGGCCCTGGGACATTGCAGCAGGAGCGCTGATAATACAAGAGGCGGGGGGCATAAATGCAGAACTTACCGGCGGAGCTGATTATATGAAAACGGGTAATATTATTTCGGCAAACCCGAAAATGATCAAAGCAATGTTAAAAGTATTATCCAAGTAGGTTCAAACAACTATTCATCTACACGAGGTCCCAAAAAAAAGGCCATAAAAATATGGCCTTTTTTTGTTTTACAAAACTTAACTAAAAATTTATGGTTTACATGCTGAGGGTAATAACCTCACAGGAACAGTTGTGCCCAAAGCAGTACCACCTGCTAGGTCTATTGTACCGCAAGTCCAGACGTTACCATCCTCAGTACCAATACCAAAGATTGTACCTTGAAGATCTGTAGAAGCACCAACGCCTTTAAAAGTCGCCGTGATGACTAACGGGTTAGCCGCATTAATGGCGGCAGCTGCACCACATTGTGGACAAGCTATAGTATCCACATACTGACCAGCGTCATTCTGTGAAATTGTGGCAGCTGCACCCAGCGCGGCATCATAGCCGCAGTCAAGTAAACTTGGTGCATCACCTCTGTCAGAAATCCTTTCTGCAGCACAAGTCTTCAAACCACTCGTCAGATTGACCGCCTCTGTAACTTGTGCCCTTGCTGTGTAATCGTTGTATGATGGAATGGCTACTGCCGCCAAAATACCAATAATTGCAACAACAATCATCAATTCTATTAATGTAAAACCTTGTTGAGTTTTCATACCCTACCTCTCCTTCAAAAAAATCTGTTTGTTATAGACTGCAATACCTAGCGCTAAAAAATTTAGGTTTTCTTGTGCTCAAATTATAGGTGCCTATGTAAGAAAAGCAATACCCTGAACATTTTAATCAAACCAAAAATAAATACGCCTATAAGTATCTGATTTTTATAAATTATTAGCAAAATCTTTATATACTAAAAGCCATATCCATCAGCAAAAAAAAGGGGGGGGTAGCCTGGGGAGAAGATTATTGGTGCTTATGCCTATAGCCTATTTTTTATAAGAAAATCGCTATAGGGGAACAGTTTGTTCGATGAAAAATTATCACCAGCTACTCACGACAATCAGAGGTGGTGGCTCCCTAAAAAGTACTATAATAAGCGAAAGTAATTACTAATTTAATATTTTGCAATCAAAGCTGAAAATAATCATATGGCAGATCATGATATACACATAGTTATCGCTCAACTCAATTTCACCGTTGGTGATATTGAAAATAATACCAAAAAAATAATTGAGGCAATAAAAAAAGTAAATGATGATAACAATGCTGATGTAATTGTTTTCCCGGAGCTCTGCGTCAGTTCATATCCACCGGAAGATTTATTGTTAAGGCCCGCATTTAATAAATCTATAAATATTGCAGTAGAAAAAATAAAAGCAGTAACAAAAAATATTCATGTTATTTTGGGTTATCCATTAATACAAAATGAGAATCTTTATAATGTCTGCAGTCTTATTCACGATAAAAAAATTAAAAAAACTTACTATAAACAGTACTTACCAAATTATAGTGTATTTGATGAAAAACGATATTTTACATCGGGAAACGATTTATGCACATTTGAAATAAAAGGTGTAACAGCGGCACTTACAATTTGCGAAGATATATGGGTTGAAAAACCAACTGCCGAAGCTGCTGCTGCAAATGCGAAAATATTATTTAATATAAATGCATCACCATTTGATAAAAATAAAAAATTAGAACGTAAAAATGTAATTTCAAAAAAAGCATCTGAGTCAGGTATGTTTATTGTCTATGTTAATTTAGTCGGAGGACAAGATGAATTAATTTTCGATGGTAATTCAATGGTATTTGATAAAAAAGGAAATATTATCTTTCAAGCACCAGAATTTGAAGAGGGTTTATATAAAACCCATATAGATATTAAAAATGTAGAAAATAAAAAAGAACTAAAAAACGAAAAGAATTTATGTTCAGTAGAAGAAAAAATCATTTATAAAGGACTAGTATTGGGTGTTAAAGATTATGTTGAAAAAAATAACTTTCAAGGTGTCGTAGTAGGACTGTCAGGAGGTATAGATTCTGCGCTGACATTGTGTATTGCAGTAGATGCGCTAGGGTCAAAAAATGTAGAAGCATTAATTATGCCATCTAGATACACATCAAAGATGAGTACCGATGATGCCCGTGCATTAGCAGAAAAATTAAAAGTAGAATACAAAATAATTTCTATTGAAGCGCCTTTTTCGGCTTTTCTTCAATCGCTCGAACCAATTTTCAAAAAATTACCAATGGATACAACGGAAGAAAATATACAGGCACGTGTTAGAGGGGTACTACTTATGGCAATATCGAATAAGTACAACAAACTTGTTCTGGCAACAGGAAATAAAAGTGAGATGTCTGTGGGCTATGCCACACTGTATGGGGACATGGCTGGGGGGTACTCACCACTCAAAGATGTGTGGAAAACATTAGTATACCAACTAGCAAAATGGCGCAATAAAGAGCAAGAAGTTATCCCCGAAAATATAATAAATAGGCCGCCGACTGCAGAATTACGTGAAAACCAATTAGATCGAGATTCACTTCCAGATTATGAAATACTGGACCCAATCCTTGAGCAGTATATTGAGCTAGATCGTCACCCAGAAGAAATTATTAAAAATGGTTTTGATAAAAAAATTGTTTATGAAATTATTAGCCTTGTAGATAAAAATGAATATAAACGTAGGCAAGCTGCGCCCGGTATAAAAATAACTGAAAGGGCATTTGGTAAAGATAGGCGATATCCGATTAGCTCTGGTTATATTGAAAAAAAGTAGGTTAGTTTATCTCTAGTTCCTCTTCGACTTGGTAAATCCCCGGATGATTCGGATAATTTAATTTTAAAACTCTCACTGCATCTTTTGCTAAGTCTTCCATTTCAAGTATACGATAGGCCTTTGCCATAATAACTAAGGCCTCCGGCACAACTGGTGTTCGGCCATAATTTTCAACAACATATCTTGCTCTGTTTACAGCGGCAACAAATGCGCCACGACGCATATAGTAAGTTGCGATATGAACTTCATTTGCAGCAAGATTATTTCTTAAATGTCGCATTCGTTGCTCTGCATCTTCAATATACTCACTGTCAGGAAACCTCTTAATTAGTTCAGAAAAATTTTGAAATGCCCTAAATGCGGAACCCGGATCTCTTTGTGACTCATCGGAAATCTCGTTTGGAATAAATCTTTGTACGGTCGCTTTTCCTTTATTAAAATTTGCTAAGCCTTTTAAATAATAAGCATAATCCACATTTAAATGTTGTGGATACAATTTAATAAAGCGATTACATGCTGCAATTGAAGCGTCATGTTCCTCGTTTTTGAAATAGCTATAGGCCAGATCCAAAAGCGCCTGCTGTGCATATTTGCCAAATGGATATCTGGCTTCTAATTGCTGATAGAATTTAACTGACTGAGTATAGTTACCCTGATCTAAAGTGCCTTTTGCCTCAGCATACAGGCGATCGGCATCCCAGTCTTTTGTCGGGTCTTCTTTATCTTCAAAATAGGAACAGCCGATTAACAAAAAAATAACTAAAAAAAACATTAAATTACGCATAGTATCTAGGTTAACCTAATAAAAGATTAAGAGCAAAGCTTGATAGATTATGAAAAAAATCGAATTAGAAATCGCTATACCAAAAGAACTTGATGGGAAACGTCTTGACGTAGCACTTTCAAAACTATTNCCCGAATACTCNCGCTCAAAAATACAATCATGGATAAAAGCAGGTGAAGTAGAAGTTAATAATCTGAATCACCGGCAACGTGATGTAATTAATGCCAACGATATTGTTAGAATAAATACAGCGCTAAAAGATATCGGTAAAGATCAAGCGGAGGCAATCGAGCTAAATGTAATACACGAGGATGATGAAATTATAATAATAAATAAACAAGCGGGTTTAGTTGTGCATCCCGGGGCGGGAAACCAAAGACATACACTCGTGAACGCCCTATTACACTTTGANGAAAAACTTAATATATTACCCCGAGCAGGGATTGTTCATCGGTTAGATAAAGATACAACTGGTGTTATGATTATAGCGAGAACGATCAAATCACATACATATTTGGTAAATGAACTACAGAAAAGAAATATCAAAAGAAATTATAGAGCATTAATCTGCGGGCAACTTATTTCTGGCGGCACAATTGAAAATAAAATTGGCAGACACCCTATACAAAGGACAAAAATGGCAATTACGGATAAGGGTAAACTAGCAATAACACATTATAAAATAGTAAAAAAGTTTCAACATTATAGCTATCTAAATATTCGGCTCGATACCGGAAGAACACATCAAATCAGAGTGCATATGAATAGTATAAATCATCCAATAATTGGAGACCCTCTGTATGGTAAAAATTCTTTTTTAAAAAAGGGAATCGAAACTTCTTTACGTGAACATATAAAGAATTTTAAACGCCAGGCCCTACATGCATATAGCCTTGAATTGATACATCCGAAAATAAAAAAAGTAGTCAAATATAAAGCTGAAGTGCCTGATGATATGAAAAATTTAATAAAGATTTTAGAAAAAAATGACTGAAAGGAAAGATAATTTTTGGCTTGAAGCTGATTGGCCCGCACCAAATAATATTAAAGCCGGTACATCAACAAGAATATCCGGATATAGTCGTGATCCATATAACGAATCTAACCTCTCTTTTAATGTTGGGGANAACCCTAATGATGTTGAAAAAAATCGTGCTGCTCTACTAGATTATTTAATACTTCAAGATAGCCCAGTTTGGCTTGAACAGAAGCATGGGGGAAAAATTCTTTCGATTGATAAAATACCTGATGATATTAAAGCCGACGGGAGTTATACGACAAGAAAAAATAGAGTTTGTGTTGTTACAACAGCAGACTGTGTTCCAATTTTATTTTGCAACAAAGAAGGAACAAAAGTAGCGGCTACTCATGCAGGGTGGAAAGGCATATGTAAAGGTATTATAGAAAATACTGTAAACATCTTTGAACACCCTGAATCAATGCTTGTTTGGATTGGACCGCATATAAGCAGCAAACACTATGAGATTGGTGAAGATGTGTATTCTAGTTTTTTAGACTACTCGATTACATTAGAAAGCTCATTCAAAAAAATTAATAAAAGAAAGTGGTCATGCTGTCTAAATAATATCGTCAAAATCCTACTAAGAAATACGGGTATNCANAAAATTTATGGCAGTGGCCTCTGTGTGTATGAGAGAGATAATCTATTCTTTTCACACCGTCGAGATGGAAATACAGGACGAACAGCCACGATGATATGGATTACCTAATTGAAACTTATATAAAGGTCAGTTTCGGTAAGAAAATTTGTGCCTGAATCGTAAATAAAACCAAAGTTATTAGAGAATAAGGTAAATTTTCAGGTCTATTCTAGATATCGCCGTATAATCCCATCTTTTCTTAGAAATTTGGCAATTACTAGAATTTCTAGTTCTTTTTCATNGCTTTCCTGATGATTTAAAGTTGGTTATTTCTCACATATAATCTATATTTAGAATAATTATCTAATGGATACGTTGAAGAAACTTAAAATATGGCAACACAAGAAAAAACTATTGCGCTCAGTGGACTTGCACGTACATTAGTACGAGGGTCATATATTGATCAGGAAAAGGCGGAAGAGCTTTACAAAGAATCACAAGAAAAGAAAACTCCGTTCATAAACCTCGTAATTGAAAATAAATTAGTGTCAAGTTCGACAATTGCCTCAGCCTCTGCTAAGGAATTTGGCATGTCAATTGTTTCCATTGATTTGGTAGACATCGACCTTGATGTTGTAAAGCTTGTTAGTCCTGATTTAATAAAGAAACATACCGCATTACCAATTTTCAAACGAGGGAATCGTCTTACTGTAGCTGTTTCTGACCCGACAAATATACAAGCTCTCGATGAAATGAAATTTGCTACTTCGTTAAATGCACAGGCTGTTGTTGTTGAAGCTGANAAATTATCCAAAAGAATAGAAAAAATACTTGAAGAGGCCTCAAGTGGTCTCGGCGATATGGATGATGATGATTTTGATAATTTAGAGGACCTTGAGGTAGCAGAAGAAGGTCCTCAAGAACAAGATGATTCTGATGTTGATGACGCACCTGTTGTAAAGTTTGTTAATAAATGCCTACTTGACGCAATTAAAAAAGGGGCCTCAGATCTTCATTTCGAGCCTTATGAAAAAATGTATAGAGTTCGTTTTAGGATAGATGGTGTACTTGCAGAAATTGCAAAAGCGCCAATGAGTTTATCAGGAAAAATAGCAGCTCGTATAAAAGTAATGTCGCGCCTAGATGTATCAGAACGAAGAGTCCCTCAAGATGGTCGTATTAAATTAAAAATATCGAAATCAAAATCGATTGATTTTCGTGTTAGTACTTGCCCGACATTATTCGGTGAAAAGGCAGTTCTACGTATTTTAGATTCCGATGCCGCAGCATTACAAATTGATCAACTGGGGTACGAAGAACATCAAAAAGAATTATTTTTATCAAACCTTGCTAAACCCTATGGAATGTTCCTTGTTACTGGGCCCACTGGTTCAGGTAAAACTGTTTCCTTATATACTGGGATTAATATTTTAAATAAGGCAGATATAAATATTTCAACTGCTGAAGATCCTGTGGAAATTAATTTACCTGGTGTTAACCAAGTACAAATTGATGAAAAAACGGGAATGGATTTCCCTAAAGCGCTGAAGGCATTTTTAAGACAGGATCCAGATATTATACTAGTTGGAGAAATACGAGATATAACAACGGGTGGAATCGCAGTTAAAGCAGCACAAACAGGTCATATGGTAATGTCAACACTACATACAAATGATGGCCCACAAACACTAACTCGTTTACAAGATATGGGTGTACAATCATTTGCAGTGGCGACCAGTATCAATCTAATAACCGCTCAAAGACTACTACGAAGATTAAATCCGGATAACCGAGTAGAAATTGAAATGCCTGATGATGCACTTAGAAAAGAAGATTTTCCTGAGGAAATGATAAAAGCAGGAATGCAACTTTATGGCCCAGGCGAAGAAACTGAGGAAAATCCTGGATATAAAGGGCGTGCTGGTATTTATCAGGTGATGCCAATATCAGAAGATTTAAAACGACTAATAATAGAAGAGGCTAATGCCGTCCAGTTGGCGGACCAAGCAGCAAAAGAGGGAGTTTGGGACATTAGGAGATCTGGTTTACAGAAAGTTGCTGATGGAATTACGAGTTTGGCTGAAGTAAACCGAGTAACGGTAGAGTAAATAAAATGGCTAAAGCAAAAGTAGCAAGTCAAATGTACATCTGGGAAGGAAAAGATGGTGCTGGCAAAAGAGTAAAGGGAGAGATTAGTGGGCAAAGTGAGGCACTAGTAAGAGCAATACTAAGNCGACAAAAAATTAATCCCACAAAAGTTAAAAAGAAGCCAAAACCTCTTTTCGGATCTGGTAAATCAAAAATTGAAACNAAAGATATTTGTGTTTGGAGCCGTCANTTNGCAACAATGATGTCTTCAGGTGTCCCGCTAGTACAATCATTTGAGATTACCGGACGTGGTCATGAAAATGCAGGTATGCAATCATTAATCATGGCAATAAAAGCTGATGTTGAGGCGGGTAATAGTCTTGTCGATGCCCTGAAAAAGCATCCACTCCNCTTCAATTCTCTGTACTGNAATCTAATTGAAGCTGGAGAACATGCTGGTATCTTGGAAGCAATTTTACATAAATTAGCAACATACTTNGAAAAAACAGAAGCATTAAAATCAAAAATTAANTCTGCTCTTTTTTATCCAGCTGCGGTGATTGTTGCAGCAGTAATTGTTGTCACCATTTTAATGATTTTTGTAATTCCACAATTTTCTGAATTGTTTGGAAGTTTCGGTGCAGACCTACCTGCNTTAACACAGTTTTTAATCGATGCTTCTGATTTTTTTGTTGCTNANTGGTGGCTAATATTTGGAATTTTAGGTGGAACTGTTTATGGATTACTTGAATTAAAAAAACGCTCAATTGCTACCCAACATTTCCTTGATCGTGCTATTCTGAAAGTTCCGGTAATTGGGGACTTAATTGAAAAATCTGCTATTGCAAGATTTGCACGTACACTGGAAACCATGTTTGCTGCTGGAACCCCTTTGGTAGAGGCAATGTCTTCTGTAGCGGGTGCCACAGGCAATATTGTTTTTTATGATGCAACAATGAAAATGAAAGATGAAATTGCTACAGGAACACAACTTCAGGCATCNATGCGTGAGACNGGTTTGTTTCCTAACATGGTAGTACAAATGGTCGCAATTGGAGAAGAGTCTGGTGCAATTGATACAATGCTTGGNAAAGTTGCNGATTGGTATGANCAAGAGGTTGATGATGCGGTTGAAGCANTAACCAGTTTATTAGANCCTATGATTATGGCTTTCTTAGGNGTTGTTATCGGAGGTATTGTTGTTGGTATGTACCTACCAATCTTTAAGATGGGCGCTGTTGTATAAAAAGATTAAAACAATCAATATCATTAAATATTATGTTATCTGCACTGATAGCTATTAATTTTTTGGATTACTGAGCTGTAAAATTACCTGTGCATATTTTNGTCGACTTTTTCCAANCTCAACCTGTTTTTTACCTATCNTCAATTTTTTTNATTGGACTTNTCGTAGGTAGTTTTTTAAATGTGGTGATAGTGAGATTNCCCATAATGATTGAACGAAGTTGGAAAGAGGAATGNTGTAACTTACTTGATCTTAATAACTCCAATACTAAACAAGATGAGGTCTTTAACTTACTTAATCCTCCATCTCATTGTCCGTTTTGTAAGAAAAAAATAAAAATAATTGAGAATTTACCTTTACTGAGCTATTTNCTTTTAAATGGAACGTGTAGTAATTGCAATAAAAAAATATCTTTACGTTATCCGATAATTGAACTTGTTAGTGCTCTATCTGTATGTATTGTTGCTCATTTTTTNGGTGTTTCAATACAAGCTTTTTTCGCTATATGTTTAACCTGGGCGCTAATCGTGTTAAGTGCAATAGATTTGGATACAAGATATTTGCCTGATGATATAACCCTNCCTCTACTGTGGCTGGGAATTATTTTAAATATTTTTAATATTTTTACGGATATTGATTCGAGCGTACTTGGTGCAGTGCTTGGCTATGGTGTCTTGTGGACTGTTTATTCTTTCTTTAAATTAATTACTGGAAAAATAGGGATGGGTCATGGAGACTTTAAGCTTCTCGCTGTATTTGGGGCTTGGTTTGGCTGGCAAAACCTAATCCCTATAGTTATTCTATCTTCTGTTATTGGCATTCTGGTATCAATAGTACTAATGATCAAAAAATCTTATGATAGAAGCAAAGGAATACCTTTCGGGCCTTGCTTAGCATTTTCTGGTTGGATATCTATGATATTAGGTCCGTATATAATTTCTGCTTATTTAAATGCAATAATCTGAAATGACATCAGTTTTCACTATAGCATTAACCGGCGGTATTGGTTCTGGTAAATCAGTTGTCGCTTCAATATTTGAAAAGCATGGTACACCTATTATTGACACGGATATAATTTCGAAAAATATTATCTTACCAGGAAAACCTTGTTTTAAAAAAGTTGTAAATGAATTTGGGGAAAGAATACTCTCAAGGGAAGGAACTATAAATCGCGCCATGTTAAAAGAAATGATATTTGATGATAGCAAAGCACGTATGAAACTCGAAAATATTATTCACCCTGAAATCTTCAAAAATATTGAGATGCAAATATCACATCTTGATTACCCTTACTGTCTAATTATTATTCCCCTTTTAGTCGAAATAAATACNGTNTCGCGCTTTGATAGAATTTTACTGGTAGATACTTTAGAAAGCTTNCAATTNGATAGAGTTACTAAAAGAGANAATATGANNCCAAAATTACTAAGAAAAATAATGAAAACACANGCAACAAGGNAAGAAAGATTGCAATATGCCAATGATGTCATTGTAAATAATGCTGAAATTATAAATCTTAATGANCATGTTACTAATTTACACAAAAAATATTTGACGTTAAGTAATAACAAGTATAAATAATGATCATTATGAACCANGAAACTAGTAAAAACATAGTATATGAACACCCNATGAATGAACGTATTAGAAATCTATTACGTATAGAACATCTTTATAATATTATTGATAATCGTTTAAAGGAAGACAGCGAGTACAATTGCAGGGATATCATAGAAGCACTGCTNCANATTACTGACCTTTTATTACGCTCCGATATAAAGAACGAGATTATCAAGGAATTAAAAAGNCAATACGATATATTAGATACACTAAGGAAAAATTCTGAAGTAGATATAGATAGATTAAACATGGTTAATAATATAATAGATGAGCAACTGAAAAATATACAAGACCAGTCTTTTCACCCGGGAGATATTTTAAAAAATAATGAACTAATAAGGATTTTCAGTCAAAGAATAAACATTCCTGGGGGTACTTGTAACTTTGATTTACCAAGACTACAGCATTGGTTAATGCAATCAGAGTTTAAAAGAAAGCAAGATTTAATTGACTGGTCATCCGATCTTATACCAATTAAAGAATCAAGTTATATACTATTAGACAATATTAGAAAATCTAGTACGCCAACTTATGAAAATGCTGAATCTGGTTTTTTCCATAAACAAATAGGCGCAAATATGCCTTGTCAATTAATCCAAGTTAATATGAATACTATAAGCCCTTATTACCCTGATATTAGTGGTGTAAAGCATAGATTTACAATAAGATTTATGGAAGGCGCTGGTTCNAACCTTAAATCAGTGCAAACAAATAATGATGTACATTTCGAACTTCATTGTTGTATTTTGTAAATTTAAATTTTTNTAANAANTTNTNAGAATTATAAAGTCTCTGCCGCTGATAAAAAGCTCCGCATTCCGCTTATCATAGCTATACCGTAAGCACCATTTTCTTTTGCTTTTTTCAANTCNCTTAANGAAATACCGCCGAGAGCGTAAACAGGAAAATTAACCTGTTCTACGAGTATCTTGAAATTATTCCAGCCCATCGGGTTTTGTTTGGGATGGCTATTTGTAGTAAGAATAGGGGATAAAAAAGCATAATTGACTCTCAGGTTTCTAGCCTGCTCAAGCTCTATCTCATTATGACACGATGCACCCAGAATATAATCTTCGCTAAACGGTCTGCTACTACACTTTAGGAGTTCTTTTGCTTTTAGATGTATACCATCTATAGCATATGATTCTATGTCAGAAGGAATACCATTTAGTATTAATTTTACATCATTTTTCTTTGCCTCTTGATGCAATTTTTTAATATTTTTTTTGAATATATCGTTTTTTTCAAAATCTAGTCTTAATTGAAATATTTTTAATCCAGAATTGAAATAATTTACAACTTCGGAAAATAAATTGGGATAGTTTTTGTAGGACTCTTGACTTATAGCATAAATATCTGGCAAATGAAGTGTTTGAATAATATGTTTATTGGCCTCGGGAAATTTATAATTAATTAAGTCTTTTANATCNGACCAATTTATTTCTTGNTTTTCGAGATTACTGGGAACACCATCCCAATCATGAATTTTCCAAACATCAAGCAATACCTTTTCTTCCGGGTAATCATGATTAATCTCAACTAATCTGCTGGCAGTCTTAATAGTAACACCCAGTTCTTCATCAAATTCACGACTTAATGCAGAAAATGAATCTTCATTATTTTTGACTTTACCTCCCGGAAATTCCCAGTAGCCTGCTAGAAACTTTCCGCTTGTTCTCTTTGTTATTAGGACTTTATCTTTATCGCTATTGTAAAGAATACCAACAACAACGCGTATTCTTGTATCCATTCTGGATTAACTACGATATTCAGAATTGATTTTTACGTATTCATATGACAAATCTGTTGTCCATACTTCTTCGCAACATACACCCCTTTTAAGGCTAACTTTCAAAATTATTTCATCTTCCATCATTACTTTCTTACCTTCATCTTCAGTGTATGTTTTCGATCGCTCACCACCATCAACTACACATACATTATTGATGTGAATATTTACCTTGGCAATATCTAGTTTATCTACATTAGCATTACCTATTGCAGCTATTATTCTTCCCCAATTTGGATCTGAAGCTGTGAATGCAGTTTTTACAAGAGGTGATTGCGCAATTGAATATGCCACAGAGAGACATTCAGCCTCATCTTTACCTTCCTCAACTACAATTGAGATAAATTTTGTTGCTCCTTCTCCGTCACGGACAATAGCTTGAGCTAAACTACAACAGACTTTTGTAATTTCATTTTCTAATACTGTAAATTCTTTACTATTCTTCTTATTTATAATTGAATTTTTTGCTCTGCATGTTGAAATTAAAATAAATGAATCATTAGTCGATGTATCACCATCCACTACAATTCTATTAAAGCTTTTTTNTAGTGCTCTATTTTTTATTTCATCTAAACAATCTTTGGTGACATTCGCATCAGTTGCTAAAAAAGACAACATAGTCGCCATATTTGGTTTTATCATCCCAGAGCCCTTTGCAATGCCGGTAATACTAATAGCTGAGTTTGAAATTTTTACCTGCCTTGACACAGCTTTTGGTATTGTATCAGTCGTCATAATTGACTTTGCAACATCAAGCCAATGGTCTCCAGATAAATTTTTAAGTAAACTTGGGAGCACTTTATTTATTTTTTCAACTGGTAAATCTTCTCCAATTACACCTGTTGAAAAAGGAAGTATTTCACTTTTTGAGCAGTGTGTAAGATTTGCCAAAGCTTCGCAGACAATTCTTGCGTTTTGAATACCTGACTCACCTGTTCCAGCATTTGCATTACCAGCATTGATTAAGCAATAACGTGGTTTTGATTCATTTAAATTATCTTTTGAAATTTTTACGGGCGCAGCACAAAAATGATTTTTAGTAAAAGCCGCGGTGATAGCACTATCATCACTTATCTCTATCAATGCGATATCATTTCTTTTCTCTTTATAGATATTTGCAGAACTGGCAGAAAGCCGAATACCTTCTATTATTAGTAAAGATTGAGGATGATCTAATCCTACTGGCATCTTAAAAGTTCTCCTAATTAAAAATAATTGATGGAATTATATACTATTAAGATATTCTTCCATGACATTGCTTATATTTTTTCCCTGAACCGCAAGGACAAGGCTCATTACGTCTTATTTTCGGCTTACCTCTAACAAAAGGTTTGTTAGCACTGCCTTCATCCTGACGATTGTTATTCATACTATCTGGTACAGAAGGATGTCTATAATTTACTTTTTGTTGATTTTCTCTTTTTTCTGCAAGCTCAATATCTTCTTCTGTTCTAATACTGACTCTATATAAAAAAACAATAACATCACGTTTAATATTTTCTAACATTTGTAAAAACAAATCGAAAGATTCTCGTTTATATTCTTGTTTAGGATTCTTAGCCGCAAAACTTCTAAGACCAATTCCTTGTCTAAGATGATCCATATTGACTAAATTTTCTTTCCAATGCCTATCTAAAACATCTAACATAACTTGCTTTTCAATACGCCTCATTAATTCTGATGTTATTTCTTTTTCTTTATCTTTATATATTTTGTCTACTTCGTTATGAATTTTTTTTCTTAGACTTTCTTCATATAGTGACTCATCTTGGGATAACCACGATTTTATATCAATAATAACCCCAAACTCATTTTGCAATACTTCTTCTAAACCATCAATTTCCCACATTTCATGCATACTTTCATGTGGAATATAATTGTCTAGAAGAGACTCAAATACATCAAATCTCATTGAGTCGATCTCATCTAGAACATCTTCGCTATTAAGCAAATCTTCTCTTTGCTGATATATAACTTTTCTCTGATCATTCGCTACATCATCAAAATCAAGTAAATGTTTACGTATGTCAAAATTATGAGCCTCAACTTTTCTCTGTGCATTTTCTATCGCTCGAGTGACTAATCTTGATTCAATTGCTTCGCCTTCACCCATGCCAAGCTTTTCCATGGTTGAGGATACCCATTCATTAGCAAAAATACGCATCAAATTATCTTCTAGTGAAAGATAGAATCTACTCGATCCCGGATCACCTTGTCGTCCTGAACGACCGCGGAGTTGATTATCAATACGCCTTGATTCATGCCTTTCGGTCCCGATAATATGCAGCCCTCCACTTTCAATAACATTATTATGCCTTTGCTCCCAATCTTTTTTTAAACTATCGATTTTTGCACTGGATGAATTATCAAGTGCTTTAATTTCAGCTTCATAATTACCGCCGAGCACAATATCTGTTCCTCTTCCAGCCATATTTGTTGCTATAGTAACTGCATCGGGTTGCCCAGCTTGAGCGATAATATCGGCTTCTTTTTCATNAAATTTTGCATTTAGCACTTGGTGCTTAATTTTATTTTTATTTAATAAATCTGATAGATACTCAGAGACTTCAATCGAAGCTNTCCCAACTAAAACAGGCTGATTTTTAGATAAGCAAGTTTTTATATCTTCTACTATTGCTTCGAATTTTTCTTTTGCTGTTAAAAAAATTACATCGCTTTGGTCATCTCGAATCATTTCCATATGAGTAGGAATGACAATAACCTCAAGTCCGTAAATCGTCTGAAACTCAAAAGCCTCGGTATCAGCAGTCCCTGTCATACCAGATAACTTAGAGTACAAGCGAAAATAATTTTGGTACGTTATTGACGCGAGTGTTTGATTTTCACTCTGTATAGGTACATTTTCTTTTGCTTCTATTGCCTGATGTAAACCGTCAGACCAACGACGGCCTGGCATTGTTCGCCCGGTAAACTCATCAACAATGACAACTTGATTATCTTTGACAAGATAATCGACGTCATTACTAAATAAATGGTGAGCCCTTAGAGCTGCATTTAAGTGATGTAGAACTCCCATATTAACCGGATCATATAATCCTTGACCTTCTTTAATAATATCTTTCTCCCTTAAAAGTTTCTCAACATGATCATGTCCCGCTTCTGTAAGATAAGCCTGTTTTGATTTCTCATCTAAAGTAAAGTCGCCAGGACCATCTTCATTTTTCTGAATTGCTAATAATGGTATTAGTTCATTTATTTTTATGTATAGCTCTGACTTATCATCAACCGCACCGGAAATAATTAATGGTGTTCTCGCTTCATCAATTAATATTGAATCGACCTCATCAACGATCGCAAAATTTAATTCTCCTTGGACCTTTCCGTCGATACTAAATGCCATATTATCGCGCAAATAATCGAACCCAAATTCGTTATTTGTTCCGTATGTTATATCGCATGAATATGCAGTTTTTCGATCTTCCATTGAAAGGCCTGATGTAATGACGCCAGTACTTAATCCAAGAAAGTCATACACTTTTCCCATCCACTCAGCATCTCGTTTAGCTAAATAATCGTTAACAGTAATTATATGAACACCGGAACCAGATAAAGAATTTAAATACGCAGCCAATGTTGCGACAAGCGTTTTTCCTTCGCCCGTTCTCATTTCAGCTATGTTGCCATTATGTAGAACCATGCCACCAATAAGCTGAACATCAAAATGACGCATATTTAATACACGTCTACCAGCTTCTCTGACTAATGCAAATGCCTCGGGTAAGATTTGATCAAGACTTTCACCTTGACGGACCCTTTCTCTTAGTTCATCAGTCTTTTTAGGAAAATCAGTATCACTTAGTAATTCAAAATCACTTTCAAGTAAATTGATTTTTTTTACTACTTTACTTAGTCGTCTGATAACACGATCATTTCGACTTCCGAATAATTTTCTTAAAAATTTCATAATTATTAGTCTATTCTTTACTCATTACGTAAAATTTATGAATAATTTTACGCCTAAAAAATTACTATTAGTAAGTTAATAAAGAAATTTATTATTTCGAAGAGGTATATTTTATAGGATTAATTGGAGTTCCATTTTTCACTACTTCAAAGTGTACATGTGGCCCTGTCGCTCTTCCNGTATCCCCCATAAGGGCAATTACTTGACCCTTATCAACTTTCTGGCCAACAACAACAAGGTTCTTTGTATGGTGAGCNTAACGCGTCTGGTAACCATTACCATGATTTATCTCAACCAAATTTCCGTATCCATAACGATTACCTGACCATGTCACAAGCCCAGAAGCGACTGAATGTATGGGCGATCCGGACTTGCCTGCAAAATCTACTCCCTGATGGAACTGCATTTTTCCGGTAATTGGATCAAGCCTTCTGCCGTATGTTGAAGAAATCCAACCATCTTTAGTTGGAAAACCAGACGGAATTTGATTCTGTATCGTTCTATCAATAAGCATTGACTCCATTGCAGCCAATTTCTCNGCGCGATCCTGTATTTTATAATTCAACTCCTCAAGCGCAGCAACAAAATCATCGACCTGTATTGAAGTAAGAGTATCATTTGGTTCTCGACCACCTAGCCCTGGTATTGTTGATATATCAAAATCTATATCACTAAACTCAACAAAATCTGCTAAACGAGAACCGAGAGCATCTAAACGCATAACCCGAGCTTGCAATATACTTAATTTTGTTGCTAATGCATCAAGACTATTTTCGGTAGTCTCCTGAAGCTCATTTAGTGTCTTTTGCTGCACTTCTATTTCTTTGCTCCAAATAGGCGCTGTTTGATCATACAAAGTTTTAAAAGACCCACGCGTACTTTGCATCATATGGTTAGCACCCAATTGGAAAATCAGTAGCCCAACGATTACCAAAAAGATTAGACCTACGCACAAACTTACCGGGCCTACACTAAGTGAAAGACTTTTATTTTTTGATTTTGTTATTAAGAATAATTGCATATATAATTTAGAGTCATATCAACACACTTTAGGCTTAAAAAACAGTAAATAATCATAAAAAGTGAATAAATCCCGCCATATCAGTTCTCTTATATTTGAAGATAATTCATCAATCTCTGAGCTTTATAAAAAAGCGATTTTTTATAAAAAAACCGATACAAAATTAAAAAAAATTCTAAATCTGGATTTCCAAAATCATTTTCAACTATCTAATATAGAAAAAAATGTCGTAACAATAGTTGTCGACTCATCAGCTTGGGCAACTCGTTTGCGTTATAACATTCCTAAAATATTAAAAGTGATGAATGATCAGCTAAATTTTACCGCTATAAAAACAATAAGAATCAAAGTAAAAAATAATTATTAAAGAATCTAATTAGCAGATATTGTCTGCATAAACGAAATCGGTGCCTTGTATTCGGATTCGAAACTAGCTAGTTCCCATGCATCCTTATTCATAAGCAATTCTCTTATAAGAGTATTATTTAATGCGTGCCCAGATTTATGTCCCTGAAAAGCTCCTATTAAGCTGTGGCCAAGTAAATATAAATCGCCTATCGCATCAAGGATTTTATGTTTAACACACTCATCAGCATATCTAAGACCATCCTCATTTAGTATTCTGTAATCATCGAACACAACTGCATTATCGGGACTACCACCAAGCACTAAATTTCTTTCGCGTAGCAATTCGACATCGCGCATAAAACCAAAAGTACGAGCACGACTCACTTCTTTTACAAATGAAGTTGTTGAAAAATCAATTTCTGCGTGACAATTATTTTGATTAAAAACGGGATGATCAAACTCAATACTGAACCCAACCTTAAAACCATCAAAAGGCTCAAACATTGCCCACTTCCCATCTTGTTCAACACGAACCTTTTCTTTTATTCTCACNAATTTCTTCGCTGCGTTTTGTTCCTCTACGCCGGCTGACTGTATTAAAAAAACAAACGGTCCTGCACTACCATCCATGATTGGAACCTCGTCTGCTGTNAGGTCAACATATACATTATCAATACCGAAACCAGCAAAAGCCGACAACAGATGCTCAACGGTTGATATACGGATATCATCTTTAACTAATGTTGTAGATAAACTTGTATCTCCAACATATTTGGGTTTGGCGGGAATTTCTGCGGCAGGTTCGATGTCAACTCTACGAAAAATGATACCGGTATTAGTTGGTGCTGGTCTTAAAGTGAGTAACACTTTTTTTCCGGTATGCAGACCAACTCCGGTTGCCCGAATCACATTTTTTAATGTGCGCTGCCTTATCATCGATATAGATTAAATTTTAGTAAGTTCTTGTTATTTATAGAACCATTCTATTAATTTAATTATGCGGTGGCAAATTTTAGTAAAAATGTATTTATCAGGCCAAAATATCACCTCCCATTGCGAATATTTTTGTCATTAAATACAACAAAATTAGTCTGCCTGTCGCCTTAAAAAGGCTGGAATATCAAGAATATCTGGCTGAATCTGAGTATTTTCTTCCTCCGATTCGGCAATAGGGGCCTCATTATCTGCGCCTTTGGCCTCGTTATTCTGAGTACGCATTGTAATAGGTTGGTCAAAATCGTCGTAATTGGGGGGGACCAAACCGCTGCCAATCCCTGAGTGAACTAGCGTAGGCTCTGTTCTAATCACATTACCCAGACCAGTTGCAACAATTGTGACACGGATGCTATTTGTCATCTCAGGATCGGTAGACGTACCGACAATAGTAGTTGAATTATCTGCGGCAAAACCTCTAACTATGTCACCAACCTCTGTAAACTCATCAATTGTCATATCTTCACCGGCAGTAATATTCACCAATATACCTCTGGCTCCTTTTAAATTGACATCCTCAAGTAAAGGGCTATTAATCGCAGCTTCAGCTGCTTTTCTTGCGCGATCTTCACCTTCACCTTTACCTGAACCTACCATTGCCATACCCTTTTCACGCATAACAGTTTTTACATCGGCAAAATCAACATTAATTAGACCAGGTCGNGTTATTAACTCTGCGATACCTTGCACGGAACCTGACAAAACATCATTTGCGGTACCAAATGCATTGGTCATTGTAATTTCGCCGCCGAGCACTTCTTTAAGCTTTTCATTGGGTATAGTAATGAGTGAATCAACGAATTCTTTCAGCTCGGTTATACCCTCGTCAGCTACGCTTGCTCTCTTTTCTCCCTCAAATTTGAAAGGTCTTGTAACAACTGCAACGGTCAGTATACCCAATTCGCTTGCAACCTGAGCAACAACGGGTGCTGCACCAGTGCCAGTACCACCACCCATGCCAGCTGCGATAAACAACATATCTGCGCCATCGAGTACCTGCATAATGCTGTCACGATCTTCAAGCGCTGCTTGGTGCCCAACTTCAGGGTCAGAACCTGCCCCTAAACCTTTGGTTATACCAGAACCCAATTGCAAAACAGGCTCTACGCCCGATGTTTTGAGTGCTTGTGCATCTGTATTGGCGCAGATAAATTCAACGCCCTCNATATTGCTACCTAACATATGCTTAACTGCATTACCACCGCCACCACCAACACCTATTACTTTAATAATTGCTGGTTGATTAGTCGCATTAACTAATTCAAATGCCATAATTTTATCCTCCTAAATTACAATGAATTTATAAATTTAAAAATGACCCTGGTACCAACTTTTCATTCTCCCAAAAATACCTTTAACTCCACCATTAACACTAATTCCTGTCATACGATCCTGAATTTGTTTTTGCCCATGTAGTAATAAACCAACACCTGTGGCATAAATTGGATTTTTAACATTCTCAGATAATCCACTAACAAACTGCGGGATTCCTAAACGCACAGGCATATGGAATATTTCCTCAGCAAGCTCAATTACGCCTTCCATTTTCGAGCTACCGCCTGTTAAAACTATTCCTGCAGCAATAAGATTTTCATAGCCGCTTCTTCGAAGTTCTGCCTGTATGAGGGTAAATAATTCGTCATATCTGGGTTGTACGACTTCAGCCAGTATTTGGCGAGCTAAACGACGCGGAGGTCGATCACCAACGCCTGGAACTTCGATTGTTTCTTCACTGTTAGTTAACTGTGTAAGTGCACACGCGTATTGAATTTTAATATCTTCGGCATGTGGTATTGGAGTCCTTAAAGCTACAGCAATGTCATTAGTAACTTGATCGCCAGCGATCGGAATTACAGCCGTATGATGTATTTCACCATCATTAAAAACAGCGATATCTGTCGTACCGCCGCCAATATCAATCATGCAGATACCAAGTTCCTTCTCGTCATCAGTCAGAACAGATGCACTTGATGCTACCTGTTCCAAAACAACATCATCAACTTCTAGTCCGCATCTACGAACACACTTTGTAATATTTTGTGCAGCACTAACAGCGCCTGTTACTAAATGAACTTTCGCTTCGAGTCGAACACCCGTCATGCCTGTTGGAAATCTTATTCCGTCTTGATTATCTATAACGTATTCCTGAGGAATTACATGGATAGTTTTCTGGTCAGCTGGTATCGCAACAGCCTTTGCAGCCTCTATTACACGGTCTATATCAGATTGAGAAACTTCATTTGTCTGTATAGCAACAATTCCATGTGAATTAAAACTTTGTATATGGCTCCCAGCTATCCCCGTAAAAACCGAATGGATTTCACAACCAGACATCAATTCAGCCTCTTCAATTGCACGTTGTATAGCCAATGTTGTGGATTCGATATCAACTACAACTCCTCTTCTCAACCCTCGAGATTGATGCGAACCAAGACCAATTATTTCAATGACGTTGTCATTTGAAATCTCCCCTACAATGGCAACTATTTTTGATGTTCCTATATCTAGAGCAACAATAAGATTTTTATCCATTTTTTTTACCATAATTTTTATCCAATATTAATTTGAAGAAATATTAAAATTATTTTTCCATAAAACCGAAAGACCGTTTGTGTAACGCAAATCAATTGACTCAATTTCATTGATACGATCTGGAATTAATGTGGGTATAAATTTTAAAAATCTGTCAAGCCGATCATCAAAAGCATATCTGCCAATTTTAACCCTAATGCCATTCTCTAAATCGAAAAACCATGCACGCCTGTCATTTAAAGTGACTGAAGATATATTTAGACGAAATGGTAAAGACTGTAATTTTTTTTGCATTGCTCGATACTGTTCAAGTAATCTAACTTCTGAATTAGTTGGCCCGAATAGTAAGGGAAGATTATCCTGTATAGTTATATTGCTTGGTGAAAAAAATACTCCTGATTGATTTAGTAGACCCAAATTTCCCCAACGTGCCGAGGGAATTTGTTCATAAACAATAACCTTTAATGAATCTGGCCATGCCCTTTTTACTATTACCTCTCTTACCCAGGGCATACTTAGTAATGCCAACCTGATTTCATCAACATTTATATTAAAAAAACCGCCATCAATATTACTTGTGACATTCTTTTTTAATTCAACTTGTGATAAATGTTTAAAGCTACCTTCAACTTTTACATATTTAATTGGAAATGTATTTGGATTTAGTAAATGCTTTCCTCCATATACAAATAGAATAATAAAACAAATAATAAAAAATCCCCCTACAAATTTTGTAATACTAACTTCGCTAGATATTTTATTGTCGGAATTTTTTTCTTTTCGATCCATTATCATAATCCCTTTTTAAAACTCGTAGCTAATATTTGAGTTACTAGTACTTCAAAAGATATTCCAGCTTTTTTTGCAGACATTGGTACAAGACTATGGCTTGTCATACCCGGGATTGTATTTACTTCTATTAACCATTCTTGTTTATTTGAGTCAATCATCAAATCGACACGACTCCATCCACTTACTCCTAACAATGAACAAGCTTTCTTTGATACTTCACCAATTGCAGATTCAGAGACTTGATCTAAACCACAGGGACAAATGTATTTTGTCTTATCATCATTATATTTTGCATCGTAATCATAAAATTTACGTTTAGTTTCTAATTTAATTACCGGTAAGATCGTCTCACCTAAAATAGGTACGGTATATTCATCTCCTTCAACCCAAGTTTCAGCCATAACACGATCATCAAATTTAGTAGCGTTTGTCCATGCCGAAAGCAAACTTTCTTCTCGATCTACCTTTGTTGCCCCAAAACTTGAACCTTCCCTAACTGGTTTAATCATTACTGGCAAACCTACTTGATCAGTTAGATCATCCAAATCACTATTTTCATTTATCTCAATAGCATTTGGTGTTGGTAATCCCGCATCACGCCAAATAGATTTAGTTTTAATCTTGTCCATAGCCAATGCAGAACTTTTTGCATCGCTACCTGTATAAGGCAAACCGATAGATTCTAGTTTTCTTTGAATTTCTCCATCCTCGCCTCCTCTGCCATGTAATGCTAAAAAAACACGGTCGAAATTATTCTTTGATAATTTTTCAAATGAATTTTCATGATAATCAATTGCATAAGCATCAATGCCAACATTAAGTAATGCAGCATGTACCGCTTTTCCGCTTTCAAGTGAAATTTCTCTTTCCGCTGATTTACCGCCCATTAGTACAGCAACTTTGCCAAATTCTGATGCTTGGTATTCAGGCAATTGCATTATCTTCCTCCCCGCAAACTTCACCAATAATTCGCACCTCAGGAATTAATTCAATCGCATGTTTTTTGTATACACTTTTCTGGACGAATTCTATTAATTTTTCGATATCTAATGATGTAGCATTCTCTGTATTAATAATAAAGTTACTATGCTTTTCTGAGACAATAGCACCACCCACTCGTTTACCTTTAAGTCCACATTGATCTATAAGTTTCGCTGCATGCTCATTTGGGGGATTTCTAAATACTGAACCACAACTCAATTGACCAAGAGGTTGCTGATCTGCACGCCCCTTTAATAATTTTTTTATACGTTCGCTAACAATAGTTTTTGTAGAAGTCGATAATTTCATTCTACAGGCAACAAACCATTCATCCTCTTTGATTGAGACAGTGCGATAGCTTACGTCGAATTTTTCCTTTCCAAATATTCTACGCATTCCCTGTCGATTTATTGTCTCCACTTCTAATATATAAGACCAAATTTCGCCGCCATATGCACCAGCATTCATTGCAAGAGCACCACCAACTGTTCCAGGAATTCCTGCTAAGAATTCAATTCCCTCAAGCCCATGCTTTGCTGAAAAGTGTGCTACTTTTACACAAGAAGCGCCGGCGCCAATTTGGATTTCTGTATCAGCAATTTTCTTTATTTCATCAAGAAAGCCCGCCACGGATATAACTACACCAGGAACCCCCCCGTCTCGCACCAATAAGTTACTGCCTAAACCCACCCAAGTTATTGGGATGTTACTTGGTAATTTTGAAATAAATTTTGCTAAATCCTTAATATCAGATGCAATATAATAATAATCAGCATTCCCACCAGTTTTCCAAGAAGTATGACGAGACATAGGCTCCTGTTCCCTTAACTCGCCTTGCAAATCTAGAGTATCTATATCTAAAAATATTTTATTATTCAAAATTTTCTGTTTTAATTTCATTTTTTTTGTGATTAGCAAATCAGTTTTACTTTTAGTGAACAACAGTAGAATAATTTTTATATAACTGTGATGACAAAGAACCAATATCGCCTGCGCCAAGTGTCAAAAGCAAATCATTGTCTTCAACAACATCAGGAAGGACCTCAAAAATTGATTCCTTATTTTCTAAAAATATAGGATCAACTTTTCCTCTTGATCTAATTGCTCGGCATAATGATCGACCGTCAGCGCCGGGAATAAAATCTTCTCCTGCTGGATATACATCTAAAACTATTAATCTATCTGTACATGAAAGAATCTCGCTGAAGTCCTCGAATAAATCACGCATACGTGTATAACGGTGTGGTTGATATATAACGATCAAACGTCGTGCGGGCCAGCCAGATCTTATAGCCTCAAAAGTCGAACTTATTTCCGTAGGATGATGCGCATAATCGTCAATTAGTGTCAAATTGAGACTACTTATCTTAATCTCACCTCTCACATGAAAACGACGCGATATACCTTGGAAATTACGCAGCGCACTAATAATATTTTCATCGGATACTCCTAGTTCATGGGCAATTGCAATTGATGCTAGAGCATTTAAGACGTTATGTTTTCCTGGAAGATTTAATTCTATATTTAACCAATCTTTTCTTTCTCTAGAAGATACTTTGAACCACGTTTTTGTAGCTTCCTGACTTATAATTTGCGCATTATAATCAGATTCAAAATCAATTCCGTATGTAACTATTGGTTTAGTAACCGAATTTAATACCTTTCTAACTCCCTCATCATCGATACACAAAACAGCTAGACCATAAAATGGTAATTGATGTAAAAATTCAACGAAGTTTCGTCTTAAGAATGAAAAATCTCCAGCGTAATTTTCAAGATGATCAGCATCAATATTTGTTATAACGGCAATAATCGGGTGTAAATGTAAAAAAGATGCATCGCTTTCATCAGCTTCAGCAACAATATATTTTCCTTTGCCAAGGTGTGCATGTGATCCAGAACTATTTAATAAACCACCGATTATGTAAGTAGGGTCGTACCCTGCTTCCTCTAATACACTTGTGACTAGGCTAGTGGTTGTAGTTTTGCCATGCGTGCCCGCTATAGCAATACCCTGACTAAAACGCATAAGCTCTGCTAACATTTCAGCACGACGAACAATCGGTATTCTGCTTTTTTTTGCAGCCACTAATTCTTCGTTATCATCGTTGATTGCACTTGTACGTACAACAACATCAGTATTTATTATGTTCCTAATATTATGTCCAATTGATACTTTTATGCCTAATGATTCTAACCTTTTTGTTATAGAAGTTTTTTTAATATCCGAACCGCTAACTTCATAACCCAAAGTTTTTAAAACTTCTGCTATCCCTCCCATACCAGCACCACCAATACCAATAAAGTGTATATGCTTAACTCGTCCCATAATATGATGAGAAAGATGTGACTTCATTTCACGCATAGGACGTCTCTACACATAATTTTGCAACATTATTACTCGCATTTGGTTTTGATAATTTCCTTGCCTTTATTGCCATTTCTATTAGTAATTCTGGTGTATTAAAAAAATCTAATAAAATTTGTTTCAGTTTTTTTGCACTTAATTCGCTTTCTTCGACAAGGATAGCTGCATCATTATTTGCCAAATACTCAGCATTTCTTACTTGGTGATCATCGACTGCAAAAGGAAAAGGAATCAGTATGGAAGCAATGCCGCAAGCTGCTAATTCAAAAATAGTTGAAGCACCGGCTCGACAAATTACAATATCAGCCCACATATAAGCACCAACCATATCTTCGATAAAGGGAATGATTTCTGCGGCAACATTGTATTTTGCATATATTTCATGAGTGCCTGATAAATTTCTTTCACCGCATTGATGTTTTATTTTTATAATATATTTTCTATCGAAATTATGTAGTGTCTCGGGTATTATTTTATTAAGTTTTTCCGCTCCTTGACTTCCGCCGAGTACAAGTACTTTTAATAATTTAGATTCACGATTCTTATACCGCTGCTCAGGTTTTGATATATTCTTAATATCTTCTCTTGTAGGATTTCCTGTCACGATAATTTTATTTGATTTTTTAAACACCCTTGGGAAAGATGTCATAATTGAAGAAGCGAATGGTGCTAGTAGTTTATTGGTTAGACCTGCTATTGCATTTTGTTCGTGTATTAGAAGAGGTATACGCATTATCCACGCAGCAATCCCGCCCGGTCCACTTGCAAAACCCCCCATACCCAAAACAACTACTGGACGAACCTTAATCATAATGATCAATGCTTGAAATAATGAAATTATAAGAAAAAAGGGCACTAATAATAAACGTAAAAAGCCTTTACCTCGAATTGAGACAATACTGATTTTATGAAGCGGGTAGCCATAGTTTGGAACGATTTTCTTCTCTAGACCATGACTTGTACCTAACCAAAATAATTTAAACCCTTTTAGTCTTAAATTTTCGGCAACAGCCAATGCTGGATAGACATGACCTCCTGTTCCACCTGCCATAATGAGAATATTTTTATGTTGCATAGGCAGATACCAGCTCTTTATTAACAGTTCTCATATTCTGTCTATTTTCATACTCAATACGTAAGAGAACTCCAAATATTATGCAGTAAACAATCATGCTATTACCGCCATAACTAATGAACGGAAGTGTTAATCCTTTAGTTGGCAGCACACCCATGTTTACACCAATGTTTATGTATGCCTGAAGACCAATAATAAATCCGACACCGTAGGCTAGGTAAGCAGAAAAATATTTTTCAAGACTTTCGGATAACCTACCAATCACAAATGCACGCCAAACAATAAATAAGTACAATAGAATAATTGAGATAGTTCCTATAAGCCCAAGCTCCTCAGCTATAACGGAAAAAATAAAATCTGTATGCCGCTCGGGCAGATAAAAAAGTTTTTGTACCCCTCCTCCTAAACCAACACCAGTCCAATCACCACGGCCAAAAGCTATTAGCGCTTGCATCAATTGATAGCCAGTATCATAAGGATCTTGCCACGGGTCGCGAAAACTCATCAAACGTTGCATACGATATGGCGAAAGAATAATAAGTGAAACTAATGTGCCAATAAAAAGCGGTAACCAAAGAATAAATCTACCCAATGGTGCGCCTGCTAAAAATAACATGCCAATTCCTGTAGCACATAAAACAACACATGATCCGTAATCTGGTTGTTTCAATAACAATATAGAAATAAGCGCTAGGATAAATACTGGTTTAAGAAACCCCAGCAGATCTGTCTGGACCGATTCACGATGATCAACAAGATAACCTGCCAAATACGTGATAATAAAGAATTTCACTAATTCTGCTGCCTGAAAAGATTTAGGGCCCAACTGTATCCAACGCATACTGCCATTCACTTCTTTGCCAACACCGGGAAGCACTGTTAGTACTAATAAAGTGATTGCTACTAGTAACAATACTCTACTTAAAGTTCGTAAATATAAAATAGGCATTTTTAAAAAAAGTAGCACGAGAAATAGACCTATAATGACTGACTGACCCTGATTCCAAAAATAATATAATGGTTCAGAAAAATATTTATCGGCGGCCGATATTGATGCCGAAGCAACCATAATTAAACCAATCGTAATTATTAAAAATAGACAGCATACCAACCAAAAATCATAACCAGCTATCAAGAAAGATCTCCGGCCTTCTGATGTTAAGGTTGCTTGTTGCTTACGTTGCTCAAACATTATTTGACAATGCATTTACTGCTGATATAAACGCATCTCCACGTTGCTGGTAATTCGTATACATATCAAGACTAGAGCATGCGGGAGAAAGTAGGACTATATCGCCAGAACTTGCAATTTTGCCTGCTTCTGCAACTGCTTCATTCATGTTTTTAACAAATTTCTTTTCAATATCAGGGCCAATAAAGCTGGCTAATTTGCTTGCGTCAATACCAAGTAAAAATACCTTTTTTACATATTTCTCAATAATTGCACGAAGACAAGATAAATCAGCCTCTTTACTATCACCGCCAGCGATAAGAATTATATCTCCGAGTTCGGACAGGCCTTTTATCGAGGCAATACATGACTCAACATTTGTTGCTTTTGAATCGTTATACCAAGTAACATCATTAATTACTTTTATTAATTGGCAACGATGCGCGAGACCAACGAATTCTTTTAATACACCAGTCATTACATCTTTTGGAACATCGACTGTTTCTGCCAGTGCCATAGCTGCTAATGCATTACTAACGTTATGCTCACCTCTTATTTTCAACTGATTTTTATTAATAATCTTATTACTTCCGTGGCTCAACCAAACTTCCTTATCGTTTATTATTAATCCATAATTTCCTTCTTCCGGTGTAGTTAGTGTGAAGTAAATAATTTCTCGATTATCATCAATAACCGAATGAAAATATTCTTCATCTTTATTAACAACCATAAAACCTTGTCCCAAATAAATTCTTTTTTTAGCATCTGCGTATTCATGAAAACTTGAGTAACGATCCATATGATCTGGTGATATATTTAATACGACACTTGCATGAGCATTTAATGAAAAAGTCGTCTCTAATTGAAAACTTGATAATTCGAGGACATATAAGTCAGGAATAGTATCGTCCAATAAATCAAGAGCCGGAGTACCAATATTTCCACCTACATATGTTTTCAGTCCTGCTGAACGTGTCATTTCTGCAACCATAGTCGTAACTGTGCTTTTACCATTGGATCCAGATATCGCAATTATTGGAGCCTTTGCTTCTTGGCAAAATAATTCGATATCACCAAACACGGGTATATTATTTTCAATAGATAATTTAATACTTTTGTGATCTAGAGAAATTCCAGGACTTAAGATTATCTGATCCGATGCGAGTAAAGCTTTCTCATTGATCTGCCCAAGATAAGTTGGTGCTGACTCAAATTCTTCTTGCAACTTTGAAAGTTCGGGTGGAGTCTCACGGCTATCTGTTATAGCAACACTTAGGCCTTGGTTTGATAGATAACGAAAACAAGATAATCCTGTTTTGCCGAGACCCACGACAATTGCATCATAATGTAAATCGACACTGTTCACTGTTGACATTTTTTCCTCAGCACAAAGCAACTGTTATCCTCATCGTATTTTCAGACTGGCAAGACCAATCAAAATTAGAATTACTGTAATAATCCAGAATCGAACTATTACCCTGGGTTCCGGCCAACCCTTTAGCTCATAGTGATGATGCAAAGGTGCCATTTTAAAAATTCTTTTGCCTGTTAATTTATATGAAGTAACTTGCAAAATTACTGAAAGTGTCTCTATAACAAAAACACCGCCCATAATAAATAATACAAGCTCTTGGCGAGTTACAACTGCTACAATTCCTAATGCAGCGCCTAAAGATAACGCACCTATATCACCCATAAAAACCTGAGCTGGATATGTATTAAACCAAAGAAAACCTATCCCTGAACCAACCATTGCTCCGCAAAATACAGCAACTTCTCCAACACCGGGAACATAAGGGATGCCGAGATAGTCAGAAAAAGTTATATGGCCCGTTAGGTAAGCAAAAATTGCTAACGCACCAGCCACCATTACTGTTGGCAGAATCGCTAAACCATCAAGTCCATCCGTTAAATTAACGGCATTACTAGAGCCAACAATTACGAAATAAACAAGTACTATATATAACCAACCCATATCGAAAATATAATCTTTGAAAAACGGAATTAATAATTGTGTTTCAACAGGTAAAGCGGCAGATTGATATAAGTAAATTGCTGCTGCTAAGGCTACGATTGATTGCGCAGCATATTTGTATGAAGCAGGTAAACCTTTTGGATTGTTGTGTATTACTTTTTTGTAGTCATCAATTAGACCAATAATGCCGAACAAAAATGTAACCGTCAGAACAACTAATATATAACGATTACTTATATCCCCCCAACAAAGTGTGCTAAAAATAATGGATAACAAAATTAATAAACCGCCCATTGTTGGCGTACCAATCTTTTTCAAATGAGCTTCTGGTCCATCATCTCGTACACTCTGTGTAATTTGTTTGCTTGTTAAATGATTTATCAAATAGTGTCCTAAAATGAAAGAAATAAACAAAGAAGTTAAGACACTCAAAATTGTCCTTAATGTTAGATATTTGAAAACACCGAATCCGCTATCAAATTGCGTAAGATATTCGGTTAGCCAAATTAACATTTGTTTTCATCCGCCATTAATGTATTAACAATACGTTCCATTTTCATTGAACGCGAACCCTTAACTAAAACGGTACTATGTTTGTCCAAAATCTTTACCAATGATTTTTCAAGATCATCATAATTATCAAAATGGAAAGCGCCTTTACCGAATGCATTTGAAGCATTATTACTAAGCTTGCCAATTGTAAATAAGCCATCTATACCACTTTTTTGTGAGAGTGTGCCGACTTCTTCATGGAACTTTTTTGCATCATTTCCCAACTCATACATATCACCCAAAACCATATACCGTCTTCCAGTAAAGTTGCATAAAGTTTTTATAGCGACATCAAGTGACGTTGGGTTAGCATTGTATGTATCATCAATAATTCTTACCTGTTTGATTCCTATTTTTATTTCTAATCGCCCCTTAATAGACTGCATATTCTCAAGACCATTTTTTA
The DNA here is from genome assembly GCA_002721165.1 of Legionellales bacterium. Taxonomy (GTDB): domain Bacteria; phylum Pseudomonadota; class Gammaproteobacteria; order Eutrophobiales; family Eutrophobiaceae; genus UBA11869. Next base: position 43,769 of record PBJS01000009.1, on the reverse strand, counting down.
TTGATAACAAAGGCACGTCCAGACTTAAACAACATGCTGCAGCTGCTATTGCATTCATTACATTGTGCTCACCAAGCATTGGTAAACAAATTTCGATAGAATCTTCTAAATCATTGGAACTAACTAATGTAAATTTAATTGATAAATCATTTACTGATGATTTAATTCTTTCTGCGCGAACGTTTGCGTTTTTCGATTTGATACCAAATGTAATCTGGTTAATTTCTTTACAACTATTTATCCAAAAATCAGCATACGCATCATCTGCATTTATTATTGCAGTGCCAGAAGATTGTAATCCTGAATATATTTCTGCTTTAGCTTTTGCAACACTCTGAATATTCTTAAAACCTTCAAGATGAGCTGGGGCGCATTGAGTAATTACTGCAATATTAGGAGATGCTATTTTACTCAACCATTCAATCTCTCCTAGGTGATTGGCTCCCATTTCGATAACTGCATAACTATGACTTTCATTAAGCCCAAACAATGTTTTTGGAACGCCAATATCATTGTTTAGATTGCCTGAAGTCGCATGGACATTCGAAACTGTAGATAAAATACTTGTCACCATCTCTTTTACAGTCGTTTTACCGTTACTACCAGTTATTGCTACTAAAGGTATCGTTATTTTTTCACGCCATGATTTTGCCAACAGCCCCATTGCCTTACGCGTATTTTTTACTTTAATAAAAGGTTTTGTATTAGAAACATCACTATCAACTATTAATGAAGATGCTCCATTTTTTTCAGCGATAGAAACATACTCATGTCCGTCAAAATATTCCCCCTTTAATGCAATGAACAAGTTTCCTTTTTCAATAGTTCGGCTATCAGTACTACATCCAGAGAAGACAATATCTTCTCCGCTTAAAGTTGAGCCAACTGATTTGGCTGCTTCAGAAAGTAACATGCTGATCATGTATGCTCCTCTGTTAAGCGTTTAGCCAATTCACGATCGGAAAATGGAATCGTGCTCGAACCTATCTTTTGGGTAATTTCATGGCCTTTGCCAGCAAGCAAAATCACATCGTCTTTTTTTGCTTCAAGAAAAGTACTAATAAGTGCGTCTGAACGATCTTCTTTAATAATCACTTTTGATTTGTTTTCAATTCCTTTGAGAATATTTTCAAAAATTTTTTCAGGTAGCTCATCTCGTGGATTATCATTTGTTAGAATGATTTTATCTGACAGTGATTCAACGATTGAACCCATTTGAGCACGTTTTCCAGAATCTCTTCCACCGCCACAACCGAATACACAAAATAGTTCCCCCTTACAATAAGGCTTCAAACTAGTTAATGCTTTTTCAAGTGCGTCTGGTGTATGGGCATAATCAACAACGATTAAAGGTTTATCCTCTGAAGAAAAAACCTCCATCCTGCCAGGAAGGCCATTAAAGTCAGACAATTTAGCTGCGACTGCTTCAGTAGAAGCCCCACTAAGACATAAGACTGTGAAAGCTGCAAGAACATTTTCTATATTGAATTCCCCGAGCAGGTTGATCTTAATCGTTGCTTTTCCCCAAGGACTTTGAACTTCTATTATTCTTTTTCTAAATGATTCAGTCTCTATTTTCTCGCAATAAATAAAAGAAATATTTTGTCTTTTATAAAATTCAAGATTAGTTTTTTTAGTTGAATAGGCAAAAACATTCAAATCTTCTGATAATTTTTCAACAAGTTTAACTCCATATGGATCACCAATATTAACAACAGCATTTTGAAGACCTGTTTTTTCAAATAATGAAAATTTAGCATTAATATAATCATCGACAGTTTTATGATAATCCAGATGGTCTCTGCTAAAATTTGTAAAAACGGCAGTATTAAATTCGGTGCCTTCCGTTCTTCCTTGATCTAGAGCATGAGATGAAACTTCCATTGCAACAGAATCAACCTGATTTTCCCATAATGAAAAAAGTGATTGCAATTTAACTGGGTCTGGGGTGGTTGTTCTGCCAGTTTCTATCTGGCCAAATAATCCATATCCTAGTGTTCCAATAAATGCACTATTATTTTCAAGTTCATGCATAACATATGCAATAAGATATGAAACGGTTGTTTTACCATTTGTTCCAGTAACGCCTGTGACTTTAATATTTTTTGACGGGTTGCCATAGAATCTACTGATAATAAAGCCAGCATTTTTACGCAACATAGCAACCTTGAATACTTCGATAGAAATTGCTGTTGAATCAAATAGCTCAGCCTTATCTACGAGAATAGCTGTTGCCCCAGATTTAATTGCATCGTCTATATAATCAAGACCATTATGATTTTCACCGCGATATGCTATGAATAAATTACCTGGCTTGACTTTCCTACTATCAATTGCAATTCCAGTCACTTCAGTTTTAGAAACAACTTCAGTAAAACCCATCAAAATATGCTTTAAAGATTTTACATAATTTAGTTTCTCAACTGACATCATTATTTATACCCCTGAAATACTTTGTGTTCCTTGTTAGAAGCAATTATCGGTTTGTTAAAATTATTTAAGTTATCGGGCGGAATATTTAGTATGCGTAAAGTACTTTCCATGACTCTAGCAAAGACTGGTGCTGCTACTGCTCCACCAAAATGCCCTAAGTCTTTATTGGGTTCGTCTATTGTTACAACTGTTACAAACCTAGGATTGCTAGCAGGTACGATACCAACAAATAATGAACGATAACGATCATCAGAATAACCGCCTTTAGGATCAGTTTTTTTTGCCGTCCCAGTTTTACCAATAACTCTATAACCTTTTACTGCAGCTTTTCTAGCAGTACCTTTTGAAGAAACTACTGTTTCTAACATATCTCTAATTTGTTTTGCTATTTTCTCGTCTATAACTCTTTCACCCTCACCTATATTATCTGTCTTAATAAATGATATAGGTAACTTAATGCCGTTATTAGCTATTATTGAATAAACATGTGCTAGCTTTAAAGATGTGACCTCAAGACCATAACCATAAGATAGGCTTGCTATATTTCGTTCAGTCCATGTGTCGAATGATCTAAGTGACCCAGTCCTTTCGCCAGGAAAAACACTCCCTGTGGTTTGACCAAACTCGAATTTACTAAGAAAATCATAAAAAACTTTTGGCTTTAATGCTAATGCAATTTTTGTCGCGCCTATATTGCTTGATTTTGTAATTACAGTTGTAACGTCTATTTGACCAAAATCATGATGATCAGAAATTGTATACTTGCCTACCTTAAAAACACCAGGGGATGTATCTATTTCAGTTTGTGGTGAAAAAATACCGGATTCCAATCCAGCTGCAATAGTAAAAACTTTCATTGTCGAACCTGGCTCAAAAACATCGGTGATACTGCGGTTACGAGCTGTATTTTTTAACCAACTACGATTATTTGGATTAAATGAAGGCTGTCCAACCATTGCTATTACTTCGCCAGTTTTTACATCGAGCATAACTAAGGTACCACCAATTGCCTGGTGATTTTTAACGGCGTGAGCTAGTTCCCGGTATGCCAAAAATTGAATACGTTTGTCGATACTGAGTTTAAGCTCAAGACCTGGCACAGATGATTTGACATTTTCTACATCACGTACAATTCTACCAAGACGATCCTTAAGCACCCGTTTTTTACCTGACTTGCCTCTTAGTGCTTTATTGTAAGCTAGTTCAATTCCTTCCTGGCCCTCATCATCAACATTAGTAACGCCTATTACATGTGCAGCCACCTCAGCAGCAGGGTAATAACGTTTATATTCAGATTGTGTTGATACACCTTTTAGATCCATCCTTTTTATTTCTTTTACTAGATTTTGGTGTGCATGTCGTTTCAACCAAACAAAATCACGTTTAATACGAACACTTAGGAACTTTCTAAATTCTTTTTCTGATCTTCCAAGAAGGCTTGCTAATATCTGTAAATCCTTTTCTTTTAACAACTTTCTTGGCTCTGCCCAAATTGAATCTACCGGTGTACTTACAGCTAATTGCTCGCCATTTCTGTCTACAATCGCGCCACGATGTGCTGATACATCGACTACACGAATAGCTATATCATCACCTCTCTCTCTTAAAGATTCACCTTCTAAAAGTTGCAGATAAACTGCTCGTGAGGAAAGACTAAATACACAAACTAAAAATAAAAGAATAACAAACCAACAACGTAATGAACTTTTGGTAGTTTTTTTCTGTGATTTCATTTAATTAATACCACTAAACCATATATTGGCTCTTTCATATTTAGTTTTGTTCGTGCGTATTCATCAATTCTATCGTTAACTGACCAAGCACCATACTCAAGCTGTAATCGTCCCCATTGTTCATTTAGTTCATCTTGAATTTGAGATAAAGATTGTAGCTCCACAAATAGATATCTAGCATCATGACGAGAAATGACAACTTGTAATGCAGATAAAACTATTGCTGTATAGAGTCCAAAATATAATAACATCTTCATTTTTAACAACGTTCAGCCACGCGTAAAAGAGCGCTGCGTGATCTTGGATTGTTTGACACTTCTTTTTCACTTGGTCGTACCTTTTTGCCAATCAACTTTAATTTGATGCCAAGATTTTCTTTTTGAAGCGGAATTTCGAGTGGTTGTTCTATGGGTTTAGATTGATCTCGTAAAAAACGTTTTACAATCCTGTCTTCCAATGAGTGAAAGCTTATTATTGCCAAACGACCCCCGACACATAAGACGTCTGTTGCCTGAGGCAATACTTCTTTGATTTCATCAAGCTCATGGTTAATATAAATTCGAAAGGCTTGAAAAGTTTTAGTTGCTGGATGTATTTGAGATTTTTTATTAGGTATTGTTTTGCAAACTATATCGGCAAGCTGCTTTGTACTATCAATTGGTGTTTTTTCTCTGAAAGCAACTATTGCTTTCGCAATTCTTCTTGAAGCTCTTTCTTCCCCGTATTTATAAATAATATCGGCTATTTCTTTTTCATTTGCTTTATTTAGCCAACTAGCAATACTTTCACCTTCACCAGGATTCATGCGCATATCTAATGGACTATCATATTTGAAACTAAAACCTCGCTTATCATCATCAAGCTGCGGTGAAGAAACACCGAAATCAAATAATACTCCAGAAACTTTTTCTTCGACTTCATGTTTCTTTACATATTTCATTAGCATTGTGAAGGAACCTTTGATAATTTCAAAACGATCATCTTCGATCAAATCCATGCCAACAGACATAACGGCATCCGGATCTTTATCAAAAGCAAGCAATCGTCCCTTACGACCAAGCCTTTTGATAATTTCACGGCTATGACCACCCCTACCAAAAGTACCATCTATATAAAAACCGTCCGAATGAATATTGAGCGCCTTAATAACCTCATCTAGTAAAACTGGTTTATGATTGCTATTCAATTTACTAGTTCGCCTTATCTTCTATTTGATAATTAAATTCATAATGATAGCGAGCCCAATGAATCAGAGGAGGAGGTTGATTCATTGCCAATTGACTCTAGCCAATCGTCTCGCTGTTTTTCCCAAGATGTTTCATTCCAAATTTCAAATTTATTACCTTGCCCTAAAATAACTGCTTGGCGTTTGATTTCGGCATAACCACGCAATTCTTTTGGTATAAGAATTCTCCCTTGGTTGTCTAGTTGACAATCATTAGCATAACCTCGCATCATTTGCTTCGTTCTTCTGCTTTGCTTATCAAAGTCCGAAAGGGCCGCCAATTTTTCTTCAATTAATTCCCACTCAGGTAAAGGATATAACCAGAGAGATCGATCTAGTGGGTTCAATGTTATGACTAAATTATTTAGTGCTTGATCTGATATAAGTGCACGATAACGACTTGGTATCGCTAACCTACCCTTACTATCAATACTAATTTTACTAAAGCCTCTAAACATAGAAATAATCCTCTTCATGTTGGTAAATTCCACTTTTACCCACATTACCCCACTTGTTATGTAACTATAGGGATTACGAGCCTTCTATGTCAAGAAATCATTGTATTTTTGTCCTAAAAATATACTTTATTTTACAATAGTTTAGCTTAGATAATTTGATTTTTTGGGGCTAATTTGACAAATAATATAATAATAACATTATTTATTTCATGATGTTCCGGTGTCTTTATAATAAATCACTTTAAGTTAATATATTTTTTTATAAAAACTAACCATTTATAAAATTAAAGAGTCGGCCGATAAGCCGGGTTCTGTCATGGGCAACCATTCATCTTGAGTGTGTGTCGCCACACACTTCTAGCAACCTACCCAGAAACAGTGCGGGCCNCACCATCGTTTCTCTATTTGGTCTTGCTCCTAGCGGGGTTTACCCTGCCACTGCTATTACTAACAGTGCGGTGTGCTCTTACCACACCATTTCACCCTTACCCAAACTAAGTTGGGCGGTATAATTTCTGTGGCACTTTCCATCGACTTGCGCCGCCCAGATGTTATCTGGCACCTAGCCCTTTGGAGCCCGGACTTTCCTCTGCTAATTCAATGATTAACAGCGATTGCCTAGCCAACTCTGCTCGTTAGTGTATTGTGATAATCATTAGTTGCAAGTAAATTTAGAAATTAGGCTATCGCATTGTTTTCGTGCACTAATTTATAAACCTCGTTTTTTTTCTTCCCAGTAATTTTTGATGTTAGAGAAACAGCATCTTTAGAAGATATTTTGTCTCTTAAAATGCTATTTATTCTCAATATTTCAGAGTCTTTAATTAAATCATCTCGGTTTCCTTCTAGGACAATAACAAATTCACCTTTATTTTTTATTTCACTTGTTTCAATTTTAGATTTGATATTAGACAGATTATCTCGCGTTATCTGTTCATGTTTTTTAGTTAATTCACGGGCAATCGTCACGTGTCTCTGCCCCCCGAAGATAGTATGCATATCTTCTATTGAAGCCAAAATACGATGTGGTGTTTCGTAAAAAATTAATGTCCTCTGCTCTAAAATTAACGTTTTTAGATATTTACGACGTGCTATTTCCTTTGGCGGTAAATAGCCTTCGAAAACAAATTTTATACAAGGTAAACCTGAGGTCGATAACGCTGCGATTACTGAGGAAGGGCCTGGAATNGGTATAACAGATATATCAGCGTTATAAGCAGCAGACACTAATTTATGCCCAGGATCACTTATAAGCGGAGTACCGGCATCTGATATTAGCGCAATTGACATTCCACCAATTAATTTTTCAATCAGGTTAGACGTTAGTTTTTCTTCATTATGCTCAAAATAAGCAATAATATTATTATTGATGCCAAGATGGTTTAATAATTTTCTNCTGTGCCTTGTATCCTCAGCCGCTATTAGGTCTACCTGCTCAAGTATGCTAATTGCACGCTTCGTAATATCGTCTAAATTCCCTATAGGGGTAGCTACGATGTATAGNCTTCCTGACAAACGAACTCTCCTAAATTTTATCAAAAATGATTCTCGAAATTCTAAGCTTTATGTTACACAATATACGCATGAGAATTTTGATAATTTTACCCCTTTTGTTGCTCTTTTTATCAGCCTGTATACCAACGACTACAAAAGATGAAGACATACAGACCAGTGCTGAAATAAAGCAAAAAGAAGAAAATGCTCTTTCATTATTTCAATCCGGCATGTATTCAGAAGCTGCTTATGAATATTTAAGCCTTTCACAGAAAAATGAAGAACGATTTACTTTTTATATAACAAAAGCAATCGATGCCTATGTTATAGATAAACGCTACAGCAAGGCTTATGAAATAGTAGAAAATAATGCCCTCGGCGATCAAGATATTGATCTAAATAAAAGAATCATAATTTTAAATGCCTATGTTGAACTCGAGTCCGGAAGACCTGGAGCAACAATTAATTTATTAAGTGAATTATCTGAAAAAGATATACCAATGAACTTCAAAATTCCCTTCTATGAAATATTTGCTAAGGCTAATTTTGCNTACGGGAATTACTTAAAAGCTGCAATTGAACAATTGAAGTTAGCAAAGTATCTGAACTCGCCAAAAATGATAGATGACAATACCCGAATAATTTGGAAAATTTTTGAATCAATACCTAAGCCAGAGCTAGAAGATTTTCGTTTTGCTGCTCCTGATGAGCTAACAAGTTGGTTTGAATTAGCAATAATAAATAAATCATATAAATATCAACCAAAAAAACTCGAAAATGCAATTAATGGATGGGCGCAACGGTATCAAAATCATTATGCTCATACATTAATAACAAATGAACTAATTGATAACAGTACACAGTTGGCTCAACGACCATCTAAAATTGGCTTACTACTACCCATAAAAGGGGAATATAAAAAAGGGAAATATAAAAAATCTGCTATAGCAGTACGTGATGGTTTTTTAGCTGCTTGGTATTTAGATAAAAACAAGAAAAAAGCAAATATACAAATATATGATGCAAATAGTTTAAACATTATCGATGCTTACCAACAAGCAATAAAAGATGGTGTTGAATATATTGTCGGGCCACTTGAGAAAGAAGCTGTAGATCAATTACATGACAATATTAATGCGTCCGTAAAAATACTTGCTCTTAGTCGTCCAGACCAAAAAAAAGAAATGAACAACAATGCAAATTTAATTCAATTTGGGTTATCTGCTGAAGATGAGGCCATGCAAATAGCAGAAATAGCTATGTCTGATGGCCACAAACGTGCCTTAGTACTCGCGCCAGAAACGCCTTTTGGTAATCGTCTTGCAGAAACGTTTAAAAAACATTGGATAAAACTCGGAGGGGAAATTTCAGGACAAACAAACTTTATAATGAATACAACGGATTTTTCTTCGCCTGTTAAAGAACTTCTAAACATAGATAAAAGTGAACGACGTGCTAAAGATCTTCGTGAAAAGCTTAATATAAAAATTCATANTGTAGAACGACGAAGAACAGATGTAGATTTTATATTTACTGTCGCTGCGCCTAAGAATGCGCGTCAGTTAATTCCACAAATTCGTTTTCATTATGCAGATAATTTACCTATATATTCTACCTCACACATATATACAGGTATTGTANATAGCGCTAAAGATATCGATCTAAATGATGTAATTTTTATTGATATGCCTTGGATACTTGATAGTGAGAAGCAATTATCAATTATTCAGGTCGTANTAAACAGACATTGGTCGCAAGAAGAATCAAAATTTCGCCGCGCATTCGCACTTGGTGTCGACGCTTATAATTTGATCCCAGACATAAATCGTCTTACTCAGGAAAAAAATAGCGTAATGCTAGGTGAGACAGGCAACTTAACAATAGATTCAACAAATATTGTTAAACGTAATTTGCGTAAAGCTAGATTTGTTAAAGGGAAACCACTGTTAATAAATTAAATACTAATACCACCGTTACTAATACGGTGGATTAAAAACAGAAATCGGGCATAATATAATTTGATTTTACTGATAAATTTATATCGATGGATAGAATCCAACGTGTAAAAAATAATTTTCTTGAGAGTATTCAGATTAAGACTGAATCTCTGGAAAAGCTTGCGCCGAGAATCGCCGATGCTGCTGGGGTAATGGCATCTTGCCTTTTAGACAATCACAAAATTATGGCTTGTGGTAATGGCGGTTCTGCTGCTGATGCTCAGCATTTCTCGTCAGAAATGCTAAATCGTTTTGAAATGGAACGTCCCGGCTTACCGGCAATTGCTCTTACTACAGATTCGTCAACACTAACGTCGATTGCAAATGACTACCAATATGCTGATATATATTCAAAACAAATACTTGCGCTAGGGCAAAAACAGGATATTCTTCTAGCAATTAGCACTAGTGGCGAATCAGATAATATTATTCATGCTATTGATGCTGCTCATGATAGAAATATGATTGTGATAGCATTAACTGGAAAAGATGGTGGACAAATTAGAGATTTAGTAAATGCTAATGATATTGAAATATGTGTGCCTGCAAAGTCGACAGCAAGGATTCAGGAAGTACATATAATGATAATTCATTCACTATGTGATCTAATTGATCTACAATTACTAGGGCAGGATGGTTAACTCATGACAAAATATAATAAATTTCGTTTGCTTTTTTTGTTTTTCATTATCCCTTATTTAGCGGGGTGTGCAATTGCAGCCGGTGGCGGTAGTGCTGCGGCTGGATACTCTACATTAGATAGAAGAACAACTGGGACTATAATAGAAGATCAAGCAATTGAATTAAAAGCATACAGAGCTATTGCAGCTGATAAAGAATTAGATGAACAAACACACATTAATATTACCAGTTACAATACAGCAGTCTTAGTGACAGGAGAATCTCCTGTCGATGAAATGCGACAAAAAATTGTATCCATAGTGTCTGCTGTTGATAAAGTTAAACATGTATACAATGAGATAACAATTGCTGCGCCAAGTTCAATGGTTTCAAGAAGCAGCGATGTTTACATAACAACTAAAGTAAAAACAAAATTGTTTGCTGACAAAATACTCAGTGGGTTAGTGATTAAAGTCAATACTGAAAAAGGGGTGGTTTATTTAATGGGTATTGTAAGTCAAGAAGAGGCAGAAATTGCAACCAATATTGCTAGAGAAACTGGTGGCGTACAAAAGGTAGTAAAGTTATTTCAATATACTGACTNACTACTTCTAGATACTTATTTGTATAATCGTAAATATATAAAAAAAATTTGTTTTAAAATTTAACCAAAAATGGATTTCAAACTTAGGCTACGTGATATTCTTTTTCTTCTGAAGACAAACTAACATTAAATGCTTGTCTTTCAAATAGCCTATTAGCATATTCCTGAAGTGGCTTTCCTGATAACGGTAATTTTATGCCATATTGAGTTAAACGCCACATTAACGGCGCAATACAACAATCAACAAGAGTATAATCTTCCGACATAAAATAGGGTGTCTGTGAAAAAACTGGGGCTATTGCAGTCAAATTATCTCGCAGAATTTTTTTTGCATTTGCAGCAGCAATTTCATTATCACTATCAATATCAGTAAGCGCAGAATACAAGTCGCTCATCACCCTGTAACGCAATTGGCGATTACTCGCTCTACTGACTGGATCAACTGGCATTAACGGAGGATGAGGGAAACGTTCGTCAAGGTACTCCATTATTATTTGAGGNTCATATAAAACTAAATCTCGATCAATTAATGTCAATATTGAATTATATGGATTCAATTCATTTAAAATTTCTGGTTTTGTTTCATCATCAGTATAGTTTATCTCGACATTGACATCTTTTTCAGCAAGTACTATGCGAACAGCATGACCAAGCGGNCTAACTTTATCAGAATATAAAACCATTAATGAACGACGATTGGCTATACTTGCCATAATTTTTCTCCAGAAAGATTTTTAAAAAATAAGTGATTAATAATGAAGATAATAAAATACTATCAAATAAGTGCTCTTTAATGAATATCTTTCCAATAATCTTTCTTCAGCATGTAGGTAATTAAAAGAAAAATAAATAAATAAAACATAACCCAAACCCCGATTTTTGTTCTTTTTAATTTGATTGGCTCGCTTATATACACAAGATAATTCACTAAATCGCGAATAGTCCTATCATATTGCCTCTCAGTTTGTTTGCCAGGAGTAAGTAATTCTAAGTAATCCTTATAAGTTGGGTCGTAATATACTGCCGTTACATTTTCTTTACTTGCTAAGCGCTGTATACCCTGTAATTCCCACAATACATGGGGCATTGCTGTATCTTTATAAACAAGGTTATTCACACCAAAAGGTCGAGATTCATCTTTATAGAACGTTAAAAAATAACTGTACAGCCAGTCAGCTCCCCTCGAACGAGCAATAACTGATAAATCTGGAGGAGCTACGCCAAAATAATTTATGGAATCCTCTTCTCTCATAGAGATATCCATTACATCACCAACCTTTTCTGTGCCAAACATTAAGTTTTCCTTCAGCACTTGATCTTTTATAGAAAGATCTGAACCCATACGATTGTACCGCATATATTTAGCAGAATGACAACTAAGGCAATAATTGACAAATATCTTGGCGCCACGTTGTAACGACTGTTGATCGGAAAGGTCAACATCCATATGAACTAACTTTGAATCAGCGGTAGCAAAAGTTTCTACGGAAAACATAAGAAAAAATATTATTACTATATTGTTTAACGAATTGTACGTTTTCATCAATCGGTTACTCTATCAGGTACTGCTTTGTCTTTATCATATGCTGTATAGAATGGCATTAGTAAAAAAAATGAAAAATAAACTACAGAGAAAAATCGTGCCAACCATGTGTAAAGTGGTGTCACAACTTGCAAACCAAGCCAGCCCAAAGATAAAAAGCTAATAACAAAAAGCGTTAATGCAACGCGATAATTTCTACCTCGATAGCGAGATGATCTTACAGGACTTCGATCTAACCATGGCAATAGTAAAAATAAATTTACTGCTAAACCCATTGCAATAACACCACCAAGCTGACTTGGGACTGCCCGTAAAATTGCATAAAAAGGAGTGAAATACCAAACTGGCGCAATGTGTTCTGGTGTTTGTAATGGATTTGCCTGAATAAAATTTGCACTCTCTAAAAATAAGCCCTGTGTGCCAGGAACTTTCATTTCTGGCGCAAAGAAAACTACCGCAAAAAAGAAAATTAAAAAAACTGCAGCGCCCATAAGATCCTTAACAGTATAATAAGGATGAAACGGAATACCATCTAATGGAACTCCCTTTTCGTCTTTATTATTTTTAATCTCAATACCGTCAGGATTATTCGAACCAACTTCATGTAGCGCTAAAATATGAAATCCAACTAAACCTAAAATTAATAATGGAAAGGCAATAACGTGAAGAGAGAAAAAACGATTAAGTGTAACATCTGATACGACAAAATCTCCACGAATCCAAAGAGAAAGATCGTCGCCAATTATGGGTAAAGCACCGAACAATGAAATTATTACCTGCGCACCCCAATATGACATCTGTCCCCACGGCAATAAATAACCAAAAAAAGCTTCTCCCATAAGTAATAAATAAAGAGCCATACCAGATAACCACAATAGCTCTCGTGGTTTTTTATATGAGCCATAAAGCAAAGCGCGAAACATATGCAAGTAAATCACGATAAAAAATGCTGAGGCACCAGTTGAATGCATATACCTGATTAACCAACCCCATTCTGTATCTCGCATAATATATTCAACAGAAGCGAAGGCTTCTTCAGCAGATGGCTTGTAATTCATTGTTAGCCAAATACCTGTTATTACTTGTATGCCAAGAACTAATAACGCAAAAGCTCCAAAAAAATACCAAAAATTAAAATTCTTTGGGGCATAGTACTTAGCAAGGTGTTCATTCCAAATTCTCATTAAAGGAAAACGTGCGTCTACCCAATCTCTCAGACCGATTAAAATTTTTATTGGTCCACTCATTAAACAGCCTCACTATCATCGCCAATTAATAAGCGAGTTGGCGAAATAAATTTATAAGGGGGGATTACTAAATTTCGTGGGGCAGGAACGCCTTTAAATACACGCCCAGCTAGGTCAAATCTCGAGCCATGACAAGGACAAAAAAATCCGCCTTTCCAATCCACGGAAATGCTCGCACCTTCACCTTTCAATACAAAACTTGGTGAGCATCCAAGATGAGTACAAATTCCAATTACTACTAAAAACTCTTCTTTAAGAGCTCTAAATTGATTTTTTGCATATTCTGGTTGTGCGCTTTCGTCAGACTTTGGGTCACTAACAACACTGTCTAAAGAAGAGATATCCTTTAACATCTCCTTAGTACGTCTAAGTATCCAGACTGGTTTTCCCTGCCATTTTTCAATCAATCGACCGCCCGGTTCTAAATTACTTATATCAACTTCTACAGGTGCGCCAATGGCTTTTGTTTTAGCGCTTGGGCTCATATTCGATACAAAAGGAACAGAAGCTGCGACTGCGCCTACTCCGCCAACTACAGTAGCGGCAGTTGTCAAAAATCGGCGGCGGCTTTGGTCAATATTTGTATTTTCCATAAGTTCCTCGTGCTTTGGACGATAACCAAATTTATAATATTAATCAGATTGTGAGTTTAACATGATAAACTAATGCAATTTCATGATGTTATTAAAAAACCGGTTTTTCATGCATTTTTTTTAACGAAATGTCATTAAAATTTAAAAAAATTATTATTTTTATTTTACAGTTTTCAGCTTACGGGCTGGCAGNAGCATTTTTATTTCTACTATTATCGCCACGTTCTCCTGTGTTAGATGACCTACTTTCTATCTTTACGTCAAATAATTACTCATTCAATAACGCTGTAGAATCAACGGCACCAGCAGTAGTTAATGTTTATGTGAGTAGATTATATCAAGAAAAAGAACTTTCAGTATTCCAAAATCCATCATTACAAAGTCTTTTTGCTATTCCCCCAGTATTTAAAAAAAATCAACAAAATAGCTCAATTGGCTCTGGCGTAATCATGAATAATAGGGGTCATATTCTGACTAATGCTCATGTTGTACAGGACGCCCAAAAAATCGGTGTAACATTAAATTCTGGTATTCAATTACAAGCTAAACTTATTGGATTAGATTTAGACACCGATTTAGCTGTTATAAAAATAAATTTGAAAGATCCTCCAACAATCCCCATAGGTGATTCATCGAAATTAAAAATTGGAGATATCGTTTTAGCAATAGGGAATCCATATAATTTTGGGCAAACAGTGACTCAAGGGATTGTAAGCGCAACAGGCAAAAAACGAAAACGTCGTGGCATTTCCTTTTTTGATAATTTTATTCAGACTGATGCGGATATTAATCAAGGTCATTCCGGTGGCGCGCTAGTGAATACACAAGGAGAACTTGTCGGAATCAATTCAGCTCTTGTTTCAAGCACCGGCGGTTCTGAAGGTATTGGTTTGGCTACTCCAATAAATCAAGCATTAAATGTAATGGATGAGATAATCGAAAATGGGAAAGTTGTGAGAGGATGGTTAGGTATAGAAGTTGAAAAAGATTTACAAATAGAGGGGGTTCTAATTACAGCAACTATTCGTGGGGACCCTGCTGATAAAGCTGGTATCAATCCTGGTGATATCATTCTCAGTATAAATGGTAAAAATACAAATTCACCAGATAAAATNATCGCGATGATTACTAAATTTCAGCCAGATACAAATATTAAAATTAAAATTCAACGAGGTTGGAAGGAACTTGAATTAACAGCCTCAGTAATACAAAGACCTGCAATGAGATTACCAAATTATTGAAATGTCTAATTAGAATTGTTCAGGAATCGTTACGAAACTCAGCTGAACGAGCATGCGCGGTTAATCCTTCTCCACGTGCTAAAATTGATGCCACTTCTGCTATATTTGAAACAGAACCATTTCCACATTTGATAAGTGATGTTTTTTTCTGAAAATCGTAAACGCCTAGTGGTGACGAAAATCTAGCCGTACGCCCTGTCGGTAAAACATGATTAGGGCCGGCACAATAATCTCCAAGTGACTCTGCAGAATAACTCCCCATAAAAATAGCACCCGCATGTTTAACACCAGACAATAATTCCTCCGGATTAGTAACAGCTAATTCTAGATGCTCTGGCGCTAAAATATTCACAATGTTGATTGCCTGTTTAAAATCCTCAGTCTTTATCATTATGCCGTTCTTCTTTAATGACGCCTTTATAATACTCGCCCTTTCCATATCGGGTAAAAATTTAATAATACTTTTCTCTACACGGTCAATAAAACTTTTATCAGGTGAAATTAATATCGCAGTTGCCTCCTCATCATGTTCGGCTTGAGCCAGAAGATCCATTGCAACCCAATCCACATTAGCATTTTTATCTGCAACAATAACAACTTCCGATGGGCCAGCAATCATATCTATACCTACAAAGCCAAAAACTTCTCTTTTTGCTGCGGCTACAAAAATGTTCCCGGGGCCAACAATTTTATCAACTTTCGGTATAAGATCTGTGCCAAAAGCTAGAGCTGCAATTGCCTGTGCTCCACCAATACTAAAAATTTTAGTTACACCTAAAATTTCTGCTGCAGCTAGCACTAAATCACTTCTTTCTCCTTCAGGAGTTGGCACAACCATAACAATCTCTTTAACGCCTGCAACTTGTGCAGGAATGACATTCATTAAAACCGAAGAAGGATAGGCCGCTTTACCTCCCGGGACATAGACACCAACTCGGTCCAGTGGTGTTATCCTTTGCCCTAACTCATTACCATCATCATCTTTATAAATCCAAGTCTCTTGTTTTTGTTTTTCGTGAAAAGTGCGGATCCGTTTCGATGCTTCAGNTAAACTACGTTGCATCGAATCAGATACTCTGTCTGATGCCATTTTAATATCATCTTCTTCAATCCGTAATGATTCAATTTTCGCCGAACGGTGATCATAAAGATTTGTATATTCTAGTAATGCATCATCACCCCTTTCACGTACGTCGGTTATAATTTTAGAAACAGTTTCTATGACACTCTTACTAGGTTCGGATGTTGATGAAATTACTGACTGTAGTGATTCCTCAAAATCAACTGAAGATGTATCCAAATGTTTAATCATAATTCAAGCCCCAATGGCCTCGGATAACTTTTTCATAAAAGATTTTATTGTGGAATTCTTCATCTTCATTGCTGCTTTGTTTACAATTAATCTGGAGCTAATATCAGCAATATGTTCTAGTGGGACTAGGCCATTTGCCTTTAGAGTCTCTCCGGTATCTACTAGATCAACAATTTGATCTGCTAGACCTAATATTGGGGCTAATTCCATTGAGCCATACAACTTAATTATTTCCACTTGTTGCCCAAAATTAGCAAAATAACTCTGTGTTATGTTTGCATATTTTGTTGCAATACGTGGTCTTTTATAATTTCGGCTTTCCTTTTTTAGTCCTGCCAACATCATTTGGCATTTCGCAATACCTAGATCAAACGGNTCATAAAAACCATCTCCTTGGTATTCGAGTAATACATCTTTACCAGCTATACCTAATGCTGCTGCACCACGCTCAACATAGGTCGGTACATCTGTCGCNCTAATAACAAGTATTTGTATATCACTTTGATTAGTCTCTATTATCAACCTACGCGATTTTTTTGGGTCCTCTTTTGGAATAACATCAATTTTAGCTAATAACGGAATAGCTTCGTCAAAAATTCTGCCTTTTGAAACTGCGATTGTTATTTTGTCTGNCATTATAATTTAAAAAATTCCGTCGATAATATTAATACATACATATAATCCAAACACCAAAGAATACATTAGAAATGATAAGACATAAAAAGTTTCGTTTCTAACGCCTTTTGAACTCTATATTTATTCGGGAATACGTCTAATGTCTGCCCCTAATTGTGATAATTTCTCCTCAATTGTCTCGTAACCACGATCTATATGATAAATACGGTCAACAGTAGTTTGACCCTCGGCAACTAATCCNGCCAGAACTAAACTGGCTGATGCCCTTAAATCAGTAGCCATAACAGGAGCGCATGTTAACTGCTCAACCCCATCAGTTATTGTGGTATTTCCCTCTAATTTAAGATCCGCGCCCATTCTTTGTAACTCATGCACATGCATAAATCTATTCTCAAAAACAGCTTCGGTGATTGTTCCCGAACCCTCTGCTATGCTATTCATTGCAGTAAATTGTGCTTGCATATCTGTAGGAAAGCCAGGGAATGGTGCGGTATGTATATCAACCGCTTTTGGTTTTTTTCCTCTCATATCTATGGAGATTGCATTTTCCTCAGTATCAATTGTAGCGCCGGCTTCAGATAATTTNGNTAAAACAGATTCCAATAAGATCGAATGGGTGTTTCTTAGTCTCATTTTACCGCCTGTCATTACAGCGGCAACAAGGTAGGTTCCTGTTTCAATACGGTCAGGTAAAATTTTATGCTCGGTTCCATGTAGTGTTTCAACACCTTCAATTTCAATACGATCCGTTCCAGCCCCACTAATTTTTGCACCCATTTTATTTAGGCATATTGCTAAATCTTTCACCTCAGGTTCCCTTGCAGCATTTTCAATAATTGTTAAACCATCAGCAAGAGTAGCTGCCATCATTAAATTTTCAGTGCCAGTAACAGTAACCATATCGAGTGTCAGTTGTACTCCCTTTAATCTCTCTTTTGTTACCGCACGTATATATCCGCTATCTGTTGTAATTTCTGCTCCCATTGCAATTAAACCTTGTAAATGGATATTCACTGGTCGTGAGCCAATAGCACAACCACCTGGTAGAGATACATCAGCTTTTCCGTAACGTGCAAGTAATGGACCTAAAACAAGAATTGATGCGCGCATTGTTTTAACTAACTCATAAGGAGCAAAAAAATTATTAATTTCTGCGTTATCAATTTCTATATTCATACATTCATTAACTGTAATCCTTGAGCCCATACGTCCAAGTAATTCTATTGTTGTGGTTATGTCGTGAAGATGTGGTACGTTACCAATAACAACCGGTTGGTCTGTTAGTAAAGTCGCTGATAATATTGGTAAGGCTGAATTTTTAGCTCCAGATATTGAAACTTCGCCTTCTAAAGAAGCACCGCCGTGGATAATCAATTTATCCATATTAAATTTTACCTTATAAGATTATTAAGAACTTTCAAAATCACTTATACTTTCATATTCCTCTGGAGTAAATGTTTTAAATGACAAAGCATGAATATCTTTACCAAGTGTATCACCCAGAACTTTATGCACCATTCTATGTTGTTGTAACATATTTTTACCTGAAAATAATTTAGAAATAATTATAGCTTCAAAATGTGTATTATCATCACTCTGAACAATTACACTAGAATCAGGTAACCCAGCTTCAATCATTTGTCTAATAGTTTGTGGTGTCATAAAAAGATGATTCTAAAACTTAATCTAAATGAAAAGTTACTACATATATTTATTCAATAAAAGATCTTACTTCTGACTGTAAGTAAACCAAATGAATGGAGTTATATAAATAGTCTAGTTAATTTGAGATGCTTGCCTCAAGTCTTGCATTTTTTTTTGAAAGTTCACTGAGCAGAGAATCAAAACCATTTTTCTTTATCTGAGTAGCGAAAGAGCCTCGATATGTAGTAACCAAACTTACGCCATCAACAGCTACATCAACAACTTTCCATTCCTCATTCTTTTGATGCATACGATATAAAATGGGCAGTTGAGCGCTGCTTGAACTAGTCAACTCTGTTTTTACAATCGCAAGATTAGAATTTGGATTTTGCTCAGGAGGGTAGTATTTAATTTTTTGACCAGAATATTCAAGTAACGCACGTGCGTATGTGCGTACAAGTAATTCTTTAAATTGAGTAATAAATTCAGCACGTTGTGTTTCGCTAGCACTTTTCCAATGTTTGCCAAGCACCCACTTAGACATACTAACAAAATCGAAACGTGGGATGATTAATTGATCCACCATCTCATAAATTTTTTCTGGATTTTCCTCTAAGACAGAACGATTACTTTCAATATGGTTAATAACACCTTCGGCGGTTGTTCTAACTACTTCATCAGGCGACATGGCCGCATGCGCAACACAAAATGTGAAATATAAAATGAATAATAGCCATTTCGAATTCTTACCAACCATGGGTAATACCCCTATATTTATTTTTTTACACGTCGGACTTATGAAGTTTGTATATATCATAAATTGGAACGCTTGATTTTAGGCCAAACAGGAAATCGGTCATTGGCTCTATTCTTCTTTTTGTACCCTGCCGCTGAGAAATATTGTAATAGGAATGTATTACGAGAGAAAGTACTTATCTGACAATTATTAAGTTTATTTAACATTAAATAATTATCGCAAGATGCTGTTTCATTTTAAATTTATCCAAAAGGTCTAAATATTAGAATTAATTTTGGCAGTAAGGTAAGCGCAGCAAATAAGGCTATAAACATTGCAAAGGCAGTCAATAAGCCAAAATAAATTGTGGGAATAAAGTTGGATAACACCAAGATTGAAAAACCAATAATGATAGTACTCGCCGTATAAAAAACAGCTTTGCCTATATTTGCATGACAGTAATGCATGGTAGAAATATAATTTTTTGTCTTTGGAAACTCTTCACGAAAACGATAAATATAATGAATGCTATTATCAACAGCAATGCCAATTGTTATTGCGGCGATTGTGATAGTCATCATGTCCAAAGGTATTTTAAGTAAACCCATTAATCCTAATATAATTGCAGCTGCAAATAAATTTGGAATGATCCCAATTATTGCTAATTGTAAAGAGCGGAATAAAACAACCAACATGAAGCCAATACCAATCATTACAACGCCCAAAGTTAAAATTTGTGATTTAAACAAGCTTTGTAACATATTATTATAAAGAACAAGAATACCAGTAATTTTTATTTTATCCTCATCTATGCCAATTTTTTTAGTTAAATCATTTTTTATTTTCTCTAACAATTCTTTACGTCTTAAATCTTTTAGAGAATCTAATATACGAACACTTATACGTACTTCATTATTTTCTTCCGAGAGATAAGGTTTAATCATGCTTTCTCTTAACTCAATAGGCATACGCTTACTAACAATAGCTAATTCAAAAGCATCAAACTCACCTTCATTAATTTGCTCACCAACACGTATAATTGATGCAAGTGATAATACTTTCCCTATCGCGGGCAATGATTCTAAATAATCATGAATTTCCTTAACTTTTTCTATCCGCTCTGGAGTAAACCAAACCTTTTCTTGTTCCTCCTCAAATGCACTAAAAAGTGCATCAAAATCCTCAAAATCTTCATCTTTCTCATCATTCTCAATAATCTCTGGATCTTCCAAATTAAGTAATATATCTACCGGTGTTGTGCCACCCAATTTTTCATCAATTAAACGTAACCCCTTATAAATTTCGGTATCGTTACTAAAATAATTTATAAAACTATTTTCTACTTGAAGACGGGTAATGCCATAAACACTAATGACTGAAAAAATTAAGGATATTATTAGTATATTATTACCATACTTTTCAGTAACACTAGCAAGTCTTGGCGTAAACTGAAACTCCTCTCTCGTGAGACTCTCATCATTAGTTTTGGGTAATAAAATTAATATAGAAGGGAATAAAATAAACGATGTTAGAAAAGTTACGCTTAACCCAATTGTCATCATCCAACCAAAATCAATAACTGGTTTAATGCCGCTCACAACTAGAGAACTAAAGGCCATGATAGTGGTTAAAGCCGTATAGAAACATGGCCAAACCATTTTGCTAGTTGTGTTTAGTACCAGTTCATGTTGTGAAAAATTTGGAAAATCTTTGTGCAGTTGTCTGTAGCGAACTATTAAATGAACGTTCATTGACATAGTGATTATCAACATAAGCGAAATAAAATTTGATGAAATCACTGTGACATTCCAACCAACTAAACCAAGAAGCCCAATCATTAATAGCCCGGCATAAAAACAACTTACCAAAGGAAGTAATACCCATCTTAATTTACGAAAAATAATTGTGAGCATAATGATGAGGAAAAGAAAAACACCGATGCCAAAAATAATTAAATCCTTTTTTATAAAAGTTATCATATCATCAGCTATCATTGGCACACCGCCAAGATGAAGTGAGCCATGCTGACCATATTTCGAAAGTATTTTTCTTATACTTAAGATTGTTTCATGATTTATACTGTTAATCTCGTCTTTCTTTTTTACATATTGATATGATATTTTTTCAAGTTCGACTATCTCGTCAGCATCTAGCCCATTATTTTTACTTTTGATTAATAATTGATTTCTTTTTCGCTGGATTTCACGGAATTCTGGCTGATCTTCCAAATTAACTAATAATGCTGTCGTACTGGCATCTTCACTTATAATAAGCTCTTTATATATAGGGCTGGTAAGCACCTCTTCCTTAGCCTTATATAAATCAACATTACCGCCCTCAATTGTTCTAACATTATCAGCAACATCGGCGAGCGATCCTTCAAACTGTCTGACGAGTGGTATATCAACTAGGCTTACGACTGAATCAACTAGTTTTACATTTTTTATTTCGTCACGAAGTTGGGTGATTTTATCAAGGACAGGCTCAGTGAAAATACTTTCTTTAGGCGTGAATGTTACAAATAAAAAATCTTTTGTTCGGTAACGTTCATTCGTTTCTCTAAATAATCTTAGGTCTATATCATCTTCCAGTAGTAAAGAATCTGCAGATGCATCAAGTTTAAAATCTTTTGTTTGTAGCGCAAAAAAACATAATGCAATTGACATTAAAAAACAAACTAATGCTGGCCTTTTAAGCACAATCGCTAAGTATATTTTTTTTATTATATTAATCACTGAAAATTATTCTTAATTTTAGCTAATTTCACCAAATACAAATTTTTGATTTATAATATAATATTTCCTTCAATAATTTTTTTTACTGTTTCAACATACAATACATGTTCAACTTCTAATACCTTGGCTGCTAAAGATTCAGGCGTATCATCTGCATCTACTATAACCGATTTCTGCGCTAAAATAGTGCCCTTATCATAGTCACTATTGACCAAATGAATGGTCGCACCACTTTTTTTTTCTCCAGCTCCGATAACTGCTCTGTGAACATTGATACCATACAAGCCCTGCCCGCCATATTTTGGTAGCAACGATGGATGAATATTAAGAATGCTACCCTCAAATATAGAAAGCACTTTAGGCCCTATTTTTTTCATGAAACCAGCTAGCAGCACTAAGTCAACTTTATGTTCATATAAAACTTCACATATGGAAGTATCTAAAACTTCAGGATTTTTATTAGTGGTCTCATTAAAAGAAATTGCATCAATTTTTCTTTCCTTTGCTTTGGTAAGTGCCTTAGCATCAGGATTACTACTTATCACTACTTCAACCTCAGCTTGCAAATAACCCTGCTCACATGCATTGAGAATAGCAGTCATATTGCTACCTTGACCTGAAACTAAAATGCCAAGTTTTTTCATGTCTTTTTTAATTTAAACCCCAATCTCTTCAAATTATCTACGGTGCTATCGTCGAATATATTTGTATTATTACATTGGTTGATATCAATAAATCTATTCGAAAACTCATATCTTATCGGGTAATTCTTCCTTAAACTATCATAAAAAAGCGGCCGCTCATTATCCGATAAATTGCTGTAATGTGGAAATGAGATATTATCTTCAGAAATATTCCAATGCTGCAATATTATTGACTCTATTATTCGGTCTGGATTACTGACATTTGGAATGATAGAAATATTTTCTTCTTCCGCTAATTTAGGATAATTAAAATTAGTTTTGAAGAATTTTTTCAATGCATCAAAAAGCATTTTTGTTGCTCTAATCTTGGCTTCACGACTATACCCTGCAATATGAGGTGTCCCGATAAAAACTTTCTCTAATAAATCTATGTTTATATTTGGCTCATCATGCCATACATCGAGTATTAAGGTTGCCTCTGGATTATTTTTTTTAAAAGATAATAGTGCCTTCTCGTTTACAACTTCGCCACGAGATGTATTAATGAAAATAGTATTGGGATTTAGTTTTTCTAAAAAATTATCGCTAACCAAATTATATGTTGGATATTCACTTATTTTCGTTAATGGCACATGTAATGTAACTATATCAGATTGAAGGACTTCTTCGAGATCAACAAAAGATTGATCATTTGTTTTGTCAAATAAGGGCGGGTCATTTAGCAAGCACTTTACATCAAAAATATCCATAAAATGTTTAACTCTAGAACCAACTTGACCATAACCAATAATTCCAATTTTCTTGTCAGATAAGGAAAAGGATGGTTTTGAGTTTTGTGATTTTGCAATTAAACTATTCAATACATACTCAGCAACAGAATTTGCATTACTTCCGGGTGCGTATGAAAAGGATATGTTTGACTCTTCTAGATAGTCGGTATCGATATGATCAATACCGCTTGTGGCCGAACCTACGAATTTAATTTTAGTATTTTCTAATAATGATTCATCAACTTTTGTGACAGATCTTACCAAAAGTATATCAGCGTTTTTAACTTTTTCTTTATCTATAGTACGTCCATCAACTAAAAGAATATTTCCAAATTTTGAAAATACTTTATCAGCATAAGCGATTTGTTCGTCTACTATGATAGATAATGGCTCAACCACAATATTTTTTTACTTCCAAAAATTGCATTAAGTTTAACTATCTACATCTAAACCTTCTTTTTTGACAGGCATTAGATCTTCTTTTTTAATCCCAAGAGCAAGCGTTACTGGGCTTGCAATATAAATAGAAGAATATGTTCCTATTAAAACACCAAAAATTAACGCTATCGCAAAACCATGAATAATTTCGCCGCCTAAGAAAAATAACGCTATCAAAACTAGTAATGTCGTAAAAGATGTCATTAATGTTCTGCTTAATGTTTGATTCAAGGAAATATTAAAAACATCAACAGGCGTTTTGTCACGAATTTTACGAAAATTTTCACGTACACGATCAAAAACAACTATCGTGTCGTTAAGTGAGTATCCAATAACAGCAAGCAATGCTGCCAATATAGTCAAATCAAAATCGAAACGTGTAAAAGAAAAAAATCCTAATGTAATAACTACATCATGAACTAACGCAGCTACGGCGCCGACAGAAAAACGCATTTGAAAACGGAGTGCCACATAAATCATAATACATAACAATGCATAAAGCATTGCTAGCCCACCATCTTCTTTTAATTCTTCTCCTACCTGAGGACCAACAAACTCAACCCTTCGCATTTCTACGTCAATATTATTCGTAGATAACAAATTTAAAATCTTACTACTAATATCAGCACTATTTAAACTTTGTTGCGGTGGTACTCGTATTAGTATCTCTTTAGCTGAACCAAAATATTGTATCGACACATCATTAAAATCTGAATTACTAAATGATTGACGTACCTTTTCTAAGTTAATTGTTTCTGTATGTCCCACCTCAACTAAAGTCCCGCCAGTAAAATCAATACCCAAATTTAGACCTTGTCGTGCTAGTGAAATAATAGAAAAAATAATAAGCAGAATGGAAACCACTGTAGTTACTTTACGTGCTCCCATAAAATTCAACTGAATTTTTTTCATAGTCTCAATTTCCTATTTAATTCGCAACTAAATCGTTAATTTTTTCAAGTTTCTACCACCGTATATTAAATTAACTAATCCACGTGTAACCATAATGGCGGTAAACATTGAACATATGATTCCTAGTGATAGTGTAACGGCAAAACCCTGAATTGGTCCTGTTCCAAAACTAAGTAACATTATTGCAGCGATCAAAGTTGTGATATTTGCATCAGCGATTGTTGAAAAAGCCTTTTCATAACCGGCGTGTATACTTGCTTGTGGTGAATTACCATTACGTATCTCCTCGCGAATACGTTCAAAAATTAAAACATTTGCATCAACAGCCATACCTACGGTTAAAACTATGCCTGCGATTCCAGGTAAAGTGAGTGTTGCTTGCAACAACGAAAGCAGCGCAACAATTAAAATTAAATTTAAAGCTAGCGCAACATCGGCAACCAGACCAAAAATTTTGTAGTAAACCGCCATAAAAATTAAGACAAGAAAAAAACCAATTACAACAGAATTAAATCCTTTATCAATATTATCTTGACCGAGACTAGGTCCGACAGTTCGCTCCTCAATAATATATATAGGTGCTGCTAGTGCTCCTGCACGAAGTAGTAATGCTAGATTTTTTGCTTCTTCTGTTGAATCAAGGCCTGTTATATGGAATCTCTTACCAAGTTGTTCTTGTATAACAGCTGCATTTATAACCTCTTCTATTGTTTCTTTTGTTTTTATAAACTCTCCATCTTTTTTTGTTGTTTCCATTTTATATTCTATGAAAACAGTCGCTAGACGTTTACCAACGTTATCGCGGGTACCGCGACTCATTCTTTTAGCCCCTCTGCCATCTAGAGTAATAGTAACGTCAGGACCCCCGGTTAATGAGTCAAACCCTGATGCAGCATTAATAATTGCATCGCCCGTTAACATAACTTGTTTTTTTAGTAAAATTGGTCGGCCATTTTTATCGTAATAAAGTTTTGACCCAGCTGGGACTCGTCCACCAACAGCATCTTGGGGCTCATGTTCTTCATCGACTAATCTAAATTCGAGTGTTGCAGTTGCGCCAAGTATTGCTTTAGCTCGCGCAGTATCCTGCACACCAGGCAATTGAACAACAATCCGTTTTCGTCCTTGTCTTTGTATTACTGGCTCGGCCACCCCTAACTCGTTAACACGTTTTCTGAGTGTAGTAATATTTTGCTGTAATGCTAAAAGCTGTGTTTCAAGTAGTATCTCTTCTTTTATTGTTAAAATTAATGAAGATACATTTTCGTTAATATCTGGTGTTATAACATTTAAATCGAGTATATTTTCCTCTATTAATAACTGCCCGTTATTACGCTCGCCATCATTTTTAAAACGAATCAACAAACCGCCCGATTTACTCTGAGTGATTGTTTTATAACGAACCTTGTTTTCTCTGAGAAAACTACGTAAATCGGAAATATAACGATCCTCTGCTTTGTTTATAGCTGCATCCATATCAACTTCCATTAAGAAATGGACGCCTCCACGAAGATCAAGACCTAAAGACATCGGCTCCGCACCAAATTTACTTAACCAATCAGGTGTTGCCGGGGCAAGATTAAGTGCAACCACATAACTTCTACCCAAAGATTCTTTTACAATTGCTTGTGCTCTTAATTGTGTCTCTTCATCATCAAACCTAATTGTAAGATTACCAGTACCAAGTGCCGTAGATTTATAAGGCAATCCAGCTTCATCCAGAGCAGCAGTTATCTGAAATTCTGTAAGTTCACTTATTTCTGCAGATCTAGCGGCAGATACTTGTATAGAAGGATCCTTTCCATAAATATTCGGCAAAGCAAATAATAGGCCCAATCCAACAAAAAAAAGTATTAATATGTATTTCCAAGTAGAGTAACGATTCATGTTTTAACCTGTATAAAATATCTGAAATTAATTACTAAAGCGTTTTCAATGTGCCTTTTGGATATACAATTGATACAGATTGTTTTTGTATTTTTACTTCTGTTTCTTTTGATATCTCAACAATAATAAAGTTATCACCTACTTCCGTTATCTTTCCTAACAGACCGCCACTTGTAGCAATCTCATCACCTTTTTTTAATGAAGCAACTAATTGTTTATGTTGTTTTGCCTGCTTTATTTGTGGACGTATTAAAATAAAGTAAAAAATTACAAACAATATTATTAACGGCACAAAACTCGCAAAACCGGGTGCTTGTTGTGCGGGAGCTGCCCATGCATTATTAATGAAAAAATCTATCATATTGGTAGTTAACTCTGTTTTTAAAAGCGCGGTATTATGACACAACAATGGGAAATTCAGTATAGCTAAAGTCATATTTTAATGTTGCCAAAAAAGCACTAAATAATAGAAATTCGGCAAAATTAGTCGCTCTCGCGTTTCGAATAAAAATCGTCGATAAACTCGACTAGCCGTTCTTCTTCAATAGCTAATCGCAATCCCTTCATTAGGCTCTGATAATAATAGAGGTTATGTTTGGTATTTAAGCGCGCCCCTAAAATCTCGTTAGTTTTTGAAAGATGGTGTAAATAGGCGCGTGAATAATTTTTGCATGTATAACAATTACAAGTTTCATCAAGCGGCAGCTGATCTAGTTTATAGGTAGCATTTTTGATACGAATATCCCCATATTCAGTGAAGAGATGGCCATTTCTTGCGTTTCTGGTAGGCATAACACAGTCAAACATATCAATGCCTTCGCAAACCGCCTGGACAATATTCTCTGGAGTACCCACCCCCATCAAATAACGAGGTTTTTTTTCTGGCATTTTTGAAGTAATTCGATCAAGAATCTCTAGCATCAATTCAATGGGTTCACCAACAGATAATCCACCAATTGCATAGCCATCAAAACCTATTTCACAAAGTGCATTTAATGAATCCTCGCGTAACCCCGGATACATCCCCCCCTGAATAATACCAAACAAAGCATTTTTATTTTTACCATGTGATTTTTTTGATCTGTCTGCCCATTTTAATGATAACTTCATTGAATCTGATGCATCTTTCTCAGAGCACGGGTAAGGAGTACAATCATCAAATACCATGATGATTTCTGCGTCTAATATATGTTGCATTTTAACTGCTTCTTCAGGCCCTAAGAATACTTTTTCTCCATCGACCGGAGAGCGAAAATGAACTCCTTGTTCTGTTATCTTTCTTGATTTAGCCAAACTAAAAACCTGATATCCGCCTGAATCGGTCAAAATGGGTTTGTCCCAGTGCATAAATTTATGTAATCCACCAAACTTCTCAATAACATCCGCGCCCGGTCTCAACATGAGATGAAATGTATTCGCAAGGATAATTTCTGTACCTATACTGATTAACTCTTCAGATGTCATTGTTTTGACTGCGCCATATGTTCCTACTGGCATAAAAACTGGCGTCTCTACTGTGCCATTAGAGAGCTCAAGTCTACCGCGCCTTGCATTATTAACTTTTTTTATTAATTCGAATTTCATTATCAATAATTTATTTTTTGTTGATTAATAACATTGCATCACCATAACTATAAAATTTATATTTTTTGCTAATAGCATGGTGATAAGCTTCCATGACATTTTCTTTACCAGCAAATGCACAAACTAACATTAACAATGTCGACTCTGGTAGATGGAAATTCGTAAGTAGCATATCGACTATATTAAATTTGTATCCCGGATATATAAAGATATTTGTTTCGCCCTTGAATGCAGTNAAAACACCATTATTTACTGCAGATTCCAAACTCCTTACAACNGTGGTNCCAACTGCAAGTATTCTNCCNCCATGATTTTTAGTTTCTATAATTTTNTTTANAACNTCTTCATCNATAGACNTATATTCACTATGCATTTTATGATCATAAACATAATTCTCACGCACAGGTTGAAATGTNCCNGCACCNACNTGTAATGTTAATTTTACATTTTGAATACCANTCTCACTTAATTTATCTAACATCTCTNTCGTAAAGTGTAGGCCTGCAGTAGGTGCNGCTACAGCACCAGGCTTATTAGAAAAAATAGTNTGNTATCGATNCTTATCAATNGANTTATCNATTCTTTTTATNTATGGGGGTAANGGNATATGACCAAACTNATTGAATAAATCTATAATTTCATCTTCNCCAAAATAATTAAGCAAAAACATATCNTNAATTTTCTTTTTGATTAAAAATATTTTTTTATCNTTNAGAATTAGGNNCATCCCAGATTTGAGTGTTTTGTTTGCACGAAGCTGAACTATTAATTCTTGTNTATCAATAATCCGCTCGAGCATAAGNTCAACTTTNCCNCCAGATTCTTTTTCTAAAAATAATCTCGCTGGGATAACAGAAGTATCATTTAAAACAATAAGATCGCCCGGTTGTAAGTATTCAGGAAGTTTTTGAAATAGAGTGTCTGATATTCCACATCCCTTTTCTAGCAACAACATGCGACTGGCACCTCGCTGATCAGCTGGATTTTGGGCAATGAGATCTTCGGGTAGATTATATGAGAAATCTTTAGTTAGCATGGCGCGCGATATTATCAGAAAATAGTCATTAAATATTCTAATTGAAATTTGACCCTAGCAAGACTTTCCTTATACTTGCGTGCTATCACTTTACCTGGCCGGGGTGGCGGAACTGGTAGACGCGCCGGATTCAAAATCCGGTTCTGGTAACAGAGTGAGAGTTCGATTCTCTCTCCCGGCACCAGTTATACTAAAATTAATCTGNTGTATGAGTTTCCACAATTTGNCCGTTTAGACTNTTAATCAATTCTTCTATCAATTTGTGTTGGCTTAAAAGTAGTTTTTTATCTGTTGAACGCAAAACNATATTNACNCCNAGGTTCCCTTGTTTAAAAAAAGGATANCTGCCGATACTTACNGCTTGACATTCTTCCTGAATTTTACTCATGCCATTTGCAAGTACACTTTCGGTTAAATTAGTACAAACACTGGAAGTTAAAATTGCTGGTCCTGATACTAGATGTTCAAGTAATGAATCGAACATAGATCTCATGATCTCTGGTACACCTGCTAAAACAAATACATTGTTTATTTGAAAAGCTGGTGCCCCGCTAACATGATTATTTATGAGTATTGCACCTTCTGGAATATCAGCCATCTTCAAACGCGCCTCTGACAACTTGCCATGCCGATAATGATTTTCCATACGTTTGACAGCTTCTTTGTTTCTTATAACATTTACATTAAATGCCTTTGCAATTGATGCAGTTGTAATATCATCATGTGTTGGACCTATACCACCTGTTGTGAATACATAATCGTATTTTTCTGAGTACGCCTTAACTTTATTTATTATTTCTGCTTCAATGTCGGGGATGATTGTAACTTCAGATAATATAATTCCTAACTCTTCAAGTTTTTTCCCAATATAAGAAACGTTGAGATCCTGCGTACGACCAGAAAGTATCTCGTTGCCGATTACAATTACACCCGCATTTTTTGAATTAGCACTCATTATGAAAGCTTAATGAATTTTAAATTAAGCTGCTTGGACAGGAATATGATCTTTAATTCTCGTGATGTGATTTTCTTTATCTAGATATACAAGCTTAGGTTTGAAACGCTCTATTTCATTTTCATTGATTCTTCCGTAAGCACAAATGATAACACGATCCCCAGGATCTGCTTTATGTGAAGCAGCACCGTTGACAGAGATAATTCGTGAATGATCCTCGGCACGAATAGCATAAGTTCTGAAACGCTCTCCGTTAGTAATATTATAAATTTCTATCTGTTCATACTCATGAATGCCTGCCTTATCCAATAAATTACCATCAATTGCGCATGATCCATCATACTCAATTTCAGAGTGCGTGACCGTTGCTTGATGAAATTTTGCTTTTAGGACAGTAATTTGCATTGATATTTATATATTTTTAAATTTAGACAGGATATTAACCCATATCTAACTGATATTACAATTTGGCGTCAATCATAAGTATGCGTTGTGGCATTGTCAATTAACCGAGTTTTTCCTAGCCAAACGGCCGCCAAAATTACTAGGTTTTCATTTGTTGGCGTTTTTAATGTGCAGGAATCACAAATATTAAAATAGTCTATTTTGAATCCTGCTTTTTTTAGAAAGAGTTTTGCCTTTTTTTCTAATTCTGAATAGTCTTTATCTCCACTCCTGATTGANTTAATAGTTTTTCTGATACATTCATATAGCATTGGTGCTTGTTGTCTCTCAGATTTTGACATGTAAGAGTTTCTCGAGCTTATTGCTAAGCCACTTTTTTCTCTAACCGTAGGTAAGCCGATAATTTCTATTGGCAACAAAAGACTCTTGACTAAATGACGTATAATTAATAATTGCTGGTAGTCTTTCTCTCCAAAAATAGCAATATCAGGCTTTACTATATCAAACAATTTTGTAACGACTGTTGCAACTCCTCTGAAATGACCTGGACGGTACTTACCACAGTGAATTGACTCTAATTCGGATACGGGAGCTTCAACAGATGTCCGATCATTAGCCGGATAAATTTCTTCGATATCTGGTGTANAAACTAAATCTACATTTAAATTTGAAATAGATTTAATATCGCTATCTAGAGTACGCGGATACTTATCGAAATCCTCTCCTGCTACAAACTGGGTAGGGTTAACAAAAATACTGACAACTATGTAATCTGATATATTTCGCGCATAATCAATTAAAGATAGGTGCCCATCATGTAGATTCCCCATTGTAGGAACAAGAGAAATTTTTTTTTTGGATTTACGAATTTCTGCTAATTCTCGACGTAAATCGATATTTTTTTTAATTTCTTTAATCACTCGTAAGAATTAGATTCTGTAGGAAAAGAATTATTTTTAACCTGTTTTACATATTTTTTAATTGCGTCACTAATAGAATCTTCACCCAAAAGAAAATTTTTCGAAAACTTTGGCTGTTTTGATGTTAAACCTAATATGTCATATAAAACTAAAACTTGCCCATCACATTTAGAACCTGCTCCAATTCCTATGACGGGTATTTTCAGAAGTTTAGTGACTCTTTCNGCAACTAGTGAAGGGACACATTCAAGAACCAAACAAGATGCTCCCGCCTCCTGCAAAGAAATAGCATCTTTTTCTAACTCTTTGGCAGTTTTATCAGTGGCTGCTTGGACTCCTAACCCACCTATCTTATGTATAGACTGAGGTGTTAATCCTAAATGACCACAAACTGGTATGCCATGTTGAGAGAGCAAGTTTACTACTTCAGATAATTCACTACCGCCCTCAATTTTCACAACATGGGCACCTCCCTCACTAATCAATCTTGCTGCATTACCAAGTGCTTGTGGTGGAGTCGAATAACTCATGAATGGCATATCGGTTACTATAACCGCTCGCTTTGCTACATTACTAACCAGTTTTGAATGATAAATCATATCTGAGATACTTACCTTGAGCGTGTTATCGCCGCCCTGCAAGACCATCCCCAAAGAATCGCCGACCAGAAGCAAATCTATCCCGGCTTCATCTTGTATTTTAGCAAAACTGGCATCATAAGAAGTTAGGCATGCAATTTTTTCACCTGACTCTTTCATTTCCTTAAGATTTTTAATTGTTATTTTCTGCATCATATTTGAACTGGATTAAAATAATGCCTGCCTGATGTTAGAGTACTTATATGCTCAAGCAATAAATTGTAATTTTTATCGTCTTTTGAAAGATCGAAATCATCTGTATTAACTATCAATAATGGAGATTTTGTATAGCTATAGAAAAAATCTATATAAGCATCTGATATTTTTTTTAGATAATCATGATTTATTGCCTTTTCGTAATCATAACCACGCGTCATTATTCTTCTAAGTAATGTTTCTGTTGGTGCTTGCAAATAAATAACAAGATCAGGTGTATGGTTGTCTATGGTTAAACGATCATATACCTGCTGATACAAATTTAGTTCATCTGTGTCTAAAGTAACGGATGCAAATAATCTATCCTTTTCAATTAAGAAATCTGATACCTGTATTGGCCTAAACATATCCTTTTGCCGAAAAGACTCAATCTGCTTTGCACGCTGAAACAAAAAGAATAATTGTGTAGGTAAAGCAACTNTTTTTGGGTCAGAATAAAATCTTGGTAAGAATGGATTCTCTGTTGCCAGTTCTAACATCAATTCTGTATTGAAAGATTTCGCCAAGCGTTTTGCTAAAGTCGTTTTCCCAACGCCAATCGGCCCTTCAACGACAATATAATCCGGATGATCTTTACTCACCGTATTATCTCCAAATCTTTTTGGTCAACAACATTNAANAAATTAGCAACCGGTCCCTTTCCAGGTATTAAGCAATTAGAATCGATCTCTGCCAAGGGAACTAGCACAAAAGAACGGTTTTCTATCTCCGGATGCGGAACTGTTAACTTATTATCTTTTATTATTTTTTCGCCAAACATTAAAATATCTAAATCAAGAGTCCTAGGACCCCAACGTTCTATGCGTACTCGCCCATGTTGATTTTCAATATCCTGCATACATTCTAACAATTCAAGAGGCATAAGATTAGTATCTATTTTAATAACTGCATTTACATAATCATTCTGATTTTGCGGGCCAACTGGCCTGCTTTTATACAAAGAAGATACCTTCAAAACTCTTATTTTTACCACTGCTTTAATTGATTTGATAGCTGATTTTATTTGTTGCTCGGGAGACNGCATATTGCTCCCCAAACCAATNTAGNCAATGGTCATGAATCTTTCTTCCTTGAATTANNTGAANGTCTGTATGAACGTCCTCTNTGGCTCTTTNATTTTTGTGTTTTTACCTTGCCGGCAAGAGGNTCATCTAATTGTACTTTTNCCCAATAATCAACTAATTCATCCAAACATTCCCCTGATTGGGCTCGTAATAATAAAAAATCATAAGCGGCNCGAAACCTTGGATGCATCAACATGCGAAGTGTTCTNTTTTTTGTTCCTTTCAATCTNGCCTGCAATGTCCATATATCACGGGCCATATGNGTGAATCTNCTTGGCACTGANGTTCTNGATATCTGTTTTGAAATAATTGCATCNCCCGCTAATTTTGTTGCCTCCACTTCAACCAGATTGTTTGAGATATANTCTTTGGACTGCATCTGCACTGGCCCCCATAACATTACTGAAAACAAAAAACCCGGATTTGCAGAATCGCTNTTNTTTATCCGTTGATCTGTATTTTTTAGAGCATTTGTTATGAATTCATTCAAATAATCTTTTTGACTTCGTTCCAGTAAATAATCTGTCTGAGGAAATAAATACTTAAAAAGATCGTGCTTTCTTAAAAAGAAAAAAGTTTCTAACGCATGTCCATTTAAAAATAATTTTATTATCTCCTCATATAAACGACCAGCAGGTATACTTTCTAATAAGTTTGCATATTTTTTGATTGGTTCTTCAGTGTCAGGATGAATTTTTAGACCAAGTTTTGAGGCAAATCTTATAGCTCGAAGTATGCGAACTGGGTCCTCTATATAACGTTTTGCCGGATCACCAATTAATCTTAATTGCCCAATTTCTAGATCCTTAATACCGCCAACATAATCAACAACAGAAAAATCTTCGATATTGTAAAACAGTGAATTAACAGTGAAGTCTCTTCGCCAGACATCATCATCGATATCACCATAGACATTATCACGTATTATCCTTCCGTCTTTTGCTTGTCCTTCATTTTTATCAGATACATGATGTGGCGCACGAAAAGTTGATACTTCAATTATTTCTTTGCCGAATTGTATATGTGCAAGTCTGAAACGTCGTCCAATTAAACGACAATTTCTAAACAATTCTCTAATCTGTTCCGGCTTTGCGTCTGTTACAACATCAAAGTCTTTTGGTTTTTTTCCCAACAAAATATCTCTTACAGCTCCACCAACTAGGTAAGCTTTATACTTTGCATTTTTCAAGCGATACAAAACTTTTAAAGCATTATCGTTTATTTGCGTTCGTGATATTATGTGTTGGCTACGTGGTATAACTGTTGGGGTTATTTTTAGCCTGCTAATATTTCTTGGTTCGTGTTGGTCAATCATCAGAAATTAAAATTAAATTATCTTTATATATTAAAGTGCCATTATAACAAAATTCATAATACAAATAAGTTGAACAAAAAAAATCAAAATGCTTGCTCTTTTTTACGTCGCCTATGTGCAATGCTCTATGACACTATACTCCTTGGGTCAGTATTTTTCTTTGCTACATTTATTTTAATACCATTTTTGGAAAATGGGGCAATCAATAGTAGTAATCATGCATATAAAATATATCTATTTCTCGTGGCCTATTTGTATTTTGTTTGGCAGTGGTGTTTGGGTGGAAAAACTCTGGGTATGCGAAGCTGGCAAGTAAAAGTAATAAACGAGTCGGGCAGTAACCCAAATTTAAAACAGGCTACAAAAAGATATCTGGCATCTTTTCTATCGTTACTCTTATTGGGAGGTGGATTCCTATGGGCAATATTTGATCGAAAAAAAAATGCCTTACATGACTATCTTTCAAAAACAAAACTAATTGTAGAAAAATAATAATTGCTATTAATATTCTTTACTAAGACTGTAATTAATATATATGAAAACTAATATAGTTGGCAAAGCAACGCTGATAAAAATCGGAATATTGTAGACTATGCCAAGATGTCTTGTAATTTGATTAACTAAATGAAAAGTTATACCAATTAAAACGCCTATAAAGACGCGCTGTCCCAGACCAACTGGCTTTGCATCGCATTTAACAAAACAAATAGATAAGAGCATCATTATTATAATCATTAATGGATTTAATACTTTTACCCATAATGCCTGTATATAAATTCTACTATCCTGATTATTCGACTTTAGATGTTGAATATAGTTAACCAAATCATATAAAGATAAATAGCGAGGTTTAATTGTTACTAAGTCAATTACCTCAGGATTCAATAAGGCTTCCCACTCAGCATTATCATAAGTTTGTTTTATTACTTTATCTTTTGAAATTTCTGTCTTTAGAATATTTTGTAATAACCATTTGTCATTTTTGTATTCAGCACTCTCAGCACGAATTGTTGTTCTTAATTGTCGATTTTTATCGAATTCATATATATATATTTCCTCAAGTTTTTCATTCGGCAAAATCTTCCTAATATTAATATAACTATCTCCATCACGTGACCAAAAACCATGTTTGCTTTGCATGGTTATTTGTTCTGTTAAGGCTATTGAACGCTTTTTTTGTGCAGCCTGTTCACTTATTGGAGCTACGAACTCACCAATTAAAATACTAATTAGAATAAATACTATGCTAGTTTTTATTAAAGAGTACGCGAGTTGCATTTTTGATAAACCAGATGTTCTAAAAATTAATAATTCATTATTATTAGCCAATATACCGAGAGCTGCCATACAGCCAATAACTGTTGCAATTGGAAATAATTCATAGCTCAGTCTGGGAATTGTTAGCAATACATACTCAATAGCTTGAAAAACACCATAATTGGCGTGCCCTGTATCATCTAACTGGTCTACTAAAGAAAAAAACGAAAAGACCGCTATTAAAATAACTAATGCCAATAAACTTGCAGTTATTACGCTTCTTCCTATGTAACGATCATGTATCATAATTTTAATAAATAATTACTGACTATTTTTTGCAATCTGAATTCTTGGGAAGTAATATAAAAAAAACAATATTGATAAAAAAATTAAATGTACTGACCACAAACCCACAAAATCTGGAATTATTTCTCTTCTTAATAATGTTTGAGCGATACCGAGTAAATTGCTGTAAATAAGATAAACAGAAATACCAATAATAAATGGGGTGTACCTTTTTTCATTAGCGCTTGATTGGACCAGTAATACCGAAAACAAAGATAAAGATAAACATATAATAATTAATGAAATCCGCCACTGTAATTCTGCTTTGTGCGTCATGTTATCCGAGCCAATTATTTCATTTGTTGAAATTGCAGAAGTTTTAACAGCCTCAGCTTTTCTTGTTACATTTTCAATTAATATAGCGTATTTCTCATATTCAGTAATTTCATAATCCAACAGTCCGGGTTCGCCAACGTATCTTTGGCCATCATTAAATATAATATATCTGTTACCAGACTTACGATCGTATTGAAAATATGCGTTGTCTGAGGCAAGGACACCAAGATTTTTTTCCTGTCTAACCTGTAGGAAAACATCCTTCATCAATGATTTTTCAGGCAAAAAGTTTTCTACATAAACAACACGATCGCCCTGATTAAATTCTTTGAACTGGCCAGGTCTTATTCCAGAAATATCAGATTCTTCCTTTGCTCTTTCTTTAAGTAAGTGAATATTTTGCTCTGCCCAAGGAGCAGCATATAAAGTTACAAACGTAACAAGAAAACAAAAAATAATTGCAAATTGTGTGACAATTTTCATCTGAAAAGCTTTACTCGCACCTGCACCTTCCATAATGATGAGTTCTCTATCATTTGCCATGCGCGTAAAAACCAGCAAGGTTGCCATAAGAATAGAAATGGGGAATATTTTTGGCAGTGTTGCCAACATTTTATAGCCGAGCATCATGAAAACCATATCAGCAGGGAGATTGCCCTCTGCAGCATCCGACAAGAATCCAACAAACTTATTGCTCGCAAAAATTAAAATCAGCAAACCTAATATCCATAACAATTTCTGGAACAATTCCTTATGAATATAGCGTTTGATGATCAATTTTTTACTCTGTTTATGATAATGTTACTTTGCTTAGTCAGCTATAAATGAATAAACTTATGCAAATACATACTTTTGTCATTTTTTTTCATTTTTTAACAAAATATAGAGCAATTATGACACTAATACTGTCTAAATGCAGGATAATTCATTGAAATAGTTATATACTATTTTACATTAATAACAATAACTTAGAGAATTTAATTTAATTTTTGGAGCCTATATGGATTTCAGTATAAAAAGTGGAAGCCCAGAGAAACAACGCACTGCATGCGTNATTGTTGGCATATTTTCAACAAGACGTCTTTCAAACCCTGCAAAAACAATTGATATAGCCAGTAAACAACATCTCTCGGCGTTGATTAGACGTGGTGATATGGATGGTGATAAAGGCCAACATTTATTGCTACATAATGTTCCGGGAGTAATGGCAGACCGAGTGCTATTAATAGGTTGTGGCAAAGAAAGAGAGATTGATGATAGGAATTACCGAGCAATTATAGAAAATAGTGTTAATGCATTAAATAAAACTGGTGCGCTTGAAGGAATAAATTATTTAAGTGAATTGAATATAAAAGGCAGAGATGGTAGTTGGAAAATAAAGCAAGCTGTCGAAATTGCTGAACATACCTTATATAAATTTAATGAGTTAAAAAGCAAAAACAAACAACTAAG
Source organism: Legionellales bacterium (assembly GCA_002721165.1). Taxonomy (GTDB): domain Bacteria; phylum Pseudomonadota; class Gammaproteobacteria; order Eutrophobiales; family Eutrophobiaceae; genus UBA11869. The sequence goes on along the minus strand of PBJS01000009.1, from coordinate 5,403 downwards.
ACGACCATTACGTAAGATAACTTTTACTGTCCCAACAAGACGGGAGTTAACTAAATGTGAGCCTGCGATAAAATATGCATGTGCCATTGCAAAAGGGATAAAACTAACGCGCGATCTTGGAAACTATCCTTCAAATATTTGCACACCAAATTACTTAGCAGAACAAGCCATTAAACTGGCAAAAAATCGAACATCTCTGACTGTTAATGTTTTGGAAGAATCAGATATGGAAAAACTTGGAATGGGTTCTCTATTGTCTGTATCACAAGGCTCTTCAGAACCAGCTAAATTAATCACACTTGAGTATAGGGCTGGAAAAAAATCACAAAAACCAGTTGTGATAATTGGTAAAGGTGTAACATTTGATACAGGAGGTATATCAATAAAACCTTCTCAGGCAATGGATGAAATGAAATATGATATGTGCGGAGCAGCGTCAGTTATGGGCACGATGGCCGCTGTCACCGAACTAAAGCTCCCGATAAATGTTGTTGGGATAATCCCTGCAACAGAAAATATGCCAAGTGGTGATGCAACAAACCCCGGAGATATTTTTACAAGCATGTCTGGNCAAACAGTTGAGGTCTTAAACACCGATGCTGAAGGTCGTTTAATCCTGTGTGATGCGATTACTTATAGTAAAAAATATAATCCGGAAGTTGTTATTGATATTGCAACATTNACTGGCGCGTGTGTGATTGCGCTAGGTAAGCACGCTACAGGTTTGCTAAGTAATCATAATCCTTTAGCAAGAGAATTAATCAATGCCGGCGAAGAATCTGGTGATCGCGTCTGGCAGCTACCCTTATGGGATGAATACCAGCAGCAATTAAACAGCCCGTTTGCTGATATCGCAAACATTGGCGGTAGGGAGGCAGGAACTATTACTGCAGCCTGCTTTCTTTCACGATTTGCTGAAAAACTACAATGGGCGCATCTTGATATCGCAGGAACAGCATGGCTATCTGGAAGCAAGAAAGGAGCAACGGGAAGGCCTGTTTCTCTTTTAATGCAATATATTCTTAACAAAATAAAATAATTTTAAATCTCAAAAAAATGTCACGTGTTGATTTTTATCTTTTGTCAGATGAGTCGAATACACATAAATTTGCATGCATTATGGTTTCTAAGGCTTGGTCAGCCGGCAACAACGTTTATGTCTATACAGATTCAGAGGATATAACTAACAAAATAGACAGCCTACTATGGACATTTCGTGATATTAGTTTTATTCCACACGAGATATATAATGAGACAGAAAATAGTGAAGCGCCTGTTACAATTGGATATGGCGATCATTACCCAAGTCATTCCCAAGTTATGATCAACCTAAATAACAAAATTCCAGAATTTGCAAACAACTTCAATCGTATTGTTGAAATAGTTGAGAATAACGAAAAGAAAAAAGAAATTGCNAGAGAACGTTATAGAGAATATAAAAAAAATAATTATGAAATACATAATCATAAAATTGATAACCTAAATAAATTTTATCAATCCTCATGAAATTATTAAGTAATGGATAAATCCTACGACCCCAAATCAATCGAAGTCGATTGGTATAACCGTTGGGAGAAAAATAATTATTTTTCTCCAAATGGAAAAGGNACTTCTTACTGCATCATGCTGCCACCCCCAAATGTGACTGGTAGCTTGCATATGGGCCACGCATTTCAACAAACATTAATGGATATATTAATTCGCTACCATCGTATGAGTGGTAATGATGCGCTATGGCAGTGTGGAACTGATCATGCTGGTATTGCAACGCAGATGGTGGTTGAACGCCAACTTCAACAAAAAAATATTTCACGTCATGAACTTGGCAGAGAAAAATTCATTGATGAAGTCTGGAACTGGAAGGAAAGCTCAGGTAATACAATTAATAATCAATCTCGTCGTCTCGGCACATCAATGGATTGGGCAAATGAACGTTTTACAATGGATGATGGATTATCAGATGCAGTGAAAGAAGTATTTATACAGCTCTATGAGAAAGGNCTTATTTATCGAGGTAAAAGATTAGTTAATTGGGATCCNGTATTGCATACCGCTATTTCTGATTTAGAAGTTATTTCAGCAGAAGAAAATGGCCATCTTTGGCATATGCGTTACCCGCTTACCGAATCTGTAAAAGGCATCAAGCATCTTGTTGTTGCCACAACACGACCTGAGACAATGTTGGGTGATAGCGCAGTGGCTGTCCACCCTGATGATGATCGCTATAAAGNACTCGTTGGCAAAAAAGTATCGCTACCATTAACCGATAGAACAATTCCGATTATTGCCGATGACTATGTTGATCCAGAATTTGGTAGTGGTTGTGTGAAAATAACACCGGCACATGATTTTAATGACTATGAAGTTGGTGAAAGACACAATCTTGAAAAACTGAATATTTTCACTATTGATGCGGTTATTAACGATGAAGCGCCGAAAAAATATCAAGGCCTAGATCGATTCGATGCCAGAAAACAAATTATTGCAGATTTAAAAAATGAAAAACTATTAGAAAAAATCGAAGATCATAAACTCATGATACCAAGGGGTGACCGTTCAAATGCGNTTGTNGAGCCNTANCTGACAGACCAGTGGTATGTCAAAGTAAAACCGTTGGCGAAACCAGCAATCAAAGCTGTAGANNATGGATTAATAAAATTTGTTCCGAAGAACTGGGAGAAAACATATTTCGAATGGATGCGAAATATTGAAGATTGGTGTGTGAGTCGTCAGCTGTGGTGGGGGCATCGCATCCCTGCCTGGTATGATGATGATGGTAATATCTTTGTTGGCAACAACGAAAAAGAAATCAGAGAAAAAAATAATCTGGGTGAGATTAATTTAAAACAGGATGAGGATGTTTTAGATACCTGGTTCTCATCATCACTCTGGCCTTTCTCCACACTAGGCTGGCCGGAAAAAACGGAACGCCTTCAGAAATTTTATCCAACTAATGTACTGGTGACCGGCTTTGATATTATTTTCTTCTGGGTAGCTCGTATGATTATGATGGGATTAAAATTTACCGGAGAACCNCCCTTCAAAGAAGTCTATATCCACGGTCTGGTGCGTGACTCTGACGGACAAAAGATGTCTAAATCAAAAGGCAATGTGCTCGACCCACTAGACTTAATTGATGGTATTGANCTTGANGATTTAGTTGCAAAACGTACAACGGGGCTGATGCAACCTCAGCTAGCGGAAAAAATTGAAAAGTCGACTCGTCAACATTTCCCCAATGGTATTGCTGCATACGGCACAGACTCATTAAGGTTCACATTTGCATCACTTGCCACACAAGGAAGAGATATAAGATTTGATATTGGCCGCATTGATGGCTATAGGAATTTTTGTAATAAGATTTGGAATGCCACAAGATTTGTATTAATGAATATTGAATCACAAAAGATCGATATCAATAACGATAAAAAAACATTTGGTTTAACTGAACGTTGGATTACAAGCCAACTATCAAAAACTCTGAATGCAACACATGAAGGTATCAAAACGTATCGCTTTGATCTTGCCTCTCAGGCTTTATATGAATTTGTCTGGAATGAATATTGCGATTGGTATCTCGAATTTTCAAAATCTACTCTGAACGATAAAGCGAAAAGTGAGGAAGAAAAAAGAGGAACGCTCTATACATTAGTACACATACTCGAAACGTCACTTCGTGGATTACATCCTTTCATTCCTTTTATCACAGAAGANTTGTGGCAGCGTGTTGCATCTATTTTAAGTAAAAATAGTGAAACTATTATGTTGGAATCCTATCCTAGTGAAAGTGAATTTGAAAAAGATAACAAGGCTGATGAAGAAATCGAATGGATAAAATCATTTATTATGGGTGTGAGAAAGATTCGTTCCGAAAGAGATATCCCGCCGGGGAAAGAATTAACAGTTTCAACAAAGGGTGGCACCAAACAAGAATCAGAATGGCTCAATAAAAATGAATTACTAATTAAAATGCTGGGTAAAATTGAAAAAATAGTAATCACTAAAGATGAAATGAGTGATGCAGCTTTAGCCTTGGCTGGAGAAATGACATTACTTATACCGCTTGCTGATCTTATCAATCCGGAAGATGAATATAACCGAATTAGTAAAATAATAGAGGGCCTTGAAAAAGAAAAGATGCAATTATCTGCCAAATTAGAAAACAAAAGCTTTNTCGACCGTGCCCCGAAAGATGTTGTCGATGGTGCAAAACAACGCCTAGCTGATACACTAAGTGATATTGAAACTTATCAGGAACAGCTTGGATCAATTTCAAAGCTATTACCTTAATTATGTTTAACACGATAAAAGAAGAGATTGATGTTGTTTTTGAACGTGACCCTGCAGCACGCTCTGTTGCGGAGACTATTTTTACCTGCCCGGGCTTTCAGGCTATTGTCTTTCATCGCTTCAATCACTGGCTCTGGGATAAAAAACTTTATTTAATTGCCCGATTAATGGCACACATTGCNCGCTTCATGACCGGCATTGAAATACATCCGGGGGCAACCATTGGTAGACGTTTCTTTATTGATCATGGCATGGGCATTGTCATTGGTGANACNTCTGAGATTGGCGATGATGTTTCCATGTACCATGGGGTCACACTTGGCGGCACCACCTGGGATAAAGGTAAACGTCACCCCACNATAAAAGATAATGTTGTAATTGGTGCTGGTGCAAAAATACTNGGGCCTATTGTNATCTCTGATGGTGCACGTGTTGGTTGTAATGCGGTGGTTGTAAAAGATATCCCGCCTAATGCCACAGTTGTCGGTGTCCCAGGTCATGTTGTTATGCAAAAAGATTCGCCCGAGAAAAACGAACAACGAGAAGCAATGGCNAANAAAATTGGCTTTGATGCTTACGGTGAAAGTAANGATATGCCGGACCCAATNCAAAACGCNTTAAATTCAATACTTGATCATATGCANAAAGTTGATAGTGAATTNGAAAACATTAAGAAAAANAATAAAGATTAATNTTTTGGATTTATCCAATGCCCCACCTGCAATTTGAAATTAACAGAAAAGTTTCCCCAGAAATAAAAGAAAAATTTATTTCTTCTGTTTTGAAAATCTTTGGTGATGTTATGCAAACAGATACCAGTCATATCGCTGTTAGTTTAAGAGAGCATGATGATGGCAACTTATCGCTTGGCAGGGCAAATTATCAAGACCCTATTTGCTTAATGAATTTGGATGTTCGTGGTGGCAGAGAAATTGAAAAGCGCCGTCAATTAGCAACAGCGTATTTTATTTTAGTGAATACGCTTTTTAAAATCGGTAAAGATAATCAGTATGTAACCTTTACAGAACACAAAGGTGAAGATTTTCATTTAATTGAAAAATACCTAGATGATTGGGTGGCAAATGATAAGCCACTTTCTGATAAAACTTAATT
>PBJS01000008.1 GCA_002721165.1 Legionellales bacterium | reverse complement strand
CTATCTGCTTAACTTTTAAAAATAAAGAGAAATCAAAAAAAATAGTAGATTTAAATTTTTTTAATTTTTTTGAGGATAGATAAATGAGTTTTAAACAATATGAACAAGCGCGAGCACGTTTACAAAGAAGTGAGTTAGCTGTACCTGGTTCAAGTCCAGAAATGTTTGAAAAAGCAGCGAAGAGCGATGCTGATTTTGTTTTTCTTGATTGTGAGGATGCTGTGGTACCTGACGATAAAGAACAAGCTCGGAAAAATATTATTGAAGGATTAAATGATATCAATTGGAATAATAAAACTGTGTCTGTACGAATTAACGGTTTAGATACACATTATATGTATAGAGATGTTGTCGATATTTTAGAACAAGCAGGCGATAACTTGGATACAATTTTAATTCCTAAGGTAGGCACTGATGCAGATGTTTATGCAGTTGATATGCTTGTTACTCAGATCGAGACCGCAGTAGGATTAAAGAAAAAAATTGGTCTGGAATGCTTAATTGAGACTGCTTTGGGTGGCGCAAACGTTATGACAATTGCACAGTCAAGTCCACGATTAGAGGCACTACATTTTGGTGTTGCAGATTACGCGGCTAGCATGCGTTCTCGGACCACAGTGATTGGTGGTTTAAACCCTGATTATATTTGCGATGGGGCGTTAAATGATCAGTGGCATGCTGCACAGGTAAATATGTTGACTGCATGTCGTGCTTTTGGATTACGAGCAATCGACGGCCCTTTTGGAGACTTTAGTGATGATGCAGCATTTATAGCAGCAGCAAAACGTGTTGCTGCACTTGGTTATGAAGGTAAATGGGCAATTCACCCAAAACAAATACCATTAGCAAACGAAGTAATGTCTCCACCCGAAGCAGAGGTTACCCGAGCACGCCGTGTATTAGAGGCTCTTGAAGAAGCCGCTAAGGCAGGAAAGGGTGCGGCACAACTTGATGGCAAAATGATTGATATAGCATCAGAGCGCATGGCTCGCAATGTTATTGCACAAGCTGATCAAATTGCTGCCAAGTCAGGTTAATTAATTAAACTAAAGTTATTAATTTAATAAAGGAGTATGTAATTAGTGGATATCCATGAATATCAATCAAAAGAAATACTTTCTGAGTACGGAGTTCCGATAGCTGCAGGCGGATTAGCTTATAGTCCGGAGCAAGCAGCTTATCGTGCAACTGAGATTGGCGGCAATCTCTGGGTTGTTAAAGCACAAATTCATTCAGGCGCACGTGGTAAAGCCGGCGGTATCAAAGTTTGTAAATCTGAAGATGAGGTAGCAAAAGCCGCCGAAGAGTTACTTGGAAAAAAGTTAGTAACCCACCAAACTGGACCGCAAGGTAAAGTTTGTCACCGTTTGTATATTGAAGCTGGTTGTAATATTGAGCGAGAAATTTACATGGCATTTGTTCTTGATCGTTCAAAAGAAAGTGTCACGGTAGTTGCTTCCGCTGAAGGCGGCATGGAAATTGAGCAGCTTGCTATTGAAAAACCAGATTCTATTATAAAAGTTGCAGTTGAAGCAGCGGTTGGGATGCAACCATTTCAGGCGCGTGAAATTGTTTTTGCGTTAGGCTTAGATAAAACACAAGTTAATCAGGCAGTAACAACTATTCTTGGTTGTTATCGTGCAATGCGTGATCTAGATGCAAATATGGTAGAAATAAATCCCTTAGTTGTAACCAAAGAAGGAAATTTACTTGCAGTTGATGCAAAGATGGGCTTCGATGACAATGCACTTTTTCGTCACAGTAATATTTCTGAATTGCGTGACAAATCACAAGAAGATGTACGTGAAATGAATGCAGCTGATCGTGGACTGAGTTATGTAGGTTTAGATGGGAATATCGGTTGTATAATCAATGGCGCAGGTTTGGCTATGGCTACGATGGATATGATTATGCATGCAGGAGGTGAACCAGCTAATTTTCTTGATATTGGTGGCGGAGCTTCTCCAGACCGAGTAAGCAAGGCATTTAATCTTGTGCTTTCTGATGACAATGTTAAGTGTATTTTGATAAATATTTTTGCTGGTATTAACCGCTGTGACTGGGTAGCTGAAGGTATTATTCAAGCTGTTCAAAAAATTGATCTAAAAGTTCCGGTCGTTGTTAGATTATCTGGTACCAATGTAGAACAGGGTCGTAAGATGCTTGAAGATAGTGGTTTGCCACTTATTATGGCTGAGACACTTAGAGAAGGTGCTGATAAAGCTGTGGCTGAATGGAAAAAGGCTGGTAAATAAGGAGAAGAAAATGGCAATTCATTTGAAAAAAACTACCAAAGTTTTGGTACAAGGATTTACTGGTCAGATTGGTTCTTTTCACTCGGCCGATATGATCAAGTATGGAACTAATATTGTTGGAGGTGTTACGCCAGGCAAAGGAGGAATGCAGCACTTAGAAAAACCGGTATTCAATACAATGAAAGAAGCCGTTGATGCTACAGGTGCAGAGGCAAGCATTATTTTTGTGCCACCACCATTTGCTGCAGACAGTATTATGGAAGCGGCTGATGCGGGTATTAGGTTTTGTGTTGCGATTACTGATGGTATTCCATCGCAAGATATGATTCGTGTTAAGCGTTACATGCGTCGCTACAAAGCAGAAGAAAAAATGGTTTTAACAGGCCCCAATTGTGCAGGCACAATTAGCCCAGGTAAAAGCATGATGGGAATTATGCCAGGACATATTTATATACCGGGAAATGTAGGTGTTATTGGTCGTTCAGGAACTTTGGGTTATGAAGCCGCTTCACAAATGAAGGAAATTGGTGTCGGTATTTCAACAAGTGTAGGTATTGGCGGTGATCCGATTAATGGCAGTTCATTTAAGGATCATTTAGAAATGTTTGAAAAAGATGATGAAACAAAAGCTGTTGTAATTATCGGTGAGATAGGTGGGCCACAGGAAGTTGAAGCTGCAATGTGGGCAAAGGAAAATATGTCAAAGCCGGTTGTTGGTTATATTGCCGGTTTAACAGCACCGAAAGGACGTCGTATGGGTCATGCTGGCGCGATTATTTCTGCGGTTGGCGAAAGCGCTGCCGAAAAAGTTGAGATACTAGAAGAATGCGGAGTGAGTGTTGTTCCTAATCCTTCGTCATTTGCCCCTATCATCAAAGATGTTTTAGATAAAGCTAGTTAATCGGAAATTAACGTGAGCAAACCAAAAGTTATCCTAACCCGAAAGTGGCCAGCAGCAGCAGAGGCAAAAGCAAAAGAACTTTTTGATGCTGTAATTAATGAAGACGATCACAAAATGACCGTTGAAGAACTTAAGCAAGCAATGTGTGAAGCGGATGCGTTATGTCCAACTGTTTCAGATTTTCAAATTAATTCTGAAATTTTTAATGTAGAAAATCGTAAATGTAAGATTGTGGCGAATTTTGGTGTTGGGTTTAATAATATTGATACAGATGCGGCAAAAGAAGTTGGTGTTGTAGTGACTAATACCCCTGATGTTTTGACTGATTGTACAGCCGATATCGCAATGGTTCTTCTTTTATCTGTTTCCCGACGCATCGGCGAAGGCGAACGACTTGTTCGAAGTAAAGCTTGGACGGGTTGGTGTCCAACGCATATGTTATCAACCAAGGTTACCGGAAAAAAACTTGGTTTTATCGGTTTTGGCCGAATAGCTCAGGCTGTTGCCCAAAAAGCTCATTTCGGTTTTGGTATGGAGGTAAGTTTTTATGATCCGTATCCACCTTCAGATGAGATTATTAAGAAATTTAGTGCAAAAAAGTTTGATACTCTGGAAGATGTGCTTAAAGATTCAGACTATGTAACATTACATTGTCCGGGTGGTGGCGATAACACGAATTTAATGAACAAAGAACGTTTTTCGTTAATGAAAAAATCAGCATTTTTGATAAATACTGCTCGTGGTGATGTTGTTGATGAAAACGCGCTGGTTCAAGCATTAAAAGATAACGTAATTGCCGGTGCTGGATTAGATGTATATGCAAAAGAGCCTGTTGTTACTGAAGAGTTGTTAAATATGCAGAATGTTGTGCTGATACCGCATTTAGGTAGTGCAACAACTGAAACACGGGTTGCTATGGGATTGCGTTCGTTAGAGAATGTTGAAGCATTTTTTGATGGAAAAGAACCTGGTGATCGCGTCGCTTAAAATCATAATTATTAAAGGTTGTTTATGACATCGGCTGATGCCGGTTTTAATGAGAACTCCCTAGATACAATTTCAGCAACCTATGCGAAAGAAGTTGTAGGACTCTTAACCGAACAACTGACTAAAGTAATCGAACATCGCAATAGCGATATCCTTCCATACTTTAAAGGGGAGTTGACTCTACCTCAAGATGACACCGTGATGCTTGTCGATACTCTTCAGGCATGGGGTATATGGTTCCAACTGTTAAATGTAGCTGAAGAAAACACGGCAATGCGACGTCGTCGTTTAGCAGAAAAAGAATATGGACTAGCAAACGTTCCCGGCACATTTGCTAGTGTTTTTAAACAAGCTTCAGAATTAAATATTAGCACCGATGAAATCCAGAATTTGTTAGATAACGCTGATATTTGCCCAACAATAACCGCACATCCGACAGAAGCAAAAAGGGTTACAGTTCTAGAAATCCATCGCCGTATTTATGTACTACTATATCGAATTGAGGCATCACGTTGGACACAGCGTGAAAGAGAGAAACTTATATCCTCGTTACGCGATGAAATTGATCTCCTTTGGTTAACAGGCGAATTAAGATTAGAAAAACCTACTGTTGAACAAGAAATTATTTGGGGGCTACATTTTTTTGAGCAATCATTATTCAAACGTGTTTCAGAAACACATGAAAGATTAAAATGGGCTTTAAACCTTAGTTACCCCAATGAAAATTTTATAATACCACCATTTTTTAGGTTTGGTTCATGGATTGGTGGAGACCGTGATGGTAATCCTTTTGTTACCAATGATATTACAAAAGATAGTTTATTAAAAAATCGTCAAATAATTTTAGATTATTATATTGAATCGGTAGAAAATTTAATTGAGAAACTGAGTGTTTCTAGAGAGAGTATAAAATTATCAAAAAAATTCGAGAAATATCTTAAAGGCATACTTAAGGATATTGATGAACTTGAATCAATCGCTACAAGAAACCCGGGAGAAATTTTTCGTCAATTTTTAAGTTGCGTATTAATCAAATTACGCGGCACATTAGAAAATGAAGAAGAGGGCCACTATAGCGCTATACGTTATATTGATGCAGACGATTTTATTTCTGATCTTAGGCAACTTTCAGAAGGGTTATCTGATTCAGATTGTAAGCAATTGTCTGATTTATTGGCGAGTCCATTATTACAAGAAGCTGAGTCCTTCCGGTTTTGTACTGTACGTCTTGACCTTCGAGAGAATTCAGATGCAATTAATCATACTTTATCCGCTATTTTTACAGCAATGAAAAGCGGGGTAGAACCACCACTATCAAATAGTAAAGAATGGAAGGTATGGCTGTTAGAAGAACTTGATAAACCATTAGACGCACTACCAACATTTTCAAATCTTGATGAATTATCATCATCCACACTAGGTCTTTTCCAGATGGTTGCACAGATGATGAACGAACTTGATAGTGAGGCATTTGGCCACTTTATTTTAAGCATGACCCAGTCTGTTAACGATATATTAAGTGTTTATTTGTTAGCAAAAATATCAGGTATTTTTTCTGAAGATAATGACGGTGAATTTTGTCGTCTGCCTATTGTTCCCTTATTTGAAACAATCGAGGATTTGAAACAGGCTCCAGATATTATGAGGGAGTTGCTGGCAATTCCAATTATTAAAAGGACAACTAAGAAAAAAACAGGTATTCAAGAAGTCATGATTGGTTATTCTGATTCAAATAAAGACGGCGGCTATTTAACTGCTAATTGGGAATTAAACAAAGCACAGGTAAGCCTAACCAAAGTTGGTGATGAAGCAGGCATTCCTATTTCTTTTTTTCATGGTCGCGGAGGTTCGGTTAGTCGGGGCGGAGCGCCAACTGGCATTGCAATTGCAGCACAACCCGCCGGTTCTATACACGGACAAATGCGTATCACCGAACAAGGTGAAGTAGTTTCATCTAAGTATGCAAATGAAGGTACTGCGCAGTATCAAATGGAATTGCTTGCGGCAAGTGTATTTCAGCATACTCTGAGATCATTAAATGAGGACCAGTTAAAACCAAATCCAGACTTTGATAATGCTATGGAACTACTATCGAGTTTAGCATTAAAAAAATATCGGGAATTAGCTGACTCTAAAGGTTTGGTTGAGTATTACAGCGCTGCCAGCCCGGTTGAAGAGCTTGCAAAGATGAATATTGGCTCAAGACCTGCAAGAAGAACTGGAGAAAACTCATTGAAAGACTTGAGAGCTATCCCATGGGTGTTCGCATGGACACAAAACAGACATCTCGTACCCGGATGGTATGGTGTTGGCACGGCCATAAAAGAATTTACTGATAAGCATGCAGACAAGGGAGAAAAGTTAATCAAAAAGATGTTTACCGATTCACGTTTATTTCGTTTGATTATTGATGAAACTGAAAAAACCTTAGCGCTTATTGATTTTGATATTTGTAAAGCATATTCAACTCTTGTTGAAAACAAAACAGAGAGAGAGGTTATCTTTAATATGATTTCTGCCGAATATAACTTAACAAAAGAAGTGATACTAAATATAACTGGCGAAGAAAAACTATGCCAGCGTTTCAAAAAATTTAGTCGAAAATTAAATCGTCGTTCGCCAGTGCTTCATCAGGCAGGTTTAGAGCAAATCAAATTAATTAAAGAGTTTCGTCAGCGTAATGAGAATGGTGACAATATTGATGATTTGATTCCTTTATTACTTTCAATAAATTGTATTTCGTCAGGGTTGGGTTGGACAGGATAATTATTTTCTAATTACTTGATGCGCATCAGACCAAAAGACTTTATTTCAATTGATGATAAATTATTCTTCGCTGTAGTATATGAATATCAGGAGGATAATCACGTATTAACTTTTCTGCGCTACATCAAAGATAATACAGGCATGCATAAACTGACTACCAAAAAAGCAGAAAAAATTATTAGTGAGTATTATCCTGAATTTCAGTTCAATAGTTCTTACACTGATATTGGATTACATGGCATTCCAATTAATATGATAAAAAAAATATATTATCCGGAGGAGACAGTTAATCAATTATTAAACACAAGGACGCCGGAAAATAAAGAAAGAGATGCTATAGGTGCGATAAAATACTTACAAGGCATCGGATGTAAAGCAGGTAATATAGGAATTACAGGGTCGATAATGTTAGGGGCGCATAATGAGTGTTCAGATATTGATATTGTTATTTATGGGCGTGAAGCATTTCTGAAAATACGAAGCCAAATAAAAAACTCATTAGCTATTGGTGAGCTTAATTCATTAAATCAGATAATGTGGCAAGATGCATATGAGCGGCGTAATTGCGCATTAAGTTTTGATGATTTTTATTTTCATGAGATAAGAAAATTTAATAAATTTATGTTTGGAAATAGCAAGGTTGATATTAGCGCAATTCCAAATGAGATTGAGAAATATAAGGAAAGCGGACCATATAAAAAAGTTGGTAAAGATAAAATTTTATCAATCGTAAAGGATGATAAATATGCTTATGATTTTCCGGCAAGATATTCAATAAAACACGATAGCATTAAGGAGATTATTTCTTATACCGCAACATATATTGGGCAGGCAAAAAAAGGAGAAAAAATTGAGGCTGCAGGCTTCATAGAAGAAGATAAAGACGGAGTGCGCCGGTTATTAGTTGGAACTAGCCGTGAGGCTGAAGAAGAATATATCCGTTTAGTTACTTAATATTATATATCTAACAATATTTACTATAATTATTTAAGTTTATCAAAGTAGATATTCATTTCATTGATCACTTTTTTTGCTAATAATATTGTTGAAAGTAAAGTTGGAAAAATCATTAAAGCAAACATAGTATCAATAATATTGATGACTGTTGCCTGAGTCCATACCGTACTTAAAGGTATAATTGCCAAGTATATAAAAATATATTTATCCCCAATCTTTTTACCAAACAAATAACGCGCACATTTAAGACTATAGTAGGAGTAAGTAATCATCGTTGTAATTGCAAATAATGAAAACACCAAGTAAACGATAATATTACCAATATTGGGAAGCGCCTGATTAAATGACATGGCAGTCATGATAATACCGCTTTCAGAAGTGTAGATTCCTGATGTTAATATAACCAAGGCTGTACATGTACAGACAATATGAGTATCAATAAATGGACCAAGCATCGCGACTAAACCTTCTCGCACTGGTTCTTTAGTTTTCGCAGCACCATGAGCCATTGCCTCAGTACCGACCCCGGCTTCATTTGAGAAAATAGCGCGTTTGATTCCGGTCACAAGAACTTCCTTGAATATAAAACCCGTTGCACCTCCGCCAATAGCGCTCATACCAAATGCCGAATTTATAATATCCATCAAGACTCTAGGGACTTCGTTAAAATTAATAGTTATCACAACCAAACTACTTATTACATAAGTGAGAAACATAAAAGGGACGATTTTAGCTGTAACAGAACCTACTCGTTTTACATCTCCCAATATCACAATCCCAATAATCAGCAGGCAGACAACACCGGTATTTAATGGTGAAATTGCAAATTCACTGTGAATAAACGATGAAAGTTGATTGACTTGAAATATGGGGATACATCCGATTAATCCGCCTATAGCAAAAAGTATTGCGAGTGGTTTGAAATTTTTTCCAAGGCCACATTCTATAAAATACATCGGGCCGCCTTGTTCTATACCTTCTTCATCCTGTTTGCGATATAGGCAAGAGAGTGTGCATGTAAAAAATTTAATCATCATGCCAAATAGGCCAGCAACCCACATCCAGAATATTGCACCAGCACCACCCATATTAATTGCAATCGCCACCCCAGCAATATTCCCCATACCAATTGTTCCAGAGAGCGCAACTGTCAATGCTTGAAAATGAGGTACCTCGCCAGGTGAACTTTTATCGTCGTATTTACCAAGAAGAATGGAGAATGCGTGAAGGAAGCCAGTTAATGGCCTTAGTCCGGATATGTATGAAAAGTAGATACCAGTAATAAGAATAAAGGTAACTAGCGGCACTCCCCAGAGTAAATCAACCGTAAGCGACCAGAATTCTGCAAATCCGTTCATCATTAATAGTAATAGTTATTTTTTTGTTTAGTTAAATTGAACACTATCATAAAATACTCCTATAAACATGAAACCTTCAATTTTAGAAAATCCAATACAACGCATCACATTAATAATGATTTTGTTAAATGCGTTTGCGACTCCCGTGATGTTATCTGCTGTTAATGTTGCAATTCCTTTTATTGCTAGTGATTTATCAGTCAGCGCAGTATTACTATGCTGGATTCCGATGGCTTACCTTATGGCAAGCGCGATGTTTGTATTAATTTTCGGACGTATTGCCGATATGGTAGGCAGAAAAAAAATATTTTTAATTGGGACAACTAGCGTCATAGTGACATCATTAATAGCTGCATCAACAGATAGCGGTATTACATTAATAGCGACTCGTTTTCTACAAGGCGTTAGTGCCGCGATGTTATATGCGACTCAGGTAGCAATTATTTCATCTATTTTTCCTCCCGCTAAACGTGGTTATGCGATTGGATTGACGGTTTCCGCCATATATTTTGGTTTGACTGTAGGACCGCTTATGGGGGGCTATGTCGTTGATTTATATGGTTGGCGTGCCAGCTTTATGGTACATCTGCCGCTTGCGGTACTAGCTTTAGTTATTGGCGTTTTCTTTGTAAAAGATGAGTGGCTCTCTGATGAGCGAGGAAGCTTTGATTTATTTGGCGCAGTTCTTTATATGATATCAATTTTGGTTCTATGTATTGGGGTTTCTTATTTACCTTCAACTCAAAGCATCATTCTAATTATTTTTTCACTTTTTGGATTTATATTTTTCTTTTTGTTTGAACGAAAACATAAGCATCCTATTTTTGATACTACATTGTTTTTTACTAATCGTGTTTTCACGTTCTCATGTTTGGCATCTTTGATAATTTATACCGCAACTTTTGCTAATGTTGTTCAAGTGAATCTTTATTTACAGTATTTGAAAGGTTTTTCTGCAACAGCAGCAGGCGCAATAGTTATGTGTCAACCAATAACCATGGCAATTTTTTCTCCTCTTGCAGGTAAATTAGCTGATAAATTTGAACCTAAATATCTATCTACGATTGGTATGGCGATTACATGTTGTGGTTTAATCATGCTTTCTAATTTGGAAATTGATTCAGAACTTAATTATTTGATTCTCTCTCTCGTAATAACGGGTTTTGGGTTCAGTCTATTTTCACCTCCAAACGTAAATGCAATCATGGGATCAGTTGAAAAGAAATTCTATGGAAGTGCAACCGGGGCTATGGCAACAATGCGAATTATTGGCCAGATGAGTAGTATGGTTTTAGTAACATTAATTTTCGCATTAATTATTGGTAATGTTGATATTAATCAAGAAAACTATGGCGCATTAGAAAGCGCAATTCGCATCATCTTTGCCATTTCAGCAATACTGTGTATTCCTGGTTTATATCTTTCAATGGCAAGAGGTAATTTTATTAGAACATAAAAAAAGGATGCATATAGCATCCTTTTTTGACATTTTTATTTTTTTAAAAAAGACCGACGATTTTACCATTACTATCAACATCAATTTTTTCTGCAGCAGGTATCTTGGGTAGGCCGGGCATTGTCATCATATTCCCGGCAATAACAACAATAAATCCTGCTCCGCTTGCAAGCCGAGCTTCAGTGATTGCTACAGTGTGCCCACTTGGTGCTCCCCGAACTGTTGGATCAGCAGAAAAAGACATTTGAGTTTTTGCAATGCAAACCGGATAACTTCCATAGTCTTCATTTAATTTATCTATTTGCGCACGTACATTTTGTGGCGCCGTGATTCCGCTTGCTCCGTAGATTTTTGTTGCAATAGCTTCAATTTTTTCCCATAACGAGAAATCATCTTCATAGACATACTTATGTTTTCCTGAGTGACCATCAACAATTTCCACTACAGTATTTGCTAAATCTTCAGCACCCGCTCCTCCGTCTGCCCAGTGTTTTGATATTACAACCTTAGCGCCCATTGCTTCCGCTTTTGACTTGAGTAATTCGACTTCAGCATCAGTATCATTTACAAAATGATTAATACAAATGATGCAGGGAAGACCAAAGTTATTTTGCATATTGTTAAAATGTCTTTCGAGATTAACCATGCCTTTTTCAAGTGCTTTTAAGTTCTCGCTGTTAAGCTGATCTTTATCTACACCGCCATGATATTTGAGTGCACGGATAGTAGCGACAAGAACAACGGCACTTGGCTCAAGCCCAGCTTTCCTGCATTTAATATCAAAAAACTTTTCTGCCCCTAAATCAGCACCAAAACCTGCTTCAGTAATAACGTAGTCCGCTAACTTTAGCCCTGCTTGCGTTGCTGAAACGCTGTTACATCCATGTGCTATGTTCGCAAAAGGCCCTCCGTGCACAATTGCTAGATTGTTTTCCAGCGTCTGAACAAAGTTTGGTTTAATAGCATCTTTCAAAAGTGCAGCCATTGCACCATTTGCGTTAAGTTCGCGTGCATGAACTGGTTTTCGGTCACCTTTGGTATAACCAACAACAATGTTACCTAAACGTTCTTTTAGATTATCTAGCGAAGTTGCAAGACAGAAAATAGCCATTACCTCTGATGCGACTGTTATATCAAAGCCATCTTCCCTTGGGTAACCGTTTGCAGCACCACCAAGAGAATTAATTATTTTTCGTAATGCGCGATCATTCATATCAAGTACACGCTTCCATGTCACCAGGCGAGGATCAATATTTAAAGTATTACCATGATTAATATGGTTATCTAGCATGGCGGATAAAAGATTATGTGCTGATGTTATTGCGTGGAAATCACCCGTAAAATGCAGATTAATATCTTCCATAGGCACAACTTGGGCATATCCGCCTCCGGCAGCACCCCCCTTAACTCCAAAACACGGCCCAAGTGATGGCTCACGCAGACATATCATGGTTTTCTTTCCAATGCGATTCATGGCATCGCCAAGGCCGACCGTCGTTGTGGTTTTGCCTTCACCTGCGGGTGTTGGGCTGATTGCTGTTGTGAGAATTAATTTCCCATTAGGTTTACTTTTTAAGCTTTCGATGTAATCGAGAGATAATTTAGCTTTATAGTGACCGTATGGTTCTAGATGCTCGCTCTCAATCCCGTATTGATCTTTTGCTATATCAACAACACGCTTCATTTTTGCTTTTTGAGCAATTTCTATATCAGACATTCTGCCTCTCCTAAAAATATAAGAAAATACAAAAAGTTATCCAAATAATGAAATATGGAATATCCTCTTCACCGATTATTCTTCTAATTTGAGTGGTGAAAATAATACTCTATTTTAACGTTTTGCCATCAGATTCACTAATAACTTTCGGCTGAATGGGGCAAAAAATAATATTTTATTTCGGGGAGCACCGAGCTTCTTCTGGGAATGGTATACCTTAGGCAATTCTGATAGTATCAATATCCCTGAATATGAAACTATTTAGGATACTTTTTCGCCAAAAAGTCGACTCCTCAGGGTCGAATAAGATGATACCCCCTAAAATTTCTCTATTAAATGGTTTAATTCCATGACGCGTTATATATTTATTACCGGAGGCGTTGTTTCTTCACTTGGGAAAGGGATAGCCTCAGCATCGCTTGGAGCAATTCTCGAAGCGCGTGGATTAAATGTAACGCTTTTGAAGCTCGACCCCTACATTAATGTTGATCCAGGAACAATGAGCCCGTTTCAACATGGCGAGGTTTATGTAACACAAGATGGAACTGAAACAGATTTGGATCTAGGGCACTATGAACGTTTTGTTAGAACAACAATGCATAAAAGAAATAATTTTACGACAGGACGTATTTATCAAAATGTTATTCAAAAGGAAAGACGTGGTGATTATTTAGGTGCTACCGTTCAGGTGATCCCACATATCACAGATGAAATAAAAGAATGCATAAAAGATGGTGCTGGTAATGTAGATATCGCAATGGTTGAAATCGGTGGTACGGTAGGTGATATTGAATCACAACCTTTTCTTGAAGCAATCAGACAATTAAGGATTGAATTAGGCACAGAGAATACATTATTCATTCACTTGACACTTGTCCCCTATATTTCAGCTGTTGGTGAATTGAAAACAAAACCAACACAACACTCGGTCAAAGAATTACGATCAATTGGTATACAACCAGATTGTTTAATATGTCGTACCGATCATGTCATTCCAGAAAATGAAAAAAAGAAAATGGCATTATTTACCAATGTTGAAGAGTCTGCGATTATTTCAGCAATCGATGTTGATAGTATTTATAAAATTCCAAAAGTATTGCATGAGCAAAATCTTGATGAGATCGTTATCAGAAAATTTGGTCTTAATCTACCAAATGCTGATTTGACTGAATGGAACAGTGTTGTTGATGCAATTAATAATCCCGAGAGCGAAGTCAATATAGCAATGGTTGGAAAATATATCGGTTTAGCTGACTCATATAAATCACTTTCCGAAGCATTGATACATGCAGGAATAAAAACTCGAACTAAAATAAACATCGTCTATATTGACTCAGAAGAGATCGAGAAAAAAGGTACAGAGTGTTTGCAAAGTATGGATGCGATTTTAGTACCTGGCGGTTTTGGAAATCGAGGAATTGAAGGAAAGATAAATGCTGTTAAGTATGCTAGAGAGAATGGTGTTCCTTATTTAGGTATATGTCTCGGCATGCAGGTTGCTGTAATTGAAATAGCTAGAAATCTTGCTGAACTTGATAATGCAGATAGCACTGAGTTTAATAAAGGTACGAAGCATCCCGTTATAGCATTAATTACAGAATGGCAGGATGCGAAAGGTAAGAGAGAAAAGCGTAATCAGGCTTCTGACCTTGGAGGAACAATGCGACTAGGTGGACAAGAATGCAAACTTGTAGAGGGCAGTTTAGTAAAAAGCTTGTATAAAAAAGACAAAATTGTTGAGCGACATCGACATCGCTATGAATTTAATAATAAATATAAAGATAAATTAGAGTCAATAGGGATGTGTATCTCTGGTTATTCAGCTGATAAAGAATTGGTTGAGATTATTGAAATTCCAAAACACCCCTGGTTTGTTGGATGCCAGTTTCACCCAGAATTTACTTCTACGCCTAGAGATGGCCATCCATTATTTACAAGTTTTATAGAAGCGGCTTTAAAATATAAAGAATCTCATTTTCGGATCAATAAAAATGTTGCTATGTAATTTTGAAGTCGGCCCTGAGCACCCGTTTTTTTTAATTGCGGGACCATGTGTTATTGAAAGTAAGGAACTATCTATTGAAGTCGCTGGTCAGTTGAAAGATCTAACTTCTGAGTTAGAGATTCCGTTCATATATAAGTCTTCATTCGATAAAGCAAATCGTAGTTCACATGATAGCTATAGAGGGCCTGGAATTGAAAAGGGTTTGAAAATACTATCAGATGTGAAAAAGGCGTTAGGGGTTCCTATAATAACTGATGTACATGAGGATACACCATTGAATGAAGTTTCTGATGTCGTTGATGTTCTTCAAACCCCAGCATTTTTATGTCGGCAAACTAATTTTATAGAAGCTGTTGCCAAAGTAGGGCTACCGGTGAATATAAAGAAAGGTCAGTTTTTAGCTCCATGGGATATGGCGCATGTTGTTGCAAAAGCTCGTGCTGCTGGCAATGATAAAATTATGGTTTGCGAAAGAGGCGCCTCTTTTGGTTATAACTATCTTATTTCTGATATGCGCTCACTTATCGTTATGAAGGAAACTGGCGCACCTGTTGTATTCGATGCGACTCACTCAGTACAGATGCCTGGTGGTGGTGGAAAAGTCTCTGGTGGGCAACGTGAGTTTGTCCCGGCACTTGCGCGTGCCGCAATTGCTGTTGGTATCTCAGGGCTATTTATGGAAACACATCCAAATCCAGAAAAAGCACTGAGTGACGGGCCAAATTCATGGCCTCTAAAAGAAATGAAAACATTATTAACAACATTAAAAGCAATAGATCAAAAAATAAAAAGTCATTGATTTAGTATTATGGAGAATTTTAAGTGTCGGTTATTAATAAAATTATTGCGCGTGAAGTTTTAGATTCAAGAGGAAACCCAACGGTCGAAGCAGAAGTCTATACTGAAAGTGGTGCAACGGGGAGTGCAATGGTTCCATCTGGCGCTTCAACTGGTATACGTGAAGCAATTGAATTGCGCGATAAAGATAATACAAGATTTCTGGGTAAAGGTGTTCTTTCTGCGGTCAAAAATATTGAAGATTTAATAGCACCTTCTTTATATGGAGTAGAAGTTTCTGAGCAGACGAAAATTGATCAGGTGATGATTGACTTAGATGGTTCCTCTAATAAGGCAAACTTGGGGGCCAATTCAATTCTCGCTGTTTCAATGGCGGCTGCACATGCGGCAGCAAATGAAAATAATCTACCTCTTTATAGTTATTTAGCTGTTGAAAAAAAATTTCAAATGCCAGTACCCATGATGAATATTATTAATGGTGGTGCACATGCTGATAATAGCGTTGATCTTCAGGAGTTTATGATATTGCCGGTTGGTGCGACGAGTTTAAGAGAAGCAGTGAGACACGGAACTGAAATATTTCATTCACTTAAATCAGTACTACTAAAACGTGATTTAGGAACAACAGTGGGTGATGAAGGTGGATTTGCACCCAACCTATCATCTAATGAAGAGGCAATAGAGGTTATTCTAGAAGCAATAACAAAAGCTGGTTATAACCCTGGTGATGATGTTTTACTGGGTTTGGACGTAGCAAGTTCTGAGTTTTATAAAGATGGGATTTATACTCTTGAGTCAGAAAATTTAAAATTAAATTCACAAGAGTTTTTGGATTATTTAAAACCATGGTTTAAAAAGTACCCAATTATAACAGTCGAAGATGGTATGGCTGAGGATGATTGGGATGGGTGGAAGTTATTAACGGAGGCTCTTGGCAAAAATATTCAGTTAGTTGGTGATGACCTTTTTGTTACAAACACATCAATACTTAATAAGGGAATTGAAAAAGGTATTGGTAATTCAATTTTAATAAAAGTTAATCAGATAGGAACTCTCTCTGAAACGCTTGATGCAATTAAAATGGCGAAAGAAGCTGGTTACACAGTTGTTATCTCACATCGTTCTGGAGAGACAGAGGATACAACTATTTCTGATCTTGCTGTAGCGACTTCAGCAGGACAAATAAAAACTGGTTCATTATCGCGCTCAGATCGTGTTGCAAAATATAATCGTCTTATGAAAATCGAAGATGAACTAGATGGAGATTCAACATATTCTGGGCAAGGTGTATTTAGTCATTTATTATGAGTGTAAGCTGCTATTTATTTAGGGTTTATTTATGAAACTAATTACTATCCTCATGGTGTTATTGCTGCTTTTATTGCAGTACCGTTTATGGACGGGTAACGGCAGTTTGGTAGAAGTTAGCCTTCTCAAAGATGAGATTGAAAAGATAAAATCTGAGAATCAGCGTTTAAAAGAGCGCAATCTTTCTTTAACAGCAGAAGTTTTCAATCTTAAACAAGGAAATGAAGCCATCGAAGAAATTGCTCGTAGTGAAATGGGAATGATCAAAGATGGAGAAACTTTTTATCAGATTATTGAAAGCGCTGATCAAGAATCTAATCCAAATTAAAGAATATGCCAAAAAGTTATAAGTATTGGGTAATTATCCCAGCAGCTGGAACTGGACAGCGAATGGGAGGGGCTATCCCAAAACAGTATGTTTCTGTTTGTGGAAAAACAGTCATTGAACATACAATCGATAACTTTATAGATCGCAAGGAAATCGAAAGCATCTGTGTTTCAATTTCAAAGTCTGACAAATATTGGTCAACGTTACCGATATCGAAAAATAAAAAAATAATTACGACTGTTGGTGGTAGTGAGCGTTATCAATCTGTTTATAATGGTTTGAGTGCTATAAAAGATGAGGCTGATAATGATGATTGGGTGCTTGTACACGATGCTGTCAGACCATGCCTTACAAAATCAGTAATAGATCGATTAATTACTGAAATAAGTTCTGATGTTGTCGGTGGAATTCTAGCATTACCATGTACTGAGACAATGAAAAGAATAAATGATAGAAATCAGATTGAGGAAACAGTCAATAGGGAATCTATTTGGCGTGCACAGACACCACAAATGTTCAAATTCGGAAAACTTTTTTCGGCAATTAAAAAGGCTATCGANGAAAATATTTTTATAACTGATGAAGCAATGGCAATGGAGTTTTCAAATTACAAACCTGTCGTTATTTTAGGCGATGAAAATAATATTAAAATAACTCATAAAATTGATCTTAAACAGTTAGAGCTGTTTCTTGGGTGAGTGATATAAATATGCGAATCGGACATGGATATGATACTCATCGCCTTGTAGAAGGTAGGTCTTTAGTTTTGGGCGGTGTAACTATTCCTTTTTCAAAAGGTTTGGATGGGCATTCGGATGCTGATGTCGTGATTCATGCTGTATGTGACGCAATACTTGGAGCCATGGGTCTAGGAGATATTGGATTACATTTTCCTGATAATAATGCTGAATTGAAAGATATAGATAGCCGTATCCTTTTGAAGAGAATTTTTGATTTGATGAAAAAGAACAAATTCATTATAGGTAATTTAGACGTTACAATTTTGGCACAAGAACCAAAAATGGNCGACTATATTCCTATGATGAAAGAAAACTTTGCCAGTGATTTAAGTAGCAAGATTTCAGTAATTAATATTAAAGCAACAACAACTGAAAGCATGGGATTTATTGGGCGAGGCGAAGGTATCTCAGCACATGCGGTAGTTTTGTTGCTTTCAGCTTAAAAAAGAAACTTAATTGCTTTTTAAATAAACGTAAATTGCTCCGGTTCCGCCATCACTGGGACGAGCAGAGCAAAATCCCCAGACCATAGAATNATTTCTTAACCATTGGTTTAATTTATTTTTAATGACAGGNGCGTTATTTTTTGAACCATAGCCTTTCCCATGGATAATAAGAACGCAAGATAAAGATCGTATTTTGCATTCCTTTAGAAATATAGCTAACTGTTGTTTAGCTTCCTCTACTAGCATGCCATGTAAATCTAATTTACCCTCAAATTTGTATTTTCCCTGTCGTAATCTCTTAAATTTTTTATCGTTTTCTCCAGCGCTGCAAAATTTAATTTCTTCTTCACCGCCAACTAATTTTTCGGTTGCCAGATTTTCATTTATTTCGTAACCAGGNTCAAGGTAGTTTGCTTTATGTTTTTTTTGATATATAGATGATTGAGGTCTTTCAGATATAATATTATCATTTTTTATTGGCTTTACATTTCCGACAGCATCTCGAAATCTTTTTTTATCTTCGTCTGATATTTTTGATGGTTTTTTCATTATTATCAATTTAGCGATTCTTTTGCATTTAAAAACAATTTTATCCAAGGACTATATTCATTGGTCCATTGTTCTGGGAACCAGGAAAATTGTTTTGTTAAAAAGACACGTTCGGGATGTGGCATCATAATAGTAAAGCGACCATCTTTATTGGTGAACCCAGTTAGCCCGTTTTCCGTTCCATTGGGATTTTTTGGGTATTGTTCAGTAACATCACCTGTATTATCAATGTAACGTATAGTTGGATACGACTTTTTTTGAGTAGATCTTTTTAAAGCACGACCTTCACCATGAGCGATAACTATTGGGAGTTTAGAGCCGACCATATCTTTCAAAAAAACTGATGGGGAGTCCATTATCTCTACCATCACCAGCCTAGCTTCAAATTGTTCTGATTTATTTCTTACAAAGTCAGGCCATGATGATGCGCCTGGTATCAGTTCGCGGAGTTGAGACATCATTTGACAGCCATTACACACGCCAAGACCAATTGTACCTACACGGTTAAAGAAATCTTCAAACATTTTTCTAAGCATGTCATTATATAAAATAGTTTTTGCCCATCCACCACCCGCACCAAGGACATCTCCATATGAAAAACCACCACAAGCAACTAAACCATCGAATGAATCAAGTTTTATTTGCTTATCTATTAAATCTTGCATATGAATGTCAACACAATCAAATCCTACACGATCAAAAGCTGCAGCCATCTCAATTTGTCCATTTATTCCCTGTTCTCTNAGTANTGCCATCTTAGGCTTGATTCCTTTATTTATCGACGGTGTATTTTTTTCTATTTCAAAAGGTATTTTTACAAAAATTCCCGGNTCATTTTGATTNGTAATAGATTCATATTCTTGCTTTGCACATTCAGGATTATCTCTGAGTGCTTGTAATTGGTAGCTTGTTTCTGACCATTTACCATGTAAATCACTCATTTCAGCAATAAATACATCTTTCTTATTAAATTTAATATTAAACTTATAATTTTTATTAATTGTCCCGATAGTATGGATCGTTTTTTGATCTAAACCAGATTGTGAAAATACTTCTTTGACGATTTTTTCATTTTTTTTGTGTATCTGTATAACTGCTCCTAATTCTTCATTAAATAAATTTTCGATTAAATCTCCCGATGAGTTAAGATTAATATCAATGCCAATGTGGCCTGCAAATGCCATCTCACATAAAGTTACAAATAGACCGCCATCAGAACGATCATGGTAAGNACTGATTAGATTTGATTCGTTAAGGATTTGTAATGATTGAAAGAATGCTATTAAAATTTTTGCATTTTCAAGGTCTGGTGTTTCGTTACTAGTTTTATTGTATACCTGACATAATGCTGAACCACCAAGTCGTTTCTTTCCATTTGCAAGATCAATAAATAGTAGTAATGACTCATGATCATTTATTAGTTGTGGNGTTAATGATTGCCTAACATCAATAACTCTTGAGAACGCTGATATATTGAGTGATACCGGTGCAATTACNTTTCTCTGTTTTTTTTCGTTTACCCATACAGTGCTCATTGATAACGAATCCTTTCCTACAGGTATACAAATACCTAATTCCTGNCATANCTGACTGATGGCAGAGACTGTATTATATAATTTTACATCCTCACCGGATTCACCACATGCNGCCATCCAGTTTGCTGATAAACTAATGTCTTCAATTTTTTGAATACGTGCAGCGGCTATATTTAAGATAGCCTCTGAAATTGCCATTCGACCAGATGCGGGAGCATCTATTAGAGCAACAGGACTACGCTCACCGATCGCCATTGCTTCACCAATAAAGTCATAGTAAGACGAGCTAGTAATTGCACAGTCAGAAACAGGCACTTGCCANGGNCCTACCATTTGGTCACGAACAGCTAGCCCAGAAATAGAACGATCTCCGATAGTTATTAGGAAGCTCTTACTACCAACAGCTGGCAATCTTAAAATACGATCAACTGTTTTTTCTATTTCTAACGAATCTGTTTGAAATTTTTTGTTTTCATTGGTTTCGCTAATAACGTTCTTTATTTTCTTTGGTACTTCTCCTAATAATATAGACATTGGTATATCGATTACCCGATTCTTAAAAAAAGAATCATCTAAAATTAGTTGCTCTTTTTCAGTGCTATTACCAAGAATTGCAAAAGGCGCTCGTTCTCTTTTACAAAATTTTTCAAATTGTTTAATNTTTTTATCACNAATTGCTANGACATANCTNTCTTGTGATTCATTACACCAGATNCNCATGGGAGACATACTTGATTCATCGTTCGGTATTTCACGAAGTTTTAATTTAGCTCCACGACTACTTGCGCTTACGAGTTCTGGTAAAGCATTCGAAAGNCCACCNGCACCAACATCATGAATACTAAGGATTGGATTATCATTTCCTAATGACCAGCATGTATCAATTACTTCTTGGCAACGTCTTTGCATTTCTGCGTTGTCTCGCTGAACTGAGGCAAAATCAAGNGAAGCATCACTTGCTCCTGAAGCCATTGATGAAGCAGCACCNCCACCAAGACCAATNAGCATAGCAGGACCACCTAACACAACTAGTTTTGCATTAGCCGGTATGTTTTGTTTTTTGACATGAGATTCTCGAATCATGCCATACCCGCCAGCCAGCATAATAGGTTTGTGATAACCATAGATTGAAGAACTTGATTCTTGTTCATAAGTTCGGAAATAGCCACAAAGAGCGGGACGACCAAACTCATTATTGTAAGATGCGGCACCAATTGGCCCTTCAACCATTATGTCTAATGCAGAAACAATACGTTCTGGTTTACCATTATCTTTTTCCCACGGTTGTTCGTAGCCGGGAATATTTAGATTTGAAACTGTGAAACCAGTTAAACCTGCTTTGGGCTTACCCCCTCGTCCCGTAGCAGACTCATCTCGTATTTCACCCCCAGAACCGGTAGCGGCACCTGGGTATGGTGAAATTGCGGTTGGATGATTATGAGTTTCCACTTTNATCAGTAAATGAATTTTTTCATTTTTATATTCATATTGATGTTTCTTTGGATCTGCAAAAAATCTTAAACCTGAAAATCCTTCCATCACAGCGGCGTTATCATCATAGGCAGAGAGAATATTCCCAGAATTCTTTTTATACGTTTGTTTTATCATTGAAAATAGAGAGTCTTCTTTTTTTGTGNCATCAATTATCCATTTAGTGTTAAATATTTTGTGCCGGCAATGTTCTGAGTTAGCTTGAGCAAACATCATTAGCTCTACATCAGTAGGATTTCTTTTTAATTCACTAAAATTTGAAAATAAAAAATTTATTTCATCTTGAGATAAGGCTAGACCCATGTTTAAATTTGCTTTTTCAAGTTCATCAATACCCTTATTTAAAATATCTATTTTTTCTATAGGAGTTGGTTCAGTAGTGTTAAATAATTTTACAGCTTCATTCTCATCCTCAATAATAATTTCTGTCATTCGATCGTGAATTAAAGGAGCTATTCTTTCAATTTGTCTTTTAGTTAATTTTTTTTCATTGGGTATTTCAAATAGATAAATTACCCCCCTTTCAATACGTATTATCTTATTCAAACCAGAGTTATGAGCAATATCACTTGCTTTACTTGACCACGGGGAAATTGTTCCAGGCCTTGGAATGGCTATTAATTGACTACCTTTGATAAAAGAATTATAGGATTCCCCATAATTTAGTAGCTCATTAAGTTGCGCATCTTCTTTTTTATCTAAGGCTTTATTTTCATTAACAAAATGGATAAAGCGTGTCTGAATTGAAATTATTTCAGGTGTGTGGGTTTGTACTACCGAGAGTAATTTATTAATCCGAAATTTAGATAGTGCATTACTGCCTTGCAGTATCAACATTAATATTTTCTTTTATTGANTGAAGGAAGNTNCATAATATTATCAGTTCTTTCAGCCTCACGCGAAAACTATTTTTTATTTAATTTCTTCAACTTTTACGAAAATATTGCTTTTTTCACTATTATATTGTTCCTGATTTATTAGGTTTCTTTTATCTGAATTGTTACTGCTCTGGTTAATACCTCCAATTGATATCCATTCACCGAGTCTACCATGCACAGTGGTACTGACATTTTGAACATTTATAACGTTTTTTTCATTTTTGTTTAGTTCTGTAAACTTAGGCGAGATTGTAAGTACTACATTGTCAGCTTGTAATTTTGGAGTAACATAAAATCCCGAGTTAATATTATGATATTTAATATTTTCCTGAACAACAGTCGTTCCGGATGCAGTAACAGTTGTTTGGCTTCTAACTGGCATTAACTGTCCTGTGTTAATGAACGCTGGATTTCCTTCAAGCGCATTGACATAAAAAATATTACTTTCTTGCTCTTGATTCTGTTCAATTGATTTCCTATATCGAATCACATCTCCATCATTTCTTCCACTTTGAATAATAATACCCTGTTCACCTGTATCCGGAGATTCAATCTTAATATTTTTCGAATCATATTTTATCGAGAACCCACCTTCTTCTTTATTAAATTCATTATCATTATTTCTTTTTACACTAATTAGTAATTTACGGGGTGCATTATCTATTTGTTCAAGAATAGACTTAATTAACTCAATGTTTGATGGCGTTGTTTTTAATATCAATTGATTATTCATCCCTGTTACAGTACCTCCTTTAATGATAAGTGGTTTAATAATCGGGATAATGTCTTCAACCATACGATTTTTCATGGGGATCATTTCAATTTTCATCGATTCAGCNATAGATATGGGAGCACATATCGTGAATATTAAAAAGACAGTAATAATTTTTTTATTCATATATGTATACGACGTAAATTTTTATCGATTAGAGCCGTTTCCCACATCTCATCAAATTTATCTAACAAATTTTTACACTCACGCGGACTATTGAAATTAATTTTACCTTCGTAACGATTAGCATTCCCACGATAAAGATAACCNATTTCATCAGCAATNAGCATTGCTTTATTAAAATTTTTATACTCAGGTGAGATCTTACGTAATTCAATAAAACTTGGTAACTTTGAAGATAAATCTAAAAGCCTATGATCTGCATTACGAATTGCTTCAACATCAGACACTAGGATACGAATTTGTGTTCGACGTCCGTTCAATGCGATGTTTTTTAGTGCTTCTAGAAAATCTGATTGATTATAAATTAAGGGTTCAAGATCTTTAGAAATAATAGCTATTTTTTTTGATGATTGTTTTGTAATCTCCAATACAGCATCATAAACTTCCTGCCGTGTTTCTATATTTGATACTTCATTAGGAGACTTGCCTAATCTAAGTTTATTAAGATCATGCATACTAAATTATTCCGAAATATTGATTATTTCTTTTTAATCAATTTTGTTTGTGTTTCAGCATTACCTAGGTAATTACTCGGTGTTAAATTTTTTAATCTGGATTTAGCATCATTAGGAATATCAAGTTTTTCGATAAAGTTATGAAGTGTTTCTCTATTAATTTCGTTTCCACGAGATATTTCCTTTAGTTTTTCATACGCACCCTCAATATTGTAACAACGCATAACCGTCTGTATAGCTTCTGTTAGGACTTCCCATGAATTTTCAAGATCTTGATTTATTATCTCAGTATCTACATCAATTTTTGATAGGCCTGCTATGCATGAATCAAGCGCAATGACTGAATGCGCTATTCCGACACCAGTATTTCTCAGCACTGTAGAATCTGTTAGGTCTCTTTGCCATCGCGATGTTGGTAATTTCATTGCTAGATGCTCGAGCAAACTATTTGCAAAGCCAAAATTACCTTCAGAGTTTTCAAAGTCTATTGGATTAATTTTATGCGGCATTGTTGAAGACCCTACTTCTCCTTTAATGAGTTTTAATTTGAAATAACCCAAAGATATATAGCCCCAAAGATCACGACAGAGATCTATTAAAATTGTATTACTTCGTATTAACACATGAAAATATTCAGCCATGTAATCATGAGATTCTATTTGTGTTGTTAATGGATTCCAGGTTAGGCCAAGTTCTTCGACAAATTCTTTTGATAATGT
Source organism: Legionellales bacterium (assembly GCA_002721165.1). Classification (GTDB taxonomy): domain Bacteria; phylum Pseudomonadota; class Gammaproteobacteria; order Eutrophobiales; family Eutrophobiaceae; genus UBA11869. The sequence goes on along the minus strand of PBJS01000008.1, from coordinate 46,966 downwards.
CATCCAATCAATGTCTGGGTAGGCAGAAAAGTGGGCATTAAAATTACCTACAGCACCATTTAACTTACCTAGCAACTCAATATTTTTTAATTGATTATTTTGCCTATTAAGACGATGGACATACACAGCCATTTCTTTCCCTAAGGTTGTTGGTGATGCAGTTTGACCATGAGTTCTAGATATCATAGGAGTAGATGAATAATCAGCAGACATTTTTTCTAGAATAGTAACTAATTTCTGTAATTTAGGAACCAATATACTCTCTCGTGCATCCTTCAGCATTAAAGCATAACTGAGATTATTAATATCTTCAGAAGTACACGCAAAATGAATAAACTGACTTATATTTTTTAACTTAGAATCAGATTGAATTTTTTCTCGAATGAAATATTCAACCGCCTTCATATCATGATTCGTTGTCTTTTCTATTTCTTTTATTCTTTCAGCATCTACAATAGAAAAATTATCTTTTATGTTGTTTAGTAATGAAGTTGAACTAGCAGAAAAAGATTCAATTTCTTTTATGCTAGAATTTTTTGAGAGTTTTTTAAGCCATTCTACTTCTACCAGTACACGGTAACGAAATAGTCCGTATTCGCTAAATATTGGCCTTAGGGCATCGGTTTTATTTTGGTATCGACCATCAACTGGCGAGATTGCTGTTAGCGCTGATAGCTCCATAATCACCTGATTAGTTTGATTTCATGACGATTATACATGTATTAAGACAGATAAAATCACCTAAAGTTCTTTTATGGCGCGGGATTTGGGATTTTTTCATGTATCGATTCAATATCTTTTATGACATCATCTGAAAGCTCGATATTTATACTTTCAATATCCATTTTTAGTTGTTCCATTGATGTCGCACCAATTATATTGCTGGTTAAGAATGGTCGACTTGAAACATAAGATAGGGCCATTTGTGACGGATCTAAATCATTTTTCTTAGCAAGATTGACATAAGCTTCAGTTGCGTTAGTTGCTTGAGGGTTTAGATATCGATTGAATCGTTCGAAAAGCGTCAAACGTGCGCCTTCAGGTTTTTGATTATTCAAGTATTTACCGCTTAATGCACCAAATGCGAGAGGTGAGTAGGCAAGTAATCCAACTTGTTCACGATGTGAAAATTCCGAAATACCAATTTCAAAAGTACGATTCAATAAATTATAAGGATTTTGAATACTAACTATTCTCGGTAATTCTTTTTCTCTTGAAATTCTTAAGTACTCAGCGCATCCCCAAGGAGTTTCGTTTGAAATACCAATTGCTCTAATTTTTCCTTGTTTAACAAGCTCATCAAGTACCGCTAAGGTTTCAGCTATTGGTATTCCGTCTTTTTCTGGCGCATGGTAGTAAGCTAATTTTCCAAAAAAATTGGTATCACGGTCAGGCCAATGCATTTGATAAAGGTCAATATAGTCTGTTTTGAGACGTCTGAGTGAATCTTCCAATGCTTGTACAATATTTTTTTTATCAAGTTTTATCTGGCCACCACGTATATATGGTAACCATTCAGCTTTCGCAGCAACCTTCGATGCAAGTATGATTTTATCCCGATCTTTTCTTTTACTGAGCCAATTTCCTATATAAGACTCAGTTAGGCCATATGTTTCTTCACGAGGCGGCACAGGGTACATTTCAGCAACGTCAATAAAATTGATTCCAGATTCGATCGCGTAATCCAATTGCTCATGCGCCTCTTTCTCAGTATTTTGCTCTCCCCAGGTCATGGTCCCTAGGCAAATTCGACTTACTTCAATATCCGTTTGGCCTAGTTTGTTGTATTCCATAGCTTCCTACCTTTCAATTATGTTGTTGGTCTTATTGGTAATATTTCAAATAAAAAACATTGTCGCGGACAAATAACGACGCATATGATACCTTTTATTTAAGTATATTTGATGAATTTTCTTAATTTATGCAAACATTAACTATTTCAAAGCCTGATGACTTCCATCTCCATCTTCGTGATGGAGAAGCTATGTCTAGTGTTGTTAATTATAGCGCCGCCCAATTTTCTAGAGCAATTGTAATGCCAAATTTGAAACCACCTATCACGACCGTTGATATGGCCGTCTCCTATTACAATCGTATTCTAGATAATGTCAACGAAGAATATAATTTTGAGCCTTTAATGACCTTGTATCTAACTGACAATATGTCTCCCAGTGAAATAGATAAAGCTGCGGAAACAAAATCAATTACAGCTTTAAAATACTATCCCGCGGGAGCAACAACAAATTCTGATTCTGGTGTTACAGATATTAAAAAGATTTATTCAGTTTTGGAAGCAATGATGAAGAATGGATTGCCTTTACTGCTACACGGAGAGGTTAATGATATTGAAGTTAATGTTTTTGATAGAGAAAAAATATTCATTGATAGAGTATTAACACCCCTAGTTGATGATTTTTCCGAGTTAAAAATAGTTTTGGAGCATATTAGTACTAAAGAGGCTGTAGATTTTATTTTAAATGCTAGTGATAATTTAGCTGCAACGATTACCCCGCAGCATGTACTCTTAAACCGCAGCGATTTTTTTGACGTATCATTTCAGCCGCACAATTATTGTTTACCTGTTTTAAAAGAAGAGCACGATCGTCTAGCAGTTCTAGGTGCTGCTACTAGCGGCAATTGTAAATTTTTTTTAGGAACAGATAGTGCGCCACACCCACGTTCAAAAAAAGAAAGCGGCTGTGGATGCGCTGGTATTTTTTCTGCTTACAATGCTTTAGGAATTTATGCAGAAATTTTTGATGAACAAAACAAATTGGATAAGTTAGAAGCATTTGCGAGTTTTTTTGGGGCAGACTTTTATGGCCTTGAAAGAAACGATGAAAAAATTACACTCATAAAAAATAAAACAAAGATTCCAGAAATGGTGACTTTCGATAATGATAAATTAGTACCTTTACGTGCTGGTGAAAATTGTGCGTGGCAAGTGAAGTATTAACAACAATGAGTACCGAGACAATTATTGCCAAGCGGTTCCGTGGGTTTTACCCCGTTATTATTGATGTTGAAACAGCGGGATTTAATCCGCATAAAGATGCTTTGTTAGAAATTGCTGCTGTTACATTAACATTTAGTGAAAAAAAACATTGGTGTGTAGACGAAGTAATATCTAAACATATTAAACCATTTGAAGGCGCTAATCTTGAGACGGCATCTTTAGAGTTTACGGGTATTGATCCTGAACATCCCTTTCGCAAACAGATTGCGATTAATGAAACTGACGCTTTAAATGAAATATTTCGTGTGGTGCGAAAAAAGATAAAAGATAGTCAATGCACGCGTGCAGTTCTGGTAGGTCATAACGCTTCTTTCGACTTGAGTTTTTTGAATGCATGTGTAGAAAGAAATGATATTAAACGTAATCCTTTTCATCCATTTAGCACCTTTGACACCGTTTCCTTGTCAGGTCTTGTATATGGACAAACAGTATTGTCACGTGCTGCAATTGCAGCAGGTCTGAAATGGGATGAAAAAGAAGCACACTCTGCTCGTTATGATGCTGAGCAGACCGCACTTTTATTTTGCGAGATTATTAATAAATGGAATAAATATTCTGATATGTCTTAAATAAAGAAACTAAAAATAAAATTATTGAATACTTTTTAGGAATAATAAGAAAATGAGTTTCACTGATACAGCAATGCTTATATTGTCGACAACAATTACAGTTTGCTATTTATCATCATCAATAATTTTTATTAGATCGGCACTTATTTTAGTGCAGGTAGGTTATTTTTTTCTTGCATTATATACGGGACTCGATCAACTAGGAATGAAAGCGATATTGATTTTGAGTGTGACTAATAGTCTTATAAATGGTCTGAAAATTGTACAGTATTATTATGAAAATTCGATTCGTTGTTTGCCAAAAGAATTACATGATCTCTATCAGAATGAATTCAACCTTTTATCACCAAAAGAGTTTAAACTTTTATATCAGCGAGCAGGTAAAGAAGAGCGCACTGGTGAACTAATAAGTGCTAATAAAACTTTTGAAAATTTAATGTTTGTTCTCGAAGGAACGCCAGTTATTCGACTTCAAAAAGGGAAGATAATCAGATTAACAAAGCGGGTTTGGTTAGGTGAAATGAGTTTCTTACGAGATGAAGTGACTTCCGCAGATGTTCTTACTGAGCCAACAAAAAAAGTAAAATTATTAATTTGGAACAAATACGATATTAACGAACTTCAAAAGAAGCAACCCATTGTGATTGAGAAATTAAGATATATTATTGCAAATAGTCTCGCTGAAAAAATTAGATATTCGAACACACTTATTGAGAGCACATTTACATAGTCTTTCATGAGAACAAGATTTTTTAGGCGTTATTATTTATCTTTTTCTCCCATAGCTTAGTATTCTCTATTAATTCATCATATTTTAAAGTTGTTAGTTTTCTATCTTTCAATAGTCTTTTTCCCGCAACCCATACATTACTTATTTGACGGCGATCAGCGGCATAAACTATTTGTGAGAGAGGCTCATATAGCGGGATTGTTTCTATTTGGTTTAGATCTATTGCGACAATATCTGCCTGCTTTCCCTTTTTTAGCGAGCCAATTTCTTTGCTTAAGCCAAGCGCTCTAGCTCCGTTTAATGTTGCCATTTTTAGAGATGTATGTGCATCACTACATGTACAATCATTGGCAACCCCTTTAGATAGTATTGCTGATGTTCTCATTTCTCCAAGCATATCTAGATCGTTATTACTTGCTGCACCATCGGTGCCGATACAAACATTTATATTACTCATATGAAGTTTTCCGACTGGACAAAAACCACTCGCTAGTTTCAGATTAGACTCAGGACAGTGTGCAACATGAACTTTGGTTTTTTTTAATTCTTCGATTTCATATTGTTCTAACTGAGTCATGTGTACTGCAATTAAACGCGAGTTTAATAGACCAAGTTCGGATAATCTTTTGAGTGGACGCTTTCCATACTGCTTTAAACTTTGTTTGATTTCATCATCAGTTTCATGGATATGCATATGAATAGGAATGTCCAGTTCTTCCGCAAGAACCGCTATCCTTTTTAATGAATCATCAGAAACAGTGTAGGGAGCATGAGGGGCGAATGCGGTACTAATAAGAGGATTATGTTTGAAGGAGTCATGAATTGACTCACCTTTTGCTAAATATTCATCACTATTACTTGCCCATGAAGTTGGAAGATCGATGACAATTAGACCTATGACAGCACGCATCCCAGCATTGACACAAACTTCAGCTGTACTATCTGAAAAAAAATACATATCGTTAAAACAAGTTGTTCCGCCACGAAGCATTTCCGCTATTGCAAGTTTGCTACCATCTTTTACGAATTCGGAATCAATCCATTTTTTTTCAGCTGGCCAAATATAATTATTTAGCCAATTCATTAGTGGTAAATCATTAGCCAAACCTCGAAATAGCGACATTGCTGCGTGTGTATGGGCATTTACAAAACCGGGAACCAATGCTTGATTCTCTAGAACAAGTTCTTCTTTTGCACTAATTTTATTTCTAGCATCATCGGAGTTTAGCAACGCCACTATTTTGTCATTTTTGATGGCTAGAGCATAATCTTCAAATACGGTATTTTCCGGCTCAACAGGTATAATCCATCTGGCATGTATTAAAGTATCTACGTTCATTTTGACAATACTATTTAATTATTCTTAAATGCTATGATAATTCATTAATCATAAAAAAACGCTATTGAAAAACAAAAAATCACAAACAGAAGTAGAGAGTTTTTATGCGGTTAAGTGGAACGCAGGGGTATTAACGCTATTAGACCAAAGAAAGTTGCCAGAGGAAGTAATTTATCTTGATTATACCTCGGCATTGGATGTGGCTGATGCAATTAGCAAAATGGTGGTTAGAGGTGCTCCTGCAATTGGAATAGCTGCAGCTTATGCCGTTGTACTCGCTGCTCACTCTGCTTATCAAAGTTCACCTAATAATTGGCGTGAAAATATCGAAAAAGTTCTGCAAACACTTACTGCAGCTAGACCAACTGCTGTTAACTTAAACTGGGCAGTTTCTATAATGCGTGAAAAATTTAAAACAATTAAGGGTAATCCTGTAGACCATTTACAAGAACTTGCGATGAAAATACATCATGATGATATTACTGCAAATCATGAAATGGGTCGTCTTGGTGCGGAATTAATTGAGCCAAATAGTAATGTTATAACTCACTGTAATGCCGGTGCTTTGGCAACAGGAGGGTATGGCACGGCTTTAGGGGTTATAAGAACAGCATATCAAAAAGGACTGTTAAAACAGATTTATGCTTCCGAGACACGTCCATGGTTTCAAGGTGCCAGATTAACCAGTTGGGAGTTAAAACAAGATAACATTCCAGTAAATTTACTAATTGATTCAGCTGTATCAAACCTGATGCAAACGGAGAAAATTTCTTGGCTTATTGTTGGTTCTGACCGTATTGCTGCAAATGGAGATGTAGCTAATAAAATTGGCACTTACTCACATGTAGTGTCAGCGAAGTATCATAATGTGAGGGTAATGGTAGTTGCACCTTCATCTACAATCGATATGAAAATAGATTCTGGAAAAAAAATACCTATTGAGAATCGATCTGCAAAAGAAGTCACCCATTTTTATACGAATAAAAATTCTCAAAATCGTAGTAAAGTACTCAATCCGGCCTTTGATATTACCCCAGCCTCATTGATTGATTTTATTGTCACTGAAAAGGGTGTAATTCATCACCCTGACGCAAAAAAAATGCTCGCGGTTTTTACTTAAAGTTGATTTAAAATCAGGTAGTTAAATCTAAGAATTTAGTAGGGGAAAATACCATATTATGGTAAAATTTTACCTATAAAAAGTACCTAAAAAATAAGGATTTTAGTTCTCTTTTCAGTAAATAATCTATGCCTGAATCTGATTTCGCGAAAGCACTATCACCGGTCAATATAGAAGACGAAATGCGGCAGTCCTATATGGAATATGCCATGAGCGTTATTGTCGGTCGAGCATTACCAGATGTTCGTGATGGATTAAAACCCGTACATCGAAGAGTTTTATTTGCCATGAAAGAAATGGGAAATGATTGGAATAAAGCTTATAAAAAGTCTGCAAGAGTTGTTGGTGATGTTATAGGTAAGTACCATCCGCATGGAGACACTGCTGTTTACGATACCATTGTTCGAATGGCCCAATCATTTTCTCTAAGATATATGCTTGTAGATGGACAGGGAAATTTTGGTTCTGTCGATGGCGATGCACCAGCTGCAATGAGGTATACCGAAGTTCGGATGTCACGAGTTGCCCATGAGATTTTGGAAGATCTCGATAAGGAAACTGTCGAATTTTCACCAAATTACGATGGCTCTGAACATGAACCAGTCGTATTGCCTACACGAATACCAAACTTACTTATTAACGGTTCAAGTGGTATCGCCGTTGGTATGGCTACTAATATACCTCCTCATAATTTATCAGAGGTCATAAATGCTTGTTTAGCAATAATAAAAAATCCTGANATCGAAATTTTAGATTTGATGAACCATATTCCTGGTCCCGATTTTCCTACAGCGGGAATAATTAATGGCTCTTCAGGAATTAAAGATGCTTATCAAACAGGCCGTGGCCGCATAGAAGTTCGTGCAAGGAGTAAAATTGAGGAGCACGAGTCAGGAAATAAAATTGTTATTACCGAACTTCCATATCAGGTTAATAAAGCACGATTACTAGAAAAAATTGCCGAGTTAGTTAAGGACAAAAAAATTACTGGAATACGCGAATTACGTGATGAATCAGATAGAGATGGTATGCGAGTTGTAATTGAATTNCGTCGTGGTGAAGTTGCTGAGGTTATATTGAATAACTTATATAAATTTACTCAGATGCAATCTGCATTTAGTGTCAATGCTGTTGCGCTAGTGGATAATAAACCACAAGCGAATTTAAATTTAAAACAATTACTCGAAGCTTTTATTAGTCATCGANGTGAGATTGTTACAAGGAGAACTGTTTTTGAATTACGTAAAGCACGTGCTCGCGCTCATATTTTAGAAGGGTTGGCTGTTGCCCTCGCAAATATTGATCCCGTTATACTGTTAGTAAAAAAATCAGCGAGTCCTGCAGCAGCAAAAATAGAATTACTTAAAGGAGTTTGGGAATCTAGTGTTGTTGTTGAAATGGTGAAAGATTCTGGTTCGGAAATTTCAAGACCCGATAATTTACAACATGAATTTGGATTACATAAAGATGGATATCGATTATCTCCAGAGCAAGCTCAAGCAATCCTCGAATTACGCTTGCAAAAATTAACTGGTCTTGAAAAAGAAAAAATACTTAAAGAATATAGTGATTTATTAAAAACGATCACAGATTTATTAGATATTCTTTCACGACCCCAAAGACTAATGAAAGTAATTCGCGACGAGTTAAAAGATATACAAGATCGTTATGGTGATGAACGTAGGACAGAGATTGTTCAAACACAGCGAGATTTAAATATGGAAGATTTAATTACAGAGGAGGATGTTGTTGTTACATTATCTCATGCGGGTTATGCCAAATCCCAACCAATCAATACATATCGTTCACAACGTCGAGGTGGTAGAGGAAAGGCAGCAACCTCTGTCAAAGACCAGGATTTTATTGACAAGTTATTTATTGCCAGTACGCATGACACATTATTGTGCTTTTCAAGTCGAGGTAAAGTTTATTGGCTTAAAGTATATGAGTTACCACAAGCTAGCAGAATCGCACGNGGCAAACCTATAATAAATTTATTGCCATTAGATCAGGGAGAGCAAATTAATACTGTATTACCAATAAGAGATTATAGCGAAGATATGTTTGTATTTATGGCAACCGCAAATGGGACCGTTAAAAAAACATCGTTGATCGAATTTTCACGTCCCAGACCGAGTGGAATACGTGCAATTGAACTTGTCGGCGGGAATAAGCTTATAGGTGCAGAGTTGACTGACGGTAAGCGTGACATCATGCTATTTAGCGATGCCGGCAAAGTTGTCCGTTTTTCTGAGTCTCACGTTCGGTCAATGGGTAGGACTGCTAAGGGCGTTCGCGGCATTCGTCTATCTAAGGGGCAAAAAGCAATATCTCTTATTATTGTTGATAATCAAGACATCACTGTCCTAACCGCAACTCAGAATGGTTATGGTAAACGAACGAATATTAAGGATTACCCACAGAAATCACGAGGCGGAGTCGGGGTAATATCGATACAGGTAACGAAGCGAAATGGCCCTGTTGTCAGTGCGGTAACTGTTGAAAATGATGATGAAATCATGTTGATTAGTGATCAAGGTACGCTAATCAGAACACCTGTTAAAGACATTTCTGTATTTGGACGTAACACACAGGGCGTCAGATTGGTGAATCTTAGTGAACTAGAGCATCTAGTGAGTATCGAACGTATTGTTGAATATAATGACAATTAAGAGTTATGCTGGAATTGGCTAATTATCTTTAAAATTTAATTACTATGAACGAAAAAAAGAAGCTGGAAAAAATACGAGCAGATATTGATTCTTTGGATAAAAGGCTGCTTGATCTTATTAGTGATCGTGCAGGCTTAGCTAAAGAGATTGCTAAGATTAAAATGACTTCATCAGAATCTTTTGAATTTTACCGCCCAGAACGCGAAGCTCAAATCTTAAGAAAGATAATTGAGCACAATAAAGGACCGCTTTCAGAAGAGGAAATGGCGAGATTATTTAGAGAAATTATGTCAGCATGTTTAGCATTGGAACAAGTACTGGATATCGCCTATTTAGGACCCGAAGGAACATTTACCCAAACTGCCGCATTAAAACATTTTGGACATTCAGTTAATACAACAGCATTCGGAACAATTGATCAAGTATTCCGTGAAGTTGAGTCAAATGCTTCATATTATGGTGTTGTTCCAATTGAAAATTCTATTGAAGGTGTTGTGAATCATACATTAGATATGTTAAATAATTCTAGTTTGTTAGTTTGTGGAGAAGTAGAACTAAGAATTCATCATCACTTATTGAGTAAATCCGAGAAGCTAGATGAATTAACTCATGTTTATTCACACCAACAGTCGTTAGCTCAGTGTCGCGAATGGTTAGATACTTATTTAATCAAAGCNGAACGTATACCAGTTGCAAGTAATGGTGAAGCTGCTCATATTGCAAGTAGTGAAGATCATTGTGCAGCAATTGCAAGTGACTCTGCGTCTGAATTGTATGAATTGAANAAGCTTGCTACTAATATTGAAGATGAACCTGATAATACAACTCGTTTTTTGGTTATTGGTAGGAGAATGTGTCCAAAATCAGGAAATGATAAAACTTCTTTAATTTTTTCAGCAGTGAATAAACCCGGTGCTCTGCATAAGATGCTAGGTTGTTTTGCAAAAAACGGTGTCAGCATGACACGGATTGAATCTAGGCCATCAAGACGTGAGATGTGGGACTACGTTTTTTTTGTTGATGTTGAAGGTCATGCTGAAGATGAATCAGTNAAAAAAGCTTTAAATGAATTAGAAGAGCACGCTGCAATGATTAGACTGTTAGGATCATACCCAAGAGCTGTATTGTAGGATATTCATCGTGTCTTGTGATCTATTCTCACTCGCAACCCCAGGTGTTTCTGGACTTCAGCCTTATCGTCCGGGTAAGTCAGTTGAAGAGTTACAGCGTGAACTCGGTCTTGATAATGTCATTAAACTTGCCTCTAATGAAAATCCTTTGGGACCAAGTAAGATTGTTCTTGATGCGATTAGCTCAACGAAAGATTTATCGCGCTATCCGGATGGTAATGGTTTTTATTTAAAGAAAAAACTTGCTGAGAAACATAATGTCTCTGTCGAAAATATTACATTAGGAAATGGATCGAATGATATTCTAGAAATGGCTGCGCATGCATTTGTTACAAATCAGCATGAGGTTATTTATTCAAAGCATTCTTTTGCTGTCTATCCATTAGTTACTCAAGCTGTGGGGGCTAAGCACGTAATAACACAGGCAACTGAATGGGGTCATGATTTGGATGCGATGTTATCTTCTGTTAATGATAATACACGCTTAATGTTTATTGCAAACCCTAACAACCCTACAGGAACATGGGTAGATAAAAACAATTTAAGAAATCTACTTGAGAAAATTCCTAGTCATGTAATTGTATTGGTTGATGAAGCGTATTTTGAATATGCAAAAATTGAGAAAGAATATCCCAATTGTAGTTCATGGATAAGTGATTTCCATAATTTAATTGTGACACGCACTTTTTCGAAAGCATATGGTTTGGCGGCCCTGCGTATTGGGTATTCATTATCTCATTCTAAAATAGCTGATTTGTTGAATCGTGTACGACAGCCTTTTAATAATAATAGTTTGGCTTTAGTTGCTGCAGAAGTAGCTTTACAAGATTCAGAGTATATTGAAAGTAGTATTAAATTAAATCAGTCAGGAATGAAACAGTTGACTCAAGCTTTTGATAATATGGGGCTCGCATATATTCCTTCAAAGGGTAATTTTATATGTGTAAATTTTGAGCAACCTGCAATCGAAATTTATGAGAATTTATTAAAATCTGGCGTCATTGTGAGGCCCATATCTGATTATGATATGCCAAATCATTTGCGTATAACCATTGGGCTTGAGCATGAAAACACCAAGTTCATTGAAGAACTTGAGAAAATAATGACAAAGTGACTATTTTAAAAAAGTATAATTTAATCTTATGTTAATTGATCATCTCTCAATTATTGGTGTTGGACTAATCGGCGGTTCACTTGCACGCGCACTACGAAAAGCAAAACTTGTTGGACGGATTACTGCATGTAATCGTTCTGAGGTAACTTTGAAAAAGGCTGTCAAACTAGGTGTTATCGATGATTATTCNCTAAACATATCTGAAGCAGTCAAAGGGGCTGATGTAATTATTATAGGTACACCATTATCGGTATCCGAAAAAATATTACCAGAAATAGCTAATTCAATTTCTGTTAATGCTGTTTTAACAGATGTCGGTAGTGTTAAGGGTGGAATTGTTAATAAAGCAAGAGAAACGTTGGCTGAGAAGATTTCTAGTTTCGTTCCAGGTCATCCAATAGCAGGAACGGAAAAAAATGGGGTCGAGGCATCACTTGAAGATTTATTCGTCGGTCATCGTGTCATATTAACACCACTAAAAGAAACCTCTTTAAAGGCACATAAGCTTATTACACAAATGTGGGAATCAGTTGGTGCCGAAGTTGTGGATTTGGATGTTGAACATCATGATGAGGTCCTTGCAGCTACTAGTCATTTACCACATATGCTTGCCTATGCCCTTGTTGATTGTCTTGCTGGCTTGCAAGAACGTGATGAGATTTTCAAATATGCGGCGGGTGGTTTTGCTGATTTTACTCGAATTGCGTCTAGTAGTCCTGATATGTGGCATGATATTTGTTTTTCAAACAGAGAACAGCTAGTTAGGACGTTAGAAATATTTTCTACACATATTAATCATATAAAAAAAGCTATTGAAAAATCAGAAAGTGATGAATTATTNAAAGTTTTTAGACGTGCTAAAGAAGCAAGAGATAGATTTAATAAATAGAAAAACGATATTAATTATAGCTAATTATTAAATATTGAAATGAGTTTAAATAGNCATACTAATTTNCGCATAAAACCAAGCNGTTCTATTTTAGGTAAAACTTCAATTCCTGGTGATAAGTCAATATCTCATCGAGCCATAATTTTAGCAGCAATTGCAGAGGGTAAAACAAGGATTAGTAATTTTTTACAAGGAGAAGACACATTAACAACTATCAGNATTTTTCAAAAAATGGGCGTAGATATTGAGAATGATGGCAATGTTGTTTTAGTGAATGGGGTAGGTCTTCATGGATTAAGTTCTGAAGATCAAATACTAGATTTTGGTAATTCTGGAACATCTGTAAGACTACTTGCTGGTTTATTAATCGCTCAAAATTTTAATTCAGAATTAACTGGAGATCGGTCTTTGATGAAAAGACCAATGTTTCGAATTGTTAATCCTCTGAGAGAAATGAACGCAAAAATTAGTTGTACTCAGGAAGGAACATTGCCAATAAAAATACGAGGAGGTGAAAAGATTAAAGCTATTCATTATGAATTACCAGTTATTAGTGCCCAGCTAAAATCATGCTTATTGATAGCAGGATTATATGCAGAAGGAAAAACAAAAATTATAGAGAGTGAAGTAACTCGNGATCATACAGAAATAATGCTTAATAATTTTTCACATCCAGTAACAAAAAAAAATAATCAAATTACAATTGAGAAAGCGAATCGGCTGATTGGCTGTGATATAAATATACCCGGTGATTTTTCTTCTGCAGCATATTTCATCGTGGCTGCAATATTAGCACCCGATTCTAATATTACTTTAGAGAATGTTGGCGTTAATCCCACACGCAGTGCCACGATAAAAATTTTGAAACTCATGGGGGCTAATATAGAGCTAGAAAATGAAAAATTAGTTTCGGGAGAACCAACTGCTACTATTAGTGTGAAAAGTAGCGAGTTAGTAGGTATTAATATTCCTGAAGAATTGGTTCCAATTGCGATAGATGAGCTTCCAATTATTTTGATAGCTGCTGCTTCTGCGAAAGGTAAAACGATATTATCTGGTGCGGCTGAATTACGCGTTAAAGAAAGTGATCGAATTCAATCAATGTTAGATGGTTTTGCCGCTTTAGGTATAAAAGCAGAGGCTTTGGATGATGGAATGATTATTGAAGGTGGCGAATTTAGTGGCGGTGTTGTCGATAGCAATCATGATCATCGTATTGCAATGGCCTTTTCAATCGCAGGCATTGTAGCGAGAGACTCAGTGACCATTAATAACTGTAAAAATGTAGCAACATCATTTCCTGAGTTTGTTAATACCAGCAAAAATTTGGGGATTAACATAGATTATGTCTAGCTCAACAATTATTACTATTGATGGACCAAGCGGTACTGGTAAAGGAACAGTCTGTAGTCATTTAGCTTATTTATTGAAATGGAATTTTCTTGATAGCGGGGCACTTTATCGTGTCCTTGCAATAGCTGCTGATAGAAATCAAATCAAAATTAAAGATCAATTAGGGCTGGTAGAGTTAATTAATAATTTAGATGTTAAATTTAAGATATATAGCCCCGATAAAATGGTAGAGGTGTTATTCAATGGAGAAGTTGTAACAAATGAAATTCGTACCGAAGCATGNGGAAAGGCTGCATCCGTAATTGCTCCTATTGCTTCAGTCCGTAAAGCTTTGCTTGTAAAACAGAGATCATATTGTAGAGAGCCTGGACTAATTGCTGATGGACGTGATATGGGCACTGTTGTATTTCCTGACGCAGGATTGAAGATATTCTTAACTGCTAGTATTGAAGAAAGAGCCAAAAGACGATTCAAACAGTTGAAGGAAGGGGGTATTAGTGTTAACCTCCGCCGCCTTCGGATGGAAATTGAAGAAAGAGATGATAGGGATAGTAAACGTGAGATATCTCCATTAAAACCCGCAAAGGATGCGATTATTGTTGAAACAACTACCCTTGATGCTAAGGAAGTTGTTAAAAAAATTTCGGGATTAGTTATTGNTAAAATTCCTAATTTATCGAAAGAGGTGGTTGGTTACTTAAATAATAAATAATCAACTTAAGATTAACTAAANAATTAATAGCCTTGCTGATATTTCAAGCAGGTTTCAGGAAATGCCATTCATGAGTGATAGTTTCGCCGAATTATTTGAACAAAGCCAAATAGAAAATAAAATGCGTCCAGGCACTATAATTAGTGCGAAGGTTTTAGACATAAGAAATGATACAGTCGTTGTTAATGCCGGCCTTAAGTCAGAAGGTATTATACCAATTGACCAATTCTTTAATGATGAAGGTCAGCTTGAGATAGCTGTTGGTGATGATGTCGATGTTTCTCTAGATTCAATCGAAGATGGTTATGGTGTAACACGACTTTCACGTGAAAAGGCAAAACGTAAAATTGCATGGAAAGAGTTAGAAAAGGCGCATGAAGATAATCAAACAGTAATTGGCATTATTACTGAAAGAGTAAAAGGAGGTTTCACGGTTGAGGTTGGCAAAGTTCGTGCTTTTTTACCAGGATCTTTAGTTGACGTACGACCAGTTCGAGATACTTCGTTTCTTGAGGGCAAGCCCATTGAATTTAAAGTTATAAAAGTTGATCAACGTCGAAATAATATTGTTGTTTCAAGACGCGCTGTTGTTGAAACTGAAAATAGTGTTGACGTTGAAGAAATAATTGAAACACTAAAAGAGGGTGCTTTAGTTAAAGGTATAGTTAAAAATTTAACTGACTATGGAGCATTTATAGATTTAGGTGGTATTGATGGGCTGCTTCACATTACTGATATGGCATGGAAGCGTGTTAAAAATCCAGCTGAAATAGTTAATATTGGGGATGAAATAGAAGTTAAGGTTCTTAANTTTGATTCAGAAAAAAGAAGAGTATCTCTTGGGCTGAAACAAATGGGAGATGATCCTTGGTTGAATTTAACAAAGCGATATCCAGAAGGCGAGCGATTACATGGAAAAATTACAAGCCTTGCAGATTATGGTTGTTTTGTAGAATTGGAAGAAGGAGTTGAAGGCTTAGTTCATGTTTCCGAGATGGATTGGACAAATAAAAATGTACATCCATCTAAACTTGTACATCTAGGACAGGAAGTTGACGTTATGATTCTTGATATTGATCAGGAAAGACGTCGAATATCTCTTGGAATCAAACAGTGCGAGGAAAACCCATGGGAAAAATTTGCCTCAACACATAAAAAAGGAGATCACGTAACAGGTGTAATTAAATCAATTACTGATTTTGGTATATTTATTGAACTTGATGGCGGTATTGATGGTTTGGTTCACTTGTCAGATGTTTCATGGGATAGTGATCTTGAAGCATCAATGCGAGATTTTAGTAAAGGAAATGAAATTGAAACTGTAGTTTTGGCGGTTGATTCAGAAAGAGAACGTATTTCACTTGGTATAAAACAACTTCAGGATGATCCCTTTTCAATGTTTATAGCTGAAAACGAAAAGGGTACTATTGTTAAAGGCATAGCAAAAAAAGTTGATCAAGATTATATTATCGTCAATCTAAGTGGAGAGGTTGATGGATTATTAAAAGCAAGTGAGGTTTCGTTAGAAGAAGAGGTTACTGATGCCAGAACAGTGGTTAAGGAAGGCCAGGAAATAGAAGTAAAAATAACTGGAATTGACCGTAAAAAACGTGCAATAAATCTTTCAATCAAGGCAAAAGAATCGGATGATGAGCAGACAACCGCTAAAGATTATGCCCCAGAAACTAGTGAAAACTCGAAACTTGGGGATATTTTGAAGGAAGAGTTAAAAAAGTAACTAAAATTAATAATAACGGATTGCCTAACATTTTTTGAATTGTTATTATTGCTTTAATAAATTATTAAATAACAATGGTTTGCGATAATGACAAAGTCAGAACTTATTGAAATTTTATCACGAAAACAACCTCAATTAGCTTACAAAGATATAGAGCTCGCGGTTAAAACTGTTCTTGAATATATGTCATCCTCGCTTTCGAATGGTGAACGAATTGAAATTCGTGGGTTCGGAAGCTTCTCTTTACATTTTCGTCCAGCACGTAATGGCCGTAACCCAAAAACTGGCGAACCTGTAGCATTACCGGCTAAATATGTCCCTCATTTTAAACCAGGAAAAGAGCTACGTGAACGGGTGAATAATAAATACAACCCTATAAGCTAGAAGCATTTTTCATGGATTAATCATCTTCTCTGATATATTTTTTATGTTAGTACTTGTCACCATCAAGTAGACTGACTATCTTAGGTGCTAACCTTATTTAAATAAAAATATATGTTTAGAGAATAATTATGAAGTTCATAGTAAAATTAATTTTAATTATTTTCGTTTTGCTATTTGGCTTAGCTTTTCATATCCGGAATCATCAATTAGTTACGTTGAATTATTATGTCAGCGAAGTTCAATTATCTTTTTCGGTAATAATTCTTATAGCAATATCAATTGGTGTATTACTTGGTATTTTAGTTAGTATTCCAATAATTATAAGAACAAGAAAACGTAATAGCAGACTTGAAAAAAAAATAAAAGATACAAAAAAGATAAATAGATTTCATGTAATGCCAGAGGATTGAATTTTTAATGCTATCTGAATTGAATATATTTTGGTTATTACTACCGCTTGCAGCACTATCTGGATGGTGGATTGGTAGATCGAATCAAGAACAGAAATTACCTTTAAAGGATATTTATCCTGAATATTTTAAGGGATTAAATTTTGTCTTAAATGAGCAACCAGATAAAGCAATAGAAGTTTTTATTCGTATGGCTGAAGTCGACAGTGAAACTGTAGAAACACATCTTGCACTTGGAAACTTATTTCGCAGACGCGGTGAAGTAGATCGCGCTATACGAATTCATCAGAATTTAATTGCTCGTCCAACATTAAATCATGAACAAAAAGCACATGCTTTGCTTGAGCTTGGTATGGACTATATGCGTTCTGGTTTATTAGATAGGGCGGAGAAATTATTTTTAGAACTTGTAAATTTGGATCTGTATCTTAATGAAGCTTATTTTCATTTATTAGAAATATATCAGCAAGAAAAAGATTGGGAAAACGCAATTACTGTTGCTAAAAAAATTGAAATTATTTCTGGTGAAAATTTAAATCCAATTATTGCTCAATTTTATTGTGAAATTGCTGAAAATGAATTAAAAATAGGAAATACAACTAATGCAAAAAGTAATATAAATGATGCAATGAATATAAATCAAAAATGTGTCAGAGCTAGTATAATTGAGGCTAAGATATTTCAACTTACAGGGAATACCGAACTTGCGATTAAATCTTATAAGAGACTAGAGTCACAGGATTCTATTTATATAACAGAAGTTATATTGCCGCTGTATGATTGTTACAAAAAAATGGATAATGTAGGTGAGTTTATACAATATTTAAGGAAACTTGTAAAAAAATACACAAATATAAATACCTTATTAATTTTGACTGAACTTATTGCTGAATATGAAAATAAAGATTTAGCAATCAATTTTATTTTTGAGGAGCTACGAAATAAACCAACAGTAGAGGGTGTTGATAAGTTAATTGAATATACACTAAGTAAATCCACAGGTGTGACCTTTGAATATTTGAGCACTATCAAACAACTTACAACTAAATTGATTGAGAAAAAGTCTACATATAAATGTAACAAATGTGGTTTTGATGCCAAATTATTGCATTGGCAATGTCCGGGCTGTAAGCATTGGGAATCAATCCAACCTATTTTTGGAGTAGCAGGTGAATAAAAGTCGAATAATTGTTGCTTTGGATTTTCCGGAAGCTAATCAAGCTCTTGAATTTTGCAGTAAGATAGACTCAACAAATTGTAAAATTAAAGTTGGAAAAGAACTATATACTAAAGCAGGCCCTATATTAGTAGAGAAATTAAGATCAAAAGGTTTCGAAATATTTTTAGATTTAAAATATCATGATATTCCTAGTACTGTTGCTAATGCTTGTAGAGCAGCTGTTGATTTAGGTGTTTGGATGTTAAATGTTCATGCTGTTGGCGGAAAGAAAATGATGGAAGCAGCATACGAATCTTTAGAAAAATCTGGAAGTTCTAAAAATCGACCANTACTTATAGCNGTCACATTATTAACAAGTATTTCCTCAAATGATTTTTTTGAATTAGGTTTCACAAACTCTATTGAAAAACAGGTATTATTATTAGCAAAACTAGCNAAGTCTGTTGGTCTGGATGGTGTCGTTTGCTCTGGCATGGAATTAGATTTATTAAGACGAGAATTAGGCGATGATTTTTGTTTAGTCACACCAGGAATTAGGTTGGATGATTCAAACAAAGATGACCAGAAGCGTACAATGTCACCATATAATGCGGTTAAAGCTGGAAGTAGCTATCTTGTCATCGGTCGGCCAATAACGCGTTCTTCAAATCCGGCTGATATCCTACATACAATCAATGAAAGTATAAGTTCATTAGATTAGTGTTTTTATCGTGTCTGTATTAAGTAGACAGAGTGTTCTAGCTCCAAAATTACCAATAGAAAGCGAAAAAAAATCATATTGGTCGAGGTTATATGGTAGTGCAAAATCTTTAATAATTGCTAATACATCTTCTCAAATGAAGAATCCCGTAGTAGTTATTACTAAAGATGTTTTAAGTGCTGTTAATTTAGCTAACGAACTTCAACAGTTCGTAAAAAATACAGAAGAAACACCGATTAAATTTTTCCCAGATTGGGAAACCTTACCCTATGATATTTATTCACCCTATCAGGATATTTTATCCGAGCGTTTAAAAACATTATATGAGTTGACTAATTTATCAAGTGGTATTGTGGTTGTGCCAATAACGACATTAATGCATCGTTTATTACCAATAGATCACCTCTTAAAAAATGCCTTTTCATTAGATCTAGGGCAAAAAATTAACTTGGATGATTTCAGAAAAAGATTGATAAGACAGGGATATAACTTCGTGAGTCATGTTACAGAGCATGGCGAAGTTTGTATCAGAGGTTCTTTAATAGACATTTATCCAATGGGTAAAAACAAGCCATTTAGAGTAGATTTGCTTGATAATGAAATCGACAGTATTCGTTTATTTGACCCAGAAACACAACGGTCTATCGAAAAAATTGACTATCTTCGTATATTACCAGCAAGAGAAATTTCATTAGCAGATGAAAATATTGCTCGTTTTCGTGAAAATTGGCGGACATGTTTTCAAGGTAATCCCAATCAGTATCCAATTTATAGAGATGTGAGTCATTCACTTGCGCCTGCTGGAATAGAATATTATCTACCCTTATTTTACAAAGAGACCAGTACTTTTTTTGATTATATCGATGATAATGCGATGTTAGTATTTGATGAAGAAGTTGACGCAGCTGCAGAATCATTTTTAGAAGATATTGCTTCGAGATACCAACAAGAATCACAGAATAGTGAAAGACCAATTTTATCGCCAGATAAAATTTTCTTAGATGTAGATGATTTAGATAATATTTCTAAAAAATTTACTCAAATTCATATAAATAATCTAAAAATGGACTCGGATTTAAATTTTATTGAATACGACTCAAGTATGCCTATGAATGTACCAGTGGATGCACGTTCAAAAGAACCTACTAAGCTACTTACTCAATTTTTAAATGAATTTAAAGGCCGTGTTCTTGTTGCTGCGGAAACGAAAGGACGACTTGAAATTATTAGTCAGTTATTCAAGGGAGATAATAAGCCATTAATAATAGAAGATTGGGTAAGTTTTTTAAAAAGTGGGATTAAATTCGGTATAACAATTATGCCGATTGAAAGTGGTTTGATTCTTAATAAATCGAATATTGCCGTTATAACAGAGGCACAGTTATTTGGTGAACGAGCCATGCAAAGACGTTTACGCAGACGCCAAAGATTAGATGTTGATTCCATAGTTCGTAATTTAACTGAATTAAGAGTAGGTGCACCAGTTGTACACGAGGAACACGGCGTTGGTCGTTATCGTGGTTTGATTAATATTGATATAGAAGGAGTACTATGTGAATTCATTCATCTTGAATATGCTGATAACGATAAACTATATGTGCCTGTTTCAGCACTTGATTTAATTTCGCGTTATACAGGGGTTGACCCAGAAAATGCACCATTACATAGGTTAGGAACTGGACAGTGGTCAAAGGTAAAGCGTAAAGCTGCTGAAAAAGTTTATGATGTTGCTGCCGAATTATTAGAGTTGCAAGCGCTACGCGCAGCAAAAAAAAGAGAACCTTACACATTAGATCAAAACGAATATTATTCATTCATACAAAGTTTTCCATTTGAAGAAACTCCAGGGCAACAGGAAGCAATAAATTCAATGATCAATGATTTGCTTAGTACTCAACCAATGGATAGGCTTGTCTGTGGAGATTCAGGTTTTGGTAAGACTGAAGTAGCAATGCGGGCAGCTTTTATTGCTGTTCAGAATGGAAAGCAAGCCGCCTTGTTAGTCCCGACAACTCTTCTAGCGCAACAGCATTATAAAAATTTTTGTGATCGCTTTGCTGATTGGCCTATAAAAATTGACCTTTTATCTAGATTTCGGACAAAAAAAGAGCAAGATTTAGTTTTATCATCTATGAAAAATGGAAGAGCCGATATTGTTATAGGAACACATAAATTATTACAAGATGATATTATTTTTAAAAATCTTGGTCTTATTATTATAGATGAAGAACATCGCTATGGAGTACGCCAAAAAGAGAAAATTAAATCACTGCGTTCACAAGTTGACTTGTTGACATTAACAGCGACACCAATACCCAGAACATTGAATATGGCTCTTTCAGATTTAAGAGAGCTTTCTATTATCGTAACACCACCATCTCGAAGACTTGCAGTGAAAACTTTTGTAAGTGAAAAGAGTGATCACCTTTTAAAAGAAGCAATCTTACGAGAAATTAAACGCGGTGGCCAAGTTTTTTATTTACACAATAATATAAGAACAATTAATGAGGTAGCAAAAAAAATAAATAGTCTTCTACCTGAAGTTCGTGTGCAATTTGCTCATGGCAAAATGCCGGAGAAGCAACTTGAATCAGTAATGTTAGATTTTTATCATCGGCGCTTTAATGTTTTGGTTTGTACAACTATTATTGAAACCGGGATTGATATTCCAACTGCAAATACTATTATAATCGACCGAGCAGATAAATTTGGTCTTGCGCAACTTTATCAGTTACGAGGCAGAGTAGGGCGTTCTCATCATCGTGCTTATGCATATTTAATGGTTCCAGAACGAAAGGTTATGACTAAAGATGCAATAAAAAGGCTCAAAGCAATAGAAGCATTGGAAGAGTTAGGTATAGGGTTTACACTTGCGACTCATGACCTGGAGATAAGGGGTGCTGGTGAAATTCTCGGTGAAGGCCAAAGCGGTCATATACAAGAGATTGGTTTTGCTCTTTATATGCAATTACTTGATAGAGCAGTGCAAGCAATGAAAGACAACAATATGCTGGATTTAGATCAACCTTTAACCCGAAGAACTGAAATAGATTTGCATATTCCTGCATTAATACCAGAAGTTTTTTTGCCGGACGTTCATATGCGTTTGATAATGTATAAACGTATAGCAAGCGTCAATGACGAATCTGATTTAAATGATATAAAAGAAGAAATGATTGACCGTTTTGGTGCTTTACCTGAGGCGGTTGATAATTTATTTGATATAGCAAAATTAAAACAAAAAGCATATTTATTAGGGATTCGTAAAATTGATCTTGGAGTACAAGGTGGGAGGATTTATTTTCATGAAAATTCAAATATTGATACGACTCGTATTCTAGAGATTATAGAATCAAATCCTGAAAATTATAAACTAGATGGCCAGGATAAAATCAGGATAAGCAAGGAATTAACTGAAAAAGAGTCTAGAATAGAATTTTTAGAATATTTTCTTGATGAAATAGTTTTAAAAGAGGCGGCATGATATTAGTATGAAAAAAATTAAGTATATTTTGGCAACTCTGATTTTCCTTATATCATTAAGCGTTTTAGCAGAAGATTGGTATCAAGTAGAAATTATTATTTTCGATAGAATCAATCCAAATATTAATGAAGAAAAATGGAGCAATGAAGATCCTATAATTATTCCATATATAATTGAGCTCTCTTCGCATCAGGAAACAACAATAGGGCAAGAACCAATTCCATATATGATTATGGATGAAAAAAGTAATCGTATGAATGGCGTGTATCGGGTTTTAAGATTGTCTAGCGAGTACAGACCTTTAATGCATTTATCATGGCAGCAACCTGCGACGAAACGTCAGCAATCTCGTTATATTCATATCATGAAAGATGATAGTGAAGAGGAAATATCATCGATCGATAATCAAGAAGATTTAATAGAGCCCGAGTTTATTGAAGATTTTAAAAATCCAAATAAAATTATTGATGGCTCAATAAGGATTAGAAGTGGTTTTTTCTTGCATGTTGATCTTAATCTTTACTATTATCGGGATTTATTTGTCGAAGATACAATAATCAAGGAAGATACTGAATTTTCTGAAACAAAATCTGAGAAATTAATTATAGGACTTAAAGAATCCCGAAAGATTAAATTAAATGAAAGACATTATTTCGATAATCCACTGTATGGAGTAATTTTACAAGTTAGTCGACTGAATGATTCCTAGGAACAGTTTTTTATCACTTCAAAAATTAATCGTTTTATATTTTTAAGCCCGTCCTCTAAATTTTTCTCAATCATTTCCATGGTAATATTTTCATCAGATTTTCCAGCAGCCCAGTTTGTAACTAGACTATAACAGGCATAATCAATTCCAATCTCCTTTGCTAAGCCGGCTTCTGGCATTCCAGTCATACCAACTATATTGCAACCATCTTTCTCAAGTTTAGAAATTTCTGCTGCCGATTCTAATCGTGGTCCTTGCGTCACTCCGTACACACCTTTTTTATAAATTTTAAGTTTAATTGACTGAGCGGCTTCGATTAATTGATTTCTCAACACTTCGGAATATGGCATCGTAAAATCGATATGCTTTATATCGTTTTTATCTTCCTCATAAAATGTATGTTCTCTATTGTATGTGTAATCAATTATTTGATCTGGGACAACAATGCTATTTGGATTCATTAATTTTGTTATTCCTCCAACAGCATTAACACTAATTATTTTTTTTATAGCCATCTCATTTAAAGCCCATATATTTGCACGATAATTTATTTTATGAGGAGGTATTGAATGAGAATTTCCATGTCGAGGTAGAAAAATAACTTCAATTTTATTTAATTTACCAATTATTATAGTTGCAGATGGTTTTCCCCAAGGCGTGTCTAATTTTACTTCATCCTTGATTACTAGTTCAGGTAATTGACTAAGCCCACTACCACCAATAATTGCTATACTCATGACTCTTCGACAGCATAAATACCAGCTGCATTTCTATGGTACTCGTAATAATCCATTCCATATCCGAATACATAAATATTTGGAACAGTGAAACCAACAAAATCAATATTCTCAATAGGTTTTTTGTGGTCTAGAATTTTTTCAACAAGAACAGCTGAAAAAACTTTCTTTGCGCCTTTTGAGTAACAATATTTTATAATTTCAGATAATGTAATACCTTCATCAAGTATATCGTCAATTAATAAAATTGTTTCATTCGATAGAGATTTATTAGGTTTTTTTAACCAGTTTAACTCCCCTCCATGAGTATCACCCGAGTAGCGGGTTGCATGCACATAATCTATTTGTAATGGAAAATCTAATTTTGGAATTAATTGTCCGGCAAATATTAAACCACCAATCATCACTGGCATTATTATGGGGTTACTTGTCTCTAGTTCATTTGTAATAGCTTTACCAATATCATCAATAATTTTATTAATTTCGATATTGTTATATAAAAGCTTAGCATCCTTTAAAACTTTTTTGTGATTTTTAGTAGACTTCTTTTGCTCAATCATCATATTATTTTTTATCAACTTAGATTAAATATTTTTTATATAGGTAGTCGTTGTCCTAGTATTTTTTAAAATATACACAATTTTTAGTAAATTTCTGACATGTCAGGTATGTACAACACCTCCGACACACATAGGACAGTACGTTGCTAGATAATCTACCCCATTTTAGTCAGTTTTTTTGACGAAAAAATAGGAAATTCAATGATTTTTTGAAATAAATCATATGAATTAAATAATTATATATTTTTCAGTACCTTATATATACTATATATAATATTATTTGACTATATACTTGGATAAAAATCGAAACAAATTTTTAGAGTTTTTCGTAAAATGCAATCAGCGTTAGGTTTTGTTAATATCCGTGCCTCTTTTTGGGCTAGTTAATGTAAACTGCTGAAAATCCAATAAATAGAAAGTTTTTTAAAAATGTCAGCAAACGTTATGTTTCATGATTTATCTTAATAAAAAAATAAAATTATTTGAGGAAGATTATGTTTAGTAAAAATGTAAAAGTTGAAGGTTTTGATGATGTACTTTTTGAAGCAATGGAAGGAGAGAGACGTCGTCAGGAAGAGCATATCGAGTTAATCGCATCTGAAAATATGGCGAGTCCNCGAGTTTTGGAATGTCAGGGCTCCGTCTTGACAAATAAATATGCAGAAGGATATCCAGCTAAGCGTTATTACGGTGGCTGTGAATATGTTGATGTTGCTGAACAACTTGCAATCGACANGGCCACAGAATTATTCGGCGCGGATTGGGCGAATGTCCAGCCCCATTCTGGCTCACAGGCAAACGGAGCTGTTTTCCATGCTTTGCTAGAACCAGGAGACACGATAATGGGTATGAGTTTAGCCCATGGCGGCCACCTTACTCACGGGGCAACCGTTAATGTATCTGGTCGTATATATAATGCTGTTCAGTATGGTTTAAATACCGATACTGGTGAAATTGATTATGATGAAGCCGAGAAATTGGCTTTGGAAAATAAGCCTAAACTAATTATAACTGGCTTCTCNGCNTATTCACGCATATTAGATTGGCNACGATTTCGNGATATTGCAGATAAGGTNGGNGCNCTTATGTTATCAGACATTGCGCATATTGCAGGTCTTGTTGCCGTTGATGAGTACCCAAGCCCAGTGCAAATTGCTGATATTACGACNACTACCACACATAAGACTCTTCGAGGNCCTCGTTCAGGATTAATAATGGGTAAAAGCAATGAGGAAATACAAAAGAAAGTCAATTTCACTGTTTTTCCGTCTTATCAGGGTGGNCCGTTNATGCATATAATTGCAGCAAAAGCGGTCGCCTTCAAAGAGGCAATGGAACCCGAATTTAAAACTTATATTCAACAGGTCAAGAAAAATGCAAAAGTAATGGCAGAGACTTTTATAGAACGCGGTCTCAAAATTGTTTCTGGCGGGACAGATAACCATTTATTTCTTGTTGATATGGTTGATAAGGGGCTAACCGGAAAAGATGTTGATGCTGCATTAGGATCAGCAAATATTACGGTTAACAAAAATGCAGTACCAAATGATCCGCAATCGCCTTTTATAACAAGTGGTATTCGTATTGGAACACCTTCCATAACAACGCGTGGTTTTGATGAATCAGATGCGAAGCAAGTAGCTAATTGGTGCTGCGATATTATGGATAACATGGGCGATGATTCTGTTATTAAACGTGTTAAAGGTGAGGTACTTGAACTTTGTAAAAGTCGGCCCTTGTATGAATTTAATAAGGATCTGTAAGTATTTTATTTTTTTATTTGAGAGTGCTAAGTTTGAGTCTCTGGTTAGTAGTTTAAATTAAAATAGGCAGGCTGAAATATGCGGTGTCCTTTTTGCAGTCATCTTGTTACGAAGGTTAAAGATTCACGTGAAAATGGCGAAGGAGATCAGGTTCGCCGTCGCCGTGAGTGTGTAGCCTGCGGATCAAGATTTACTTCTTACGAAACGGTAGAACTTAACCTTCCGCGCATCATTAAATCTGATAATAGACGCGAACTCTTTGATGAAGACAAATTAAGATCTGGAATTTTGCGAGCTGTTGAAAAATGTCCAGTTGAAATGGAACGTGTTGAAACCGCTATCTCTAATATAAAAAATAATCTTCGTGCTATAGGAGAGAGGGAAGTTAAATCAATAAAGATAGGCAGTTGGGTTATGGAAGAATTAAAAGGGCTTGATAAAGTTGCATTTGTTAGATTTGCTTCGGTTTATAAAACTTTTGCAGAATTAGGGGATTTTATTGAGGAAATAGAAAGCCTTGAGCATGAACTGCCACCCGAGCTGAAAAAGAATCAGCTCGATCTTCTTGAGTCTGATGGTGATGAGAATTGATGTGGACAGTAAAAGATTATCAATTTATGTCACGCGCTATTCAACTAGCAAAACATGGGCAATATACTTGCGATCCTAATCCAATTGTTGGTTGTGTCATAACTAAAAAAGATTGTGTAATAGCTGAAGGTTGGCATGAATTATCGGGAAATTCGCATGCAGAAATCAATGCACTTAATACTTGCGATGATTCTGAAGGCTCTACCATGTATGTGACCCTTGAGCCCTGTACTTATCAAGGGAAAACACCCCCTTGCGTTGATGCATTAGTAGATGCAAAAGTAAAAATGGTAATTATTTCTATGGTTGATCCTAATCCTAAGGTTTCAGGACTTGGTATTAGTCGTCTTAAGCAAGCCGGTATAGTGGTCAAAGAAGGTCTATTGGAATCAGAAACAAAAAAACTGAATATTGGTTTTATAAAAAGAATGACACTGGGTCTGCCATATATCACTTGTAAAATGGCGCAGTCATTGGACGGTGGTACTGCTCTAACTAATGGCAATAGTCAGTGGATTACTTCTGACGAGGCAAGGAATGATGTCCATCATTTGCGCGCCGCGAGTAGTGCAATTTTAACTAGTGCAGAAACTATTATAAGAGATGATCCAAGGCTAAATCCTAGAGACCTAGATTTTGATTTTAAAGAACCAATAAGAGTTATTATTGATAGAAATTTTAGAGTTCCACAAAAAGCTAAAATATTTGATCTCGAAGGTAAGACAGTCATTTACACACAAATTGAAGAAAGAGTTGCTGAAAAGGAATTTAAAAATAGAAATACTGAAGTTGTTTTTTTACCTAAATCCGAGACTTGGTTGAATGATGCTTGTAGACATATGGCAAATGAGTATGAGGTAAATAATGTATTAGTCGAATCCGGTGCAACATTTGCCGGCACAATGATTGATGAAGGATTGATTGATCAGTTAGTTATATATATAGCACCGAAATTATTGGGCAGTGAAGCATTACCATTATTTAGAATGAAACAAATTAATGAAATAAATCTTGCGAAACAATACGAGTTTATTGATATCAGAAAAGTTGGAAAAGATCTGCGTTTAGTAATGAAAAAAAAGAAACAATAATTATGTTCACAGGAATTATTCAAGCAATAGGTAAAATTAATGAGATTGAGTCAAATGGCTCAGATAACCGTTTTGTTTTCAATGCTGGAGAAATGAAATTAGATGATGTGAAAATCGGGGACAGTATTTCAGTTAATGGTGTCTGTCTGTCAGTAATTGAAAAAACAGAAAATTCTTTTAGTGTTGATATATCAGAAGAGACATTAAGTTTAACAACATTTTCAAGTATGAAAGTTAATGCCCAAGTAAATCTTGAAAAAGCCATGACCTTGTCTTCAAGAATTAACGGTCATATGATTTCAGGACATATCGATGGTGTTGGTCATATAGTAAATAGGGAGAGTAGAGGTAATTCAATTTTTTTACTTGTTGAATTTCCAATCAAGCTTGAAAGACTTATTTCTAAGAAAGGATCGGTATCAGTTGATGGCGTAAGCCTTACTGTTAATGAGGTAGAAGAAAATAACTTTAGTATTAATATTATTCCTCATACATTATCAAAAACGATACTTTCAGAGTATAAAATAGGTACTAAAGTTAATATTGAAATTGATTTAGTGGCACGCTATTTAGAAAAATTAGTAGTAAAATGAGAAAGAAATAAATTAAAAAAATAGTATTTATTTATGTTACTTAATACAACTATAGAACTTATTGAAGAGATTAAAAGTGGCCGTATGGTCATTTTAATGGATGATGAAGATCGTGAAAATGAAGGTGATTTGGTAATTGCTGCATCATGCGTTAGTTCGGAAGATATTAATTTTATGGCACGTTATGGCCGCGGACTAATCTGTCTAACACTAACAGAGGAGAATTGTAGAAAATTAAATCTTCCTCTGATGACAAAACAACCTAATGCAAGCAATGCGACAAATTTTACTATTTCAATAGAAGCAGCCGAAGGTGTGACAACTGGTATATCAGCAGCTGATCGGGCTCTTACTATTAAAAAAGCTGTCGCCTCTAACGCAAAAGCGACAGACTTAATTCAACCCGGACATGTTTTTCCTTTGATGGCACAACCGGGCGGTGTCTTATTTAGGGCAGGGCATACCGAAGCGGGATGTGATTTAGCAAGATTAGCTGGATTAGAGCCTGCAGCTGTAATTGTAGAAATTCTAAATGATGATGGTTCAATGGCTAGACGTGGTGATTTGGAAAAATTCGCCAAAGAACATAACTTAAAAATTGGTACAATTTCAGATCTAATAAGTTATCGGATCGAAAATGAAAAGACAGTCGAACATATAACAGAATGTAATTTACCCACTGAGTATGGTGATTTTACTCTTCATGCTTATCAAGATAAGCTGGAAAAGAAATTACATTTTGCCCTAGTTAAAGGATCTTTAGTTCCCGATGAACCCACACTCGTCAGG
This sequence comes from Legionellales bacterium, assembly GCA_002721165.1. Classification (GTDB taxonomy): domain Bacteria; phylum Pseudomonadota; class Gammaproteobacteria; order Eutrophobiales; family Eutrophobiaceae; genus UBA11869. The sequence continues at coordinate 17,593 of PBJS01000008.1, read as the reverse complement.
GTCCATATTGAAAATCCAATTTCTGATTTAACTGGTAGTTTAGCTAAAGATCGCGGTTGGCCAATTAATGACGTTCTAAAACGATTTTCTAGTGAAGAAAAAGCCGTTTTGGTAATACTTTGCAGTCAATATACATCAATAGAATTAATTAATCAGATAGAATCATATAGACGTTCAAAGAATAAGAAACAAGACAAAGAAAATTCAAATCAAAGTTGGGATACACGAACAATTGGCTTAGGTGCACAAATATTATCTGATTTAGGTATTAAAAAAATGCGTTTATTAAGCGCACCGAAACATATACATGCTCTATCAGGATTTGGTCTTGAGATCGCTGAATATATAAATGAATAAACATATGTAAAGGATAAATATAGTTTTTTAAAAAAAATATAAGATAAAGATGGTTAAAGATACTGAAAATATTAAGATTGCAATTGTTGCTAGTAAATTTAATAGCCTCATTGTCGATCGTCTTTATAATGGTGCCATCACTGTGTTTAAAAAAAATGGGATTAACGAGAAGAAAATAAAAGTTGTTCGTGTTCCAGGCGCATTTGAAATTCCAGTTACAGTAAAAAAATTACTCAATCTAGAAAAATTTGATGCGATTGTTACGCTTGGCGCAGTTATTAGAGGAGAAACTCCACATTTTGAATTCATTGCAAATGAGTGTGCTGCTGGTATTTCAAGATTATCAGTCGCGAGTACCACGCCAATTATTTTTGGTGTTTTGACGGTTGACAATAAAGAGCAAGCAATGAAAAGATCTGAAGAGGAGGGTAACAATAAAGGGGTTGATGCTGCGGAGGCAGCTTTGGAAATGATTGAACTGTTTCAGGATATTTAGCTATGGCTTTAGAAAATAAAAAAACCAATATACGTGGGCGTATAAAAGCAAGAAGAAATACAGTTCAAGCTTTATATCAATGGTTTATTACAAATAAAAGCCCGGATGAAGTTATTTATGAGTTTGAGCATGATGAGTATAAACTTGCAAAAACAGATGTTGAGTATTTTAAATTATTGTTAAGAGGAACAATTACGCATCATAGGGAACTTGATTCAAGAATTGCAGATTTATTAGATAGGCCAGTTGATGAGCTTGATACCATTGAGCGTGCAATTTTACATATTGGTTGTTATGAATTAGAACATCATAGCGACATTCCATGGAAATCTGTAGTTAATGAGTCTGTTGAACTTGCAAAAATGTTTGGTGCCGAAGATTCGTACAAATATATTAATGGTGTACTTGATAAAGTTGCCAAAGATCTTCGTTACAATGAAATAAAAGATGTTAGTTAAAAATTTTGAACGAATTTGAAATAATAGAGTACTACTTCAAATCTAAGCAGCTAAATAATCATTATGATCCAATTTTAGGGATTGGCGATGATGCTGCCATCATAAGTATCGATAAAAAAGAAAAATTAGCAGTATCAATGGATACTTTAGTAGAGGAAGTACATTTTTCACGAGATGCTTCCCCTGAAGATATTGCCAGAAAATCACTTTTAGTTAATCTTAGTGACATGGCAGCAATGGGCGCCATACCTCGCTGGTCAACATTATCTTTAACGCTTCCCAATTATAATCATGATTGGTTAGAAGAATTTTCAAATGAATTCAATAATTTACTTACCCAATATTCCTTATCACTTATTGGCGGTGATTTAACAAAAGGACCATTGTCAATAACAATACAAATGCATGGTGTCGTACCAGATGGTAAATTTTTATGTCGTAGCGGAGCCAGACCGGGAGATTTAATTTATGTAACAGGAGAACTTGGTGCTGCTGCATATACTTTGAGATATTTAAAAAATTCTAGTAAAAATTTAAAACCAACGGATAAGGAGTTTAAAAGATTATATCAACCAGAACCAAGAATTAAGACAGGATTAGAAATAAGGGATATTGCGACTAGCTGTATTGATATATCTGATGGTTTATTTTTAGATCTTAGTCATATATTGAAAGCCAGTAAAGTGGGGGCAGAAATAAAATTATCAGATATTCCTTATACAGAGACTTTAAAAAAATTGAATAAAGATCTGGCTATTGAACTTGCTCTTGCGGGAGGCGATGATTATGAATTATGTTTTACAATTCCTTCATCTATATCTCAATCTGATTTAGAAAAAATGATTACTACAGTCAAAATTTTTCAGATTGGCAGGATTAGTGAAACGAGTTGCGAACTAAATTTACTTGATAATAATGAAAAAATATACGAACTTAAATCAACAGGCTATCAACATTTTTAATCACTTTTTTAAACATACAAATATCATTTTTATTAGACGTTTTTATGGGACACTTACTTCGGTTTAATCATCTGCTCGGGGCGGACAATCTCATCAAACTCTGTTTCGGTGACAAAACCTAGAGCGACTGCCTCTTCTTTGAGAGTTGTTCCTTTTTTATGTGCAGTTTTGGCGACTATTGTTGCATTGTCATACCCTATTTTAGGTGCTAAAGCTGTCACAAGCATTAATGATCGTTCCATAAGTGTTGTTATGTTTTCACGATTTGGTTCTATACCCTGAATACAATTATCAGCAAAACTAATACAAGCATCAGTGAGTAGTCGTATGGATTGAATTAGATTATAAGCAAGTACCGGTTTGAATACATTCAACTCCATATGTCCCTGACTACCAGCAAAGCTAACGGTTGTATGGTTACCGATGACTTGGGCACAGACCATAGTCATTGCTTCACACTGGGTTGGATTAACCTTGCCGGGCATAATCGATGAACCTGGTTCGTTTTCAGGTAAACTTAGTTCACCTAGCCCCGAACGAGGCCCCGATCCTAATAGGCGGATATCATTAGCTATTTTATATAGTCCTGCAGCAATTGTATTAAGCATACCAGACATCTCAACGAATGCGTCATGCGCTGCAAGTGCTTCGAACTTATTTTCTGCAGTTACGAATGGTAATCCTGTATATGTTTTGACTTCTTTAGCAAATACCTCAGCGAACTTGGGTTTTGCATTAAGCCCGGTACCCACAGCTGTGCCTCCCTGAGCTAATGCAAGCAGTCTGGGAAGTGATTGCTTAACGCGATCTATTCCATAACTTATCTGTGTTGTGTAACCCGAGAATTCTTGTCCAAGTGTAAGAGGTGTCGCATCTTGTAAATGCGTTCGACCAATTTTTACAATATCTTGCCATGCATCAGCTTTTTTCTTAATACATTCTTGAAGGTGGTTAAGCGCCGGTAAAAGCTTCGATGATATTTCTTCTACCGCTGCGATATGCATGGCAGTTGGGAAAGTATCATTTGAGGATTGGCTGCGGTTACAATGATCGTTTGGGTGAACCGGAGACTTACTACCAATTTTCCCGCCAAGAATTTCAATTGCACGGTTTGCGATGACCTCATTCGCATTCATATTACTCTGTGTTCCCGAACCAGTCTGCCATACAACCAGAGGGAAGTGATCATTCCATTTTCCTTCAGCAACTTCTTGTGAGGCTTTAATAATAGCATTACCAACTTCTTGATCGAGATTTCCCAATTTCATATTAGCTTTTGCTGCAGCTAATTTGACAATACCGAGCGCACGGATGAGAGAAAATGGCATTGTCTCTCCACCAATTTTAAAATTTTCTAAAGACCTTTGAGTCTGAGCTCCCCAGTATTTTTCTGATGGAACTTCTAGAGATCCAAAACTATCTGACTCCGTGCGTGTTTTTTCCATAATTTAGTTTACTACAGAGACAGGAATCTCTTCTATTTTTGATTTGGCTTTTAAGGCACTTTTTTGAAAAGATTTAATTTCATCAAAGTTTAGGTATCGATAAATATCTTTTGCTAGAGGATCAAGATCAGTTGCAAATTGCATATACTCATCCATTGTGGGAATCCGCCCTAGTATTGAAGAAACAGCAGCAATTTCAGCAGATGCGAGAAAAACATTTGCACCATCGCCGAGACGATTTGGAAAATTACGAGTAGAAGTTGAAACGACTGTCGATTTAGCTTCTACACGAGCTTGATTTCCCATACAAAGAGAGCAGCCTGGCATTTCCGTTCTTGCGCCGACTTTTTTGAATATATCATAATATCCCTCTTCAGTTAGTTGATGCTGATCCATTTTTGTAGGTGGCGAGATCCATAAAGTCGTTGGCATTGTATCTGAAGTTTTTTTCAACATTTTTCCTGCAGCTCTAAAATGACCAATATTTGTCATACAAGATCCTATAAATACTTCATCAATTTTTGTTCCTGAGACTTCAGATAAAGGCTTAACATCATCTGGATCATTTGGACAAGCTAACAGTGGTTCCTTTATATCTTTTAAATCGATTTCAAATATTTTTTTGTATTTAGCGTTGGAATCTGGTTCTAATAGTACTGGGTCTTCAAGCCATTTTTCCATTGCTCTAGCACGTCGTTCTATAGTCCTAAGATCACCATATCCTTCATCTATCATCCAGCGCAACAAAGTTATATTAGATTGAAGATATTCTATGATTGGTTCTTTACTTAGCCTAATAGTGCAACCACCAGCTGAACGTTCAGCACTTGCATCCGATAATTCGAAAGCTTGCTCACATTTAAGATTTGGGAGGCCTTCAATTTCTAGGATACGACCAGAAAAAATATTTTTCTTCCCTTCTTTTTCAACGGTAAGGTCGCCAGTTTGTATTGCTGCATATGGAATTGCATTAACAAGATCTCGTAAAGTAATCCCAGGTTGCATTTCACCTTTAAAACGTATTAGTACTGATTCTGGCATATCCAGTGGCATAACACCGGTTGCTGCAGCAAAAGCAACTAAACCTGAACCAGCAGGGAATGAGATGCCAATTGGAAATCGGGTATGCGAGTCCCCACCTGTTCCAACTGTATCGGGTAAGAGCATTCTGTTTAACCATGAATGTATAATTCCATCGCCAGGTCTTAGTGCAACACCGCCACGTGTTTGAATAAAATCAGGCAATGTATGGTGTGTGTTTATATCTATAGGTTTAGGATAGGCTGCAGTGTGACAAAATGATTGCAGAACTAGATCACTTGAAAAACCGAGACAAGCTAAATCTTTCAATTCATCACGTGTCATTGGGCCAGTAGTGTCTTGTGAGCCAACAGTCGTCATTTTTGGTTCGCAATATGCCCCTGGGCGAATACCGTCAACATCACAAGCCCTACCTACGATTTTTTGTGCCAGTGTGTAGCCTTCGTCTGTGTCGTTAACAGGTACAGGTTTACGAAATAGCTCACTTGGTTCTAATCCTAATTCTTCACGTGCACGCCCAGTTAAACCACGACCAATGATCAGAGGAATACGTCCACCTGCCTGTACTTCATCTAGAATTATTTCAGTTTTTAAAGAAAAACTACAAAGAGTTTTATTTGTTTCTGAATTTTTTATTAATCCTTCGTAAGGGTAAATATCAATCGTATCTCCCATATTTATTTTGCTTACATCACATTCAATTGGAAGCGCACCAGCATCTTCCATTGTGTTGAAGAAAATAGGAGCAATTTTTCCACCCAAACAAAACCCACCATCCCGTTTATTTGGTATAAAAGGAATATCTTTACCCATATGCCAAAGTACAGAGTTAGTTGCTGACTTACGGGAGGAACCCGTACCAACGACATCTCCAACATAGGCAAGCGGATACCCTTTTTCTTTGAGCATCTTAATTTGCTCTATTGGTCCAATTTCACCTGGCACGTCTGGTTTAATTCCATCTCTTTCAATTTTTAACATGGCTTGTGCATGTAATGGTATGTCAGGTCGTGACCACGCATCCGGAGCTGGTGATAAATCATCTGTATTAGTTTCACCTGTGACTTTAAAAACAGTTACAGTAATTTTTTTGTGTAACTTCGGTCTCGATGTAAACCATTCGCCATTAGCCCATGATTGCAAGATAATTTTTGCAAATTTATTACCAGTATCAGCTTTATCTTTGACATCATAAAAAGCATCAAACATTAGCAATGTTTTTGAGATTGCTCCCACAGCAACTTCAGCTAAATTATCATCATCTAAACATGCTATTAAGGGGGTTATGTTATAGCCACCAAGCATGGTTCCTAGTAATTCTGTAGCTTTAATTTTGTCAATTAGAGGTGATTGGGCCTCACCTTTTGTGATTGCGGCTAAAAAACCAGCTTTTATATAAGCTGCTTGATCAACACCTGCAGGAATACGATTAGTGATCAGATCTAAAATAAAATCTTCTTCGTTCGTCGGAGGTTTCTTTAGTAATTCAATAAGCGCAGCTGTTTGCTCTGGATTTAGTGGTTCAGGGGCGATTCCCTGACTAGCTCGCTCTTCAACATGTTGACGATACTCATCAAGCAAAATGTTTCTCCTTTAGAATTTTTTGGTGGCGGACACTTCTTTCGGCAACCCTTTTTTGACAATCCCCCATTATAATTCAGATCTAAGACCAATTTCAGTCCAATTTTATCAGTTTTTAATAGACAGAATTGATAATACCACCACCTAAACATATATTTTTTTCATAAAAAACAATGAATTGGCCGGGTGTAATTGCTCTTTGTGAGGATTCGAAATTAACAATAAATTGATTATTTTTATCTATTTCTATGGTGCAATTTTGGTCAGATTGTCGATAGCGACATTTTGCTGTGCATTTAAATGGTAGTTCAGGGATTTCCTCAAGTATCCAATTTATATTAAGCACGGTTAAATTTTTATTATGCAAGAGAGGATGATCATGATCTTGAGCAACAATTAATTCATTATTATCGATTTCTTTTTTTACTACATACCAAGGAGCATCTGTTGCATTTTTTACCCCACCAATTCCTAATCCTTGACGTTGACCAAGCGTATAAAAGAAAATACCGTCATGCTCCCCGATAGTTTTTCCATCGACTGTCTTAATTAGACCACGTTGTGGTTGTATAAAATTACTCAAGAAATTTCTAAAGGGTTGTTCTCCAATAAAACATATTCCAGTACTATCTTTTTTGTTATGCGTGACAAGATCACCATCCTTAGCTAACTTTCTAACATCATTTTTGTATAAATTTCCAATTGGAAATAAAGTTTTATGTAACTGACTTTGATTTAAACAACACAAGAAATAGCTTTGATCTTTATTATTATCGACCGATTTTAATAACTGAGTAGAATTTTCCATTGAGTTTATACGCGCATAATGACCAGTTGCAATTTTTTTTGCTCCTAAATTCTCAGCATGTTTTAAGAATGCTTTAAATTTTATTTCTTTATTACATAAGATATCAGGGTTTGGTGTACGACCATTCTTATACTCAGTCAAAAAATTCTTAAATACTTTTTCCCAATAATCTTTTGAAAGGTCAACCGTATTAAGCGGAATATCAAGTTTATCGCATACCTGCATTGCATCCTCAACATCATCCTCCCATAAACACTTCCCATCTTCGGTTTGATCATTCCAGTTTTTCATAAATAAAGCTTCAACATCATAACCTTTTTCTTTGAGTAGCATTGCCGCAACAGAAGAATCAACACCACCTGATATACCTACGATAATCTTATTTTTATTATTATTTTCTGTCATGTTGAAAATCATTTAATAATGTTAGTGGATAACTATTTCCTGTTAAATAATCATCAATACAATTTAGTACCATCGGACTGCGCATTCTTCCTTTCCGTTCAATTTCTTCTTTACTCATCCAGATTGTTTGTACAATGCCTTTATCTAATTTCCTTTGATTTTGTTCTTTCGTGCAAATACCATAGAAGCAAAATCGTAAATATGTAATATCTTCATTTTTTGGGTTTGTATAAAGATAGACACCAATAAGAGATTTTGGGGTAAAGTCAAACGCTGTTTCTTCAAGGACTTCACGTTTTACTGCCTCAATAATTGTCTCACCTTTTTCTAAATGACCTGCTGGCTGATTAAATACTAATTTTCCCTCAATTTCTTCTTCAACAAACAGAAATCGATTATTTTTTTCAATTATAGCAGCTACAGTTGTATTTGGTTTCCATTGCATTTTTAAATCTCTTGATTCTATAAAAAGGTATGCGGATAATAAGGTATAAACTAAGAGCTCTTTATTAGGAGACGTAATGTCAAAATACGATATATTCTTTCACAAGATAAGTCTAATAATAAGTCTAGCAGTTTTGTGGGTAATGTTATCTGGTCATTATACCTCATTACAATTATTTCTTGGATTTTTATCGGTATTGATTGTTGCCATTATAAGTTCACGCATGAATCTGATCATATTTGATCAGCCGATATTACAGCTCTATTTTATAAAATTCATTCCGTATTGGTTTTGGTTAGTGGTTCAAGTTTTAAAATCAAACATTGATGTATGTAAGCGAATACTTAATCCTAAATTACCTATAAACCCTCAATTAATAATGGTAAAAGCATCGCAGGTTAGTAATTTGGCAAAAGTTATTTATGCAAATTCAATTACCCTAACTCCAGGGACAATCTCCATTGATTTGGATGGATCAAATATTGAAGTGCATAGTCTTTCTAACAAGGGTGCCAACGGGTTAAAAGCGGGTGATATGGATAGAAAAATAACAAGTGCAGAGGCGAATCCGTATGTTTGAAATACCTACTTTTATTATATTATTTGCGATGTTTCTGGCATTAGTTTCGGCAATTATTGGTAGTACTATCTATGATAAAATTCTTGCCGTAAATATTTTCGGGACAATTACAGTTTTATTCATAGCGCTTTTTGGTTTTTTAAATAAACGTCCTGATTTTCTAGATATCGCTTTGGTTTATGCTTTAATTAATTTCATTTCGACGATAGCAATATTGAAATTTTTTGAGTATGGCGATATCAGTAAAGGATCAACTAAAAAAGAAGAAGCTGATATCTAATGGATATTTTAACTCTGATCAGCAGCGCATTTATAATGATTGGGTCACTTTCCATTATAGTTGGATTGATTGGGGTGTATCGCATGCCTGATTTTTATACCAGATTGCATGCCGCCAGTATAATTGACACTCTAGGAACGATATTAATATTATTTGGCTTAATTATTTATCATGGGTTAACTTTGATTAGTTTGAAATTATTATTGATATTAATATTCATATTAATTACAACACCAACTGCTGCTCACGCATTAGCAAAATCTGCATTACATGGCAATCTAAAACCAACTATAGGTGATGATCGCTCATGATAGTTTTATATATAAATATAATTTTACTATGTCTACTTATAATCACTGCAGTTGCAATTAACCAACAAGGCAATCTTTTTGCAACAACAATGCTAACAGGAATTTTTAGTTTATTATCGGCCTCTCTTTTTGTATGTCTTGATGCGGTGGATGTAGCATTTACAGAAGCTGCTGTTGGCGCAGGTATTGCATTGATATTATTTTTAGGGACACTTTCGTTGATAAAGTTTAAGGAAAAAATTACGAATCAAATTTCTATTACCAGTTTATCAATTGTTGTAATAACCGGGGGTTTTTTGATCTATGGTTTGCATGATATTCCGGCTTTTGGACAAGCAGAGAATCCAGTTCAAACTTATTTAGCTGGAAAATATATAATTGAATCTGGAAATGAAATTGGTATACCTAATCTAGTAACATCTGTTTTAGCAAGTTATCGAGGCTACGATACACTTGGAGAAATTACCGTTATTTTTACTGCATGTATTGGTGTTTTGATACTTTTAGGAAGAAGTAAGGACGATTATAAGGGCATTATTAATAAGGAGCGATTTTAATGGAGCATCATATAGTGCTTAGTATTGTTGCTAGAATTCTTATTCCCATGATTATGTTATTTGCTCTTTATGTACAGTTTCATGGTGACTACGGGCCAGGTGGAGGATTCCAAGCAGGTGTTATTTTTGCCGCAAGTTTTATTTTATATGGAATTATTTTTGGTATCGAAAATCTTAGAGAGGTTATTCATCCTGGTTTTCTTCGAATTCTAGCTGCACTAGGCCTTTTAATTTATATTGGGGTTGGGATTATTGGTATTTTAAACGGAGGAGAGTTTCTTAATTATAATTTACTCTCTGCAGATCCATTAACGGGACAGCATATTGGTATTATTTTTATTGAATTAGGTGTTGGAATAACCGTTTCATCTACAATGATTATTCTATTTTATGCATTTGCAAGACCTTAGTTTGATTATTGCTCAGAATTTATTTTATTAATTTCAGGATCTTCCCAGCTACCCTTAATACTGTATTGTTGGGTTAGAATCTTATCGATATTAGTTGGTATCGATTCAAAAAGCTCTCCTGCAACAAATAATACTGCCCCAACACCAACGCCAACAGGGCCAAATAGAGCGCTTGCAACGGGTAGACTATCAGATACTTTAGGTATAACAGTTGCAATTTGATCATAATCTTCAGTCACTAATCCAGTTCTACCGCTAATCATAATATTTCCTGATGGACCGATCATTTGCAGATCATTGGTGTAAGCTTGGCCATTTTCTAAGTTGAAATTTCCTTTGATAGTATCGAATGCAAAACCTTCATCAAAAAGATCTGCAAAATCGAGAGATAGCCTTCTTGGTAATGCTTGTATGCTTAATAATCCAAATAATCTACCCGCTTTAGGTTCAATTTCAAGGAATTGGCCCTCTTCTATGCTCATACTCAATTGACCATTTAGATTCTTCATTTGAAAATCCATTGGCGAACCATTCCATTTTGCACTAATGTCAATTGATGTTTTACCATCTTCGATATTAGCAGCTCCATAATTAAACGTATTAAACATTTGTTTTATCAAATCTGATTCAAGTTTTATATGGAAATTAGATTCATTTATTTTATTAATTTTTGACCAAGATCCACTAGCATTGATACTAAATCCAGATTTTTTGAAGTTTAATTTATTAATATTTATTAAATTTTCTGTTGTTTTACTTGTTTTTAATTTTAAACTACCTAATTCGTTATTTTTGTACATAAAATTATCTATAGTTACTTCTAACTCAGGTATTTTATTAATTTTATAATTAGTTAAATCCTCAATATTTTTATTTTCACTTAGTGAAAGATTTTGAAAATTTATATATAGATAATCATTTTTACCTTTAGATTTTTTTATATAGCTTGCCTCACCATTTATTTCTTTACCATCGAAAATAATATACCAGTCTTTATTTATTTTTGAATTAGTAAAATCAACACTAACTTCCTTGAAATTTTTATTTAATATCTCAAGGTTTCCTACAAATATTTTACCTAGTAAAATTTTTTCTTGCTTCTTTTCATTTTCTATATTTTTTGATGTATTTAATAAATTTCCCCAGTCAGTAAATGATAGATTATCTATCTCACCTTGGATAGATATAGTATTGTCAGCCTTACTTTCTGGATGTTTTTTCTCTAAACCAATATTTATATTTTTCACAAGTAATTCATTACTGTTATCAATGAATATATCGGCAAATAATCTATTATCATAATTAATATTTATTTCTCTTACTGTTATTTCATCAATATCAGCCTCAAGTTTTAGTGTACGTAATTCATTTTCTTTTTTTCCCAGTGGGCTAGGTAAATTTATTTCAGTATCATATAAATCGGTACTTAATTTAATTCTTTTATTAGACGACCCAATATCATTATTCCTTGATTTTTGTAGTGTAAATGTCCACTGACTTTGACCTGAGAAATAGGTTCTTATATTTTCTATTTTGTTGAATAATCCTGGGAAAAAACTAGTAATTTGATTAATAATAAATTCTTTATTTACAAATCCGGATATCTCGAAAGGAATAAAATCTAACTCAGAATAATTTATTTTCGGTAATTTTAACGTAACAGGTATTCCCTGGTAGAGGGCATTTATATTATTTGCCCATATTTCATCATTATTAAAGTGAATCTCACCTGACACATTTTCAAGGCCAAGCTCTGGTATTCCAGATTCAATTGAAGTTTTATCAAAAGATACTAGACTATTAAATTTCGTTTTTTCTTCATTAAGAGGAATATCAAGATTTAAACTTATATCAACATTGCCAATAATATTTTCTGTTATCTCAGTTATTTTTGTCTCATTGAGTGGGCTTTGAGCTATAAAATTTTTCACATTATTAGTATGAGTATAAATCTTGGTATCTATTAATACATGATGATAATTCCCACTAAGATTTTTGATTTTTGCAGAAGTATTATTAATTTCAGTATCAAGTATATATCCTGAAGTAACATTAGCTGACAATTCATCATTATCGACAACTACTTCAGCACCGAGTTTGTTAATACTTGGCCATTCCGGATGGTACTTGAGATTTATATTACCTAAATTAAATAATGCCTTAAAATTACTTCTTGGATTTTCAAATATAAGATCTTTCCCGTACCCTTTATAAACTATTTCACCAGATAATATTTTTCCACCAAGTATTGAATTTGTTGCCCACTTAGATAATTTTGGGCTTATTTCACTTGGTATCAGTGTCGAAACGTATTTTATATCTGATTCATCTAAATTTATTTTTACATCTACAAAAGGAGAGTCTTCGGTAAGTATAATTTTCCCATTTGCAGTAAGTGAAATTTCATCAGAAGACATTTTAAATTTATTAATTAATAATTCATCATAACTACTACGATTTAATTTGACGACAGTACTAAGGTTTGGTAATACTATTTTTTCAGAATAGAGTGTGTTGGATTTAAATTCTGGAGATTTGCTATCTATTTTGATATTGAAAAAAGAATCATCAGTAATAAATGTTCCTTCCAATCCCGTGATGTAACTAGATTTATCATAGGATGTAAGATTTAGTTTACTAAAAGCAGCGTCTATTTTTATAGAACTTTCTTTATTTGATTCCACTTCTATGTTTACATCTTTTATATCGCCTGATATAGAATTTAAATCTAATTTTTGCAATATATTATTAGGTAAAATCCTAGTCTCTACAATCAGAGGAAAGATATCTTCTAGTTTTAAAAAAGTAAAAAATCCCTTATATTGGTATTTATTGCTTGTATCGTCTTTGGTAAATTCAAATTGATACTCTGATGGAGACCATACTCCATTTACAGTTTTCAGATGATGCAGATCAACTTTTAGTGACCAATTTTTATCTAATTTTCTTGCTGCAGCAAAACTAAGATTAATATTTTTAACAGGAACACTATATTCGTTAGTGGTTAATGAAAAATCAGTGTATTCTAAATCACCATTAGCAGTTATCAATTTTGCGTTTTGCCAATAGGTCGATATTTTTCCGTTAGCAGCGCCATCATTACTCAATAAATTCAATCTACTAAAATTTTTTACAGGATCAATGTTGCTTATTTCTATATCTATATTGGCATCCCAGTCCGGCATTAATATATTTCCAGTAATATTCGCATTTATTCTTAATAATTGTTTTTCACTTTTAGATAGAGCTGTATTTAATTCAATCTTCGTATTTTCCCCTTTTGTTTTTAAATCTAGACGGATATTATTAAATTCTTTTTTTTCAATATTTATATTTTCATCTTTCCAAATTAAATTGACATCTTCGAGTATTAAATGTTTTTGAGAAATCAACCACTCTGATAATCCAGTTTGTTTATTCGTATTAGTACCATCAATATTTTCATTTCTTATTGAGATTACACCATTTTTAGTTCTATAAATTTCAAGATTAAGTCCAGATATAAGAATATAGCCTGGTATTATATTTTGTTTGTAAATTGATTCTATAAGATTAATTCCAATTCGGGCAGACTTGAACTTGATAATTTCAGTATTATTATTTTGGCTGAGTATTTTAATATCTTCTAGATATAAATTTGGTGTCCAACCTTTCCATTCTGCTTGTATTGCATGAATATTTACAGAGTAGCCCACATAATCAGTTATGATAGATTGAATTTCATTTTTGTAAGTACTAATTTTAGGTAATGAAAGTCGAATACCTATGATAAATATAAGAACCAGTAAAATTAAGAATATTAAAGGATAATAAAAGTAAGGATATGTTTTGATATTTCTTAACATAGATCAATTAGAGTAGGACAACATCAAATTGTTCCTCTATACGGGATTGTCTAACTAGTATAAAGTTCTATTCGATTTTTAATAAACCACTTCCATCATCAGCATCATCTGCACTAAAAACATCATCATAACCACTGACTGGAGGACTGCCGTCATGGATGAGATATTCACGTTGTTGCAAGTACGCCTCTCGAGTGAATGAATATGGATCAACAGCCGCTTCATCTCGTATATTTGATGCTTCAAGTAAGTTAGCACGTTTATTTACTGCTTTAATTGCTGTGACAGGAAATAGAATAGCGCTAGAAATATAGTAAAATGGATTAAGTAGTGTACTTGGCACAAAATCTGTAGAGTCACGTACACTGTTTGGACCGAAGAGTGGCAAGTATAAGTAAGATCCCTCATCAACACCCCAAACTGCGAGTGTTTGCCCAAAGTCTTCATCATGTTCTTCTAGCCCCATAGATGTGGCAACATCAAATAGACCACCAATTCCTATCGTTGAGTTTGTTACGAAGCGCGCAATATCTGATACACCTTGGTTTAGCTTTCCTTGTAGTAAATCATTGAGAATGACGTTTAAATAAGCAAGATTATTGAAAAAATTTGTTATACCAGTTCTTATAAAATTAGGAGCGACATCAACATAAACTTCTGCAATTGGTTTTATTAGAGCTTGGTCAAGAGTTTCATTAACATCAAAGAAAACACGGTTTGCAGGTTCAAGCGTATCCTTATTTGCGTAATTATCCGATGTCTGTGTTGTAGCACACCCAGCCATAATACAAAGCATGGCAAGAAAGGCTATTTGCTTTAGCATTTTATAACATTGGAAAGAAGTCATTGTTGCCTCGTATTAAAAAAACTAACTACCCCAGATCAAATATTGACATACCTTTAGGCAGGTGACAATTTTTTTAGTGGTTTATGGGTTAATTTGTTTGTGAATCACGTATTTTTTGTTCTAGTTTTGTTACTAGGACGTCAAACCCATCTTTTTTAATTATCGCTGCATATTCGGCTCTTTTGAGGGAAAGATCATTAATTCCATTAGCAATTACACTGATAATTCTCCATTTTTGGTTATTTTTCTGAACTATGTAATTAAATGTAATTGGACTTCCCTCTAATTTTCTAAATTCTGTCTTTACTAGAAATCTATTTTCTTTCAATCTTTCAACAGATATTTTTTTAAAAATTTGATTGTTATATGAGTTAAATCGACTAACGTAGGTACTAATGGTCAACTTTTTGAATAAGTCAGTAAATTTGATTTTATCTTTTTCCTCAATTGTCTTCCAATATCTACTAAGAACAACCCTTGAAATTAAATTTATATCAAAGTATTCACTAATAATAGGCTCTAAATATTTATAGCGCTCTTCAAAATTTGTTGAATCTGAAATCACCATGATATTAATTAGTGTTTCATGTAACTGATTTATAGGTTCTTGTAGTCTTTGTTTTTGACTTTGATCTGCATGCAGAGGAAAAGCAAAGAATATTAGGCAAAGACATAATATATTCTTTGTTAAAAAACTATAATATTTTTTTTCTAATAGCATTTTCAATTTACTTGTAATATCTCTCTTTCCAAGCCGCGCCTTTATTAAAATAATAAAAATAAGCTGAGCTCAATGTAAAAAATAAATAAATCATACCAACGAATGGTAAAGAAAACACGTACATTGAATTTATCGAATAGTATCTCAATATAGGGTAATAGCATATAGATTGTATACAGAGAGTAGTTATTCCTACCATCACAATTATTAGTTGGGATTGTAAGATTGCTATTAGAGGCATTAGAAATGCAATACTCATTAAAATTACACATATTGAAAGTAATAAAAGAGAATGATGTAGTTGCGTGTATGCAGTTCTTGCAATCATTTTCCATATCCCCTTAGGGCTATTGTAGCTACGAATACTAATTGCTGAATGAGTTAGGCCAACCCATGTTTTGTAACCATTCCGCTTAAATTTTTTTGCGAGCGAACAATCGTCAATCAGTTTATTTTTTATACATTCAAATCCTCCTAGTTCTTCAAGTACATCTGTTTGAAGAAGTATGCATCCACCTGCAGCTGCAGCTATTTTTTTATTAGGTAGATTCGAAAGATAAAATGGATAAAGTAATTTAAAAAAGAAGATAAAAGCAGGTATCAATAATTTCTCCCAAAATGATACCATTCTGAGGTGGGCCATTAAGGAGAGTAACTTGATATTATTTTTTTTTGCTCTTGATAACATTGTTTCTATTAGGCCGGGTTCTAGAATAATATCTGCATCAAGTAGTAAAATATGACTAGTATTAATGAACCTGCGCCCTTGTTCTAGTGCCCATAATTTACCACTCCATCCTGGTTGTAATTGAGCTCCGGGCAATACCGTTAAATTATTCATGCGAATGGAATACGCAAGTTCTACTGTATTATCGGTAGATTGATCATCTACTAAAATTATTTTTAAACTTGGATCTTGTTTTTGTAAAGCTAAAAGAGACTCGATTATTATTGTTGCTTCATTTCTAGCCGGGATGAGTACCGTTACTTCAGATAGATCAGTTTGTTCTATTGGCTGCGCTTCTAGTGATTCTCGAGTGCTATACGGACGTGATGGTAATAGAAGAATTGTAATCCATAATAGAAGCCCCAGCACAGTTGCTAGGAAAAGTGACTCCATTAGGCAACTTGTTTATTTTTACCATTATTTTTAGACATTTTATTTTCTACAACTAGTTTTGGTTCGAATACCTCGCTATCGTTATATAACACCGGAAGTTCCGGAGCCATTTCTCCGTGTGTTTTTGGCCCTTTTAAAAATACACCTAATGCTCTCAATGGATGTCTGAAAGTGTCATTAACAGCCGTTGCTTCATATCCACAATGGACCATGCAATTTGCACACTTTGGATTTTTCCCAGACCCATAGTTTTCCCAGTTTGTTTCATTTAATAGCGCAGAAAATGTAGGAGCATAGCCTTCACCGACAAGCAAATAGCAGGGTTTTTGCCAACCAAAAACATTTCGAGTTGGGTTACCCCATGGTGTGCACTGATAAGTTTGGTTACCCGCTAGAAAGTCAAGATAAAGTGAAGACTGATTAAATCGCCAAGACTTGTTTATATTCAATTTGAATATATTTCGAAACAATTGTTTACTTTCTCGTTTTTTTAGAAAGACGTCTTGCTTTGGTGCTCTCTCATAACTATAGCCGGGGGATATAGTTACTCCTTCAATTCCTAATTGCATTGCCATATCCAAAAATTCAGCTACTTCATCAGCACTTTCTCCTTGAAATAAAGTGCAGTTAAGTGTGACGCGAAAACCTCTTTCACGAGCAATCTTAACGGCCTCGATACATTTATCAAAAACACCTCCTTGACAAACAGAGGCATCATGACGTTCTTTGTTTCCATCAAGATGAATTGAGAAAGTTAGATATGGCGACGGCTCATATTTATTTATATATTTTTTTAAAAGTACTGCATTTGTACATAAATAAACAAATTTTTTCCTTTTAATTAATTGTTCAACAATTTCAGGCATTTCTTTATGAATTAAAGGTTCTCCACCTGGGATTGAAATAATTGGGGCTCCACATTCT
>PBJS01000007.1 GCA_002721165.1 Legionellales bacterium | reverse complement strand
CTTCAGTTAGTTCTTCATCATCTAATTGATTTATTTTGTCAATATTCTCAGAAGTAACCAAATCTTCTGCAATTTCACGTAATGCAATGACCGTTGCTTTGTCATTATTATCGGGCACCAATGGGTCAGAACCTAAGACAATCTGACGGGCGCGTTTACTCGCAAGCAAGACTAATTCATAACGGTTTACTACATTTTCAAGGCAATCTTCTACGGTTACTCTGGCCATCATTATTCCTCAATTTCAATTCTAATTAGCGGGATTTCTACATTTTTATAAATACTATAAAGGATGGCAATTCTAACCAATTCAATCTTTTTGTACCATCATTTGCTCGATAAAATTGTCAAAAAAGGCAGATTGGCGGCATGAATTTGTCATTGGATTACCAATAATCTCTTCTAGTTTGACTAAAGTTTCTTCAAAATCATCATTTATAATAATAAATTCAAACTCATTATAGTGAGAAATTTCCTCAATTGCAGCACTCATTCTCTGGTCAATTATTTTAATATTATCTTCATTGCGATTTAATAATCTTTCACGCAATGTTCTATAACTTGGAGGCAGTATAAAGATACTAGTTAAAGTTAATCCTGCAGACTTAATTTTTCGCATACCTTGCCAGTCAATTTCTAGAATAACATTTTTTCCTGTTTCTAGTTCAGACTTAACTGAGAAATGGGATGTACCGTAATAATTACCAAAAACTATGGCATATTCGAGAAAAAAATCTTTATTAATTAAATCTTTGAATTTCTTTTCCTCAATAAAGTGATAATCTTTTCCATCAACTTCGTTTTTCCTTGGTTGGCGAGTTGTATATGATGTAGAAACACTTAGATTATCAATTTTTTTTAATAGTTCCTTGACTAGTGATGTCTTACCAGCGCCGGAGGGTGCGGCAATAATAAAAAGAGTTCCATGAATGTCATTTCCCATGATTAATCAATTATTCAATATTTTGAATTTGTTCTCGCATTTGCTCAATTATTACTTTTAATTCAACAGAAGCATTGCTTGTATGAAGATCATATGATTTAGATCCTAATGTATTTGCTTCACGATTCATTTCCTGCATAAGAAAATCTAGTCTCCTCCCAATCGGCCCTTTTTGATCTATTACTCTTATGACTTCATCTGTATGCGCATTAAGTCGATCAACTTCTTCTTCTACGTCCATTTTCTGAGATAAAAAAAGTAATTCTTGTTCAAATCGATCATTTTCTATCTCAGATGAAAGTTCTTGTACACGACGACTTAATTTTTCACGTAAATTTTTTAAAATTTCGGGCATTTTTTTACGAACACTATCGATAACATCTTTGACCTTTTTACAGCGTTCAGTCAGCATTTTTTTAATTTTTATTCCTTCACGTTGTCTAGTTTCAATTACAATTTTGAGAGTTTCATCAACCAGTTTTAAAAGTGATTTATCTAATGTTTTTGGATCGAGAATATTTTTTTCTAAAACTCCAGGCCAGCGTAATAAATCTAGTGAGTTTAACGGAGCAGAATCAGATAAATTAGAATTTATTTTTTCAGAAGCTTCTACTATTTTTTTTAATAGATCTTGATTGATAGATAATATCTCATTGTGAATGTGATGTTTATCAATGTGTATATTACAATCTACCTTCCCTCTTTGTATTTTATCAGAAATATGCTCCCGAATTTTTTGCTCAAGGGGTCTCAATTCTTCTGGCAGGTGAATTGATATGTCTGAGTAACGATGATTGACACTTTTAATAGTGCATGAGATAGAAATTTCATTATTTGAATCTTCCGTTCTGCCATAGGCTGTCATACTATGTATCATTAAAATATCCTTCTTCCCATAAATTAGTTATTTACTAATATTAGCGTCTCCTTGCTAATAGAGGAAACACGCAGACGCATTTTATAGTTATAATACAGTACTTTTTAATAGGAGGCTTTTATGCGTTCAGATGGACGGCCACTAGATCAACTCAGACCTATCACTATTACGAGAGATTTTACCTGTTATGCGGAGGGTTCGGTATTGATTGAGTTCGGCAATACAAAGGTAATATGTAATGCCAGTATTGAAGCTGGCGTCCCAAATTTCCTGCGTGGGAAAGAAACCGGCTGGATAACTGCTGAATACGGGATGCTACCACGTTCAACAGGTTCGCGTATGCAGCGCGAAGCATCACAACGTAAACAAGGGGGGCGTACGATGGAGATCCAAAGATTGATAGGCCGATCACTCCGTTCCAGTATAAACATGGATTTGTTAGGTGAAAATACAATTGTTATTGATTGTGATGTTATTCAGGCTGACGGAGGAACCAGAACTGCCTCGATTACAGGCGGGTATGTTGCATTGGAAGATGCTGTTAATAGCGCAATTAATGAAGGACTAATTGAAAGTAACCCAATAAAAGAAATGATAGCGTCTGTTTCTGTTGGTATCCAAGATGGTAATGCTCTTTTAGATTTAAATTACAGAGAAGATTCAACCGCTGAAACAGATATGAATGTTGTGATGACTAACAAAAATAATTTTATTGAGATTCAAGGCACATCAGAAAAACGTCCATTCACATATCAGGAATTAGAACATATGTTAGAGCTTGCAAAAAAAGGAATAAGTGAGTTATTTGAATATCAGAATTATGCATTAGGGAAATAATATTGACAAAGAGTGAAATTATTTTAGCAAGTAATAATCTTAATAAAGTTAGAGAAATAAACGCGTTACTTTGCGATACTAAATACAAAATTATTCCTCAATCGAAATTCAATATTGTCGAAGCAGAAGAAACGGGAATAACATTTGTTGAAAATGCTTTAATTAAAGCAAGAAATGCTGCCCAGTATGTCGAGTATCCTGTGATTGCAGATGATTCTGGTATCGAAGTTGATGCACTTAAAGGCGAGCCAGGTGTTTTTTCATCACGTTATGCGGGCCCCGATGCTACTGATAAAGATAATCTAAATAAACTTATAAAAAATATAAAATTGTTAGATGAAAAAAAATGTAGTGCTAGATTTATTTGTTCAATGGTTTTTTTAAGAAATGCAGATGATAATGATCCAATCATCGTTGAAGGAATTTGGAACGGACATGTAATCACAACACCATGCGGAGAAAATGGATTCGGTTATGATCCGATATTTTATGTGCCCACACATGGGTGTACTTCTGCTGAACTGTCTGACAAACAAAAGAATGAATTAAGTCATCGGGGGCAAGCACTGAGATCATTAACAAAAAAATTAATAGCCGAAGAAAAAAAATTTGACACAAATATTCCATGAAAATCCACCTCTTTCACTTTATATTCATCTTCCTTGGTGTATAAAGAAATGTCCTTATTGTGATTTCAATTCACACGAAATACTCACTTCAGCATTTCGTGAAGAGCTTTATGTTAATGCTTTAATAGATGATCTTAATCTTGAGCTTGACCGAATCAGGGATAGAAGAATCATTAGCATATTCATAGGAGGAGGAACCCCGAGCTTATTTTCACCAGAATCGCTAGATAGGTTGCTTAATTCCGCTCGAACTCAATTAAATCTTGGTTCGGATATAGAAGTAACAATAGAAGCTAATCCGGGAGCAATAGAGGCAGAAAAATTCAGAGAATATAGGGCTTTGGGTATTAATCGGCTATCCTTGGGAATCCAGAGCTTTGATAACCAATCACTGACTTCATTGGGTAGGATACATAATTCTAGTGAGGCAAAAAGAGCAATTGAGTTTGGTAAGGAAGCAGGTTTTAAAAATTTTAATTTGGATTTAATGTTCGGTTTACCTAATCAATCGATTGATGATGCATTATCAGATCTTAAACAAGCTGTTGATCAATTACCTACACATGTTTCTTGGTATCAGTTAACTATAGAACCAAATACAGTATTTGCCTCAAAACCTCCAAAATTACCCAGAGAAGATCGTATTTGGACTATGCAAGAAAAAGGGGCAAAATTTCTAAAGGAAAATAATTTTCAACAGTACGAGATTTCATCTTTTACAAGAGAAAATCATATCTCAATTCATAATATGAATTATTGGCAATTTGGTGATTATATTGGGATCGGTGCTGGCTCACACGGTAAAATTACGAATATAAGTAGCGGCAGGATTGAAAGGTATGTTCGTCACAAAATACCAGAACGTTATATTGAATTGGTTGGGTGTAAAAATGCTATTACTGAGAAAAAAGTTCTCGAAATAAATGAGATTCCACTCGAGTTTATGATGAATGCATTGCGTCTTACTAAAGGTATTCCTACCAATCTTTTTTTAGAAAGGACAGGATTACCAATAGAATTAATAAAGGAAGAATTATTACTTGCTGAAGACGGAGATTTGCTTAATCACTATAAGAATAAGATAAAACCATCTTTCAGGGGCCAACGTTATCTGAACGATTTACTCCAAATATTCATGAAATAGTTTAATGTTACTCACCAATTATTTGTACAACGATTTTGCGTGTTCTAGCACATGTATCAAAATCAACCGCAACGATTTGCTGCCAAACACCTAACACAAGTTTTTTTTCTACAAAAGGGATCGTTAATGACTGACCTTGAATTTGTCCGCGCAAATGACTATGACCATTATCTTCCCCAGAGTTTAATATGTTATGTTGCCATTTATCACTGGGAGGTATTAATTTCTCCCAAATTGTTTTTGTGTCTTTCCTTAAACCAGCCTCATCCTCGATAATCATAATTGAAGCAGTTGTGTGTTTAATAAATATTGTAACAATCCCATTATTTATTTTTGATTTAGCGAGTAAATTAGATATTTTTTCAGTGATATTTTTTATTTCACAATCACCTTGCATGTCAAGCGAAAATTTTTCTGTATTGACTGTCATTTATTGCTCTTAATATTAATTGATCTAAGAAACTTTAATTCTTTTTTTGAAATATAACCATTACGGGCTTCTTTAAGAATACCATCAAACAAACCCTCGGAGACTAAAGTTTGAATTGCAAATAATACTTTCTCACTAATACGATCTTCATCTTTTAGTTTATTTAAGTAATTGAATGCATCTTCGAAACTCTCATCAACACGATTATAATAATCTTTTCCACGTATTCGATTGCTATTTGCTTCCAATTTTTCACAACCAACTAGTATTTCGCCAAATTCCCTCATCCATCCGGGTGAGTCTTTCATTTTTTCAGGATAATAATAGTATAGTATTACTTTTTGCATCCAGTCGGTCCATTCTATACCTTGTTTTTTGAGGCTAGGTTTAATATTTTCAATTAATCGATTTAGACGTCTAGCGTAACCTAGACGCATCTCTATCTGTTCTTTTGCCCACTCAATATTTTTAATTCCCATTTCTTGAATTTTAGAAGAGTACATATCCCAAAAGGCCTCTGTTTCGAATCCATATTCAGTTTGAGGATATTTCTCACGCCACTCTAAAGGGCGTGACGGTATTTTATGGTTTTCAGCCCATGTCCATATTTTGCCGAATAATTTTTTATCAAGTCCAGCACGTCCAAGATCATGAAGAATACAAGCTATTTGGTATTCTCGAACAATGTCTTTGTCATATCCTAAATAAGTAGCAACGGCAGCGCTCATTTTTGCACTTCTGAGTGCATGGTCCTTATAATATCCCTCAATAATTTTATTTGTTTTTTCTGGATGGGGGTAATCATAAAATTTTAACAATGATTTTGCAGTAGATTCTGAAATCAGCAAAAAAGTTTTCGGTGATATTGAGTTCATACACGTGAGTCTAAAAGAAAAGCAAAGAAATAGTAAATTAAATATAGTGATAGTTGCATATATTTGTTATTTTTTGTTTCCATGATAGCTAAAAATAAAATTATGAATAAATATTTATTTTTCTTAAGTATTATTATTCTAACGATTAGCGGATGCGGCGAAAAGACTTCGTTATCTCCATTACCAAATGACTCTGCAATACTTGCTTTTGGCGATAGTCTCACTTATGGATACAATGTTGCTAAGAATGAGAGTTACCCAGCAAAACTCTCGACATTGACAGGATTAGAAGTTATTAATGCAGGTGTTTCAGGAGAGGTATCTAATCAAGGCCTTAAAAGATTGCCCAAGATTTTAGATGAACATAGACCTCAACTAATAATTCTTTGTCATGGCGGTAATGATTTACTACATAAGTTGGATATCGGAGAAATGGAATCAAATTTACGAAATATGATTCAATTATCTTTGGATAGAGATATTCCAGTCATTTTACTTGGTGTTCCTAAACCCGGTCTATTTTTATCTTCATTTGATATCTATAAAGAAATTGCTATCTCAATGGATGTTATTTTTATTGAGGATTTGATCCCTGACATATTAAGTGATAAGTCACTAAAATCTGATACCGTCCATCCAAACAAAGAAGGTTACAGCCTTATTGCAGAGGAGATATATTCATTGTTACTAGATACGGGTGCAATTTAATATAGTTAAATTAAAATTATCTAAATTATTAGGAGGATAAGAAGATGCTCAGTGAAATAAATGAACTCATTTACCCATTTTTTCAAATTGGTTTTTTACTATGTATAGCTTTTTTAATAATTTGGAATAGAGTTTTAATATTAAGAGTTGTTAGAATAAGAAGAGAGAAAAAAATATTATTAGAGTCTGGCGGCGATGAAGAGTTAGCTCGCGCAATAAGATGTCATGGCAACTTTACAGAAAGCGTACCTATTGCCGTGATTATTCCTATTATCCTGTTTTTTCAAAAGGAACTTGCAGTTTTTAGTTTTGTTGCGCTAGTTCTACTTTGTATTGGAAGATATATACACTCAGAAGGACTTAAAAATCTTGATGAGGATCTTAAGTATAGGCGAAGGGGTATGTATTTCACTCGTTATGCAAATATTGTATCACTTATTGGTATTTCCTTTTATGTTGTACATATTGTTATGTCTCTTTGATACCTTCTTAGTCGGTAGCGTGAACCAGTCTCCTTTTGTAATTTCATGAAAGTGGTCGGCCTCTTCAATTATTAATCTAGACGTCGTACTCTCAACTGCCGCAATCTCTACACGCACACCCTCCGATTTTAAATGGCGTACGAGTTCAATATAGTCAGCATCACCCGACATGATGATTATTGTGTCAACTTTATCCGCAACTTGTATCGCGTTAATTGACAGAGGGATATCAGCGCTCTTATGGCAAGGTCTTACAGAACCATGATAGAAGTTATGTAGTCGTTCTTGAAGCTTATTTGAAATATGTTTTCCTTCTCGAAAATATACAAGGCGACTTAATCCACGATTAAGCAATAGTTTAGGAATCAGTATATCAAAATTAAGCATAGTATTAGTATCATTCGACTCCCCGTGTATGCTTCGTTCTATATTATTACCATCAATTAAAATGGCGACGGATTGTGAAATAACAATATTTTCAGGACTACTCTGTGTGTCATTTAAATCATTCATAGACTTTTTACTCTTGTTATATTTATAGAAATATTTATCTCAATTAATTAATGAATATCTTTATTATCATCTTCGGTTTTAATTTTTTTATTATAATCCATATCTTGTCGTTTTATGTTAACAGCATGTTTTTGTTGGTAGATATCAAATACTTTTTCTGCAGTTAGTCCTGCACACATCATCGCAGAAATTAAAAAGTGTAAAATATCAATCAACTCCACTCGTATATTTTGCATATCAATTTCATCTTTACTCCACCATTTCCATAATAATTCTTCATCTAATTCAGATAATTCTTCTTTCATTGCCTTTGAATAATTTACCAACCATTTATTAGGCAAATCATTTACCATCATATCTTCATTTTTTACAGCTGTTATGATAGCTTGCATATTAAGGACATCTCCTGATTTATTCTTAAGATTATTTTTTTTAAACACATAATCATTGAGTTCTAATTGCATTCTGAAAATATCTTCTAGCATATTTTACTCCATTTAAGATTATATCCATTTTAATATGAATTAAATTATCATTTTTAATAGTATATAACTACATTTTTTATATCTAGTTAAGGTTTATACATTCAAGGGAAAATGATTTTAGAGCAAAAGATACTCTTTCTCAGGATTACTTTATTTGATTTGTAAAATGGACAGCAGCTTATTTGTAGTGATTTTGATATTTNNCNATTTCATTTAGATTTTNTTCATATACTGCATCATAATTCGTGTTCACTTGTCTCAATAATCTTTTGATTTTTCTACCACTTCTAGAATATTTTTGATCACTGCTTCAGGGGCTTCTTCATGTATATTGTGGCCGCTATTGTGAATTATTGCTTGCCAGCTATTTTTGCTTAGNTTGAGTANTTCTTTTTGCATTTCTTGCCACTCATTCTCGAGAGATATTCCGTCAAGTTCAGGTAACTGACCAATTCCCCTTGTTAATACGGCTAAAGGAATATCTCTTAATGGCCCTGAATGTTTAACCTGATAGGCNCTTTGCTTGAAATATTTAAGTTCCCCCATTTGCGCAAAGGTNGCTTTTCGACTGGAGTTTAAAAAATACCATTTTTTTTCGAATTCTGAAAAATCCTCAGGTGCCCCCCCATTACGGCCCGTAATAAGTGGTTTTTCTTTAGTGCTATCTAGCGCAGAAAGCCGGTAGATTTGCTCAGGATGTGATGAATCAACTAAAACAAGGCCGATTACATTTTTTGGAAACTTCGCCGCAAAATAACGAGCGGTAAACCCCCCAAAAGAGTGACCAACCAAGATATAAGGACCAGGGATCTCTGCAACTTTGATAAGTAAATTAAGCTCATGGACTATTGTAGCAGTCGTTCTTTCACCTCTTCCCGGATCGCTCCAACCATATCCTGCTCGATCGTAAAGACATACACGGACATCTTCTGACAACTTTTTTGCTATTTTATACCAACTTGCTGATGACTCGGCGATGCCAACATCGATTAAAACCGTAGGACTACTAGTCCCAAGACAATCAACATACATTGTTTGAAACCCTATATTGAGTAAGCGACCTGGTGGCTTGAAAGGTACATAGTCATCAGCAACCACAACACCAAAAGTAAACAGTGAGAGAAACAGTGCGTAAAAAAGATTATGTATTTTTTTTAATTTCATTGATTTTATCATTCTCTTAGAGAAATATTTTCAGCTGTTATGACTTCAGTNAACGCAGTTTCTAAAATGGATCTAGCATGCCCGGTCATATTACCCAACAATTTATGTAATACCGCATCTTTTTTATATCTGGTTATACACTCATCGCTGTAAGCTTCAAATTGTAATAACTTAATAACTATACTTGATAAATGCTGCGGGCATTCACATTTAATCGTAGATGAAGCAGAGGATAATTCTATTAATTGTTTTGTAGAATATATTCTCTTCGGCGCCATAGCTTGTAGATTAAGTTTATCTACTTTNCTTTTTGTTTCAGAATGTGTTTTCACAAGATTTCTTATCTCTGTTTTTAAATGTTCAATGGAGATAGGCGCTTGGAATGAATTTATATTCATTTTACTTAATTTCTTTTTGGTTGTGGTATTCATGAAACCATAAATCAATATTAAATCTATGGCACCAGATTCCTTATAAAGCTTTTCGATATTGGCAAGATGGTCATCCTGAATTGTCGGACATTCAATAACTAGTATATCAATTTTTGTTCCGCTCTCTTTATCTCTGAAATCTGTTTCACTGCTGTAAATTCCGTTAAAAACAAAACTAGAATCACCAGTCATATCATATTCAAGTTGCAGGGATAAAACATCTCCTATTACTACAACCTTACTTTTTTTACTAGAATCTATCGAACTAACACGTTGTTTGTCTTTATTAATAAACTCAAGTCGCTCAATTAACTCCTCATTATTTAGTTTTGCAATACTGCCAATAGCATTACCTCTATCAACGAGTAATTTTAATAAAGTAAGTCGATTAATATCTTCACGCTTATATAATCGATCTGCTTTTTCAGAACGTAATGGTGTGACAACACTGTAGCGTCTTTCCCAAATACGTAATGTATCAACTGGTATGTTTGTAATGTGAGATACAGCACCAATTTTGAATGTTTCNGTTGTTTTTGTAGAGATTAAATTCGATATTGTAGACATTGTCTTTCCTTAATAGATTTCATGGACTTAATATAGACATAATGTGGACATGAGTCGATAAAATTATAGAAATTTACTGATTTAATTCGATTTAAACGATAATTTTTATATAAATAACTGAAATATATATAAATTTTATATATTTACTGTCATGGACAATTTATGATCTATCTGTGCGGCTATTATTTACTTGGAGAACATTTAAGAGGATTGATCAAAAAAATTTTCTGAATAAGAATGGGTGCTATATGACGAATCGGCCCACATACCTCGAAGACTTAATTACTTCAAGACGTACGACTCACAATTTTATCCCCAATAAAATTCCAGAAAAAAGTTTAATCATAGAGGCTATTAGAATAGCGTGTTGGGCACCAAATCATCACCTTACGCAGCCATGGCGTTTTTACCTGTTGGGCCAAGAGACAATTACCAGTATTTGTGAATTAAATAGGGAGATAATGAAAGATACAAATGAGACTGATATCGTCGATGAAAAATTTAAGCGCTGGCAAAATATTCCAGGATGGATAATTGTGACATGCCAAAAATCAAAAGACGATACTACTTATCAGGAAGATTATGCTGCATGTTGCTGCGCTATTCAGAATCTAATGCTTTTTTTATGGAGTAATGAAATCGGTACAAAATGGTCAACNGGTAAAGTTATCCGCGATGATCGCTGTTATGATATTGCATGGATTGATAGAAAATCAGAACAAATTGTCGGGTTAATTTGGTATGGCTATCCTGCTGAAACTACTAATACACTTAGAAAAAATATTAAACAAGTACTAACAGAACTACCATAAGCAAATTATTATTTGCAATTTCTAATTTTGATCCACTTATCATAATCAATGCCCAATTGGGATGCTTCTTTAAAGTATTCGTTGCAAAGTTTTGCATCAGGTTTTTCTGTTCTAGATAGTATCCAAGCGTAGTTTATGTTTGGACCGATTATAAGTGCCATCGTATATGATTTATCTAACTTCGCTATGTGGTAAGCACCATAAAATGGCCAGAAGAAAGANACTTTTAAACTCCCGACATCTTTTTCGTTAATAAAATAAGCTTTACCAATAGCCTCCTTCCATTCTCCATTACTACTATTTTTTCCACGATTTATAACTTTTATTCCACCATCATCCCGAAGAGAATATTCTGCGTAAACATCAATCAGACCTTTTTCGAAACTATGGTCAAGTCTTGCTATTTCATACCAAGTCCCGAGATATTTTTTTATATCAAAATTTGTAACGGGCCGTAAACCCGTTGGTGTACCAGTACATCCAAACAGACTAATCAGATAAAGAAATAATAATAAACGTTTTCTAAAATTCGCAGTCATACCTTATATCCTTTATTCTTTTGAATACTGACTCTATAATATTTACTATATAAAAACATAAAAGCATATTTTTATAAACTTTATTTTTTTTAGAAAGAGGCACATTAAATGCGATTTCCAATTTTATTTCTAATTTCCATGTTGTTTCTTAGTTATGGTTGTTCTCCTGACGGGGGTACTGAGGAAGTCATTACAGCAGAAACAGAACAAAATACAATTTATGCAGACCATGCTATAGATGAAATAGAATTTCGACTAAAACGTTCTATTGCAGCTACTGAAGATTTGATATATTGGTATGCTGAGAATGATTGGAATACNGAAGAACTCGAAAGACAACTTTTTGAGAAAATAGATAAATTAATTACTCTTTCTTTGGAAAATGGATGGGATATGTCTGAGATTGAAGTAAAACTTGCCAATCTCGAAAGANTACTTGAATCTTTATAGTNTAGGTGGAAACAAAAAATGATGACGCTATATAGAATATATTTTGCCTTAATTTTATTTTCTTTTACGACATTAATTCATGCAAATAATGAATATGATGCCATAGAATTTCGCGAACTGAATCTGTCCTTAATTTCTGCTGCGAAAGACGGAGATATTGATACCGTCAAACAACGCCTTAAAGAGGGCGCTTCAATCAAGGCAAGAAATCGATTTGGAAATACTGCTCTGATCTCAGCGACAAGGGCCGGTAGNCTGGATATCGTAAAATTACTCATTGAAAAAGGCGCCAATGTTAATATGGTTAATACTAACGCTGAGACAGCTTTAATGAATGCCGCTTCACGTGGTCACGATGATATTTTGGCGTACCTGATTGATAATGGGGCGGATATCAATAAACTTAGCGTTAAGAATCTCTCAGCATTAACGGAGGCTGTATTCGCCAGTCATGTACCTATCGTCAAAACCCTTCTTAAGTTATATGCCGATGTTAGTGTAGTAGATCATTCAGGAAAGACCGCACTAAATTATGCTGCAGCAAATGGTAATGTTGAAATCATTAAACTATTAGTTGCGCATGGCGCAGATGTTAATCGCCAGACTGAAAATGACTTAACCTCATTGATGTGGGCAGTCGGTTACGGAAAGACTGANGCGGTTGATGCTTTACTTAAGTTAGGCGCAGATCCGACAATAAAGGATAATCGTGGATTAACAGCATTAATGATTGCAAAAGAAAATAACTATAGCGAGATTGTTAAACTACTAAAGCCTTAAATATCTACGCAATAAAATTTTGTATCTAAGGTGTAAAACCCGCCAAATAATCTGCTAGCGCTTCAATCTGCTCATCTTCGAATGTCGCAAATAATGAATTTTTTGCAGCTGAATTTGTACGAACTTTATTTTTAAAATCGAGCATTATTTTTTTCAAGTACTCATAATTCTGCCCAGAGATTCTGGGGTTTCGGCTTTCACCTTCAAACCCACCACGATGACANTGNACACATTGACCTGCATCAATAGCCATTTTGGCAATGCTTGTTTTTTCAGGATTAGATTTATGCTTAGTTTCTGGCCAAGCTTGTTCGGCAAAATAACCCGCAAGCTGTTTCATTTCATCTTTATCTAAATCTTGGACCATCGCAGCCATAATTTCGTTTTTACGATAACCCGATTTTAGGTCTTTTAATTGAACGTAGGTGTAATAAAAATGTTGGCCAGCAAGAATCGGATATACTGGCATTATTGTTGCACCCTGTTCACCATGACATGAAGCGCATATCGGAATTTTACCTTTAATCTTCTCACTCATTCCTTCAGAATCAGCTTCACCTGCGAAAACTGTTATAAAGAAAAACGAAACGAATAATGTTGTGATGATATTTTTATGGAACATAACTAATTCCTTATTTTTATATATATTAAGACTAATTGTAGCCTAATATCGTTCAATTATTGGTAGTAATTAAAAAAACGGCCACCTTAAAAAGGTGGCCGTCTATTAATGCACGTTGAAATAATTATTTCAATTTNTACGCAATAATTTCATTACCACGTTTTGAGTTAATTTGTGCATTACCACCAGAACCAACAACGATGTACTGAGTACCTGCTACATTGTAAGATGAAGGAGGTGCGTTCACACCTGCGTTGGTTTGGTCTTGCCACATTAATTCACCGGTAGTTGAGTTATAAGCTTTGAAAAGCCCATTAGCTTCACCAGTGAAAACTAAGCCGCCGCCGGTAGCTAAAATACCACCAATCATTGGCTGCTGAGTTTTAACCTTCCACGCAATTTCTCCAGTGTTGTAGTTAACTGCCGTGACATTTCCCCATTGTTCTTCAGAAGGGATGACTTTGAAAGCACCACCTAACCATAGTTTACCACCAGGGTATGGAGTAGCTTCAACATGATAAGTCATTGGCTGATGAAGGTTGATGGCATAAGTCAACGATTGACTTGCGTCAATTGCCATTGGCGACCATTCAACACCACCGTTTGCACCAGGCAACATACGTTCACCGGCTTTGGTTGGAAGAACCCAACGATTTTCCTGTGACACCATTGCTTCTGAGTGACGAATCAAGCTGCAGTCAGATGCACGATGTACATAAACATAACCAGTTTTTCCGCCATGAAGTACACCTTTAACTGTCTGACCGTCGTTGTCGACAACAGGAGTTAAGATTGGAGGACTAACCGCATCCAGATCCCAAACATCATGTGCGATGTATTGGAAATGGCAACGNTTTTCACCTGAATCAAGATCAATTGCGACAAGTGAATTAGTGTAAAGGTTGTCCCCAGGACGAATTGCACCATAAAGNTCAGGTGAAGGGTTACCAACTACGAAGTAAACCATTCCATTATCGCGGTCGACAGCCATGTTTTGCCATACACCACCACCAAGGGTTTTGTATGGATCACCATTTTTCTTAAGTTCGGCTTTTTCTGCAGCGATATCGCGATGCATATGCAAGCCAGTAGCATCTCTTTCTTCCCAAACACCCACAGAATTTTCTGGGATACTATGGAAGGTCCAGACTAATTTACCAGTCTTTGCATCAAATGCTTTTACAAAACCGCGAATACCATATTCACCACCATTGGTGCCGATGAGAACTTTTCCATCAACAACGGTTGGNGCCATGGTTTCACTGTAACCAAGCTCTGGGTCAGCAATTTGGGTTTCCCAAACTTTTTTACCAGTCGCTGCATTAAGAGCAACTAACTTAGCATCCAAAGTTCCCATGTAAAGCATACCCTCATAAGGGAAAACTCCACGGTTGTTTGGTCCGCAGCAATATGTGGTAATTGGGCCCATCTTATGTTTGAAGTGCCACTTTTGTTTACCAGTCTTTGCATCAAGCGCATACACATGGTTAAAAGAAGAAGTTACATACATTGTTCCATTGACAACGATTGGACTCGTTTCTAATGAATCAACAACTTCCATTTTAAATGACCATGCGCGTGTTAAATCACCNANATTTTCNCGGTTGATTGATTGCGCTGGATAGAAGCGGGTTTGGTCGTAGTTACCATTGGTATGGAGAAAGTTATTAGCATCACCCGCGGCATTATCGAGCATGTCTTGTGTGACAGTGTTCATATTGCCGTAAAGTGTTTCTGCTGCAAAGGTTTGACCCATGCCCAAAGTAAGTACAATCGCACCCAGTACTGATGTGAGTTTTTTTATATTATTCATATAGATTAACCTCATCCAGTTAGGATTTATTTATAATTAATTATAAAGTTATCGAGGATTTAACATTCTCTCCTCTCTTATTTGTATCGGTGGATTGCCCACAAACACAGCAATCAGGATATCAAGAAATATGAATTTTTCCCATTTCTTTAATTACTGTAACGGAGGTTAATATTGCAGTGCAGTATACAATTGATTTTAATGAATTTTTTGTTCCATTTTTAGAGTTCTGAGGACGCAATTGCTGTCACAGTCAGTGCCCATATCTTATTTTCTGCATTTTGAGTTAAATCAATGATATCAATGATATGCTGGACGGATTCTTTTTGTTGTGCTTCATTCATCAAATCATTTTGTGCATCGAGCATGATTGTTAATGCGGTTAATTGTTCCAGAGGATTATCAATTTTTCGGGTTAACTGTTTTGCTTGCGAAATTGCTGTGTCTGATTTTTCATTGTTGCCAACTAACCCTGAGGCTGCGCCAAAATAGGAATAAGCTGCAACTTTAGGAAGATTAGTCACCATTGTATTGAGCCCTGATTCGATACTATTTAACACACTTTTTGCAGCTACTTCATTTTTTAGTTTTGCATGAAGCCAGGCCGTTGATGCAACTAGTAACAATTGTGCTTCCGGTTGCGATACAAGCCTAATCATTGCGGTTAATGAGTCAGTAATTAATTTTGCTTGTCTTAGATTTCCCGATTCTATTTGGTTGTAACCAATACCAAAAAGAACAACTGCACGATCAAAATGATCATTAATGCGAATTGTTTCTTTACTTGCTTCGACACCAAGTAATTTTGATTTTTCTTGGTCTCCATTTTTTGCATAGATAAGCGACATATCACCTAAGATACTTGCACGCGCAAAAGCACTGCTGATTTTGGAAACATCCCCAATATCTTTTAGAATCTTCATTGCTTTATCATTTGATCCAATTGTTGACCAGGATGTTGCAATGACAGCCTGATTTATTTTTCTTTTTTCAACATCACTAATTTCGCCTACTAATTTTTCTGCTTCAGTGATTAAACATTCTGAAAAAGAATTATCACTACAAATTTCTGAGAGATTTTTGGCGTATGCGTTAGATGATAAAAATATCAACACAGGCAGTATTGCTATTATTTTTAATATAGATTTTATATTCATAATTTTTTAACCTTTATTTTTTTTCCAATATTATTTTGATTTCATCTAGAATGAGTTTTGGTTGTTCAAGATGAATATGATGTCCGCTACCCTTTGCCACTAACAATTTACCTTTTGATGTCGATTTAGAAAGTTTGGTTTGCAGTTCCAACCAGATTTCTTCCATATTTTTAAACATGGGGTTATCCCAGACCTGTTTGCCATGGGTGATTACAGTTATGGGGATATCTGGCATTTTTTCAGCAGTAGCTATTTCCTTAGTGCTAATGTCCATATTGCGCAGTTCATTAAACATACTTGATACTGCTTCATCAGACCTGACCAACTCATAGGCAATATCTTTATATGGTTCTGGCATGCCCTTGGTAACTTGATCCTTGCTTCCCAGTAGAAATCGTGTGGTATTCACCGTCGGTATTTCAATACCTGCATCTTCGAATCTTTTGTATTGTTCTGCGTGTATTGAATCAATGAGAATCAATCCCATCACATCTTTAGGATTGGTGCGCGCAAAAAGTTGCATATTTAAGCCGCCAAAAGAATGCCCAACCAGAATATAAGGAGGAGATTTTTTTGCCTTTTTTAGTATTTCTGTTAATTCATTAACAATGCGTTTGCTTGTTCTGGGTTTAATTCCCATTTCACTCCAGCCATAACCAGAACGGTCATAGCTACATGCTTGTGTAAATTCTCCAGCACTCGACTGTACATTTACCCAATCTAAGTGTGAACCACCAACACCGCTATCAAAAACAACAATTGGCGAACCTTCACCAATACAGTGCAGATGAACTTTGTTAGTTTCGAGACTAACGAATGTACCGGGCGGGTTATCAAGCTCAACACTGGTTTCAGCCCTGCATGGCAGTGACAATGTTAAGATAAGAAAAATCGGTGTAAAACGTTCAATCATGAACAACAATGCATGCATCCATTTTCATTACTATCATTTAGTTATACAGGGGTTGGTGAAGTATAGATAGTCCCCGAGTCCTTTGTCCTAGTTATTTTTAGTTTTTATCAAGCTACAGTAGAAAATATTGCAGGAATATTAATTTAAAACACCCCTTCGATTTTTAACATCGCGGTAGTCTGACTTTCATTACCATTGGCAATGCCCTGTTCAAGGTTAGCGATCAGATTAATTTTGTCTATGAATGCAATGCGTAAGTTCATCCCAATGTAACAACCGTAGACACTATTATCACTAGCATTGGGGACTCTAAAATCTGTACCGGCTAATGATAGACTAATATCACTATCGTCTGTGTAACGTACTTTAGCTCCCATCCTTAATTCAAGTTCACTGTTTTCATACGGAGTATACGCTGTGGCTAACTGTAATTGCCCGGTTAGACTATGAGTATCGCGGTCATCAACGACAAGGTCTGAACGTGTTGTGCCTGACTCTGCATAGTCTTCATACCATCCCCCGCTGTAGGCAAGGGTTGCAGCTGGACGTAGTTCGAAATTTTTGTTCAGAATATAAGCTGAACTTAAAGTGAACGATGGACTGACAAAGAAACTACCAAAATCAGCCTGAGCAGTTTCGAAACCATTAAGGTTATCGACTACCGCACGGTCATTATTATGGTCTTCATAGCCAGCCATCAAAGTTGTTGTTAGATTTATTTTTCCGAGAAAATACTGGCTATAGGCGCCGGCAAAGAAACCATCGCTATCAGTATCAATCGATCTTAGTCTGCCAAAGGCATCACCCTTTGTTTTTACTCTCGATTTGACAAACCCACCCAGTAAACCCATGCGAGCTTTGCGGAAACTTAGTTCATAACCACCGGTAAAGCCGACATAGTTATGATCATATCCAAGAGCGATCCCTTCTCGCCCACGAGTGCGCCTAACACCTATAGCACTTCCCCAAATTTGCGGCGCACGTTCTTGAAATACCATCCCTGATGAGAGTTCAAGTGTCGTGATCTGTATGGGCTTTAGTGGTTTGTGATGAGCCAGACGTTGGTTAACGTTGTTGTGTATTGCCAATGTAGTATTACTGAGTACGGCACTGCTGATTGATTGTCCGGTTGGGTCAACGACGGTTGACACAGTACCGACTATTAAACCATTACCATTGATAAGATTAATTGTTTCGACATCAGTTAAGGTTAGTGTCGATGAATTATTCGCACCGGAGATGTTAACGATATCGGTGCCGCCATTTAAATCGATAATACCGATGATTTGTGAACCGGAAAGTAAGTTGAGGGTGTCGACGCCACTGCCGCCTCTGATTGCTTCCTCAGCTGAATCTAAAACTCTGATAAGACCGCTGTTATTAACAGTGACATCAGCCTCGTTATTTAACAGGAGGCCATTAGAACTTTGTCCTTCCACTACAATGCTGCCGGTATTGGTAATGGTAAGAGTTTCCTGGGTCCCTGCGTTGAGATAAAAAATACCATGAGCATTGAAACCTTTTGTAATAATCGTGCCATTGTTTGTGATAGTACAATTTCTACAAGATGTGGTAATAGCGTCGGCAGTTGTGCCTCTCGTAGCAATCGTGCCGTTATTGATAATAATATTATTCTCGCCACCTGAAATAACAGCCTCCGCGCCTATGGTAGTAGCAAATGTTTCAATGGTACCGTTATTGGTCAGTATGAGGGTAGGTGCAGTTCCCCCGCCAAAGTTTACAGCGTCAGCATTCGTTGAATTCGCTGTTGTGGTAATCGTGCCATTATTGATAACAGTCGCAATAGCACCGGTGTTATCACCCCCGGGACCTTCAATAGCATCATTTACCGATGTAATTGTGCCGTTATTAGTGATTGTGATACCTATCGACATTCCATTGCTAGTTCCAATACCCTGTGTAGCTGAGTTAATAAATCCACCGGATATAATTAGGCTGGTTTCACCATCAAGCAGGGCCTGCCTGCCTGCCGTCTCACCACTATTAATAGTAAAAGAGGTCGCCCAGACAGGCGGTGCGCTGGTGATGATGCCACCTGCAATTAGCACGGCTTGCGTGAATTTTTTATAAAAATCAGACATAACCACACATTATCTAATATATCTACTAGATAATGTAAGCTTATTATTATAAGTTATTGATTTTATTGGAGTGTGATTTTTTAAAATACCAAAAAAAGCGGATTCTTGACCCTTAGAGTTAGAGAAGCGGTACTATATTGTTAGGTCCTTAGAAGGTGAGGGAATTATGGGTCTAATAATTGATTGCTATACCAAGAAGTATGCGGTGTTTAGTGGAAGAGCAAGAAGAAAAGAATTTTGGCTTTTTATGCTTTTTCTTACGCTTGCCTTATATATTCCTCAAGTGATATTAACGGAATATATGTTATTACAGATGGCGGATACATCTACATCTAGTGATTCCTTTTCTGATGAAACAGGTTTTGTTATGTTTGTAGGTTATGGTATATGGTTTTTATTTATAATTTTTAGTTTAGCTCCTGCAATATCTGTGTCTGTTCGACGATTACACGATGTCAATAAATCGGGTTGGTGGTATTGGATTAGTCTTGTGCCATTAATAAATCTAATAATGATTTTCTTTTATGCTCAAAAAGGAACAGCAGGCGTTAACAGATTCGGACCAGACCCATTGGGCGAGAGTTAAAAAGTTATAATATTTTTTAAACGTTACTAAATAATAAAAAAAATAAGAAAAATATTTTCAGCGTCACTTTATTTCGTTTTATACAGACGT